>NZ_JAGL01000037.1 GCF_000526635.1 Aminobacter sp. J41
ACACGACGAGCCCTTGGCTTCGGTGCCGATCAGAGCTCGGCGGAGCTTTCACACGCTAACAGAAGGAACTTTTTCGAATGCTGAAGTTCGACCCTCGTTCTCCTGATCAAGGGGCCGCCTTTGAGACAACACTCGCCGCATTCGTGCGCTTGCAGCCGAGATGGAACGGATCAGCCAGGGCACGCCTGTCGAAGAACTTGTGGGAGGACCATCCCCGCTTCTTGATCGGTGGAGCATCTCCGAGCGTCCGGCAGGCTGTCTCGTCGGGCTTGCAAGCGGACATCCTTTACTTGCCGGCATGGACCGACCGATCTTGACGTCGGATCTCTGGCTGGTCTCAGCGGATCTCAAGTGGGCCCGAACACTTTCGCGCTGGTACCGACTGGGAGAATCCCTCGGGAATGCCGACCTGCATTCTTGAAGCGCGCACCCATAGAGCTGCAGTTGGAAGACATCCTTGGGCGCTCCCATCGCACGGCGAGAGGCGGAGTAGCTCGCACTTCTCTGCTTTTCCTTACCCTCAAGACCAGGGATCTGCTTTACGTCTTAGCTTGTGGAAACAGATAAAACGACCGATCCAACAAGACTGGAGGTAGAGGCGGGATTTGGACTACCCCTGACTTCTGGCCTCGATCTTGTTCGAGTTCCGGCCACGGCGTTTACCTTAATTCAAGGATTGCAGATCTTTTCCTTTTCTCCTCTGGCATTTCTTCTGACGTTGGTATATCCAGCCCGTCCAGTCTTTCTGGGAGTGGTCCCAGACGGTCTGCTACGGGAGCAGTTCACCATGAGCCTGCGAATAACCAGCAATCGTTGATGGGCATTGGCCGCTGTTAAGCGGAGTGCCTTTCGACACGATTGCCGAACGTTCGACCGAACGGGTTTTCGGCTCTGAACTGCCTCCGGACATCCTGTCCGCGAGGACGGATGATCGCGGCTTGGCCGCTGGCAGAGAGACGTCATGACCATTTCCAGCAATGCCACCTTCATGAGGTGGCCAAATCCCTCAAAGAACATTAGCCCGCGACCCTTTGGGTTCGCGCCTTCGTGCAGACGACAGTCCGCATCGCATCTCGCGACCGGACTGTCGGCAGACACACTCTTTCTCCCGCTCTCCGGGCTGCAGCTGCGCCGCCCAGGCTCGCTCTTCGAGCGAATACCTGGGCCACCGCATGCGTGCCGGGGGCCGTCCAAGGGGACGGTCGGTTGTGAGTTTGCCAGCAAGAAGGAGAGTTTGGATGGCGAAGACGATCAGCAACAACGAATTGAAGGGCGCGGTTTTGGCGATGCCCGAGGAGCTGCGGTTCCTTGGGGATGCCATTGATCGGGCAAGGAAGGGCGCAAAGGCAGCATCGGAGAAGAAGGTCTCGCCCGTTTCCGTCGGAGGCAGACCTGATTATGCCGCTCTCGGCCTCAATGAGGAGCAGGCGAGGGTAGTCGAACAGCTTCGCCTGGAGAGCCTCGAACTCGGGCGAAAGTCCACCGATTCTGTTTTTGAGTGGGGGCGGCTCGCGGCAGGCCTGCACGAGATCGCCAACGATCAGGTGCATTTCGGCAAGCTGACCAAAGACGTCTTTGGACTGTCGCGCCGAGGGGCGGAGAACTACGCCAGCGTTTACCGCCACCTGCAACCGTTCCGTGAACGGATTGTGCGAGCAGGCATTGTCGCAAGCTCGCTTTATGATCTGGCGTCGGCCGAGCCGAAGCAGATTGAAGAGGTGCTCGCTGCCAGGGAAGCTGGCCGGAAGCTGACGGGCGCACAGATCAAGGAGATGCTCGGCAAGACGAAGACTGCGTCGACGTCACCTGAGGATGGTGGTCCAGCGGGCCTGCGGGCTCGGATCGCCGAGAAGACCGCGACCGCCCTTCCTGAGCTGATGGCCAACGCTTCTGCGTTGCTCGAGATGGTGCTTGCTTCGCTGGAACCGCATCGCCGTGGCAAGACGGTTGTGGTCAGCGAGATCCAGCGGCCGTTGATCCACCCCGCCCGGATGGTCCAGCAGCAGCTTGAGTGGCTGACCTGGGTGGCGGTGCCGGCGCCCAAGGGGTTCCATCCGCACGCGATCCACCACAGGCCGATCGTCAAGGGCGACCGTTGGGACGAGCTGCATGCGACCCTCTACAGGCTGGGCTCTGTGGAACAGTGGCCACGTGCGGCGGAGGTGGGCGCGTGGCTGAACGACACCGTGGTCCCGCAACTCGCCTGGCTCCTTGGAGATCGTGCCGACAAGGCTTTTGCAGCAGTCGAAAAGTTCGATGCGGCTGCGGCAGCTGAACGGAAGAAGGCTGCAGATGAAAAGGCTGCGGCCAAACGGGCGCACAAGAAGGCGAAGCTCGAGCAGGAACGCGCGGCAGGGGAAGCTGTATCGTCGCTTCCTGACGACCTGTCGGACAGAGACGTCGTATAGCGGCGTTTAGCCGACTGTCGGTTCGCGTCTTGATGTCATGAAAGCGCCCGGCCTCGCGCCGGGCGTTTCCAGATCACCCTGCGCCCCTCTCGCCCTCTCACTCAAAGGTGATGGTACAGGAGGGCTGGATGGCTCCCGCTTCGCAGAGCGTGCACCTCATCTCGAGTTGTCTCAAGTTGTAATGCATTGCCTACAACCTGAAACAATTTACGCTATTGGGATTCAGAATTCTGGACAAGCGTTACATCGCAAAAGCCGTTTGCCGAGGCGTCGTCGGCCGCGTCGGTTTGCGTTGAGATGACGTGCGGGCACGTCATCTCAATTTGAGAAAAGTTGCGGTAATCCGATTCAAGGATTGGAATCGCGGATTCAGAATTCTCGAGAACCGATTCCAAACCTGAGATTCCCGATTCAAAGCTGGGGGAAAACGTTGCCAAGCAAACGGCGTTTCTCGCTTGTAAGGCTGGAGCTGATCCCGATCCTGTGATCAACCAAGGGGGCGCCATGGCACGAGCTCGGACGGCGCGACGGACAAGCAACGCCTGCTACGGCTTCTCCAAGGAGGTACATAGAACGACGCTCGAGCTGGAGCACCGTTGCATTGCCGGGGGAGGCGCTCATGCGCCGGAGAGCGTCGCTTGCCGAGCTATAGTGTTGCGCAGCGAGGTTGCCGAGGGCTGATTGAGTTGGCTTTTCTCAGATCGAGGAGTTCAGCGGGATTGCGCGACGTCCAGCATAACGGCGCTATCGCCGTGGGGAGGCACCTGTTCTCCTCATTACTCCGGAAAACGCCGTTTGCGTGGAACGCGATTCAGAGTCGATGAAGATGACGCGTGGTCTCATGGCTATTCTAGGATGTCACGTTCCTCGGTGTCGCGCGCTGGCTCCTTATGAGGCGAAGTATCTCTGCCACCTAATCGTCATCGGAGAAGCTGGATTGCTTCGGGACCTTTTCGCGACGCATCGAGCGAATTCTGACCAGCCCCCAAGCTGCTGTTGAAACCTCGGCAACGTGAGACTCTCGGTCTGCGATCTGCACGACGTCGCCTTGGCGCGCAGATCCTAGAGCGATAGGACGCCCGCCGGCTTTCGATTGGCCCGCGGCGGTGATCTCTGCTTCACGCCAGACGCGAGCGGTTCCGTCGGCTCCCCCATCATTCCAACTTTGGCATACTTCGCAACGCGACGAACTTCGTCCCGCTGAAAGGCCTTGGTCCATCGAGTCGAGGTAACGATTGGACGCTATTGAGAGATCTTTGTGATACGCTCTACAATAGCGGGGCGAACATGAGTTCCGGCAAGCACCTCGACTTCATCCCCTTCCTCCGCTCCGAGCAGCGCCTTGGCGATGGGCGCGCCAAAGTGCACGAGCCCATTACTGAGATCGCTCTTGTCTCTGCTGATGGTAAGTTGCAGTACTCTGCAGTCGCCAGTCAGATAGCGCACTCTTACCGTATCACCGACTGAGACGGAGTGATTGAGCCGCGAGCTGATGGTCGGAAGCAGAGCCTCACCACCCGACTGTTCGGGCAGCGCGGCTGTAGGTTTCGGCGACTGCTTGGGCAACTCGATCGCCGGTGATGGTTCGACCCGGGCGGGCCGCATGGCGAACTCCGCCTCGCGCGCTTTCAGCTCCACCATACGCGAAGATAAGACGGCGCGAAGGCGCTCGGCCTCACGCCGTGGGTTGTTAAACCAGTCGGTCGACCAGATGCGATGGAACCGCCAACCCAGCCCCTCCAGCACCTCTTGACGAAGACGATCTCGATCCCGCGCGGACTTGGCTGAGTGGTAGCTTGCACCGTCGCATTCAACACCAAGGACGAACCCATGGGGCCAGTCGGGATGCCGGACCCCGATGTCGATGAAATAGCCAGCGACTCCCACCTGAGGCACAGGCTCATAACCCATGGCCCGGATCTGATTCATCACAAAGATTTCGAAATCGGAGTCGGGTTCACGCAGTGTCTCTGACCCGCTGTCAAGTACGCCGCTCGCGCAGTACTCCAGCCAGCGCTTAAGCATGTAGGCACCCGCGTTGCCTGTTTCCTCGGCGGTGATGTCGGCCGCGGTCATCGAAGAGAAGGTCACGATCTTCTCCTTCGCGCGGGAGAAGAGCACGTTCAGACGCCGCCTCCCTGCGAGGCCATTTATGGGACCGAAGCGCTGATGAGTCCGGGAGCCCTTGGCCTCGGGCCCGTATACAGTGCCTATGAAAATGACGTCGCGCTCGTCGCCTTGTACGTTTTCGAGGTTTTTAATGAAGAACTCCTCAAGGCCATCATGTCTCTCTTTCCACGCTTCGACGTACGCCTGTGCGTGCCGGTCGCGGTTGAGGGCGTAATCGAATTCCTCGTTTATTAGGTCACGTTGCTTCTGATTCAGCGTGACGATCCCCAGGGACCGCTCCGGATCAGTGCGCATAAAGTCTAGCGCCGCGTCTACGATCGTTCTTGCTTCGATCGGGTTCGTTCCCGCCTTGTAGAGGCCATCGACCGGCCTGAACTCCACGCCCATCCGCGCCGTACCTTCGGTAGCTGCCGGAAAGACGATGAGATTATCCCCGTAGACGAGGCGATTGGAAAATTTGATGAGTCCCGAGTGGCGCGAGCGATAGTGCCACCGCAGTCGTCTAGCAGGCCTGAAGGTAGCGTTGGCCATCTCGAGGATGGACTCGTTCAGGACGTTCTCGTCGTCGTCCGCCTCCTCGTCGTCGATCATCTTCTTGAAGAAGCTGCTGGGAGGCAGCTGATTGGTGTCGCCCACCACCACCGTTTGTTTGCACCGAATCAAGGCACCGATCGACGCCTCCGGAGGCATCTGGGAAGCCTCGTCGATGATGCAGAGGTCGAAGGTGATCGAGTTCTTGGGTACATATTGAGCCACAGCCAGCGGCGACATCATCCAGCAAGGTTTGAGCTCCAGGAGCGCGCGGCCGGCGCGCTGGGTCAGATCACGGACGGAGACGAAGCGCTGTTGCTTGTTAATCTCGTTGTCGATCAGCGCCATCTGCGTCCAGGTCGATTTCTTTCCGATTCCGTTGCCGAACGGTGGTTTCGCATCGGCGTGCAACTTCCACCGCAGCTGCTGTCGAGCGAGCTTGATGATCTCCCTGTCCTGTTTGGCAAGGGCGGTGCGCAGATCATCCAGGCGGCTCCCAGGATAACGCGAGAGCTTCGAGCCGTGCTCGGCATAGATGGCACGAGATAGCTTGCGCACGGCCAAAGCTTCGAATTGCGCCGCCAAGCCGTCAGGGAGTCCTGTCTCCATACGGTGAGTCACCAGCGGATATGTTCCCGTTCCCCGGAGCTCGGTAAAAGCTGTCGCCAGCGCCGCATGTGCGAATAGTCCATCCCGATCGGCAGCAGCGCCTTCCAAGAAGCTCGCGACTTCCGTCACGTCGCGGTCTTTCGTAAAGTGGGCCGGGTCCATACGCGCACTCTCGCAGAGAGCTGAGAGCAGATTACGGGCGCGCTCCCGAGCCTCGAGCACGCGCCTGAGCTGCGCAGCTGCCTCGTATACATCTCCGGTATTCAGGACCGCGGCTAGCTCCGCGCGAAGAGTTCTCGCTTCTCTTGCCCAACCGCATGCTTCATGCAGAGAAGCGGTTGATGTTCGTGCTCCCAGGAACCTTTCGCCAAGCAGCCTGGCGGCGACTTTGTCCTCATCGAGCTTGACTCGTGTGGCTAACAGCGCCTCTAGCCTCGACGCCAACGCCGACAGCGCTTCGGGATCGAAGGTTGTAGGATCCCGGAAGGCCTTGAGCATGGGGCGCAAGGAGTCGAGTGCGGCAGTGAGATCATTGATGCCCTGCTGGGCGACGACGAGGTACCGTTGCAGGGTGGCAAAACTGTAGACCTGAACATTGGATGGTATCGGCGGCACAAGTTCCAGATCATCGAAATCCGCGTCACGCAGGAAAGTACGCAACGAGCGATGCTCTGGTCCCGTCAAAGATTGTGCGACCTCGTAAAACTGGGCTAGTTGCTCGAATGGTGAGAAGTCCGTTCCTGCACCGCGGAAGTGTAAGCCGAACAACGCCATCGCCTGCGGGTTTTCGGCAAATTCGCGTTCTGCACGCCTGTAGGACGCGAGCGCTTCCATCCGCTCAAGTGCGTCACGCTTGTCGAACCGATTCGACAGCGTCAGGGATTTGGCCAACTTCTTTGCCTGCCGAAATTCTCCAGACAGGAAAGCAAAAATGCCACCCGCCCTGAGCGCGGCGATCGTTTGCACCAGCGTTTGAAGCGGCACTTCGACGCTCAGGGACACGCGGCTTTCGAGGTCGCTCCTCGTCGCCTGGAGTGTACGCCCCTCAGCGCACAGCTTTCTCAAGATCGTTGTCGCAGCGGGATCTCCCGTCGCCGTGTTCCTGCGCATAAGGGCGTCGCGTCCGGCAGTTGCGATCGCCTGCTGGGCCTTCGCAATGCTGTCGAAACTCCAGCTGGCGGCCTCCGGGCACGCACTCACTAGCGGGGCTATGGCGGCCTCGAGGCTCTTCGCCTTCTCCAAGGTTTCGCGGCGATCGCTAAGCACCCACTCGAGTTTTGACATGTCCAAGGT
This sequence comes from Aminobacter sp. J41, assembly GCF_000526635.1. Lineage (GTDB taxonomy): Bacteria > Pseudomonadota > Alphaproteobacteria > Rhizobiales > Rhizobiaceae > Aerobium. The sequence goes on from NZ_JAGL01000037.1 coordinate 6,972, forward strand.
TTTCAATGACGCGCCGGCGCTCGTCTCCGCGACGCGTCGCACCAGTGACAACGTCTCACCCGAGAGGTCGGCGTCGAGTATTTCCCCCAACTCACGCTCGGACTCACGGACGGCGTCGCAGTCGCCGAGGAAAGCGGAGAGCCGATCTAGGGCTTCGTCATCCAACAACCGCACCAACAGCTCGCGGGGGATATCGTCTGACAGGCCAAAGAGATTGCTCAGAGCCTTTTCCAGGGCCTCCAGCGTTTCATCGTCCGTTCCCGGCTTGATTCCGTATGTCGTGAGACCCGTCTGCAATTCAGCCAAGGTCCGGTACGCGCGCGCCAAGTTCAGCGCCTGATTGCATACCTCTTCCACTGTGAAGCGTTCTACATGAACCAGTCCGGTGGTCTTCCAGTAGGAAGCCGCCCGCGCAGCTGCTTGCGCTGCTCGCTCTACGGAAGCCGCAAGCGTCTTGAGGCGCCCGATCCCAGCTACACTTAGAAAGTTATCCGGTAAGTCGCAGCCTGAGAGCACCTCTGCGGGAATACCCTCAATGCAAGGGCTCGTGGAGATGCTCTTCCCGAGGATTTCGTGAACTGTCAGGCCGCTGCTGGCGAACGGCAGTGTCAGCAACTCGATATACTCGGCGAGTTGGTCCCGGATCCTGCGATATTCCTCTAGTCGCGTGTCGTAATCTCTGGCAGCCGGCGGCCGCCGCATCTCCACTCGTGACCGGACGGACGCGATGACCTGCTCGCGTGTGGACCGTTCCGCCTGCAGCGGCAGCAGGAACTCGCCAAGTCCAACAGCTTCTAAGCGGGAACGGACGACGTTGAGCGCTGCCAGCTTCTCTGCAATAAACAGCACCTTCTTGCCTTCGGCCAGCGCAGCGGCAATTGCGTTCACGATCGTCTGCGATTTCCCTGTTCCGGGAGGCCCCTCAACCGCGAGATTCCTTCCGTTAGCGATGTCCACAAGGGTGCTGAACTGGGAAGAATCGGCATCGAGAACGACACAGGGCACGCGCTGCTCGATCTCAGGCTCGTCGACATTGTATTCTTCCGCAAACGGCAGTGCGGTTTCCGAATTCGTTCCTCCCAGCAGCGAGCGAATTATCTCGTTGTCCGGGAAACCGGGATCGGCCGGGTCGATGTCGTGATACATCGCCATCCGCGCCGAGGGGAATACGCCAATCGCGACCTGTCTACGCACTCGCCAGATTATCTTCTTCGGAGCGATCTTAGCGATTTCGGCCAGGTAATCTTCGACGGAACCGCCCTCGAAGGCGGGCAGCTCAATGCCGAACTCAAGACGCATCTTCTCAGCTAATACTGCATTGACTTCCGGTTCTTCCCCCGTTCCGACAATCCAGAACTCGCTACCCTCCCTCGTTCTCCTCTTCTCTATTTGAGAGCTACACAGGATCAGGGGCGCGTACGACGTTTCAGTTTGATTAAGTTCGGACCACTCCAGGAAGCCATAGGCGGTCTGGAGCACGTTAATGCCAGTCTCCTGTATCCAGGTCCGGCATTTTGAAGTGATGCTGTTGAGCTTGCGCTCCAAGTCCCTCGGAAGCAGCAAAGTCTGGATGTCGTCGTCACCGTGATCGCCGCGCTCCAATTCGTCGTCAGGAGTAGGCAGCTCGTAAGAGGGGCTGATCCCGTTGTTCCGAGCGTGTTGCGCCAGATTGACGTCGGCTTTATGAGGCCGCTGCGGGAGACCGAGGTCCGCACGGATGCGATCCTTTAGCGTGCGCTCGATGGCCCGTGTATGGTCAAGATAATCGTCGGCATCACGTTCGATTGCATCGAGCTCAGCCAGATAGGCCTCGTCGGTGATGCGAGCGTTGGCAAGGGCGTCGCGGAATGTCTTCGTTTCTTCGTCCCTGGGGTCCGCGTCAATCTCGGGCAGCGGCACAAGTCGCATCGATTGTCCGTTGTTCAACTTGTAGAAGAGAACTTCGGGCAGCTCGTCCACGACGCGGATGTGGGAATTCGAACGTGGGGAAAGCTTCGTTGCGAGCAATGGGTTCCGGCGGCTCAGGTCGAGTAGCTTGGGGCGAAGATTTTCGACCTTCTGCTTAACCAGCTCCAGTAGCTCTGTGTTTTTCATCGACGTCCATTGTTCTTCTTGGAGCACGGCAGCGTGCTTGACTTCGCAGCTCGACCATCAGTCAAGTTCGTCGAACATCGAGGTTGTGATGCATAGTAGCCGTCCGGCAGGACGTCGACCCGATTCTTGCCCCCGCACGCCAACTAAGCCGTGGTCAAACGGCGATATTGTCACCCATTTTGGTCGTTCTGCAACCGTTCTTCGGCGGCCAAGAACAGATTAGCTCAAGGCTCACTTCGGTCTAAGCCTCGCCGCGGGAAAAATACGCCCCTTTCATGCGGTAACCCGATTCAATGTTAGAGATCACGGATCCAGAATTCCCGTGATCCGATTCAAAACCTGAGATCCACGATTCAGAGACGAAGGAAAGCGTTACCAGGCAAACGACCTTTGTAGCTTGCAAGGCTGGTGCTGATCCTGATCCCGTGACTATCCAAGGAAGGCAGATTGGCACTAGACAAGGCGCCGCGATTGAAGAAGCAGCGTGTGCGGCAACGGAAATATTGGGCGCGGCTCAAGACGGAACGATGGCCGAACAAAGAGGTCTGGCGCGGACACTATACGTCGTGTTCACGCATTACCTTGAGCGGGCGCGAGACAAACGCGTTGCCGCTTCACCGAGGACCTTGATGAGCCGCGTTCACCTGTCCATTCGGTCCAGATCCCGATGAACAGGGCAAGTGGTCGATCCTCGTTGATCGCGAGCCAGCGTTTGTATTTTTTCGGCTTTGTGTCTTCCCATACACAACATGTGGTCCAGGGAACGCGGCAGCGGAGTCGTCGACACCACGCGAATTCTTTATGCGATCCCCTTCTGTCCCAAGGGTAGGGCCTGATTGCGCATCTGTTGATCCGGGCTTGAACTGTCGTGGCCCGACTGTCAGCGAGGTCGAGGAGAATCAAATAAAGTGGGCCGTTAGATGCAATGGACTAACGCGGGAGAATGAGGTGGAAATCTATCTGGATGCAAATGCTACCACGGCACTGTCAGCAACCGCGTGTGAGGCACTTTTCGCTGCTCTCGAGGGCGGTCCTCAAAATCCATCAAGCGCGCATCAATTTGGAACTCGGGCAAGGGCATTAATTGAGAGAGCAAGACAGGATATTGCAGATTTATTGGGGAAGGTGGACTCGGAAAACGTGGTACTCACCTCCGGCGGGACTGAGGCGAATAACATCCTTGTTCGCGGATTTGCGGAACTCCCTTCCGCAATATTCTGTACTGCCGTTGAGCACCCATCTGTATTAAATCCCGTTACTTTCTTGGGTGGTGCGGTTCTGCCGGTAGATAATAATGGTATTCTAAATATAAAATACGCAATCGATGCGGTTTCGCGACGTAAGGATAGGGATTTTATCTTATTGAGTATTCAGGCGGCAAATAGTGAAACTGGTATTATTCAGCCTCTTGATTATATTATTAAGAAGATTAGAGAGGTTCGTGAAGATGTGTTTGTCATGGTTGATGCGGCGCAGGCCTTTGGCCGTGTCCCACTTATAGTTGAATGCATAGATGCCCTGACAATTAGTGGTCATAAGCTTCACGCACCTGCTGGAACAGGCGTGCTTTATCTCTCCGACCGCATGTTGGAAGTGCTTCCCCCTGTTATCCACGGAGGTGGACAAGAGCGTGGCTTCAGACCCGGCACGCAAAATGTTGCTGGAGCCGCGTCTTTAGCGGCTGCCCTTGGCGAGCGAATATCGAAATTCTCTCAACACGTGGAAAAGTTGGGCCAATTACGCCATAGGTTGGAGACACGTATCCTAGAGCTCGTTCCGACCGCCAGGATCATCGGGGCGTCGATTGCTCGAGTGCCAAACACATCGAATATTATGTTCCCCGGAATTGATGCTCAGGCTCTTCTGGCCCGTTTAGATGCAGAAGGTGTCTATTGCTCAACTGGATCGGCCTGTTCGAGCGCGCGACCCGAGGCCTCTCCCGTGCTCAAGGCGATGGGCATGAGCGAGCGCGAAGCCTCGAGCTGCCTCAGGTTCTCCGTTTCGGTGGACAACACGCAGGAAGAAATGGATGCGGCGGCACAGATTGTCGGTAAATGCGTCAGTGAAGGATTGCGGATCGGCCTATGACGGCAATGAAGACCAAGTACGAATTCGGAAGACATGAGACGTTCGCGCTGAGGGAAGGGTGGCTCGACAAGGGCCTGAACCGGAGCGTCACGCATCCGGAAGGTTTCCGCCCTGACCTGGAGACCGCCGACGATCTTGGCCTTGGCAGCCGCATGGCCAAATCTCTGGCGTACTGGCTGGAAGCCACCGGACTCGTCGAGCGAGTCGATGCCCGCAACAAGACCGCTCCCGCCACCTCGGAACTCGGACAGCTCGTTCATGCGACCGATCCCCATTTCGAGTATTCGATCACGTCCTGGTTCGTGCACATGATGCTTGTCCGAAGGCCCGGTTCCGTCTGGAACTGGTTCTTCAACGATTTCCGGGGCCATTCATTTTCCCGCGAAGCTTGCATTGAAGAATTCGGTCGCCACCTGAGGGAGCATTCGATCAATCAGACGACCCTCGGCGTGATGCAGCGAGAGGTCGGCTGTCTTCTTGTCACCTACGCCGCTCCCCCGGCGAACGAACCCGTAGATCCCGAAGACATTTCGGTTTCTCCGCTGCGCTCGCTCGGTCTTGTCGTGAAACACCATGACACCGGACGGTTCGAGAAGGCCCAGCCGCTCGACGCGGTCCCGGTGGAGGCATTCCTGGCCAGCGTTGCTCTGCTCGCGAAAGAAACTGGAAGTCAGACCCTTCCGCTTTCCGACCTGATCGGCATGCGCAACTCGCCCGCCAAGGTCTTCAATCTTGACGGTGACCGCATAAGCGAAGCCGCTCAATTCGCGTCGGAGACTTATGCGTCCGAAGGGGTCAAGCTGAGCCTGCTTGGCTCCGTGAGGACGATCACGCTGCCGCAAGACGGCGCGGAAATCTGGTATGCACGTCATTTCACGCGGATCGGGGTTCATTGATGCATGGGGCAATTTTCAAGTCGGTGAACATCCGTGACGACCTTGGTCATCCGGAGCGCCTCGCCCACTATCACCCCACCTCACGTTCGGTTCCGATCATTGGCGCGGTTCTGAAGACCGCGGCCACGATGGTCATCGCCTCTTACGGCAGCGGCAAGTCGCTTGCGGCGGGCATCGGCGCCATTGCGGCGATCAACGCTCCCGAAAGCCGAGACTTCCTTCGGGAGATCGCAGGGCGCATCAAGTCGGTCGATCCGGAGCTTGGCGAGTTCATCTCCGAGCGCGCTGCAAAGAAGGGCCGTCAGGGCAAGGCCGTCGTGCTGTCCGGTTACGTAAAAGACCTTCCGGCCACTCTTTCGGCGGCGCTCGGTCTCGGGCCTCTCGAAACCATCAGGAAGGTGGTCGCCGCCATCCGCAAAATGGAAGACGTCGACCGCGTCGCGATCGTCTGGGACGAGTTCGGCCGCCATCTCGAGGGCCTCGTCATGGACGGGCGTTCCCGCGATCTCGACGCTCTGCAGGAACTCTCCGAACTTGTCGTCAGACCCTCCGGCCCGTCGATCAGCCTGACGCTGCTTCTTCATCAGAACGTCCTCGCCTACGCACAGAACCTCAATCTCACGAGCCGCAGCGAATGGCGAAAGATCGAAGGCCGCTTCGAGCAGATGCGGTTCGTCGAAGACAGCCGCGAGCTTTACGGCCTTATCGCGAGCATGGTCGCATCCCGACGGCCGGGCGACGCAGTCCATACTGACGTCGTCATTGAAGCTGCCGCGACTGCCGCCGTCGGCGAGGGATGGTTCGACGGCATGGAAGACGTTGAAGCCGTGAAGGCGCTTCTTCGCAAAGCATCGCCATTGTCGGCCGCGGCCTTGCACGTCCTGCCGCGTCTCGTGGCGCGCGTCGCGCAGAACGAGCGCTCCTTGTTCTCCTTCCTTGAGTCCGCAGACCTTTCAGGTCCGGTCGGCATGGAAGAAGTCTACCTTGCCTTCAGCGACGCGATCCGCTCCGACGTCGGCGTTGGTGGCCTTCACAGGCGTTGGATCGAAGCCGAGAGCGCGATGTCTAAGGCCGAAGGGGAGCTTGAGAAAGAGCTTCTCGCGACCGCGTTCCTGCTGCAGGCAGGGGTGTCGGGCGAACGTCGCCGCCTTCGGCGCGACGCGCTGGCGGCCGCCGCTCGCTCTGATGGGCACGACCCTGACGAAATCGAAAAGGTGATCGACAGCCTGATCGCCCGTAAGCTCCTTCTGCACCGCAAGCTCAACGACGACGTGTCGGTCTGGCACGGCGCGGACGTCGACGTGGCCGGAAAGCTGCGGGAAGAACGCATCCGCCTCATGGCGGGATTCGACGTGAACGAGTTCCTGGCGCGGGAGCACCCGGCTCCGTTCGTCCGTCCTGTACGCCACAATTCGGAGAAGGGTACGTCCCGCTACCTTGACGGCATCTACGCGACTGCAGACACGCTTCCGGCGCGTCTCGCCGAACCCGTCACTTCGTGGGGACGCGTGATCTATGTGCTTTGCGGGACGGCCGATGACGTGCGCCGGGCGCGCGCGGCCGCAGCGACCGCGCAGGGCAGGGTGGTGGTAGTCGTTCCGGACGAGCCTTTGTCCATCTCGGATTCCGCGCTCGAGATCGCGGCACTCATGTCCATGCGGCATGATCAGAAGCTGATGGCCGAAGACCCGCTGGTCTCCCGCGAGGTCGACGAGCTGCTGGCCGTCGCGCGCTGGCAGCTCGCCGTCTCGATGCACAGGCTGACCACGCCGAGGCCGTCGGCGACCACCTGGCACGCCGAAGGCAAGGTCCTCGACGTGACTGCGGATCGCCCGGCGGGCATCGCCGTGTCGTCCCTGATGGACGAATGGTTCCCGCTCACTCCGCGCATCGTCAACGATCAGATCGTTCGCGCCCGCGTTTCGCGTCAGATTTCGACGGCGCGCGTCCGCTTGATCACCCGGCTGATGGACAACGCGGCCCTGCCGATGCTCGGCTACGCCGAAGACGATTCCTCGGCCGAGGCTTCTCTATATAGAACGGTCCTGCACCGTACTGGCCTGCACGTCATCCGCGACGGAGAAGCCGCATTCGCTTCCCCTGAGGAACTGACAGATCCCGGCATGGCCGCCGCCTGGAGGCAAGTGCGCGACTTCTTCACGGTGCCGGGCCGCAAGAGCCTGTCTGAAATCGTGGCACAGCTTACGGGCGCTCCAATCGGTCTTGCCGCCGGCGTGCTGCCAGTCATCGTTTTCGCCGGCTACAAGGCGTTCGCGAAAGCCGTGTCGCTTCGAACGGACGGCGCGTTCGTTCGCGACATTCTGGGCTTTGCCTCGACGCTCATGTTCCAGGAGCCGGAGCGGCACGAGGTTGAGGTTCATGCCTCCGAAGGCCCGATCCTCAAGTACCTCGACGACTTCTCCTACATCTTCGTCTACGAACGCCCGGGCCGTTTCGACGAGAAGATCGTCCACGCCAACATGGCGCTCGAGAAGTGGCTCTCTACCGTCGCCGACGGCGCGCGCCGTTCGAAGCGCATGCCCGCAAACGCTCGCAACCTCCTACGTTCCGTAGCCGAGGCGGACGACCCGGCAACGCTCATTCTCGAAACGTTGCCGGAGATGCTGGCGGGGTGGCGAGAGAAGCGACGGGAGCGCCTCAGGGAAACGATCCTTCAGCTGGAAACGGCTCGCAACGCCATTGACGGCCTGATCGAAGGCTATTTGCGCGATGCGGTGGAGGTCGTGGAAGACATTCTTCACCTCCACGGTTCGCAAAAGGGCACCATCGAGGGCGTGCACGAATGGGTGCGCTGCTTCGACGTCGACAGCCTGCTTCGGCGCGACGACCTGAAGATGACCGACCAGACGATCCTGCGCACCGTGCGGGACTCGATGAACGGCCGCTATTCAGCGGAGGGCCTCGCACGCGTCGTCTCCTCCGTCCTTCTGCAGCGAAGCATCGACAAATGGCAGGACAACACCAAGGACATCCTGCGCAAGGAGCTGCGCGAGGCGCGCGAGCGCATCGAGGCGGCCGCTCTCGACACCGAGACCCCCAGTGAGGCCTTGGTTCCAGTGATCAAATCAAGGATAGTGAGCCTTGAAAACCAGCTCAGGCGAATCGCTCAGGGCGGCAAGAAAGGGGCGGCCTGATGAGTAATCAGCCAGTATCGATCCACGATTCCATTCTCGACACTTCCGCGCGCCACATCGTTCCATTGTCTGGCGGCAAGGACAGCACCGCGCTTTCAATCTATCTGACGCGGAATTATCCTGAAATCGACTTTGAGTTCGTGTTTTCAGACACCGGAGCCGAGCTTCCGGAGGCGTACGACTACTTCGAGCGCCTCGAGCACGTTCTCGGCAAGAAGATCACGCGCATCACCGCGCTCGACATGCTGGGAGTTGAGGAGAAGCAAGGCAGGTCGCCCTTCGACGTGATCCTCTACGAGCACTTCTCCGGCTTCCTGCCGAGCCCACGTTCGCGTTGGTGCACGCGCATGCTGAAGATTCACCCGTACGAGAAGTATATCGGCTCGGACAAGGCCTACTCGTACATCGCGATCCGGTCGGATGAAAACCGCTCGGGCTACCTCAACAAGGGAAGGCCCGTGCTCCTGTCCGAGGAGCCGAACATCATCCCAGTCTACCCGTTCAAGGACGACGGCGTCACGATCGACGACGTGAAGATGATGCTCGACGATTCCGGTCTTGGCATCCCGGAATATTACGAATGGAGATCCCGATCAGGCTGCTACTTCTGCTTCTACCAGCAGATCGGCGAATGGCAGGGATTGCAGGAACGGCATCCGCAACTCTTCGAGAAAGCCAAGTCCTACGAGCAGGGCCAGAACGGCCGCAAGTTCTCATGGGTTGACGGCCGCAGCCTCGACGACGTCGCGAAGATGCCAAGGAAGAAGATGAAACCTAAGTCGGACGACGATGGCTGCGCGATCTGTCATCTGTGATCCTGTGTTGGGGGGATACCTTATAGATGCACCGCAATCCACTGGTTGACTACCTGCGGACTTACGGCCCGCTGGCCGCGTCAGATTCAATTTATGACGAACACGTCCTGAAGGCGGCAGTCGAAAACGGGGTGGAGGCGATCGAGGTTGGCAGCGCGCTGCTCGACAGCCTGGTCGAAAATTTCGCCTCCCCGTCTCCGCGAAGCGTGATCCTCACGGGCACCGCGGGCGACGGCAAGACGTGGCACTGCCGCAAGGTGTTCACGTCGCTCGGCGGCTCGACGGCCGCCTGGAACGCCTCGCAAGGGTTGGCTGAACTGGATCTGCCCGGCGGCAAGCGAATGGTGGTCGTCAAAGACCTGAGCCAGTTCCACGAAGACCCGAGGCAAGACGAGATCTTCGAGGGGTTGGTGAAGTCGATCCTCGAACATGAGACTTCAACCTGCTACCTCGTCGCCGCCAATGACGGTCAGCTCCTCAGGTTCTGGAGGCGGCATCTCGACAAGGGCGACGACGTCCACAAGATCGACCGGGGCATTCGCACCATGCTCGACAAGGGTGAAGTCGAGCACCCGGGACTGAATCTTTCCCTGCACAATCTCAGCGCGCAGGAGTACGACAAGCTCTTTGACGACCTAGTCACAGCCGTCGTCGAACACCCGAGGTGGGAAGCCTGCCAGGGCTGCGTCCTCTATGAGGAAGGCACATGTCCCATCCGCCGAAACCGCGCTCTCCTGCTTGGGAGGGATCAGGCTTCGATGCGAGGACGGCTCGGCGACCTGATCAGGATCGCGGCGGCCAACGACACCCATCTGCCGATGCGCCACATCCTTGTATTGATCGTGAACGTTCTATTGGGGGTGTCAAGCCGTTCGACGACGCTTTTGAACTGCAAGTCGGCGCACCTTCTTGCCGCCGATGGGATGACCCAACTGTCGAACCCGTACGACAACGTGCTTGGCCTCAATCTCAAGTCGAATGAGAACCGGGACTATCTCGCCTTTACCGTCTTCGAGAACGCCGGCATCGGCCTTGAGACGAACAACGAGATCGACACCCTTCTTCTGGACGGGGAACCGGCCGACATTCACGCGAAGTACGTGGCTTCCGACCCGGTGCACGGGGCCTGTCTCTTCGAGCCGGCTCGCGTCAGCTACAGGCGAGGGGACTATGAGGACTTCACCGTCTTCCAGCGTGCGCTCGAAGCGCAACGCAGAAGGCTCTTCTTCGTCCTCCCGGCAGTGTCAAAGAGGGACGACGAGATCGACCCTTGGCGGCTGACGGTTTTCCGGCACGGCGGCGACTATATCGACTTCTGGAAGGCGCAGTGCCGCGGCGGTCAGGCGGAGCACATCAAGAGCAGGCTCGTGATTGGCCTCAACCGCAGCTACTCGGGCACGATGTGCGACGATTCCAACGTCCTCTGGCTCACAGGCCCGGCTGCCAACACCCAGAGCCGGATTGGCCGCATCCTCGACTACGAGATTCCGGTCGGTCAGCGCGTGAACGGCCCTGTCCGTTTCGACCTCGTGCCTGACGATCGGACGGGGCGGCCGAAGATGTCGGTGGGCATTCGCGAGAGGTTCAACGACCCCTTCCAGGAAGTGGCCTCGCACAAGCTTTCCCCGCTTCTGTTCGAATACCTGATGCGCGTCGAGCGGGGCAGCCTGCCCGGCAGCTTCTCGCGGCAGTGTTTCGAGGAGCTTCGTCAGTTCAGGCTTCGCGTCATGGCGAAGCTTCAGCAGGCGAACCTCGTGCAGCGGGAAGACCTGATGAACATGCGCGTCGTCCGGCTCGGCGAAGACGGCAAACTGCGCGCTGACACCCTCGACATCGTTATGGCGGAGTGACCGATGGCGACCCCCTACCTTGACGACGCTCTTGCGCCACCGACCGAACAGTTCGCGCGCGGCACGGACGTCTGGCTCGAACAGCAGATTTGGGGCCACCGCTTCTACAATGACCAAACCCCATGGTTCGTGGTTCTGGAAGCGCTGGGCATCATGTCCTTCCGGCGCACCGACCGGAATCACGACCGCATATTCGACGGTCTTGAAGGTAACAGGCACGAGCGCTTCCCCTACAAGCTCCCGACCCGACGGGAGCTGAGAACCATTCTCTTCAAGGACAGGCACATCGAAGAGATCGCCGACAGCGACGAGTACGGCTCCAACGCCACGCGCTGGGCGAAGTGGTTCGAACGGCTCGGCGCTGGTGCTGAAGCGAAGTTCGGCTATCTGCAGGACAGGTTCACGAGTTTCGCCGCCTTTCGCAACGCCGTCGTTCTGCTGCGAAGCGCCGAAATCGAGAGCGGGCGGAAGCGGCGCGCGACGTCACGCCATCTCGCGCCTCGCGGTCCTGACATGCTCGCGGCCGACTTCGGCGAGAAGAAGTCCGATCGGGCGGACAAGGACCGCCGCTTCTTTTCTCGCGGCGGCGAGCTTCTCTACCTGATGCTCAATCGAAGCGCCTTCAGGGAACAGCTTGAACCGTTGATCGTCGAGCGGCTTCTTACCGAGCAGAGCAGATGGAACGCTCTTGCCAAAGTGATGCAGCCCAACGAGCAGGAAGAGCCTCTCGAGTTCGACATCGGCTACCTGCCTCTTCCCTCGCATAAGGCCTATGACCGGATCGCCGAAGACTGGCTGAACGTGCTGTCGCTCAAGGAGTTGCCGGACGACAATCTGCCGGAGCCGCTGATGCGCCTCACCGGGTTCGGGATTGTCCGCTACATGATCGAGAGGGCTGCGGACGTTCTCGGCACCCCTGATGACCAGATTCCGCCGCTTCCCCTCGACATGGTCAGCACGGCCACCGTCGGCGTGAAGAGAATTTCACAGGACTGCTACAGGCGGCACCGTGATATGACGCGCCGTGCGATCGAGAAGCTCATCGAGGATTTCGAGGCTTCAGAGGAATGGAAGAACGCCCTTTCCCAGCCACAGCCAGCGCGGGCGGCCAACGACCTCGTCGAGCAGAGGTTCGGCTTTACTTGGAGCGACGCAGACGTGAGGCCGGAGCCGGAAAAATATCCGGCCCACATCGCCAAGGAGGCTCTGGAAGACCACGATCAGCACCTTGGCCGGGTAATTGGCTACTACGTCGACCAGATCGGTCTCGCCGTTGCCGTTCGTGGGGCTGGCCGCTGGTACGCGGCTAGCGACGGCATGCTGGAAGCCCTTGTCCTCGCCAACGTGAAGGAGCCGCTTGAGTTCGAGACCTTCCTCGCAAAACTGTGGGATCGCTACGGCATCGTGGTCGGTTCCGAAGTGGGCCGTGTGGCTTTCAAGGACGCAAACTACGGGCACTTCAAAGCCAACCAGCGGCTGCTTGAAGAGCGGCTGAGGGTTCTCGGCCTCGTCCACCGCCTCTCGGACGACTGTGCTTTCGTCCACAACCCGTTCCATGAGATCAGCCGATGAACGTCCACGCAGCAGCCATCTCTGAAGAAGAACGCGCCATCGCGCTTGTGGCAGAAGTGTCGGTCGCCCGCATCGAAGCGGAGATGAAGGACAGTCCGGGACGCAAGTCTCTCTTCTCCATCGTTGACTTGTCGCCGAAGCTGACATCGGCGGTCGCGCGCAGGGTCAAGGAGAAGATCGCTGGCGCTGAAGTCTACATTTATCCTGCGCTTCAGGATGGCACGCTCCCCGACGAGATGATCTCCACGCTAAGCGCCACCCATTTCCGAAACATGGAAAGGCCGGCGGGGGAGGGCGTGATCTTGTTTTCGGTAACGACGGACCACCTCGACGTGGTCGGCGCGACCGTGAAGGAGATCAAGCAGATTTCCTATGAAGCGCTTTCGCAGGCCCCGGAACTCTGGCTCTCTCAGTGCCCCGAACTGAGCATGCTCGATAAGCGCAACACGGAAAATGTCTGCAACTTCATCCGTGGCGCGGATGCCGCGGGTCTGTGTATTGGCGGGCTGCCGATGCTGTCGCAGTTCATCCTCCGGCTCGAAGAGGAGTACAAGAACACCCGCATTGAGAAAGCCCTCGACAACGCCTTGCCCGCTTTCCGTATCCCGGCCGGGGCCGGCCGTTTTAAGGATTTCGGGGCGAGGGGCCGCATCAAGAGCGTCGAAAAGTGGAGCGAGGAACTCGGCGAGCTGTGGCGCAAGGCGAACGATGCGCTCTACCTGCGTAATGACCGCGGAGCGGCGCTCGACCGCAAGTCGCTGAAGAACCGAGTCGAGGAGCTGCTTGCGAACGGCCGGCTGGTGAAGGACGACAGGGACGTCCTTATCGCGCTGATCGAGGACGAGACGATCGCCGCGGGCAGCTGGCAACCGACGCAGGAAGCAGCCGCCAACCTGCGATGGGAGATTTTCGAACCCGTCCTGAAGATCAGCAAGGCCTCCGCGCGCGCGTCGCTTTCGCAGGCGACAGCAGACTTCTTCATAAAGAATTTCCCGACCGCGCTCGACGACGAAGACAGGCACCTCCTCGAAAACGACATCGTCGAGACCGCCGACGCGGACGATGCGGAGCGGGAGTTCTTCTTCAAACACCGCGAGACTCTGAAGCAAGAAAAGCCGCTTCTGAAGCGCTGGGAAAGCTTCATCTTTCGCAAAACGGAGGAGCACCCCAACCTCCTGTCCGGCATTCTGCTGGCCGCAGCCGATCTCGTCGGTTCGGTTGAAACGACGCCGGAGAACCCCGTCCTCGTCCTTCGTCTGGAAGGAGCCGACAAGCTCAGCTTCTGGAAGCACAAGAACGCGGACATCTGCCGTTTCCTGCGCGACAGGTTCCGCGGGCTTCGCGAGTTGCTCGCGCCCATCATGGTTTGCGACTTCGGGCTCTTATGGTCGCACTCCCAGCATTGGGATGTTGGCAAGGCGAGCGAAAAGACCTCGCTCATCTCTCGTCAGTTCAAGTTCGACATCTGCCTCGTTTCGGCGGAGGAACTGGAGACCAGCGACGTTTTCAAGACCGCGCAGCACGCCACCCAGCTCGTCTGGACGATGCCTGCGAACTCTTTCGCGAACGCCTACACGGCGAACATGGCCGAGATCGCCAACCAGGAAGGCGAAGTCGCGCTCCTTGGATCGGGCAGGTTCTCCCGGTCGCAGAGGACGGATCGCGTTGTCGACGGCATCATCGATCTCAGGAACCGTGCCACCGTTCAGGACGTGTTCGACTCCCCGCAGGGCACCCTGGTCAACATGAACGACGCGGCGCTCAATGAGGGCAAGAAGTTCCTCGAAGCGCTCGACAGCCTCGGGGGCGAAATCCTTTCCGAGGAAGACGCCGCCGTCATCCGCGAGGCCTTCCTCAAGTTCCATGAGAAGTACACCCAGGCAGTCCGCGCCTTCATCCGGGCAGACGGGGGCGGCCTCACTGACGCGTCCCTCTACGAGCAGTCGGAGCTTTACGGCGAACTTCTGTCGCTTCTGCGCGCAAGGGCGCGCAACGACGACTGCCGCAAGCTTCTCTGGAAGCCCGCGCTCTCGATCGGCATGGCGTATTCTCTCGACAAGCCGAGCGTCGCCATCTCCTGCCCATGGCATCCGTTCCGGCTGGCAGAGGCGCGAGCCAAGGCCGAGAAGGTGGCCGCCGCGCTCCGGGAACTCGTCTCCTCAGGCGGAAACGGAGCGGACCTTCGCACTTACGCGCGCAGCGTGACGGACGCGATCGGCCGTGCGTGGCATCCGGCGATGACGCTGGTACCCGGCGTCGGCGACCATAAGCTGCTCATCGAAACCGAAGACTTCGCAGACTACGGCCTTCTCGAGCCGCCGACCCTAGACGAAGGGGCAGAGGACGCGTTCGACGGCTACTCCAAGGAAGCTACCGCCGCGCTCCTCGAGCAGGCGCGCGAGTATCTCGACCTCAATCCGCACGAGCGCGCGAACTTCTCGGTCGTCCTCTACAACGCGGATAACCGCGACCTGCCGTCGAGGTTGGCGGACCAGCTCGCAAGGAAGATCGAGGCGGAGTCGGACCTTCGCTGCGACCTTATCCTTACCCACACGAACCAGCATCGCCTGCGCCAGATTTACGCCGAGCAGAACGTCACCATCAGCCGCGAACTCGACGGCGTACTTGCGAGCGAGGCCGCGCAGAACTTCCTGTCACGCCTCAGGGTGGGGTTCCTCGACGTGGATTCGGTCGGCAGCAGCACGACTGCCCGCAAGGCGGACATCGTCCTGCTCCATGACGTGATTGCTCGCGGCGCGAAAACGAGCTGGCGCAAAATCTCGCCGCCGCGGCAAGGATGGCCGAAGTTCGCCGATCATCTTCCGGACGAGGAGACCCGTCGGCTCTCGCACGGCATGGGCGAGCGCAAGAGTGAGACGCTGCTCGTGCCCGCTACGCGGCCGCTCGAAGTGCAGCGATACGTGGACGTAATCCATGACCTCCACCGGGACGAAAAGGAGGAAGACGCTGGTCACTTCGTTCCCGTCCGCGAGGTGAACTTCGACGACAAGCGCATCTCCGACGCGATCACCAGGGCGCATGGCGTTGCCGAGTGGGTCGTCACCTTCGACGGCATCGCGAACGAGCAGCTGCTGAAGAACAACGACATCAACGTCATTCGCAACATCGCCTGGCCGGGATCGAGCCACAACGTGATCGTCTCCACCAAGAAGACGAGCGTGCCCCTGAAGGACAGGCTGGCTCGCCAGCTCTCCGAAGTGACCGCCAAGTCCGCGCTTGAGGCGAGGAGCTTTGCCGACGTCTGCATCAACGAAGCGGCGTCGATCTCGGGCCGTGTGGTGCTTAGGGCCGCCCGGCAGGAGAACCACGCACTCGAGCTTCTGGGCCTGCTTCTCAGCAAACAGGTTCTCGTCGCCTCCCTGCCGGATGGCATGACCCCGGTCGCCTGGCTGCAGCTCGACGACTTTGCCGAGCCGCTAGGGCTTAAAAGCAAGATGAAGGCCGATATTCTCGTCCTCTGCGTCGGCGAAGAGAACGGGCATCCGGTTCTCGACATGCACGTCATCGAAAGCAAGTTCATCGGCCAGGACGGAGAGTCTGGAGAATCCAAGAAGTCGCTCGATCAGACGCGTGCCACGGCCATCGACCTCAAGAACCGCATCGTGCTCGGCGGCGACGTCCTCAACCGCGGCCTCTGGCGATCCAGGATCGCCGATCTTCTCCTCGAGCACGGCGTGTTCCCGCGCTCGGTGGCCGGCGATCCGCGTTCATGGGCATCGATGATCCGAAGCGGTGACGCGAACATTCGCATCCGCGGCGTGTCCTTCGTCTTCGTCCATGACTGCATCATGAACAAGCCGTTGCCCAACGAGACACAGGAGCCGGAGATCCGGCAGTACGTCTTCGACAGGCCGGAGATCGCTCGCATCTTCAGGCACTTCGAGGCTCCGAGTTCGGAGAGCGCGCTGAAGGTTCGTCTTCCAGACCCCGCGTACTGCGGCAAACCTCCTGAAGCAACGGACACTGACGGCGAAGACGTGTCAGGCGACAGCACGGTAGAGCATGTAGAGGTGATCCCAGAGGAGGAAAATCACGACACGCAGCCTGAGAAGGATGTGGTGACGCCGCCCGTCTTGCCAGTGGTCGCCCCGCCGCAAACGGAGCACGACAACGCCGCCGGGCAATATCCCCTTTCGGTGCGAAGATATATCGAAGCCGCTCCGGTTCCGGCTCGAGACGACGACAGGGTGTGGCTGGACGCGGTCAAGACGAAACTGCGGCAGGCATTGAGAAGCTACGGTCTCGACTCGGAGATCACTGGGGATCGACTGACCCCCAACGCCGCTCTGATCAAGTTCAGGGGCACCGACACGATGACGGTGGCGAACGTTGAAAAGCGCCGCGAAGTGCTGCAGACCACGCACGGGATCATCGTCAACGACGTGCGGCCGGGCACGGGCGAGGTTCTGGTCATGGTGCGAAGGCCGAAGCGCACCATCCTTTCCCTTACTGAACTCTGGAAGCGCCGTGTACTTCAACCGACCGCTCCGGTTTTCAACGGCAGTTTCCTTTTGGGAGAGCGCGAAGACGACGGCGAGCTTCTCTATCTGAACATCTTCGGGGAAAACGGCGCGCAGCCGGAGCACGGACCGCACACTCTCATCGCCGGCGAGTCCGGCGGCGGCAAGGGCGTGCTCACCCGCAACATCCTGCTCGATCTCCTTGCGACCAACTCGCCGCGCAACGTGCGCGTCAGGTTCGTCGATCCGAAGTTCGGCGCTGACTATCCGTGGCTGAAGAATATGCCCCACCTCGACGGCGGCATAGTCGTAACCCAGGAGGAAGCGATCAAGACCCTTGAGGAACTCGTTGCGGAGATGGACAGGCGCTACGAGGAGATTACGAAGATCGCGCCGAACATCGAGAAGTACAACCAGAAGGTCGAACCCGAAGCGAGACTGCCGCGCATCTTCCTGTTCCATGACGAAATCGGCGACTGGATGGCGGACAAGAGCGGTCCGTATCCCGAGGCTGTAACGAACTACGTGGTGCGGCTTGCTTCGAAGGCACGCGCCTCGGGCGTTCACCTCGTCCTCATCACCCAACGGCCGGACAAGGACGCGATGCCGTCGCAGGTTAAGGCGAACATTGGCAACAAGATTGCCCTGAAGGTGTCAACGCGAGTGAACTCCAGCATCGTGCTCGACGAAGGCGGCGCGGAGACACTGTTGGGCCGGGGGCATTTTGCCGCGAAACTCGCCAACGAGGTTCCGGTGGGGCAATCTAGCCTGATCATCGGTCAATCTCCGTACATCGATGACGACGATGCATGGGAGCTTGCCGCGGCGATCACCGAACACTGGGGCAGGGCCGGGTAAGAAAGCCGGAGGGCGCATTTGGCGAAGAAGAGCGAGCCGGGAAAGCGTGTCGGTGGGTTCCTGTACGTTCACAAGGATGCGCTTCCTCTCGCCAGCGAGGAGGTAAGGCAAGCCGTCGCGCGCGCGGAGGAGTTGGCGGGAGGCTTCGAGTGGAACGTCGCCAAGGTATCGGACAAGCGGCAGTCGCTTCTTCTTTACGAGGACTTTTCGGCCTCCGCTTTTCCGGCCCTTCTGAAAGCGATCTCGTTCGATGAGGACGGTAGGCCGACCGTCACGGACTATACGGGCCGCGACAACCCGCCGATCCTGCACCGCAAGGAGACGCTCATCGCGCCGGACGATCCACGACAGCCGGCCTTTTGCGCGATCACCCGGCGTGCGGAGGAGCTCGGCCTTTTCAAGGACAGCAACAGGATCGGCACGCGCAAGGCCTGGTACGCTCGCCTTGAAGCCGCCGGGTTGAAGGTCGACGGCCCGCGCTTGGTTTCTGGAGGGGACGCTGCGGTGGAGGTCGCTCGCGAGCGCACCGCAATTTCGCGAACCGCACTCTCGCAACCCGTTTCCCTCATGGTTCGCTTCGGCATGCTTCAGGGGGAATTCGAGCTCTTCGACTACGGCTGTGGGCGTGGCGACGACGTAGCCATCCTGCAGGCGAACGGTTACGCGGCTTTCGGCTGGGATCCGAACCATCGCCCCGACGGCGAGCGCCGTCCGGCCGATGTCGTCAACCTCGGCTTCGTCATCAACGTCATCGAGGACCCGCACGAGCGCGAGGAGACGTTGCGTGCGGCATGGAGCTACGCGCGCCGCGGCATGGCCGTCTCCGTCATGGTGCCGGGGAAATACAGTGTCGACGGACATGTTCCGGTCTCTGACGGCTTCCTGTCGCGACGGCAGACCTTCCAGAAGTACTTCTCGCAGGACGAACTTTCAGCGCTGGTGAGGAAGGTGACGGGCGAGCGCCCGCTTCCGCTAGCGCCGGGCATCGTCGCCGTCTTCCGGGACAAGGAGCTTGAACAGCAGGTCAGCTTCCGGCGGCGTTCAAGATCGACCATCTACGCACGCCTCCAGGTGCCGGAGAAGGAACGTCCCGAGCGGCCGCAGGCGCTCACGGTCGTGCAGCGGGCGCGCGAGGAGCTGGAAGCCATTTGGCAGACGGCTCTGCAGTTCGGTCGGCTGCCGCGCGAGGAGGAAATTGAGCCCGAAGTTCGCGAGGCCCTTCGCGCGAAGAACATCTCGCTTGGTCGCGCACTTGCCGCATGCGCACAGGAGATCGCAGATCCCGGCCAGATCAGGATGGCGGCGGAGGCGAGGCGCGAGGACCTTCTCGTCCACTTTGCGCTTTCGCTGTTTCCGGGAGCGGTCCGCTACAAGACGCTTCCGGCCTCGATCCAGCGCGACGTCCGCGCGCTCTTCGGATCGCATTCGGCAGTGATTGAAGCCGCGACTGCGCAGCTGAAATCGATCAGGGACCGGGAAGCGCTACAGGCGGCATACGCTGCGGCGGCCGAAACCGGATACGCATCGTTCGAGGACGGAACGCTGAGGTTCATGGCCGAGAACCTCGAGCAGCTTCCCGTGAAGGTTCGCATTGTGGCGGGATGCGCCGAGATCGTTCACGAAGGCTTTTCGTCCTTCGATTTCATCGAGGTCGGCCCGGATCATGGGGTCGTCAAGGGTTATCAGTGCGACGCGCCCGACAGTGCGCTTCCACTGATCAAATCGACTGTCGAGGTCAATCTGGGCAGGTCGATATCACGGATGAGAACGCACTCCGATCATGTGCTTTACCTGAAGTCACGGTTCATGCCGCGAGGACATCCAGGATACGACAAGCAGGCTGCGGCCGACGCGAAGTTGTTAAGTTTGGGACTTGTAACGAGACTTGGCGCCGGGCCCACTGCAAGGGAGTTTTCATCAGCATTTCGAAGGCGCGAGTGAAGTAACGATAACACCAGGGGGAATTTCGATCGCGGTTCCCAATGACGTCCAAACAACGAAGGTCGAGCGCGGCGATACTTAAGGTCCGCTGGCGCATTCCTTTTGAGCGGGCGGGCGGCGACAACAACTTATTCCTCACTCATGCAGGATGTTGCCGACAGGCTGCAGGACGTTCAGTCTCGACGAAGAGGCTACTCGAAAGGCTTCCGGGCATTCTACATTACGGGGTGGTCGTTCCTGCGCCACAGGGCCTCACCGCGCTCATCCACGCCCAACTTTACATCCAGCTGGCTGATATAGTCGCCAAAGGCGGACAGATTTTCGTCG
Organism: Aminobacter sp. J41; assembly: GCF_000526635.1. Classification (GTDB taxonomy): domain Bacteria; phylum Pseudomonadota; class Alphaproteobacteria; order Rhizobiales; family Rhizobiaceae; genus Aerobium. The sequence goes on from NZ_JAGL01000037.1 coordinate 27,049, forward strand.
AGACTTGTATTCTCGCCTGATGTTAGGAAAGCAAAGTTTGCCTATGGGGCAACAGATCGCTTGATACCCGGCTACGCAATGGCAGGTTAGGTCGACACGCGGCCGGCCAGTTCTTCGGACCGCTGACAACGACTTCGGATGTCGCCATGGGGCGGCAAGCGGCGCCCATTCTTCAGGTTGAAGTGCGCAACGAACATTGCGCGTTGTCTCAAGTCGTCCGCAAGGTGCAGATGCACTGCCGGCAACCTGAAACAAACTGCGCCATTTCGGGCCAGTAATCTGGATAAGCGTTACCCCGCTAACGGCGTTTGTCGATTGCAAGGCCCGAGTTGATACTGATCACGTGGCCACCAAGGAGGGGAACCCATGACACGAAATCAGGCAGTGAGACTCCAGAAACAACGCGAACGGCAGCGCGCTTATCGAGCGCGGCTCAAGGCCGAGCGCCGTCCGAGCAACGAGGATTTGGCGCGTGCGCTGCTTGACGTCGCGCTGACCCAGCACCTTAAGCTGGGGCGGTATGAGGACCTGCTTCGTATCATGGATCTCGTTGCAAAGCGGCTGCAAGACGTCGGTTTTTCCAGATCGATGACACGGAGCGTTTGGTTCGAGCTGCAGGATCGCTATGTAAGCGGCTGGTCTCTTCTGCGCCAGCGGACCTCGCTTGCTGAGTTGAACGCGTTGCGTTGTGAAAACGCAGATGACTGATCAAGCTGCCAACCTCGAGTTAGCGGCACCTAAACAGGCGATCATGCAATATATTGACGGCTCTGGCTGGGCGTGCCCACGCCCACAGGCATTAAATCTCAGCATACGCTTCGATCCTGAGGTGGTGCTCATGGTTCGTCGGGGTAGGGTCCGCGCCTGATCTCCTGCAGGCTGGCAAAGTAGTAGCTACCTGTTCCGGCAGAACCTGCCAGAGC
>NZ_JAGL01000038.1 GCF_000526635.1 Aminobacter sp. J41
GGCGGGGCGCTGCTGTTCCATCTGCTGAGCACGCTCTACGAGCGCACCAGCGTCGTCATCACCACCAACCTCAGCTTCAGCGAATGGGCGACCGTCTTCGGCGACGCCAAGATGACGACGGCGCTGCTCGATCGGCTCACCCATCACTGCCACATCCTGGAGACCGGAAACGACAGCTTCCGCTTCAAGAACAGCTCTGCCCAGACCACACCGACAAAGAAGGAGAAAGCACCCACCTTGACTAAGTCCTGAGACCCAAACCATACATGAAGGCGGGTCACTTCTCGGCGAAAATCCCGGGTCAACTCTCAGCGGAAATCAACACTCCATGCTCAGATGCGAATCATGCAGCTGAAGTCGCACCTGATTCTTCTTGGCGCAATCATCGCCGAGGTCGTCGCCACCACCGCGCTCTCGCGCTCCGACAATTTTAGCCGTCTCGTTCCCAGCCTCATCGCCATTGGCGGCTATGCTGCCGCCTTCTGGCTGCTTTCCTTCCCGCTGCGCACGATGCCGACGGGCATTGTCTATGCGATCTGGTCAGGCATGGGCATCGTGCTGATCACGGCGGTCGCCTGGGTGCTTTACCGCCAGTCGCTCGACCTCGCCGCGCTGGCCGGCATGGGGCTCATTCTGGCGGGCGTGCTGGTCATCAACCTCTTCTCCCGCTCCCTGCCCCACTGAGGCGCCGGAAGCCCGCCAGCGGCCTTCTGCGGGGCGTTACGCGGCCTCCGCAGCCCTGCCCTGCTGCGCCACGCCCGCGCGCCGCTGCAAGCGCCGTGAAAGGGCGCAGACATGCCAAAGCGCGCCCGGCAAATCGGCCTTAGGCCATTGCCCGCGTTCTGAAAAATTTCTTCGATGTCGAGGAGGATTGGTGGAGCCAAGCGGGATCGAACCGCTGACCTCCTGCATGCCATGCAGGCGCTCTCCCAGCTGAGCTATGGCCCCCTGTCGCCGTCTTTCCGGCGTGTCGCTCGGTGATCTGTCGTTCACCTCGTGTGCGGCGGCTTCTAGCGCCGCCGCTCACGAAGATCAAGCCTCTTTTCGAGGCCTGTGCGATTTTTTTATGCCTCGTCGTCGTCGTCGCCGACGGAGATGATGCCGGTGACGTCGTCTTCGTCTTCCTCGTCGTCGGCCAGGAAGGTGTCGTCGTCGTCGCCGAGGTCGACGTCGTCGTCATCGCCGAGCGCGATGTCGTCTGCGCCCTTGGTCTCGTCATCCGCGTCTTCCAGCGAGACGAGCTCAGGCGCGCCGTCCTCGATGTCCAGCTCCTTGTCCTCGACCTCGTCCTCGAGATCCGGCACGGCCGAATTGCTCTCGAAGTAGGAACGCGGATAGGACTGACCGGTGTACGGGGAGACGATCGGGTCCTTGTTGAGATCGTAGAATTTGCGGCCCGTTTCCGGGCAGATGCGCTTGGCGCCGAGTTCGGGTTTTGCCACTGTGCTGCCTCTTGGTCTGCTTGATGGGGAACCGCGCAGGCTCCGGGACGGCGCCAGGGAAATCGCCCTTGCGCAATGGTCCCTTTTCCTTGGAAAAGTTCGGTCCCCTTAACTGTATCTCCATGCTCTGTCAAAGCCTATATGGGCGCTTTCGGCGGCCTCGCCAACCTGTTTTTGCGCGGGTTCGCAAACGCCTTTCGCGGGCCTTCGATGCCCCTTTCCTGTGCGTTGCAGCAAAGAGTTCACAACGGAGTGAAAAATCCGCGAGAAGGCAGTTGACAGCAAAGCGCCGTCCGCTTACATCGGCGCCACACCAGACGCGACGCACTTCTCCGCTTCGCGTTGTCACTGGCCCAGGTGGCGGAATTGGTAGACGCGCACGGTTCAGGTCCGTGTGCCGCGAGGCGTGGAGGTTCGAGTCCTCTCCTGGGCACCATTTCCCAACGAAAAGCCGTGTAAACTTCGAACGTTACCGGGTTTTCGCGCGCCTGCACTCCAGCCGGAAACAATTGCTTCGTCAGCGGACACCAGAGACCGCCGCGCTCGGCGCGCGCCGCTGCTGGGCAGCGGATTCCCTCCCGCCTGGTTCGGGCAATTGGCGCTCGCGCACGCCTCCGCGACACACGCGGACCGCGCCTTTCTGCAACCTGCGGTACACATGCGGTTCGTGGCGAATCGCTCAGCCGGCATCTACGCTGGATGGTGTCGGCGCAACATGGATAGCCCCCGCGCCAGTAGCACCGGCAGCCTCGCTCGCGCGGGGCTTTTTTCTTTGCGGGCGGTGTGGGCGGGATTACTACCCCATCCGTCTCGATGCCACCGGCGCCGCCCCTTGCGCGCGACGTTCCTTCTTCCACCGCATCACGGAGGGCCGCAGCGGGCGGTAGGCCACCAGCAGCACCGCCAGCGCGAAGTAGGTGGCGGGTTCGACGGTGACCACCTTCACCGCCATCGTGTAGTGCAGCGCGCCGCCCAGCACGATCGCGTAGACCAGCTTGTGCAGCCTGTTCCAGCGCGAGCCGAGCTTGCGAATCGACCAGTTGTTGGAGGTCAGTGCCAGCGGCAGCAGCAGCACCAGGCAGGCCATGCCGATGGTGATGAACGGGCGTTTGGCGATGTCCTTGCCGATCTCGGGGAAATTGAGCTGCTGGTCGAGCAGCATGTAGGTCGAAAAGTGCATCAGCACGTACCAGAAGGCGAGCAGCCCCAGCGCACGCCGGTAGCGGACGAGGTTGATGCCGAACAGATCGCGCAGAGGCGTGACCGCCAGCGTTGCCAGCAGGAAGCGCAGCGCCCAGGTGCCCAACAGGTGCTCGAAGATTTTCACCGCGTTGCCGGGCAGCTGGCCCGTCGCGCCCAGCCAAAAATACCAGACGGCCGGAACGAACCCCACAGCGTAGAGGAGCCAGATGCTGGCCGGCTTCCACCAACGGGGCATGGTCAGTAGAACTTCCGCAGATCCATGCCCTCGTAAAGGCTTGCGACCTGTTCGGCGTAACCGTTGAAGGGCAGCGTGTCGCGGCGGGCCGCGCCGAAGAAGCCGCCCTCGCCGATGCGGATTTCGCTCGCCTGGCTCCAGCGCGGATGGTCGACCGCCGGATTCACATTGGCGTAGAAGCCGTATTCGTGCGGCGCCATCTTGTTCCAGGTTGACGGCGGCTCTTCCTCGACCAGCGAAATGCGCACGATCGACTTGATGCCTTTGAAGCCGTACTTCCACGGCACGACAAGCCGCACCGGCGCGCCGTTCTGATTGAGCAGCGTGCGGCCGTAGAGGCCGACGGCAAGAATCGCCAGCGGATTGCGCGCCTCGTCGAGCCGCAGGCCCTCAAGGTACGGCCACTTGAGCGCGCCGAACAGGATGCTGCGCTGGCCGGGCATTTCCTCCGGGCGCACCACCGTTTCGAAGGCGACGTATTTGGCGCTCCCCAGCGGCTCGACCCGGTCAAGAATCTTTGACAGCGGGAAGCCGATCCAGGGAATCACCATCGACCAGGCCTCGACGCAGCGCATGCGGTAGACGCGCTCCTCGAGCCCCAGGGCCATCAGGTCGTCGACGTCGAGCGTCGTTGGCTTGGAAACGAGTCCATCTACCTTGATCGTCCACGGCTCCGGCCTGAAGTCCGCCGAGCGGTTAGAGGGATCTTCCTTGCCCGTGCCGAACTCGTAGAAATTGTTGTAGGTGGTGATGTCCGCGAAGGTCGACCAGGCCTCCTCGGTGCCGTAGGGCCCGGGCTTGTAGTCAAGGTTGGCGGCAAGAGCCGGCAGGGGCAGCAGCGATGCGGCGGCAGCGCCCATGGCACCGCCAAGGAATTTGCGGCGGTTGAAGTAGAATTCTTCCGGCGTGATCTCGGACGATGGAATGCGAGGAATCTTATTTGGCATGCCGGCCTCCCCTGCCTGCGCCGCCCGGCGCATCAAATGCAGGCCCGCAGGACAACAAGTTTTCGCCAGCCCGGCAAGAGCCCGGGCGACCACAATTCGGTGTTCGGTCGTGATCGCTGCCGCGATTTAGGGAACGTCGTCCTGTCCGACGATGCCGCCCTCGTTTTCGAGGGTTGCGATTCGCCTCGTCTCGAATGCGGTGAATTTCAGCCGGACGCCGAGGCCACCGAAAGCATCTTCGGGAAGGAACACGACGCCCGCCTCTTCAAGGCATCGCTGAAGCTTCGAGACCACCGCCGGATCCGGCTCATCCAGTCGGCGCTCGAAGCGGGCGATGATCTCAGCATCGACACCGGAAAGATCTGCTAGCGCGTCGCGCGTCAAGTCGGCCAGCGCCCGTGCGGCCAGGCATTGCGAATGCGTGATCGTCATGGCCCCTCCTCCAGGTTTGACGGTCAGGCTGCCTCTCGGTCGTCTCCCTCCGCCTTCAGCGCCTCGGCCAGGCGGATGTTGGCCTTGATCGGCAGGTGGTCCGAGGCAACGCGGGCGAGCGGCGTGTCGTGCAGCTCGACGCCGGCAATCAGGTGGTGCGGCTTCGCCAACACCCGGTCGAGCGCAAGCAGCGGAAAGCCCGATGGAAAGCTCGGCACGGTCGCATGCAGCGGCCCGAAGGCCGGAGCCAGCTTCTGCAGCGACGAGCGGCGGCCGAGCCGCCATTCATTCAGGTCACCCATCAGCAGCGTCGGACGGCCATCGTGGGCCTCGGCCTCCGCAAGCAGCGTCTCCACCTGCTTTGCGCGCGAGCGGCGCAGGAGCCCCAAATGCGCGGCGATGATGCGCAGCGGGCCCGCCTTCAGCGTCACGTCGATGACCAGCGCGCCGCGCGGTTCGACCCCGGGCAGGTCAAGCTGCCGTGTGGCAGTAACCGAGCCTTCGCGAAACAGGATGATGTTGCCGTGCCAGCCGTGGTTCTGGTTCGGCTCCAGCGGCGGAACGGCGATCAGGCCGCATTCGCGCTCCAGCACCTTGAGGTCGAGCAGGCAAATGCGCTCGCCAAAGCGCTGGGTCGCCTCCTGCAGCGCCACGACGTCGGCATCGATTTCGCGCAGCACCGAGACGATGCGCGCCGGGTCGAAGCGCCGGTCGCGGCCCACGCCCTTGTGGATGTTGTAGGAGGCGATCAGCGTGTCGCCGCGCGGTTCACCGCTGTGATGGATGACGTGGGAAGTCGGCCGCCCCCTCGCCTTTGCCAATCCGAATACGCTTTCTTTCCACTTGAGGGTCAGGGCGTTCCGTCTGGCCGAGGTCATGGTGGGGTCGGTTCCTCTTCTTGCTGCGGACAATGTAATCACGCGTTTCCCGCTATTCCATGATGCCATGGCGGAAACATGATTGTGCGACAATTTCTTCCATAACGCGCAGGCAAAGAGGACGTTGCTTGTTCTCAACTGCCCAAGCGGAAGAAAATGCAATCGGGATCAACTGACGGTTGCATGGAGGCAAAACCCTTCCCTCACTGCGTAATGCTCAAATGCGGGCATGGGCAGGGACACGAGACATTATCCTGGAGAAGAAAGGTTCAGCACCGCGACCTCCGGCGCAACGGCGGTCGAATTCGCGATGCTGGCCCCCCTCTATCTCCTTCTTTTCCTGGGCATGACGGCCTACGGCATCTTCTTCGGCGCCAGCCACTCGGTGCAGCAGCTGGCGGCGGACTCGGCGCGGGCAGCGATCGCCGGCCTCGACAGCACGGAACGGCGGCAGCTTGCGGAAGGCTACATCGCCCGCAATGCCAGCGGCTATCTCTTCATCGACCCGGCGAAGCTACAGGTCAGAGTGGGCGACAGTCCGGCAGACCCCAACCAGTTCGATGTTGAGGTCAGCTACGACGCACGCAACCTGCCGATCTGGGGGCTGTTCGACCGGCTCGCCATGCCGGACACCACCATCTCACGGCGCTCCACCATCCGCATCGGAGGCATGTGATGCGGCAGCGTGCGGCCTCGCTTTTCGGCCGGTTCCTTCGGTCAACCTCGGGGCAGTTCGCGCTGATGACGGCGATCACTGCCCCGGCAGCCGTCGTGCTTGCAGCAGTCGCCGTCGACAGCGGCTCGCTCTATGTCGAAAAGCGCCGTGCGCAGGCGCTTGCAGACCTCGCAGCCATCGCCGCCGCGTCCAACATCGACAAGGCGCCGCAGCAGGCGCTGGCGATGCTGAGCGACAACGGCGTTTCGGCCACTATTGCCAGTAATACCGGCGACTTCGCCAAGCCGGGCGGCAACGACCGCATCGTTGTAACCACGGGCCGTTACAAGTCGGACAAGTCGCTCGATCCGGCTGACCGCTACACCGCAAACGCGCCCTTGAAGAATGCGGCCAGGGTGACCTACCGCACCATCGGTACGCGCTACTTTGCCGGCTCCATCATCCCGGCGCCGGAGATCATCGTTACCGCCACGGCAGCCTCGACCCCGGCCGCCGCCTTTTCCATCGGCTCGCGTCTGGCGGCGGTCAATGACGGCATCCTCAACGCGTTGCTCAAGGGCCTGACCGGTTCGCAGATCTCGCTGACCGTGATGGACTACAACGCGCTGTTGAACGCCAATGTCAGCCTCCTCGACTTTCTCGACGCGCTGGCTCTTGAGGTAGGTCTCACCGCCGGCAGCTACGAGGAAGTCCTCGATACCCAGGTCACCATCGGGCAGGTCGCCAAGGCGCTAAAGAATTCCGGCGGCAGTGGCGCCCTGCTTGCGCCGCTCGGCAAGCTGGTCAACGCGCTGACCAATGGTTCCGTCCTGCCGATCAAGCTGTCCGACATCATCGACTTCGGCGACGGCCAGCTGGCGCAGGCGGCGCTCCGCCAGATCGGGGTCGACGTGAACGTCATGGAAATACTGATGCTGAGCGCAATCCTTGCCGGCAAGGGCAAGCAGGTCGGGCTTGATCTCGGCGTGCAGACGGGCGGGTTGCTGGACGTCTCGGTGTCGCTCGCCATCGGCGAGCCACCGCAGCGCTCGCCTTGGTTCGCGGTCGGAGAGGCGGGCACACTGGTGCGCACCGCGCAGACGCGGCTGACTGCCACGGTCGACATCGGCATGCCGGGCAGCCTGCTCAGCCTTCTCGGCACCCGCATCCGCTTGCCGCTCTATCTCGAGGTCGCCTTCGCCGAGGCACAGCTGAAGAGCATTACCTGCCCCACCGGCCGGCGAGACAGCCTGAAGGTTCAGGTCGACGCGCGGCCCGGCGTGGTCAACCTGTTCCTCGCCGAGGTCGACAAGTCGAAGCTCGGCAATTTCGGCAGCCCGATGGCGCGTTCGACGGCAAAGCTCGTCCAGGTGCCGCTGGTCAGCATCACCGGCCAGGCACACGCCGAAATGTCGAACATCGCTTACAAGACGCTGACCTTCACCGCTGCCGACATCGACAGCGGCAAGGTCCGCAAGGTCAACACCAAGGACTACGTGACGTCGCTGACGACGTCACTTTTCTCCAGCCTGTCGCTCACGGCGAATGTCGAGCTTGGTCTGCTCAACCTGCCGCTGCTCACGCTGCCCTCGAACACGCTGGCTTTGCTTGGCCAGGCGATCAAGGGCGTGGCGCAGCCGATCGACAACCTCCTCTACACACTGCTTTCGGCGCTTGGCGTCTCACTCGGCGAGGCGGAGATCAAGGTCCACGGCGCAACCTGCGGCCGTGCGGTGCTGGTGCAGTAGTTCAGCAGTCTAACCGGAAGCCACTCGCCTCGTCGGCGATCGACCCGCCGTCGGGCCCGAACCGGATCAGCAACGGTCCGAGCCTCATCGCGAGGCTGCGATTGTGCCAGTCTTCCCAATTGTCGACCGTCATCGGCTGCCCGTTCTCATCTAGCCAGGTCACGTCCGCGTCTGTGAGAAACGCTGTCTGCCGCAGCACCGGATAGCGCTCGCGCATCTCCGCCAGCTGCGCGACGAACACCTCAAGTTCCCGGTCACGGTTCTCCCAGTCGAGCCAGGTGATTTCATTGTCCTGCGCGTAGGCGTTATTATTGCCGCGCTGGCTGCGGCCGAACTCGTCGCCGGCGGTAAGCATGATCGTGCCTCGCGAGACAAACAGCGTCGCAAGCAGCCGTCGCAGCGAGCGCGCGCGTGCCGCAAGCACCTCCGGCTGGTCCGTCGGCCCTTCGACGCCGTGGTTCCACGACAGATTGTCGTTGTGGCCGTCGCGATTGTCCTCGCCATTCGCCTCGTTGTGCTTGCGCTCGTAAGCGACGAGGTCGGCGAGCGTCATGCCGTCATGCGCGGCAAGGAAGTTGACGGTGCGCGTCCCCTCACCCGCAAACACATCCGACGAGCCCGCCAGCCGCGTCGCCAGCGCCGGTACCGTGCCATGGTCGCCGCGCCAGAACCGGCGGACGTCGTCGCGATAGCGGTCGTTCCACTCGAGGAATTTTGGCGGGAAGCGCCCGAGCTGGTATCCGCCCGGGCCAATGTCCCATGGTTCGGCGATCAGCACCCGGCTGCCGATCTCGGGATCAGCAATCATTGCCTTGAGCATCGGCGCGTTCGGGTCAAAGCTGAACCGCGTGCGCCCCAGTACCGGCGCAAGATCGAAGCGAAAGCCGTCGACGCCCGCATAGCGAATGAAGGCCCGCAGCGAATCCAGTACCAGCTGCTGCGTCGCCGGATGCTCGCAGTCGAGCGTGTTGCCGGTGCCGGTGTCGTTGATAAGCGTGCCATCATCCGCGTGGCGGAAATAGGCGCGCGCATCGAGCCCGCGCAGCGACAGCGTCGTACCCTTCTCGTCACTTTCGGCGGTATGGTTGAAGACGACGTCGACGATGACACCGATGCCGTTCTCATGCAGCGCCCGCACCGTCTGCCGAAGCTCTCCCCATCCACCCGGCGCCAGTCGCGGGTCGAGTGCCATGAAGGTTACCGGGTTGTAACCCCAGGCGTTGCTGAGCCCGAGCGGCGGCAGGTGCCGCTCATCCATCCATTCCGTCACCGGCATCAGTTCCACCGCGCTCACGCGCAGCTTTCGCAGATGCTCGATGATAGCGGGATGCGCCAGCGCGGCGATGGTGCCGCGCTGTTGTTCCGGAATGTCGGGATGAAGTTTCGTGAAGCCCCGGACGTTGATTTCGTAGATCAGGCCGCCGGGGGAAAACCGTGGCGGCTCGAGCGGCACGCGCTCCGGAGCCGTCACTACCGCCTTAGGCAGCAACGGTGCGGTATCGATGCCCTCCGCGCGCGCCACGCCGAGCCGGGGGTCGTAGTGGAACCGCCCGTCGACCTCGAGAGCGTAGGGATCGATCAGCAGCTTTTGCGGATCGAACCAGAGTCCGGCCTTCGGATCGTAAGGACCATCGGCGCGATAGCCGTAGCGCTGCCCTGGGCCGATGTCCGGTACGAAAGCGGTGAACACATCACCCTGCCGTGCCATCTCGACACGGTCGGTCTCGGCCCCGCCGCCATCGAACAGCGAGACCCACATCCGCGCGGCGTGGTGCGACCAGACGGAGAAGCGAACTCCTCCGTCCTCGATCGGGGCGCCGAGCGGCGTGGCCGGCTGCATCAGGTGATGACGGTCGGGCCGGTGCGCCCGGTATGCCGGCGGATGCCTGCAATCTTGTCGGCCGCTGCGATCAGGTCGGCCAGCGCTTCCTGCGTCTCGATGCCATGCTTGCCCGGATCTGGCTCAAACCGCTCGATATAGACGCGGATCGTGGCGCCCGAAGTGCCGGTGCCCGACAGGCGGAAGACGATGCGCGAGCCGCCGGCAAAGCCGATGCGGATGCCCTGGTTCGAGCTCACCGAGCCGTCGACCGGATCGTGGTAGGAGAAGTCGTCCGCCGTCTCGATGGTCAGGTGCCCGACCGTCGTGCCAGGCAGCTCCGGCAGCTTGGCGCGCAGGTCGTCCATCAGCGCGTTCGCGTCCTTGGTATCAACTGCCTCGTAATCGTGACGGGAATAGTAATTGCGGCCGTAGGTCGCCCAGTGCTTGGCGACGATGTCGCGCACGCTCTCTCCACGCACGGCGAGGATGTTGAGCCACAGCAAAACCGCCCAGAGCCCGTCCTTCTCGCGCACGTGGTCCGAACCCGTTCCCGCGCTCTCCTCGCCGCAGATCGTCGCCAACCCCGCGTCGAGCAGGTTGCCGAAGAACTTCCAGCCCGTCGGCGTCTCGTAGATGCCGATGCCCAGCTTTTCTGCCACGCGGTCGGCAGCCGCGCTGGTCGGCATCGAGCGCGCAATGCCCTTGATGCCCCCTGCATAGCCCGGCGCCAGATGCGCGTTCGCCGCCAGCACCGCCAGCGAATCGGACGGGGTCACGAAGATTCCCTTGCCGATAATGAGGTTGCGGTCGCCGTCGCCATCGGACGCAGCACCAAAGTCTGGCGCGTTCGGCGACATCATCAGCTCGTAAAGGTCGCGCGCGTGGACGAGATTCGGGTCCGGATGATGCCCGCCGAAATCCTCGAGCGGCTGCGCGTTGCGCGCCGTTCCCGGCTCTGCCCCAAGCCGTTTCTCAAGGATCTCGACTGCGTAAGGCCCCGTCACCGCGTGCATCGCGTCGTAGACCATGCGGAAGCCGCCCGCGAACAGCTTGCGGATCGCGTCGAAGTCGAACAGGGTCTCCATCAGCTCGGCATAGTCGGTGACCGGATCGATCACCTCGACCGTCATCTCGCCGAGCGTGGCGGTGCCGATCGTGTCGATGTCGACGTCGGGCGCATTGACGATCGCGTAGCGGTCAATCTCGCGGCTGCGGGCATAGATCGCCTCGGTCACCTTTTCAGGTGCCGGGCCGCCATTGCCGACATTGTACTTGATGCCGAAGTCCTCGTTCGGCCCGCCGGGGTTGTGGCTCGCCGACAGGATGATGCCGCCGAACGCACGGTTCTTGCGGATAAGGTTGGAAGCCGCCGGCGTCGACAGGATGCCGCCTCTGCCGACCAGCACGCGTCCGAAACCGTTCGCCGCCGCCATCTTGATCGCTGTCTGGATCGTCTCGCGGTTGAAGTAGCGGCCGTCGCCGCCGATCACCAGCGTCTCGCCGCGATAGCCCGCCACCGAGTCGAAGATCGACTGGATGAAATTCTCGATATAGTTCTTCTGCTGGAAGACCGGCACTTTCTTGCGAAGGCCGGAGGTCCCTGGCTTCTGGTCTGTGTAAGGTGTTGTTTCTATTATCTTGATCATCCCTTACTCCTTCGATGCCAAAGCGCGGAAGAGCTTGGCGTATTCCGCCGCGCTTGCATCCCATGAAACGTCGGTCTTCATCGCCTGCCGCTGCAGGGCAGACCATGCCTTCCTGTGGCGAAAAACCGTCATCAGCCGGTGTAGCCCTTCGACCATGGCGTCGCCGGAGCCCGGCGCAAACTGGAAACCGGTCGCGACTCCCGCAGCCAGCGCCGCGTGGTTGGCGTCGATTATGGTGTCAGCAAGGCCGCCGGTGCGCGCCACCGCCGGAATGCACCCATATCTGAGGCCGTAGAGCTGCGTCAGGCCGCATGGTTCGAAGCGCGACGGAATCAGGATCGCATCGGCGCCGCCCTGTAGCAGATGCGCGAGAGCCTCGTCATAGCCGGTGACGACGCCGACGCGCCCTGCATGACGTGACGCAGCTGCGATGAACGCACCTTCCAGCGCGGCATCTCCGGAACCGAGGATCGCCAGCTTCGCGCCAAGGCCGACGATGCGCCCGACCTCGGCGGCAAGAATGTCCATGCCCTTCTGCCAGGTCAGGCGTGAGATCACGCAGATGATTGGCGAGGCATCGTCATCGAGTTGAAAACGCTCGCGGATCGCCCGCCTGTTTTCAGCCCGCCGTGCAAGCGTCTTGGCGGAATAGCGGGCCGCGAGATGCGGGTCCGTCTCCGGGTCCCACTCCTTCGTATCGATGCCGTTGAGGATACCGTAGAGGTCATCCCCGCGCCCGTTGATCAGCCCCTCCAGCCCCATACCGAACTCCGGCGTGCGGATTTCCTGCACATAGGTTGGACTCACGGAGGTGATCGCACTTGCCGCCTGCAGGCCAGCTTTCAGGTAGCCGACACCGCCGAAATATTCGACGCCGTCGATGCTCATCGCCTGCGCCGGCAAGCCGAGCTGCGGGAAGATCGAGGCGGGATAGCGGCCCTGGAAGGCAAGGTTATGCACCGTCATCACCGATGGCGGCGCAGGGCGCTGGTCATAACGCAGGTAGGCCAGCGTCATCGCCGCCTGCCAGTCATGTGCCTGGACAAGATCGGCCGTCCAGTCGCCCGCAGCGCCGAGTGCCACATCCGCCGCCGCGCGCGAAAAGGCTGCGAAGCGGAGCCAGTTGTCCGCCCAATCACTGCCCGTGCCGTCGCCATAGGCGCCGCCGGGCCGATCGAACAGGTGCGGCGCATCGAACACGAGCAGGTCATGTCCATCCAGCTGCGCCGCGATGATGCTCGCCTGCCCGCCGAACAGAGTGTCGTAGCGATGGACGACGGCGGCTTCCGCCGGAAGCCTTCGCTTCACCGCCGGATAGCACGGCAGCATGGTGCGCACGGCGATGCCGTGCGACCCCAGCGCGCGTGGCAACGCGCCCGAAACGTCTGCCAGTCCCCCCGTCTTGATGAAGGGGAACATTTCGGACGCAACCGAAAGAACCTGCATCTGGTCAGTTACCCAGCCTGTCGATCATCGCCTGTGTGATCAGGCGAACCCCGCCTTCTGATACGCGAAACCGCTTCCTGTCCAGTTCCTCGTCAAATCCGACCGAAAGTCCTTCCGGAACGCGCACGCCGCGGTCGAGCACGACCTTCCGGAGCGTCGCATTGCGGCCGATGATGCAGCCCGGCAGCACCACTGCGTCCTCCAGCGACGAGAACGAGTTGACGCGCACGCCGGTGAACAGCAGGCTGCGCTTCAGCGCGGCGCCCGAGACGATGCAATCGCCGGCGATCAGCGACGACACCGCCGTGCCGCGGCGCCCGTCCTCGTCATGCACGAACTTTGCCGGCGGCTTCACCTCGGCGTAGGACCAGATGGGCCAGTCACGGTCGTAGATGTCGAGCTCGGGCGTCACGTCCGTCAGGTCAATGTTCGCTGCCCAATAGGCGTCGATGGTACCGACATCCCGCCAGTAGGCTTCCGCCTCGAGGCTGGAGCGCACGCAGGAATGCGTGAAGCGATGTGCCACCGCCTTACCGTTCTTGACGATGTAGGGGATGATGTCCTTGCCGAAGTCCCGGCTTGAATGCGGGTCGTGCGCATCGCGGCGCAGCTGGTCCATCAGGAATGACGTGCGGAACACGTAGATGCCCATAGACGCCAGCGCGATGTCCGGATTGTCCGGCATGCCGGGCGGATCGGCCGGCTTTTCCACGAACTGGAGGATGCGGCCTTCCTCATCGACATGCATAACGCCGAAGCCGGTCGCGTCCATGCGCGGCACCTCGAGACAGCCGATGGTGACGTCCGCGTTCGAGTCGACGTGCTGGCGCAGCATCAGCTCGTAGTCCATCTTGTAGATGTGGTCGCCGGCCAGGATGACCATGTATTCGGGACCGTAGCCCTCGATGATGTCGATGTTCTGGTAGACGGCATCGGCCGTGCCTTCGTACCACTGCGTCTCCGATACGCGCTGGCTGGCTGGCAGGATGTCGAAGCTCTCGTTTCGCTCGACGCGGAAGAAGTTCCAGCCGCGCTGGAGGTGGCGGATCAGCGAATGCGCCTTGTACTGGGTGGCGACGCCGATGCGGCGGATGCCCGAGTTCAGGGCGTTGGAGAGGGCAAAGTCGATGATGCGCGTCTTGCCGCCAAAATAGACCGCGGGCTTGGCTCGCGTGTCCGTCAGTTCGTGGAGCCGGCTCCCGCGCCCGCCCGCAAGCACGTATGCCATGGCGTCGCGCGCCAGTGGCTGAGGCCTCTTCTCCATCAGTGTTCCTCCCTCAGGCGGTCAGCCCGTGTATTCCAGTATAAGCGTCGCGAGCGGCGGCAGTGAAATTTCCGCCTTCCCTCCGGTTGCCACGACCTTCCCACCATTTCCTTTGCCACTGCCCCCATAGATTTCTGCGTCTGTGTTGATGGCTTCGCGCCATGTCCCGTCTCGGGGCATGGGCACGACGTAACCGTCGCGCGGTACCGGCGTGAAATTGCTGATGACGACGACGCTGGGTGCGTCCGGTGCCTTGCGTTCCCAGGCAAACACCGAATGCTGGTCATCGTCAGCGATCAGCCACTCAAACCCCTCCCCTTCGCAGTCGCGCGCATGCAAGGCCGGAAGTTCGCGATACACGCGGTTGAGATCCTGTATGAGGCGCCGAATTCCGTCGTGCGCCGGATTTTCGAGCAGGTGCCAGTCGAGCCCGCGTTCCTCGCTCCACTCGCGAAGCTGGGCGAACTCCTGGCCCATGAACAACAGCTTCTTTCCGGGGTAGCCCCACATGAAAGCGTAGTAGGTGCGCAGGTTGGCAAACCGCTGCCACTCGTCGCCGGACATCTTGTTGATCAGCGACCGCTTGCCGTGCACCACCTCGTCATGGCTGAGCGGCAGCACGAAGTTCTCCGAGAAGGCGTAGAGCAGGCCGAAGGTGATGTCGCGGTGGTGGAACTTCCGGTGGACGGCCTCGTGGCTCATGTAACGCAGCGTGTCGTTCATGAACCCCATGTTCCACTTGAAGCCGAAGCCGAGCCCGCCTTCGTGAACGGGATGCGAAACTTTGGGCCACGACGTGGATTCCTCGGCAATCGTCATGATGCCGGGATGGGCGCGGTAGACCTCGGAATTCATCTTGCGCAGGAACGCCACCGCGTCGAGGTTCTCGCGCCCGCCCTGCTCGTTGGGGATCCACTCGCCTGCCTTGCGCGAGTAGTCGAGGTAGAGCATCGAGGCCACCGCATCGACCCGCAATCCGTCGACGTGGTACTTCTCCGCCCAATAGAGGGCGTTGTTGACGAGGTAGGCCAGCACTTCCTTGCGGCCGAAATTGTAGATCGCCGTGTGCCAGTCGGGGTGGAAGCCCTTTCGCGGATCGGCATGCTCATAGAGCGCGGTGCCGTCGAACATCGCCAGCCCATGCGCATCCATCGGAAAGTGCGCCGGCACCCAGTCGATGATGACGCCGAGCCCGGCCCGATGTGCGCCATCGACAAACCTTGCAAAGGCTTCCGGTTCGCCAAAGCGCGCCGACGGCGCAAACAGGCCCGTCGTCTGGTAGCCCCATGAAGGGTCGTAAGGATGCTCGCTGATCGGCAGGAACTCGATGTGGGTGAACCCCATGCTGACCGCATACGGGATAAGCTGGTCCGCCAGCTCATCCCACGTCAGGAAGGAGCCGTCTTCAGGCTTTCGCCAGGACCCCGCATGTACCTCGTAGATCGAGATCGGCTGGCGGCGCGGATCGGCGGATTGCCAGAACTCACGATGCGCCTGGTCGCCCCAGTCATGGCTAGGCGGTGCATCGACGATTGACCCGGTTGCCGGACGCAGTTCGGCGCGGAAAGCGAATGGATCGGCCTTGAGCGGCAGCACCTCGCCGCCGGCGCCGAGGATCTCGTATTTGTATATGCAACCGACCGAGACGTCGGGAATGAAAATCTCCCAAATGCCCGTGTCGATGCGCTTGCGCATCGGGTGGCGGCGGCCATCCCAGTCATTGAAGTTACCGACAACAGAGACCCGTTTCGCATTGGGGGCCCAGACGGCAAAATGGACGCCGTCGGCGCCCTCGTGGTGCATGGGGTGCGCGCCCAGCTTGTCGAACAGCCGGAGATGCGAGCCTTCGCCGATGTAGTAGTCGTCCATCGGCCCGAGAACCGGACCGAATGAGTAGGGATCAGTGATCCACCACTCGCCGCCCGCATTGCGCGCACGGTAGCGCAGAACCTGGCGCTTGCTGATCGTCAGCGGGCCCTCAAAAAAGCCGGTCTCGTGGCGGCACTCAAGGTCACCGCATTCCTTGCCGTCCAGCGTATAGGCAGTGACTTCCTCGGCATGCGGAATGAAGCAGCGGGCAACCAGCTTCCTGCCAACCGTCTGTGGTCCCAGCAATGCAAACGGGTCGTCGTGCGTCCCGGCCAGGATGGCCTCGACTTCTGTCTGGGACGCCTTGTACGACTGTCTGCCCGTTGGGTTCATGCTGGTACGCGCCAGATCTCGCTTGCATACTGCCGGATGGTTCGGTCTGAGGAGAACCAGCCCACCCGCGCAGTGTTGTGAATTGCCATCGACTGCCAACGCGCAGGGGTACGCCAAAGTTCATCGACTTGACGCTGTGCAGCCGAATAAGAATCGAAGTCGGCTGCCAGCATGAAGGTGTCGTAGTTGTAGAGACCGGCGATCAGGTCGCGGTAACGGTGAGGATCGTCCGGCGAAAACACGCCGGTGGCGATCGCCTCCAGCGCCTGCTTGAGTTCCGACGACGCCTCGATGACCTCGCGCGGGTTGTAGCCGTGCGTCTTGCGATGCGCGACTTCCTGCGCGGTCAGGCCGAAGATGACGATGTTTGCCTCGCCGACGCACTCGCGGATTTCGACATTCGCGCCGTCGAGCGTGCCGATCGTCAGCGCACCGTTGAGCGCGAACTTCATGTTGCCGGTGCCGGACGCCTCGAGACCCGCGGTCGATATCTGCTCCGACAGGTCGGCCGCCGGGATCATCACCTCCGCCGTCGAAACGTTGTAGTTCGGCACGAACACCACTTTCAGCAGCCCGCGCACCGACGGATCGCTGTTGATCACGCGGGCCAC
Source organism: Aminobacter sp. J41 (assembly GCF_000526635.1). GTDB lineage: Bacteria > Pseudomonadota > Alphaproteobacteria > Rhizobiales > Rhizobiaceae > Aerobium. The sequence goes on from NZ_JAGL01000038.1 coordinate 16,532, forward strand.
GTCGTTCGCGAGCTTAATGATGAGCTTGGCGTTGTGATAGCTCGGCGCCGCCTTGCCGCCGAAGAACTTCACGCGCGGCATCCAGTCCCGCTCGGGATGCGAGCGGATCTGGTCATAGAGCGACACCGCCTCGACGATGTTGAGGAGCTGGCGCTTGTACTCGTGGATGCGCTTGATCTGCACGTCGAACAGCGCTGACGGGTCGATCTTCAAGCCCATCCGCTCGCCGATCACCTTGACCAGTTGCTCCTTGTTGGCGCGCTTCACGGCAGCGAATTTTTGCTGGAAGACGCTGTCGTCGGCAAAGCGGTCCAGTTCCTCCAACGCGTCGATGTCGTCGAGGAAGCGGTCGCCGATCGCCTCGCGGATCAGCCCGGTCAGCCGGGGGTTGCACTGGAACAGCCAGCGCCGCGGCGTGATGCCGTTGGTCTTGTTGTTGATCCGGTGCGGATAGAGCTTGTGCAGGTCGGCGAACACCGTCTCCTTCATCAGGTCGGTGTGCAGGGCCGACACGCCATTGATCGAGAAGGCGCCAACGAAGGCGAGGTTGCCCATGCGCACGCGCCGCTCGCCGCCTTCATGGATGAGCGAAATCGCGCGGATCTGATCGTCGTTGAAGCGGCCCGACGAGCGCACTTCCAGCAGCACCTCAGCGTTGATCGCGTAGATGATCTGCATGTGGCGCGGCAAAAGCCGCTCGAACAGCGGCACAGGCCAGCTTTCCAGCGCTTCCGGCAGCAGGGTGTGGTTGGTGTAGGCAAAGGTCTTCTTGGTGATGGCCCACGCCTTGTCGAAGTCGAAGCCGTGGACGTCCATCAAAAGCCGCATCAGCTCGGCCACCGCGATCGCCGGATGCGTATCATTGAGGTGGATCGCCGCCTTGTCCGGCAGCGAGGTGAGGTCCGGATATTTCGACAGGTGCCGGCGGACGATGTCCTGAATGGAGGCAGCCGAGAAGAAATATTCCTGGCGCAGGCGCAGCTCCTGGCCTGCCGGGTGGCTGTCCGCTGGATAGAGAACGCGGGTCAGCGCCTCGGCCTTGTTGCTCTCGCGCAGAGCGCCGATGTGGTCGCCAGCGTTGAAGGCGTCGAGCAGGATCGGGTCGACCGGCATCGCCGTCCATAGGCGCAGCGTGTTCACACGCTTGCCGCGCCAGCCGGCAATCGGCGTATCGAACGGAACGGCGAGGAAGCGTTCGGTCGGCTTCCAGACGTGCCGCTCCAGCCGGCCGTCGGGCGCGGTCACTGAGGTGACGCTGCCGCCAAAGCCGATCTCATAGGCACCCTCGCGCCGCTCGAACTCCCACGGGTTGCCGTGGTCGAGCCAGGTTTCCGGCAGTTCAACCTGATAGCCGTCATGGATTTCCTGACGAAACAGGCCGTGGACATAGCGGATACCGTAGCCGTGCGCCGGAATGTCGAGGCTCGCCATTGATTCCATGAAGCAAGCTGCAAGTCGCCCGAGGCCGCCATTGCCGAGTGCGGCGTCCGGCTCCAGCGCGGAGATCAGGTCGATGTCCACATCGTGATACGCCAGCGCCTCGCGCATGTCCTCCATCACGCCGAGGTTCGAGAAGGCGTCGCGCATCAGGCGGCCGATCAGGAACTCCATCGACAGGTAGTAGACACGCTTGTTGCCCTGGTCGTACGCCCGCCTTGTCGACTCGATCCAGCGGTCAACGAGGCGGTCACGCACCACCTTGATCGCGGCGGAAAGCCAGTCATAGCGGGTCGCTACCGATGGCTCCTTGCCCACCCGGTACTTGAGACACTTGATCAGTTCGTCTGCCAGCTGGCGGACGGCATCCTGACGGGGGGCAGCCACGGCTGCGGGAGAAGAAGTCTTGTCCAACGCTCATGTCCTCTGAGCAACGCGACCGAATTTTCGGTGCGAGTATTTGTTCCGACTTCCTCCCTCGACATGGATGCTAGCGGATTGAACGGCCGCATTCAAACCTTTAAGCAGCAACATTATCGGAGAACAGGATGATCCTCTGCTGCGGCGAAGCCCTGATCGACATGCTGCCTCGCAGGACCGTCGAGGGCGAGGAAGCCTACGCGCCTTATGTCGGCGGCGCGGTCTTCAACACGGCGATCGCGCTCGGGCGACTGGGCGTCCCGACCGGGTTCTTCTCCGGCCTTTCGACCGACCTTTTCGGCCAGAAGCTCTCCCGCGCGCTTGAGGAAAGCAGCGTTGACCTGACTCTCGCCCGCTACTCGTCGCGGCCGACCACGCTTGCCTTCGTCCATCTCGACAACGGCAATGCCAGCTACACCTTCTTCGACGAGAACTCGGCCGGTCGCATGCTCGAAGAGAGCGACCTTCCGGAACTCCCGGACAGCATCGAGGCGCTGCACTTCTCCTGCATCAGCCTCATCCCCGAGCCATGCGGATCGACCTACGAAACCCTCATGCGTCGCGAGCATTCGCGCCGCGTGACGATGCTCGATCCCAACATCCGCAGCGCCTTCATCGCGGACCGCGAAAGCCACCTCGCGCGCCTGCGCCGCATGATTGCGATGGCCGACATCGTGAAGCTGTCTAACGAGGACCTTGCCTGGTTTGGCGAGGACGGCACACCTGACGAGATCGCCTCACGCTGGCTTGCAACCGGTCCAAAGCTGCTCGTCATCACGCGCGGAAGTGAAGGCGCCGTCGGTTATACGCGCGAACTCAAGGTGGAACTTCCCGCGGCCCCGGTCGTCATCGCAGACACTGTCGGCGCTGGCGACACCTTCAACGCCGGCATTCTCGCTGCGCTGCATGACGATGGCACGCTCGCCAAAGAAGCACTGGCAAGTCTGTCGCGCGCTCAGCTTGAAAAGGTAATGGCTTTCGCGATCAGGATTTCGGCGATCACGGTCTCGCGTCCCGGGTCCAATCCGCCCTGGCGACACGAGATTGCCTGATCAGGCGATCCTGCCCTCGGCCACGAACCAGCGGTTCGCAAAATCTTCGTCGCCCGGCGTCAGCCCCGGCCCGTAGCGGTACGGCCTGCCGTCGAGCTCACGCGTGATGCCGCCTGCCGCGCGCAGGATCGCGTCGCCTGCGGCCGTGTCCCACTGCATGGTGCGGCCCATGCGCGGATAAAGATCCGCCTGTCCACTCGCCAGCAGACAGAACTTCAGCGACGATCCGACCGTCACCCGACGCGCCGGCTCATGCCGGGCGATGAACTCGTCCGTTTCGGGCGTGTTGTGCGAGCGACTTGCCACGATGGTCAGCGGTGAACGTCCTTCCCGGACACGAATCGGGCGGCGTTCCCTCGGCTGGTGCTGCTCGTCAGTCGGAATCTCCCACGCCTCGCCTGCCCTGCCCGAATAGAGCACCTGCCGCGCCGGAGCATAGATGACGCCCGCAACCGGATTGCCATCGCGCACAAGGCCGATGTTGACGGTGAAATCGTCGCCGCCGCGCACGAACTCACGTGTGCCGTCTAGCGGATCGACCAGGAAAAACGCGTTGCCGACGTTGTGCGGCTCCTTGCCGGCCGCGGCCTCTTCTTCCGCAACGACCGGAATGTGCGGGTATCTCCCGCGCAGGCCGTCGAGGATGATCCGCTCCGCATCGCGATCCGCCACAGTCACCGGCGAGCAGTCGGCCTTGATCTCGGCCGAAAAGCCCTCGCGGACGACCTCCATGATGCGGCGGCCCGCATCCAGCGCGAGTTGCTCGCAAAGGCTCAGAATCTCGGCGTCTTCGGCATGATCCAGCATGCCTTCGGCGATACTATCCCCCGTGAGCCTCAGCAATAGCCGTTCTCGACGAGCCAGCTTTCCAGCACGGCGACAGTCTCTTCCGGTGCCATGCCGGTCGTCTCCAGGCGCAATTCCGGTCGCTCCGGCGCCTCATATGGCGAATCGATGCCGGTGAAGTTCTTTAGTTCACCCGCCCGCGCCTTTCGGTAGAGGCCCTTCGGATCACGCTGCGCGCACTCCTCAAGCGGCGTGTCGACAAAAATCTCGACGAACTCGCCTTCCGACAGCAGCCCTCGCACCGCATCGCGCTCGGCCCGGAACGGCGAGATAAACGAGACGAGCACGATTAGTCCGGCATCCGCCATAAGCTTGGCGACCTCACCGACCCGTCGGATATTTTCGACCCGATCTGCTTCGGTGAAGCCGAGGTCGCGGTTGAGGCCGTGGCGCACATTGTCGCCGTCCAGCAAATAGGTGTGCTTGCCGCTGGCATGCAGCTTCTTCTCGAGCAGGTTGGCGATGGTCGACTTGCCCGAGCCCGACAGGCCGGTGAACCAGATCACGGCCGCCTTCTGATGCTTGTGCGCGGCCCGCGCCGCCTTGTCGACGTCGAGCGCCTGCCAGTGGATGTTCTCAGCCCGCCGCAGCGGGTGCAGGATCATGCCGGCGGCGACGGTGGCATTGCTGATCCGGTCGATCAGCACGAAGGCGCCGGTTGCGCGGTTGTCGATGAAATTGTCGAAGGCAATCGGTGCCTGCAGCGACAGGTTGCAGACGCCGACCTCGTTGATCTCCAACGTCTTCGTCGCTTCCTGCGCGAAGTCATCGATGTTGATGCGGTGCTTGAGTTCGGTCACCGTCGCCGGGACCTGGTCGGTCTCCGTGCGCAGGATGTATTGGCGGCCCGGCACCATCTCCTGCTCGCCGAACCAGACGATACTCGCGGCCAGCTGGTCGGCCACATGCGGCCGCGCGTCAGGCGCGCTGAGAATATTGCCGCGGGAGGCCTCGATCTCGTCCTCGAGGACGAGCGTCACCGCCTGCCCTTCCTGCGCCTGCTCAAGGTCGCCGCCCGGCGCAATGATCCGCTTCACGCGCGAGGTCTTACCGGACTTGGCAACGACGATTTCCGTGCCGCGCTCGATTGTTCCCGATGCGATGGTTCCCGCAAAGCCGCGGAAGTCGAGATTCGGCCGGTTCACATACTGGATCGGAAAGCGGAACGGCTTGACCGTTCCGTCCTCGTCGACCTCCACGTTTTCGAGGTGCTCGACCATCGTCGGCCCCTCATACCAGCTGGTGTTCTCCGAGCGGCTGGCGATGTTCTCGCCATAGCGCGCTGAGACCGGGATCGGCATCACGGAGACGAAGTTCAGCCCCGCTACCGCCTTCTGGTAGCTGCGGGCGATCTCCTCGAATACCGTCTGGTCGTGATTGACGAGGTCAATCTTGTTTACGGCCAGCAGGATGTGGCGGATGCCGAGCAGCGAGGCGATATAGGAATGCCGCTTGGTCTGCGGCAGCACGCCCCGGCGCGCGTCGACCAGCACGATCGCAAGATCGGCCACCGAGGCGCCGGTCGCCATGTTTCGGGTGTACTGCACGTGCCCGGGTGTGTCGGCGACGATGAACTTGCGCTTCGGCGTCGCAAAGAATCGATAGGCAACGTCGATGGTGATGCCCTGCTCGCGCTCGGCCTCCAGGCCGTCGACCAGCAGGGCGAAGTCGAACTCTTCGCCCGTTGTGCCATGGCGCGCCGACTCGCGCCTGAGCGCCGCGAGCTGGTCCTCGAAGATCAGCCGCGTGTCGTAGAGCAGGCGCCCGATCAGGGTCGACTTGCCGTCATCGACCGAGCCGCAGGTGAGGAAGCGCAGCATCGACTTGCGCTCCTGCTCCGCCAGGTAGCGTCGGATGTCGGACGAAACGGTCCGCGCTGTCGAAATGTCATGCAGCATGGTCAGAAGTACCCCTCCCGCTTCTTCTTTTCCATCGAACCGGCCTCGTCGCGGTCGATGAGCCGTCCCTGGCGTTCGGAGGTACGGGTGTTGAGCATTTCGGCGACGACCGCATCGAGCGTGTCTGCCTCGGATTCCACCGCGCCGGTCAGCGGGTAGCAGCCAAGCGTGCGGAAGCGCACCTCGCGCATCTCGATCTTCTCGCCCGGCCGCAGCTTTAGGCGCTCGTCATCGACCATGACGAGCATGCCGTCGCGCTCGATCACCGGACGCTCCTTCGCAAGGTAGAGCGGCACGATCGGGATGTTTTCCTGCAGGATGTACTGCCAGATATCGAGCTCGGTCCAGTTGGACAGTGGGAAGACGCGGATCGATTCGCCGCGGTTGATGCGGGTGTTGTAGATCCTCCACATCTCCGGACGCTGGTTTTTCGGATCCCAGCCGTGATGGCTGTCGCGGAACGAGAAGATGCGCTCCTTGGCCCGGCTCTTTTCCTCGTCTCGGCGCGCGCCGCCGAAGGCCGCGTCGAAGCCGTGAAGGTCGAGCGCCTGACGCAGCGCCTGCGTCTTCATGATGTGAGTGTGAACCGCTGAGCCCGAATCGATCGGGTTGATGCCTTGCGCCACGCCCTCCTGGTTGATGTGTACGATCAGGTCGATCCCGAGCCGCTTCGCCGTTGCGTCGCGAAACTCAATCATCTCCCGGAACTTCCAGGTGGTATCGACATGCAGGAACGGAAAGGGAGGCCTGGCGGGGTAGAATGCCTTCATCGCCAGATGCAGCAGCACCGAGGAATCCTTCCCGATCGAGTAGAGCATGACCGGTTTTTCGAAGCTTGCTGCGACTTCGCGGAAAATGTGAATGGCCTCTGCCTCGAGCCTGTCGAGGTGAGAAAGTCTGGCTAGCATCCGGGGACCTGCGAATGTTCGGGCATTTCAGTGGGGAGGCAGTGGCGCACGCGCCATTACTTCAGCGTCTGAAGCAGATGTCCCACTTCTACTGGCCCCACGCGAGGCTTCAGCATCTAAATTTTCCGGTCAGATGGGAGTGCTTTTGCAAAAGCTTCTTGCCGCGCAGAAAATGAGGGTACGCCGCCTCTGCCCATGTTCTTTGGCCGGCGTGGAACCCGTGAAGAATGCAAACTTCCATCTTTACGAACTACCGCTCACGCGATAGGAACGCGGCATCTCGTTGGGGCGTAGCCAAGCGGTAAGGCAGCGGTTTTTGGTACCGCCATTCCCTGGTTCGAATCCAGGCGCCCCAGCCACTTCTCCCGAAAGTTCCGGACGTGTTCGCGACTGCCTTGCTATGCGGTCGCTTTTGCTTCTCGCGCAGCAATCGCGGCGGCCGCTTCCTGCCGCGCCTTATTGGCGAGCAGGAAGTGGCAATAGAAGGCAAAGCCGGAGGCGAACCACATGTAGCTCTCGCCGATGGCAAGCCGGTTGTTCGAATTGCTGACGAGCGTCACCGCAAAGAACACCATTGTCGCGATGTAGGCCTGCGCTGCCGCGACATCGATGATCCGTGCGTGCGCGGCGCGATAGACGGTCACCAGCGACCAGCCAAACAACAGCGCGTAGAAGGCGAGACCGGTCCAGCCATAACGGACGGCAATCTCAAGATAGCCGTTGTGGATTAGGTTGTACGGCGCCGCATAGGGCTGCTGCCACCAGAGCGTCAGCCAGCTGACACCCGGTCCGAAGACCGGGTACTCCCCCCACAGGTGCAGTGCATCGTACCACAGGATGAGCCGTTCCTTTTCGCTCATCGGCGTGGTGGGATCGTTGATCAGCACGTCCAGCGCCTGCAGACCCGGCCGGCCGTGCAGAAGCTCACTGATTAGCAGCGAAGTCGTTTCGATGGTACCGCCGGCAACACGCGCCACGGTGTCGTAGTTGAGGATGACACCGACGACGGCAACGATCGCAGTTGCCATCGCCAGCGATTTTCCATGGTGGCCGCCAGCGGCCATTAGGGTCAGCAGAAGCACCGGCAGGGCGACGATCATCGCCAGCCACACGCCCTTCGACCACAGGCCGTAGATCGCCAGGCCCGAAAAGACAAAGACGATGGCGCTGAAGACTACCAGGCCGAACTTGAGAGGTCTGGCCAGGTCTCGCCGTCGCAGGACGTGAAGAGCGTAGGGCACTACGCACAGGCAGATGAGTCCCGCCGCCACGGAGGCATGGATCGGATTGTGCTGCAGCAGTGCATCAGCGCGGACATCGGCCCCCGTATGGTCGATTCCTAATGACAGCGCGAGAAGGCTGATCACCATGAACGCCGTCGCCAGGATGAACGGCCTCCGCACGAAAAGCGACATTGCGTAGCCAAGCGTCGGATAAAGCGCCGGCAGAAGATAAATGCCCTCCGCGGAACCGATACCCTTTTCAGGTTCGACAGCCAGGCTCACGCCGAAGCGGGCGAGGACATAGATGCCCCAGAGGAGGCAAACGTGCCCCATCCAGCCGATCTCGGGGAACCTGCGGTAGTTCCAGATGTCCGTGCAATAGTACCGCCACAGCGCCGCAAGGATCAGCGCGGCACCAGCAAAGCGGTAAGCATCCGACTCGGCCCAGACGGCAGAGACGAGCACGAGGACAAGGAAGCCCGCAAGGATCTGCTTCCACGAAACCGGGTCTTCTGCATCCACCAGGGCACGTTGCGGCCGCTGAATGACATGCGACAAGCGTCGGACATAATCCGACGTCCTTGCGCGCGCGGCTCCCAACCGACGGTACCACGGGTATTTTGCCTTCGCGTAGCCGCCGCCGCTGATGTCCGACTTCTTTCGCTCTTCGGTGAAGGCCAGGACGTTCGAACGGACCGAATAGACCTCGGCGCCATGGTGCCAGAAGCGTTCGAGCGCGACATCCCACGGCAGGACCATCTTCGACAGCCTGTCGAGCAGCTTCTGCGCGCCCTCACGGGTGACGAGATAGGCGGCAGCCGACCCCTGCGGCCCGTGAATGGTGCGGCCGACCTTGTCACCCTTCTTCGTCGAGCAGAGTTCGATCAGCAGCTTCGCGCGATGGTTGACGAGCTTCACGACACCGAACTGCGGCAGCTCGTCAATAATCGCGCGAATGCGCGCCTCACTGTCTTCCGTAAATGCCACATCGTCCTCGAGGATCATCCCGTAGGGCACGCCGTCATCGAGAAAAGTGCGCAGCGCCTTGAGGTGGCTGAGGTAGCAGCCATATTCCCCCGGTAGCATGTCGCGGCCATTGATTCGTTCAAAGGTAGCGACATCCGCCTGCTCGCGCGCCGCATGCGCCGCGTCGCGACCATCCACCGCATCGATCCGCGTAAGCGCGATGCCGGGCTCAAAGGCCGCAGCGGAGCGGGCGACCTCTTCCCAACGCTTGGGATTCTTCGCGAGATTGATGACGTAGGCGCGCAGTTGAACACGCCCGCTCATGGGGGATTCGTCCACCGCTCCGGGCTCAATCAAGGCAGCGGATTTCGTCGGCTGGGAAGATGGGCTCAGTTTAAGATTCATGCGCGGTTTCCAGATCGTCCCTGCGCCGCCCAGCTGTCAATTCGGTTAACCATGCAATCCGTCTACGTCATCTGATTCTGTGCCGATAGCACAGACGTCATAATCATCGCCATTTTATGGTGCACACGGCGCCATGCCTGTTTGGAAAATCTGCCTTTTCCGGTAGGGAAACAGTTATTGATCCGCTGCGGGAGCCATCAGACACGACGAGTGGCGGCGGAATGTCACTGGGTGCGCCCGGCCTTCGCTCGTGCGCAACCCACAGCGAAGAACGGAAGAACATGCAGTTCATCGATCTCGGCGCTCAGCGGGAGCGCATCAGCGACAAGCTTAATGCGGCGATCCAGGCGGTCGTTGCCGACGGGCGCTATATCCTCGGGCCTCAGGTGGCCGAGTTCGAAAAGTCTCTCGCGCAGTATGTCGGCGTGAAGCATGTGATTGCCTGCGCCAACGGCACCGACGCGCTCATGCTGCCGCTGATGGCCCACAACATTGGCCCGGGCGACGCGGTTTTCTGCCCGTCCTTCACCTTCGCGGCCACCGCCGAGGTCGTGGCATTGCGCCAGGCGGAGCCGGTGTTCGTCGACATCGACTCCGACACCTACAACATCGATGTCAACAACCTCGAAGCGGCGATCGAGATGGTCGTGTCCGAGGGTCGGCTGAAGCCGCGCGCCATCATCCCGGTCGACCTTTTTGGCCTGCCTGCAGACCACAACGCCATCCGGAAGATCGCCGAGAAGTACAACCTCGTCATCATCGAGGATGCCGCGCAGGGCATCGGCGGCAAACTCGGCAACGAAATGTGCGGCAGCTTCGGCCACGTCGCTTCAACCAGCTTCTATCCGGCGAAGCCGCTTGGCTGCTACGGCGACGGCGGCGCCATGTTCACCAATGACGACGAACTCGCCGAGACGCTCCGCTCGCTTGCCTTCCACGGCAAGGGCGAGTCCCAGTACGACAACGTCCGCATCGGCGTGAACTCGCGCCTCGACACCATTCAGGCCGCGATCCTGATTGAGAAGCTTGCCATCCTCGAGGACGAGATGGAGAAGCGCCAGGTCGTCGCCCGCCGCTACAACGACGGCCTGCGTTCGGTCGTGAAGGTACCGGAGATTTCCTCTGGCAGCCGCTCGGCCTGGGCACAGTACGCGATCGAGACCGACCGCCGCGACGAGCTCAGGGCGCATCTCGGCAAGGAAGGCATCCCGTCGGTCATCTACTACGTCAAGCCCCTGCACCAGCAGGCGGCCTACAGCCACTATCAGTCGTCGCCGCTCGGCATGAAGGTTTCGGAAGAGGTTCCGGCCCGCATTCTTTGCCTGCCGATGCACCCGTACCTCTCGACCGAGGATCAGGACCGCATCATCAAGACGATCGTCGACTTCCTGAGCTGATCAGCTCAGAAAACAGCTCAAACAAAAAGGCCGGTCTCGCGACCGGCCTCAGACCACTGACAAACCCGCCGATTTTTTGGCGGGTTTTTCGTTTGGGCGGGATGACAGAGCGCGGGGGCGCTGCCGGTGCCTGACGAAGTGAAGATAATGAAGGGGCGAGAGGGCCTCATGCCCCCGCCAGGCGTGGCTGGCGGGTGAGCGCCAGCGCGATCTTCTTTATGTTCTGGCTGGCCGCCGCCAGCAGACATTGCCAGGTCACCTTCATCAGCCCCCGCAAGCGCGCATAACGGTGCCCGTGCAGCTGTTTGGCGTCGGCAAACGAGCGCTCCACCGTCTCCTTGCGTCGCTTGTAGATCGCCTTGCCCCACGCCGTTTTGCGGTAACTGTCCGTCCGTTCGCGGGCGTCCGCCCACACATGCAGGGTGATGGTGCGGACCGCCTTGGCGTTCGACGTGCAGGAGGCCAGCAGCGGACAGGTCCTGCACTGTGCCGGGTCGGACCGGTAGTGCCGGTAGCCGTTGCGGCCGGTGGTGGCATAGCCGAGTAGTTGACCTTCAGGGCAGCGATAGCCGTCGGCTTCCTT
>NZ_JAGL01000039.1 GCF_000526635.1 Aminobacter sp. J41
GCTAGCGCCGCCCGCTTCAGATTGTCCTGCACGGTGCTGCGCGCAACGCCGAGCACCACCGCAATCTCGCGGCTACTTGTTCCGCTTCCGGCAAGCCGGAGCATCTGTCGTAATTGTCTCATGGTCAGCCTTCTCTTCGCCGGCATCAAAATCTCCTCGTGTACCGGGAGGCTTGATGCCAAAGTTGCTGACCCAGGGGGTATCGTTAGAGCCGAAAAACGGCCGACAATTGATTGGAATCGTGGCCGGCTTCAAATCGGAACGGTGGCCGGTAATTGATCGGAATGCCGGCCGGCTTCAGCTCGGAATCCGCATGCTGCGGTCTGAAGGCTGGACGGTGAACGCCAAGCGTGTCGAACGGATCTGGCGGCGGGAGGGGCTGAAGGTTCAGGACATGAACCGGCACGTTTCGATTATTTAGTTCATGCTGATCGCTGCCTGCTTCACGCCCGCATTAATATTGTCCGCTTAAGGCATCGGGGCGCGTTCGGGATATTCCCGACCATAACGCACCGTGTTTGACCTTGCCCCCAAGTTTTATCCAGTTTTGAGTTCGCTCCGGCGTTTTCGGGTTGCTGTGTTTGCGGCGGTAGCGGCGGGATGGGGTGCGGAGCCATTCCGGCTGCGTAGCACCGCGTCACGTCGCGGGTTGATGGTTTGAGCGAACTCCGCAGGTGCCAGCCAGCCGAGTCCAGAGTGTGGGCGGTGGTGGTTGTAATCGCAGCGCCAGTTTGAGAGCGCTGACCGGGCATGGATCAGTGATGAGAAGAGGATTTCATTCAAGAGGCTCATCGCGCAGTCGTCCATTGAAGCTTTCGATGAACGCGTTCTGGATCGGCTTCCCGGCGCGATGTAATGCCATTCTACCCTGGTCCGATCTGACCTGCCACTGAACTGTCATCCGGCGGCGATTAGAGCCTCGACCGGTTCTGTTACGCCGTAGGGCGCGGATTTAGCAACCGGCGGAGACGCGTAGCCCTTGTCGAGCGCAGCGTCGTAGCCGGATGCGGCGAGGGTTCCGGCGAAGGCCGCCGGGGTCTGATATCCAAGCGAGGAGTGCGGCCTCGCGGTGTTGAAGTCCTGCCGCCATTCGGCGATGGCGCTGCGGGCGTGATCGAGGCCGAAGAACAGTTACTCGTTCAAGAGCTCATCGCGCATCCGGCCATTGAAGCTCTCGACATAGCCATTTTGCATCGGCTTTCCCGGCGCAATGTAGTGCCACTCGACGCGATGATCCTTCGACCAGGCGAGGATGGCGTTCGAGGTGAACTCGGTGCCGTGGTCGGAAACGATCATGTCCGGCTTGCCGCGACGGCTGATCAGATCGGTCAGTTCACGGGCCACCCGACGACCGGAGATCGACGTGTCCGGGATCGCGGCCAGGCATTCGTGCGTGACGTCGTCGACGATGTTGAGCACCCGGAAGCGCCGCCCGCAGGCGAACTGATCATGCACGAAGTCGAGAGACCAGCGTGCATTCGGTCTCGCCTCGACCAGGATCGGCGTCCGCGTTCCGACCGCGCGTCGCCGCGCTCGGCGCTTGCGCACCGTCAGCCCTTCCTCCCGGTAGAGCCGATAGATGCGGTTGATGCCAGACGGCTCGCCCTCCCGCCGCAGCAGGATGAACAGGCGACGATAGTCGAAACGCCGACGCTCGTTGGCGAGGTCGCGCAGCTTGCTGCGCAGATCTGTCTCCGGCGGACGGCACGACTGGTAGCTGGCGGCGGGCCCTACCATTTTTTTGACAGAAGCTCGCGAAGGGCCGAGGCTTCCAGCATCTGGTCGGCGAGCAGCTTCTTCAGCTTCGCGTTCTCGTCTTCCAGCGCCTTCAGGCGCTTGGCGTCGGACACATCCATGCCGCCATACTTAGCCTTCCAGTTATACAGCGTCGCTTCGGAAACCCCGTGCTTGCGCGCAAGATCGGCTGCCTTTGCCCCTGCCTCGTGCTCGCGCAGAACCGCGATGATCTGATCTTCCGTGAACCGCTTCCGCTTCATCTGTCCGTCCTTCAATCGAGGCCGGACTCTAATTCCACATGGAGGAAAAACTCAGTGGCAGGTCAATGTCAGTGCCAAAGTCACGCCTGAGGCGACCGTGGCGGACGGACCATTCTAGCGATGAGCACCGGCTAACGCGATAGAGGCCGACAGAACATCGAGCACGCGGCAAGGCGGCCAATGACAGAGCTTCCTACGGCAAAGCGGGCGTGGAACGCCGGAAGGCTAAAGCGCTCGAAACTTGAGCTGGGGGCCAGCGCCAAACGATGGGGTGATATGGGCTCCACTCGTGAATAGAAGTGATGATCCAGGCACTAGATGTTTCTGACCCTATCGCCACTCCCCTTCCGCAGAAAGACGGTCTGGAGAATTATGCGCAGATCGCCTAAAAATGATGCTTGACTCAAATATTTGGCATCCGTCTCGGCTAAGAGAACAGGGTCGGACATGTCGATACCGTTTACCTGAGAGAGTCCCGTAATGCCTGGCAATAAAGACAGCACGCCACGCCTCTGTCTTTCGATGATCAATTCCTTCTGCGAAGGAAGGCAAGGCCGCGGACCAACGAAGCTCATCTCCCCGCGGATGATGTTCCATAGTTGCGGAAGCTCATCAAGTTTGCTGCGCCGCAACATTGAGCCTAGTCTAGTTACATGGATATGATTGGCGTGATGGGTCGGTACGTTTGGAGCGTTCTCCACCATGGTGCGAAGTTTGTAACAGCGGAACACGCGACCGTTTCGCCCTACACGAACTTGGGAAAATATTGCTGGACCCTGCGATTCCCAGCGAATTAGTACGCCAAGCACTGCTATGATGGGTATACAAATTATCAGACCGATAACGGCAACACCCAGATCGAAAAGCCTCTTCAACTCATTCTTCCGTTTTAGCAATGTTCTCTGCAAAGCGTCGCTCCACACAAGAGCCGCTGAATTCCAGCCACATAAAACATCCCTGTTGTTGAAAGTTTAGCAGAATAATTCCTCCCGATAGGCAATCCACAAGAAGTGTCCTTGCAGTGCTCTCTGCACGCTCTGGAGCGTCGGGTGGTTGTACTGACCATATATCCTCTCTCGCAATTAATCTTCTACTGTCTATGCAGGGTGCACCGCAGTGGTTCATGTCGCATCCTAGCTTCCAGGGGCTGGTGGTTCGGCGTAGGATGCCCACATGATCCACGATGTTGGGGCTGCCCGGCTTGTTAAGCAGGCTTGTCGGGCCGGCGTTGAGACCTTCATCTTCTTGTCGAGCATTGCCGCGGTATACGGAAATGCACGCGAAAGGATCGTAGACGACACCACTGAACCTTGTCCTCACTTTCCATACGGACAATCGAAACTCGCCGCAGAAGCACATGTCGCGGCTTTCGCGACCGGGGGGAGAACAGGCATCTCGGTTCGTCCACCATTGGTCTACGGTGCTGCCGCCATAAGCAATTGGAACCTGCTGCAGAAGCTAGCGGCAACGGGGCTACCTCTACCTTTTGGATCGCCGCACAATGATCTCAGTTGACAACCTCGCGGATGCGGTCGTGGCCGCATTGAAGGGCGTCTTCTCGCGAAAAAGCGGCGCTTATGCAGTCGATGATAGCGAAAGCGGCAGTCTATCGAATGTTATTGCTTGGTTACGTGAGAGCAGTGAAAAAAGCGGTTAATGTCCGACTCGGTTGATCTAATAGATATACCGCTTAATCTGATAGGTCGCAAAGTAATCGCGCGAAGTCTTTTCGGCGACTTAAAGCATGTCGCGTCTAGCGTGATTCAGGATTCCCAATTGTTCGGGATGATTCATTGTGGTTCGAAGGAGAACCGCGGTGGGCAAGCCTTTACCGATGGCATTGCGTGAACGTGTTTGTGCGTTTGTCGAAGAGGGCATGGGCACCGGGAAGCGTCGCGTCATTTCCGGGTGTCGCCGCGTTTCGTGAACGAGTTGATGAAGCGTCGTCGCGAGACAGGCGCGCTGGTGCCGCGCCGTCAGGGTCATGCTCCGGGCAGCGGCAAGCTCGCGCCGCACGTCGCCTTCGTGCGGGCGCAGATGTCGGCGTCAGGAGAACCGACGCTGGACGAGTTGCATGCCGCCCTTGAGGCGCGGGGTGTTGGTTCACCGCTCCAGTGTCGGTCGCCTTCTGCACCGCCTCGGGCTCAGCCATAAAAAAAATCACTACAGGCCAGCGAGCAGGAACGCCCCGCCATTCGTGAGGCGCGCGAGATGTGGATAAGGCGGCGAAGTCGCTCCTTCGCCAAGGCCTTGCCGCGCCTGATCTTCATCGACGAGACGTCGACCAATACGAAGCTAACTAAGCGCACCGGCTGTCGCCGAAAGGCGAGCGCTACAGGATGCATGCTCCGTTCGGTCAATGGCACACCCAGACCTTCATCGCCGGCCTGCGTTGCCACGGCATGGTTGCGCTGTGGATTATCGATACACCGATGAATGCCAGGCGCTTCGAGACCTGGATTGAGACGCAACTGGCACCCGAGCTTCAGCCTGGCGACATCGTCATCCTCGACAATGTCTCCTTCCACAAGAGCGAAAGCGCCGCCGGCCTGGTGCGCAATCGAGGTGCCTGGCTGCTCTTCCTGCCGCCATACTCGCTCGACCTGAACCCGATCGAGATGGCCTTCTCCAAGCTCAAGGCGCTGCTGCGAAAGAAAGCGGCAAGAAGCTTCGACACCTCATCCGAGGCCCACGGCGAGATTTGTGGCCTTTTCGATCCCACACAGTGCCGCAACTTCTTCAAGGCTGCCGGATACGAAATCGATTAAATACGACACGCTTTAATAATCGACGCTGCGCGGCTCCGGGAAGTGTTAAGTGGGGTGCCTTCAGTCACTGTCCGTGAAGCGATCCGCCATTCGGGGCGGCAGTTTATACTTAGTACTGACGGAACGTTATTGGTGCATTCGAGCATCGTCGAATGGCCCACTCTGTTTGTGAAGATGGTTCGAGCCAAAGGCATCATTAACTTTTTGGGCATTGACTTTTCTGGTATGGAATGGACCATCTCTGATTGAGATGGACCCGCTTAGTGAGCCAGTTTGGCTGCTTGGCTAAGGTGGTTCGGATTTCGTTTCTGCGCCGCCAGCTTCTCCTTCATTTCATCGCATGGAGCTCGTCGGGCGGCCGGCCGCCGAAGGTCGAGTGCTGCGGACTTCGCTTCCGGTCTCGAAGGAATTCAGAAACACGCACTCGTATTTGAGGCTGCGCGACAGCCGCTCGATGGAGACGTTGTCCATCCACCGACCAGGGCCCGGGGAGATGCCGAAGCCGGCGTCCTTCAGCGTTTGGCGTGAACCCGAAGCTGTTGAACTGGCTGCGCTGAACGCCCTCCTAAGAGTAACGCCGCGATTTAGCCTCGGTTGATTTCCCTGTGCCGTCGGATAACGTTGTTAAAAACCTCGCGGGCGATGTATCGTTTGAGGCGGCGGATCGCCTCGAGCTTCGTCTTTCCTGCTGCACTACGCCGGGCAACATAGTACTGCGTGCGAGCATCCAATCGAAGCCTTGCTATAGCTATGATGTGGATGGCACTGTTTGCGGCGCTATCCCCGCCCTGTTGGCTTCTGTGCCGCACCAAGACGAATGAAAGCGCGAACATCTATGTTCTTGTTGTTGAGCGGTAATTTGTAGGGTGGGACGGCATTGAAGGCCTTGGGCAAAATATGCGGCTCATACTTGTGCACTGGCGCTTACCACAATGTGGATTTGGCGACCTGCTTGAGCGCGCCCTTCTGGATCGGGTAGAAGAGAGTGGTTCTTTCGCTGCCGACTTCAGGCCTGAAACTGTCCGCTAGGTACTCCAGCGGCTGTCCCGGCTGACGCACCCGTTCGGCCGATCCCGGGACCATCGTCATGCTGATTGGTGGGCAAACCGAGACGATATTGACGCTCAACGCCCACCAGCCCTTTGACCGCTTGCTGGCCGTGGTCCAGCCGATTCGCTTCGAGGCCGTTTTGGGCCTTGACTAACCCGACGCCGATCATCATCGAGAAACTGTGCGATGTACTTGCCGCCGATCTGGTAGGTTGGCCTGACCATCTAGCAACGGCCCGCCGCAAGACGATCGAGCGGGCCGACAGCTCCGGACCCCCCTACGCAGCTATCTATCGCGAATACCCCGATCGACGCGCGCAGGATGCAATCACGCTGGTGTGGAGAAGGTCACTGAACTCGGTAGCGCCATGCAGGCTCTGATGTGGTTCTCCGAGCACGGGGCTCAATTTGCCAATCAAGCCGAACAACGGCGAAGTCGCCTTGGCGCAGGCCACCGATGCAACCATCTGCAGGATGATCGGGGCCTAGTCTACGGCGGTGGCTATGCTTACGGTGTGACTTGTGCCGAGATTGGCCGTCGGGTTGACAACGTTCAGCTGCGCGGCGGCGTTGGAGAAGCGTCGCGCACCGTTGTGGGTCACGTGTTCCGGTCTTTGGAAGGCAGAATGAAGATCAGGTCGAGAAGGGATGTTACGCTCATCCAGTTCGCTTTGGGTGCTCGATGCTATCGGAGCTGGAAGGAGGGAGAACAAGTTCGCCGATCGGGGCCGCGTTAATGACGGGTCGGTCCGAAGGCAGAGATTGTCAGGGCAGTGGCGAATCGCGTAACAACTGCCCGCCATTCAGTCTGCCGTCTGCTGGCTTTCATATCTCCCAAGGACCATGTGCAGGGCTTCCCAGAAGCGATCGAGGAGTTTGTCCATGAGTGCACTAAAGGTGCTAACTGTCAGCGGCACGCGGCCGGAGGCTATCAAGATGGCGCCGTTAATTCAGGCGCTAGCGCGTGATCCCCGCTTCGAATCGGCCATTTGCGTCACGGCGCAGCACCGCCAGATGCTCGATCAAGTGCTGGAGCTTTTCGATCTGGTGCCCGATTTCGACCTCGACATCATGAAGCCGGGACAGAACTTGACGGACATTACTGCGGCCATCCTCACAGCGATCGGCGAGGTCTTCGAGAGCTTCAGGCCCGATATTGTCTTAGTGCACGGCGACACGACCACGACGCTCGCGACAACGCTGGCAGCCTACTACCATAAGATCCCGGTCGGCCATGTCGAGGCCGGCCTTCGCACCGGCAATCTCTACTCACCCTGGCCCGAAGAGGCGAACCGCAAGCTGACCGGCGCGCTGGCCGCGCTGCATTTTGCCCCGACCGAAGGCTCGCGCGCGAACCTGGTCCGCGAAGGCATCGACGAGGCCACCATCCATGTTACCGGTAACACGGTGGTCGATGCGCTGTTGCACGTCGTTGAGAAGATACAGGTCGACGCCAAATTGCAGGGCGAGTTTTCTGAGGAATTCGATTACCTGAGTGACGACTGCAAGATGATCCTCGTCACGGGTCATCGCCGCGAAAGCTTCGGCGGCGGCTTCGAGCGCATCTGTCAGGCTCTGTTGAAGATCGTCCAAGACTTCGACGACGTCGAAATCCTTTATCCTGTCCATCTGAATCCGCACGTTCGGGAACCGGTCAACAGACTTCTTGCCGGAGTCGAGCGGATCCACCTCATCGAGCCTGTCAATTATCTGCCATTTGTCTGGCTGATGAACCGCGCCCACCTGATCCTGACGGATTCCGGCGGCATCCAGGAGGAGGCGCCCTCGCTCGGCAAGCCCGTCCTCGTGATGCGCGAGACCACCGAGAGGCCCGAGGCGGTCGATGCCGGCACGGTGCGGCTGGTGGGCACGGATGTTGACCGGATAGTCGGCGAGACCGGCGAATTGCTTCGCGATCGCGAAGCCTACGGCCGGATGAGCGCAGCCCACAATCCCTATGGTGACGGAAAGGCGTGCGAGCGCATCCTCGACGCCTTGCTCAACAAGTTTGCGAAGCATTGATTTCATGAATAGCAAGACCATATCCGTTATTGGCCTCGGCTATATTGGCCTTCCTACCGCAGCCGTCTTCGCTTCCCGCAAGACCAAGGTGATCGGGGTCGACGTCAGCACAAGAGCCGTCGAGACGATCAACCAGGGCAAAATTCACATCATCGAGCCGGACCTTGACGTCTTGATCCATGCGGTGGTCACCGAAGGGTGGCTGCGCGCGACGACGATCCCCGAGCCGGCGGACGCATTCTTAATTGCCGTCCCGACGCCGTTCAAAGACGGCAATCAGCCCGATCTCACCTATATAGAAGCTGCGTCGAAAGCGATCGCGCCGGTGCTGAAGTCCGGCGACATTGTTATTCTGGAATCGACCTCGCCGGTCGGCGCGACGGAGGCTATGGCGGGGTGGCTGGCTGAAGCGCGTCCAGATCTTACCTTTCCGCAGACCCATGGCGAGAGCTCGGACATCCGCATCGCGCATTGTCCCGAACGCGTTTTGCCCGGCCATGTGCTGCGCGAACTCGTCCAGAACGACCGCGTGGTTGGCGGCATGACGCCG
The DNA here is from genome assembly GCF_000526635.1 of Aminobacter sp. J41. Taxonomy (GTDB): domain Bacteria; phylum Pseudomonadota; class Alphaproteobacteria; order Rhizobiales; family Rhizobiaceae; genus Aerobium. Next base: position 8,387 of record NZ_JAGL01000039.1, read on the forward strand.
AAATGCTCGCAGGCGGCAGTCGATCTCTACAAGATTTTCGTCGAAGGCGACTGCATCGTCACGGATGCCCGCACGGCAGAAATGTGCAAGCTGACAGAGAATAGCTTCCGCGACGTGAACATCGCCTTCGCGAACGAACTTTCGCTGATCTGCGACAAGCTCGACATCGACGTTTGGGAATTGATCGGGCTTGCGAACCGACACCCGCGCGTCAACATCCTTCAGCCGGGCCCCGGTGTCGGCGGGCACTGCATCGCAGTCGATCCATGGTTCATCGTTTCGCGCACGCCGGAGGAGGCGCGCTTGGTGCGCACCGCGCGCGAGGTCAACGACGCCAAGCCGCGCTGGGTGATCGCCAAGGTCAAGGAAGCAATCGGCACCTTCCTCCTCGAGAATCCTGACCGCACCGCACGCGACGTCACGATTGCCTGCTTTGGCCTGACCTTCAAGCCGAACATCGATGATTTACGTGAAAGCCCCGCGGTCGAGATCGCGCACGAACTGGCGCGCACGCTGGAAAGCCGGATGCTCTTTGTCGAGCCGAATGTCGAAGAGCTGCCGGAGAAACTCGCAGGCCGCGAGAAGGTGGACATCGCAACGGCCGTCGAAGAGGCCGATATCCTGCTCTTGCTCGTGGCCCATAACGAGTTCAAGAAGCTCGGGACGCTCGTACGCACCGGCCAGACGCTGTTCAAGGCCACAGCGATCTGACAGCCTTGAGAACTCTGAGAAGGGGCCGGTCGCTAACGGATAGAATGACATGAAGGTATGCCATCTCACATCCGTTCACGAACGCTACGACATCCGCATCTTCCTGAAGCAGTGCCGCTCGCTCGCTAGGGCTGGTCATGACGTGACGTTGATCGTCGCCGATGGGCGGGGGCCGGAAACGCGGGACAACGTGCGCATAATCGATGTCGGAAAGCGCGCGGCGTTGCGTCCAATTCGAATGACACGGACGACCCGCCGGGTGTTCGAGGCCGCGTGTTCGACAGGCAGCGACATCTATCATCTGCACGACCCCGAACTCATTCCAATCGGGCAGCGCCTGAAGCAGGAGGGGGCGAAAGTCGTCTTCGATTCCCATGAAGATTACATCAAAGACATCCTGACGAAGCCCTATCTGAAATTCGGCTCGGCGCTGGTGGTATCGATTTTATTCGCCTGGTTCGAGAAGCGGGCGCTTGCCTCATTTGACGGTGTCGTAGCTGCCTATGACGCCATCGCGGCGAGCTACCGCGATCGGGGGATCGCCTCACGAGTCATCAACAACTACCCGATCGAGGAAGAGATCGTCGCGGAGTCCAATGCATCGAATGACCCGGGGTTCGTCTGCTACACCGGTGCCGTGACCGAAATTCGCGGCGTTCCAAAGCTCGTCGATGCCATGGCATTGTGCAAGACACCCGTGAAGCTGCTGCTCGTCGGGCCGTTCACCGAACGACGCGCCCAGATGATGTGCGAGGCGAGCCCGGGCTGGGGACGCGTCGAGGTGTTCGGGCGGCTCAATCGGACGGCCATGCGCAAAGAGATGGCGCGATGCATCGCTGGTGTTGTCACGTTTCTGCCCGTCGCGCACCATGTCACCGCGCAGCCAAACAAGCTTTTCGAGTATATGTCCGCCGGCCTTGCAGTTATCGGCGCGAACTTTCCACTGTGGCGGCAGATTATCGAGGGTGAGGGATGCGGTATCTGTGTCGACTCGACCGATCCGAAGGCGATCGCCGCCGCGATCGATGCGCTGAACGCCGATCCCAATCGTGCCCGACGCATGGGGGAGGCGGGCAAACGGGCAGTCGTCGAACGGTACAACTGGAATGCCGAGGCTGCGAAGCTGGCATCCTTTTACGACGAGCTTGCCAACTCGCCGTAATATTTGGCGCGGTTCAGCGCCGCGTAGCGCACGCACATGAAGGCGCTTTGCGCCCGACTGAAGCCCTCGCGGCGTCGATAGATGTGCCAGAAGTAGCGTAGCACCTTCATCTTGTTGGACGAGACGCTCTGCGCGCCGACCCGATAGGCCGCAAGCTTTTGCCGGAGGCCGAGGGCGGTCGTGCCGTCGCGCGTCAGTTCTAGCCAAAGAGCGTAGTCTTCATGGCCGCAGAGCGGAAAGGACGGATGGTTCAGCCGTTCGGCATCGTAGATCGCAGTCAGGCAGCCGATGCTGTTGCCCTCTAACAGGTGCGCATAGTCGACGCGCTCAGGCGGAATAAAGCCGCCGATCCGCCGGCCATGCGCGTTGATGACGTCGAAGCCAGTGCATGAGATTGCGGCGCCGGCCGCCTGCATCTCGGCCAACTGCAGTTCGGTTTTCCGCGGCGACCAAACGTCGTCGGCATCGAGCAATGCGATATAGTGCGAGGCGCTCTGCGCAAGCGCGAGATTGCGCGGGACGGCGGGGCCGCCGCTGTTGCGGCCGGTCGTCAGCAGGCGGATGCGTGCGTCGCGGTCGGCGTAGCGCTCGACGACCTCCAAGGTCCTGTCAGACGACATATCGTCTACGACGATCAGTTCGAAGTCCTGCACCGTCTGGGACAAAACGGACTCGATGGACTGGCCGATCGTCGTCTCGGCATTGAAGGCGGGCATGACGACGCTGACGAGAGGCATGAAATCGACTTTCAACCGCGGCGGGGCGAGGTGACAAGTGGTTAGCACCTTGAGCCCCAGATTCATAGGAGATGCATGATCGACGTCCGCTCGCAAAGAAGAACTGATTGTGGCAGACTGAGATCATGTGTGGGACGAAAATGGATGCCGCTTCCCCCTCCTAAGATCAATGTTTGCACGCCGGTTCAAGCTGCATTTTAATAACTTGCCTAGCGGCGGTCTCTCAGATGCGTCATTTCGGTGGCCAGTACGGTTGCGTCATCTTTCTCCTGCGATATACTCCGCACCTGCACGCCGCATTCCATTCCTTATGTCTTCCGCGGGCATCCAAGAAAATGTTTCGCAGAAACGGCTTGAGTCGACAACGAGGTCGCCTAACAAACTGTCGACAACTGCGCCTTTCCCGATAAGCTGCAGTGATGCAGATAAGAATGAAGGAGGGCATGAAACCAATCTAGCCGGCAATTTCATGCCTTCACGCAGCAGTCGCAGCATCTCGGCAAGGCCGATGTGCTTGGAATCGGCGACTGCAAAAGCGCCACTTGGCGCGGTGTTGATTGTCGATATCACGGCTAGGATGGCGTCTACGAGGTTGTCGATCGAAATCATGGCGCGCTGATTACGGATGGCGCCGAAAGGAAGCGGTAAATTCGATGCAGCCAACTTCTGTAACAGTCGCCAGTTGCCACCGGCCGCTGCTCCATAGACCATTGGCGGTCGCAAGGATACGCCTATCCCGCCGGCTAAAGAGAACTTCGCAACGTGGCTTTCGGCCGCTAGCTTTGATCGGCCGTAGGCGGATGTAGGAACAGGATATGTATCGTCGGTTATTATACTATCTGCAGCATGCCCGACCACGGCGGCAATACTCGACATCATCACGAACACGCGAACGCCGGAAGCGACAGCCTGCTCAGTTAGGCGGCTTGTTGCCTTGTCATTAACAACGTAAAAGCGTTCATCATCCACGCCGCGGCCCGGAGTTTGTCCGGCCAGATGCACCACTGTCCCGCAATCGCGTAACGCTTCGCTCCAGTCGGTAGCATCCGAGATGTCGCCTACCACCACGTGATTAACCTGTCCACCGCTTGCGGTCCCATGTGGCAGGCTCCTTCGAAGGGCCAACGTCAGCCCGACACCAGTCGGTAACAGCTTCGAGACTAGAGCCTTGCCTATGTATCCAGACGCTCCGGTGATGAGGATCCGTTCCATACTTTTCCAATAATGTTGATCTCATTGAGAGCTAATAAAGTGGGGATCTCTACTTTGCAGCGCACGGTGATCGCGGGTCCAGGCAGCAGAGAATGGGTTAGGGTTCAACGAACGTGACCAATTAAAGAGCCCGCATCAAAAGCCGGTTATCTGACTGGCGTTCCTAGAACAGACAGAAGTTCGCTTGCACGCACCTCCCACGTGTTGCGGGCCAGAAAGGCGTCGATAATTTTCCGTTCCGGTATGACCTCAGTCGCCTTGTCCAGTGCCACGCAGAAGTCAGCGATCGTTTCCACGGTTTGCGTATAAGGATAATTGCTAATCTGCGGCATACGGAACGAGACGACCGGATGGCCGAGTGCGAGATATTCGTAGATTTTGATTGGATCCACTCCGTCTGCAAGTGCCCCCATACGAAACGGGATGATCGCAACACTCCAACGTGCGCAATGGTGATGCAGCTCCTGCCAAGGTTTGGGCCCAAGCAGGACGACGTTTTCCGGTAAAGACAACGCCGGTGCGGAGTGTCCGATCACCTCAAAACGATATTGTGGGCGGTTCCGCGCAATCTCCGAAACGGCTTCCCAGTCAAACCATGCCGAGGAGAGGTGGCCAAAATATCCGATAATTCGGGGCGACGATTGTGGAGTGCGCTGATAACTGTCGGGCAAAAAATCGGCTTCGACCGCATTCGGCATGATCTCCACAAAGCTTCTTGGAACGAGTCCACGCATCTTCTCCACCAGAGGCATGGAAACGCAAAAAGTGCGGTCGGTCTCCGCAACAATTTCGCGCTCGACTTTCGCATCGAACCAGCGGGCCATCCCGACCTTGGCAAATTCCTCCCAGTCGTCACGGCAGTCATAAACAACTATCCAGCCCTCCTTACGAAATAGGCGAATTGCCTTTTCGATTCCCGGATAGGGATATGAAATGATGAACAGCTTGCGGGCCTCCCCCAAATCGGACTCTGCAATTCGATCGAGGATTTGCATGGTAACGTCGACAGGACTCTGAACAAGCCCTTTGACATCGGAGGAGGGCAATTCATCGTGTCGACTACGGTGATAGCTGAAAAACACTGGCACCCCCCGTGCAAGAAGGGCCTGTGTTTGCCGGATCGGGCGGTTACCCCGCGTGTCCTGAATATGGGTGGTTCCTGAAAAAAGGAAAACAACTTGCTGGGTGCCATTCTTACGGATTTGGTAGGCCAATTCGTCCCAGTTATTGCAAATCGTTCGGCAATCATCAGAGTTCAGTCTAGGTGGTCGCCTAGTTTGCCAGGATTCTCTCGCGATACGAAGAACATCACGCGGAAGGCGAAACAGTGCGGCGGGCGAACGCGCGGCTCTTGTCAGCAGACGACCCAGGCGATAGCTCGTGCTCGACAGCACCTGCCGATGCTCTGCTTGAAGTGCCTCTAGCTGTCGCTTGAGCGTTCCGTTCGTGTCCTGAGGGTTCATCCAAACCTTCCAACCATAGCCGTAAAGGAATCGACGAAGGCGTGCGCGCCAAAGCGTTGTGAAAGGCTGCGATGCAGTGCGTTGACTTCCGTTGCTGCGGGCGGTGTAGACAACGTCCGAGCGGCACGCTCGACCTGCTCTGGGCGCCAAATATCGACTAGCTGAACCAATGGTGAGTTGGGCAGCACTTCGCGGAACACCGGCAGATCGTTAGCGATGACCGGACAGCCGCACAGCAGAGCCTCGGCCGCGGCCATGCCGAAGGACTCATCCCGCGACGTTACCAGCATTGCGCCGCCACTGTCTGCGCATCGTCGGTAAAGCTCGACCAAGGATGAGTTTTCGATCCGATCCAGCCAGTTCACCCGTTCCGAAATTCCCAACCGGTGGATGAGTTGGAAAAAAGCGCTCGATTGATTTGGCGTAGCAGTGTACCCGCCTACAATATCCAGCGTGATATGATCGCCTGAAAGACGCTGCAGCATTGCCGTATATATGAGTGCAAGCCGCCAGTTCTTGTGAAGGTCGAGCTTTCCAACCCAGACATAATTGCGCTGCTTGCAGATTCCGTCTTTTGCTATTTGCGGCGCCACGCTGCTAGGTGTGAAGATCTCTATATCCAAGATATTCGGAACGACGCTGACTTGCGGGGAAGCTTGTAGCCTTTCCGCCACGAGAGTGGCCGAATACTGTGTCGGCACCATGACACCGGAAAGCGTGGACGGATTAGTCGTCGCAAGGTAGCTGAGGCCCGTAGCCGTAGTTGTATGGACGTCGAGAAAAACTCGGGTGCGTCGATAAAAGGGACCGTGCGCGATGTTGAAAAGTTCGGGTGTATCAACGACGATCACGGCATCGAATCGGCCGTTGCGAACCAGTTGGCGAAAGGAGCGTTCCGTTCCAAAATAGATGCCATCTTGATTGGGCAGCACTTGCCCCAGCCCGTTATCTTGACTGAAGAACAGGTCGCAGCGAATCCCGGCCTCGCGCAAAGCTTTCTGCCGTAATAGAAGCTGGGTAGAGACCCCGCCAATGATACCGTAGCGATACGCGTAAAGCACTTTCACGAGCTGATACCCTTATCGATCCTGACTTCGTCGGCGTGCGCAAGAATATATGCTACCAATGCCGGATCAAACGTCGAAGACGTCTCTTCAGGGTACCAAATGACGTGCCAGTGGTCGCGTCTGGCACGTTCGACACGTCTCAGGATTTTTTCCGAAACTTGCCGTACAACAAGAATACCGGGTACGCTTCCCTTCATGTCCAGCCGGTGCGCGATGAGATCGGCGTTCTTCGTCTGCCAGACATCATCTTTCGCGTAACAAGCTGGAACGTTACGGCCAAAGACGACAATGTTCGCGTGATGTTGCGCTTCGGATTGACCCCGATGCCTGCCTGAAATTGCTCCTGATGGTTTTTGCGTACGGCGCCGGAGAAAAAGTCGCAAAAGACGGCTGAAAAAGATGACCGTTCCCCATCCTGGCGGAAAGGCTTCCAGCGCCCAGCTCCCCACCCGGTAACGCAAACTCGCGCGCAACGCATCGAGCTCGGCTTCGCGCGAGGCAACTTCCTCGCGCAGCACCTCAACGAGAAACGTCTCCCAGCTTGTTGGCGGCGTGGCGCTGGCGGCGTCTTGCTTCATGTCACAAGGCACCCAGACCCTGGTGCGTCTGATCCGACACCGCACACCCGGTTACAAATTGTGCCAGTTCCTGGTCGATGATCAGCGTCTTTGCCGATTGCCCGCGAACACGGCGTGCCGCGTTCTCCGACAGTTTGAGGAACAAGTCCGGGTCATGATACAGCGCTTCGATACCGTCCGCCATCGCCTGCGCATCCTCCGCCGGAGCTAGGACACCACACTCCGTGTCGACAAATTCCGGGATCGCTGCCACAGCGTTGGTGACGGGAACCAGACCGGAAGACATCGCCTCGTCTCGGGAGACGCCTTGAGCGTCCATTCTAGTCGGGGTGAGAAATACGCCATAGGCGCGGTGCAGTTCCGATATTTCTCCCTGTGTCAGGAAGCGGCGTTCAATATCCACGTTTTTGACATCGCGCAGTTTCGCCAGCGTCTCGTCAAACAACTTCCCATCGCCGATCAACTTGATCTCAAGTTCGCTGAACCAAGGCTTATCCCGAAGCAGAAGTAGGGCCTCGACCGTGAGGTCATTGGCGTATTTCCTCGTTTCGTATGGGCGGATCGAAAGTAAGCGTAGCCTGTGCTGTGCAGGTTTTTCTTTGTAGGCGAACAGGTCCGTATCAATAGGATTATGAATAATCTCGTATGATCTGTCCGGCAGACGAAACCCAAGATCCTCCATCACCTCTTCGGCAAAATATCTCGATACAAATACGAGCTTCAGGTTCACAGGCATTGGCTGGAGAAGACCCCGCCAGAAAGCCAGGCGCTCATTACTTTGATGCTTCGCGGCCGAGCGTTCCTTGTCGTTCGTGAAATTATACTCGCGACGGTGGTAAGGCTGAATCTCCGCGCCATGAACCCATACCGTCACCCTGAGCCGATGTATGTGCTCGCTCAAAACAGTCCACATATTCGGGTCCAGGAAATGCACTAGCACATGCTCGTAATTCCCGCCCGAGATAAGGCTACTTAAAGCCTCTTGTGAACCGGTGATCACATCGACGTCTTCAAACTCATGGTAGCTCAACGGTTCATCGGTGCGCAGTCGAAAAACATCCACATCAACGCCCCTCTCCTTGTAGGCTTTGACGCGGCTATGGACGAAACCATTGCGATAAAGACTATCGTAGGTGGGATAGTGGTTCGTCAGCAGGAGGTACCGGCTGCGTCCCATCACCTGCGTGGGCTGCAGTTGCCTGTGACCGAGCACTAGGCCGTTGATGAATGTGCTCCCGGAGCCATAAACACGGATTCCCAACTTGATATAGCTCGTGCCTTGCGGAATTTGGATCTCGTTGTTCTTGTTTGCCGGTCGAACCACGGCACTAATGCGTTTGCTGGAGCTGTCGAGAAACATCATCACCAGTTGTACGTTTAGGCCGGGCTCAACCTCCAGATAAGCCGCTGCAATATTGCCATCATAACCCCACTCCGCCGGCGTAACGCTTCGCGCTGCGTAAATATAGTCGTGCGTCCCGTCCGGTAGGCTCGATTCTACCTCCCAAATCTCCCCGGATACCGACAGACGAATTGATTTGTGGGATACCGGTTTGAACATACTCGCAAGCGCATTCCCTGAAAGCACGGGAGCCCGGTCGTCACGTCTTTGCTGCGGCTCTATCCGCTCAGCGCGATCAATCACCTTAGCGAATGAAAGGCCCTCATTGAGAGGCGCCAGGTCGTTAACGGTTTTCTGTACATCTATTGGGCTTGCGGTACATGCCAAACCGTTACGGCAGTAGTTGAACCTGTCGATTGCCAGAATGCTGAGACCCTTGAACTCAGCGTCACGTATGCTCGCAGCAAAAGCTCCCAGAGACTGGTTCGCAATGCAGCATCTTCGTGCCAGGGCTGCGCGCCGCGCAGCCGTGTCACCGTACCGATATTCCGCGTGAGGCATGACGTGTTCGATACCGCCCAGCTCGTTCACAACATAGTACGAACGCTTGGTGATTACGTCAGCATCGCTGTAGCGGGTTGCGAGTGCAAGGTCGATCAGATAGTTGGGGCCGTAATAGTCTTCGGCCACAAGGCCGGCGATCCATTCGCTCTTTCCCGTAAATGTGGAAATCGACCGGGCCGCTTCGGTTTCAGGCACGAAACGGATCCGACCGTCTGCGATAATCTCGTGTGCTACATCGTGTGCAGTGACAACCACGAGCTGCTTCTGGTCGTAGGACTGGCGGCGAAAATGATCGACCAGAACTTGCGCCTCCTGCGAAGTACTTGCATAGCCGACGAGTGTTACAACGGGCAGCAAGTCGGGCATTGCCTCGCCTTTCAGCTTGGCGACGATGTAGGCGAGGCGATCTTCGTAAGTGTGCTCGCGCATTACCTTGCGCAAAGCCGCGAGCCGGAATTTATCCAGGTTCGAATCGCTCTCAGCGATCGCCTCCAGCTTTCGGATGATCTCGCTTCCTTCGTTGCTGGTAACCACCAGATCACCGAATAATAGCCGTACGCCACGGGAGTAGTTGCTGGCTGTAATAGTGTTCGACGCGAGTAGCTCGAATACCCGTCGCGCAAACATGGTCTGCGACTGATTTATGGAGTTCAGATTGATCGCGTAGCGATAGCCTTTGTAGGCTTTGTCAATCTGGTCGAACGGAAGCGTGCCGACGATGTACGGTTGATACTGATCTGGGAATTGATAGTCAGGATGGTCCTTTCCATAATTTCGGTCGTAGATCTCCAACGGTCGGTAGTCGGATAAAGTGCTGACGAAGTTATCCAAGTCTCGAGTCCGGCTCGGATAGCGTGCGTAGTAGGCGCCCGCGAAGCAGAAGGCATCCTTACGCTCGTATATCTCGATTGGATTGTTGAGCCGCGGCTGGCATGCGAACGGAAGCAGGTAAACCCGATCGTGCCCGAGCGCGCCCTTGTAGCGATGGATGCAGTCTATGTCCGTCGTGAACACGAAATCGAAAAGGCTCGCCGTATTGAGGAAGGTCTGAAAATGAACAGGGTCTTCTTTGTTCCAGAATACGGATGGAACGCCGCGTTCACGGCACCAGGCGATGATGCTCTGTAACTCATGGCTGGCGTGCCCCACTTTGCTGCCCCAGCTCTCATCCTTGCCTCGCCAGGCAGACTCGATCAGCAGAAAGTCAGGCTTGCCGGTGTTGAGTTCGTTCTCCCAATCTCCCGGCGTCAGTGCGTGCAGATCGCATTCCGGAAGATACGAGTGGTAGGTAAACTCGTCCATGATGCATGCGACGCGTAGGCGGCGCGCGGACGCACTTTTAAGCTGCTCACGTGTACGTTCAAACAGCCAGGTTGTTGGTTGTTCAGAAACCTTCGGGGGTCCGTCAACGACTGTTGGAGTAGCTTCTGCAATAATCGACGTCGCTGCTGGAGCCTGCGGCAGCGACGTCTGGGCCGGTTGAGCTGTCTGGAGCGCAACATTGAGCATGCGCCAAGGAAGTTTAATAGCTGCTGCAGGAGATTTAATAGCTTGCCCTACATGCGTCGCCATCTTGTATGCGCGCGACCGGCGTAAAGTGTCGAGTTGGTGCGTGATGTTCCTGTACTTCAGGTTGACGACGTGCAGCCGCTTTTTGAGAGCCTCCTCCGTCTCGCGAAAGCTCCGTCGCTCAGCTTCGTGATGTTCGCGCGATTGCTTGAGTTCCCTGCGATTGGCTTCTCGCAGCGTGTCGACCTCGCGTTTGAGATGGTTGGCGTGATCGGTAGCGTCGCGATATTTCAAATTGGCAGCATGAAGCTGCTCTTTAAGGGTCGCGATTTGCTCGCTTGCATTGCGATATTTTCCGTTTGCGTGTTCCAGACTACTGCTTAAAGCCTTGATCTGCTTTTCGAGGCGATATTCGTCGCGCACGACCTTCGTCATTAGACGCTCAATGCGTTGACCGTCGCTGACGTCCTCGCTCCGGATAAACAGATGCGTTGGCGTGGCGTTGAAGGTTTCCCAGTAACAGTAGCCGTACGGCGCCAGCCAGGCCTGAACCTGGATAAAGTCCTGCTCTGTTTGGCATTCAATATAGAGAGTGGGGCGGTCACGTCTTATCGTTTTGGCGGCTCCTTCGAGAACCGCAAGTTCCATGCCCTCCACATCGATCTTCATTGCCCTGATCGGCTCGTCGAAAGCCACATCGTCAAGCCGAATGACATCAATCTCACCAACGCCTCCGCGCTCTACCGCGAGAGACTGGGCGCCGAGGTTGCTTTCCTGTGTGTTAGCGAAGCGCGCTTTCGCAGGTTCCTTTCCGACTCCCACGCAATGCACGATGATTTTTGCATCGAATTTGTTTCGTGCAATGCTTTCGCGGAGTGCGTCGCAAAGCTCGACATTGGGCTCAAATGCGTGAACCTTGCAGCCAACCGCGGCGGCGAGAAACAAGCTGTGGTTGCCGATATTGGCGCCGACGTCAAGCACCATGTCGTCGGTTGACAGCCGTCCCACCATGTCAAGAAGCATGCCAAGTTCGTAGGGTGATGCGTCCTGATTAATCTTGCGTTGGATGTAGTCGGTGTCCTTGTGCGGTAAAGCAATCTCATACGTGACGCCATCGACCGCGATCTGTTGGAAATAGCTCATTGTCACGCCATACTGTGGAGCTTTACGACTCCGCCTGTCTAAAAACTTGGTGACGACAGTGTTATGTCTTTCAAAGCTGATTCGAAAGACGTTTTCGCCGTCGCCCGCAGGTTCCTGCTAAACTAAGATTGTTTGGCTGGAACCCGAGCAACCTGAGCCGCTAATTCCGGATGCTAACCTCCCAATTGACGCTCTGGTTGGTTGGAACCTCACACTGCACTGTATCGATAGGAACGCGAACGCCAAAGGAGGGAAAGCTCCAACCTAAAATCCGTTCTCCGTCGTCCAAGCCACGCGCGACGTTACAATTTACACCCGCAGGTAGGTTGATGGTGACGGAAATGTCCGAAATACTCGAAGACAGCCGTAATTTCTGATCGATAAACTCCGCCGAAACCTCCTCGCCCGCGTGAAGCATAAGGAGAGCACCAGACTTATCGTCCGCCTCAACCTTGTCTGTGATCTCGAAGCGACCTGACCCATGAACACCTTCTACTTTTCGTGAAATCCTCGCGCCTTCATACGCATCATGTTGTCCGTGGATTTCGAATCTATCAGGCGTATCACTCATTAATCTGAGATAGGCAAGACCGGGTTCTATCGCGTATTCGCCGTCCGGCAGCGCGATGGCGTTGTGAGCAAGCGGACCTCGGGCATAGGCTGTGAAGGGCTCATCATAGTGATGGGTGTAAAATCCTGGATCAATCAGCCACTCAACACCTGCTGCCCACAATGAGAATGAGAGGTTATCCGCGTGTTTGTGGATGCTCGTTTTCGACGGCGCAACCATTGAGAATTGATATGGGATTCCTCCTTCGGTATTTCCCGATATCACGGCGAAACCGGCATTGGGAAGAACCGTGACTTTGTTTTCATAGGAAAAGTCCGCCTGTGCCAAACTACTGTTAACCATGCGGAAGCTGTCCCCGTAGCTTGGTCCTCGCCCGTCGGGATAGGTCACTAGATCCGTGAAATTGGCCAAATCGTGACATAGGTCGATCAGATCTTTTCCGGTGTCTTTGTCTTCAGAGACCGACAGAACGCCGCTAGCGAGATTACAAAGCCCCTCGAACCCTTTATGATAGCCAAAGCTGTTTTCGGCATTTGTCGTTACAGGTCCATCTTGCACACTTAGGTGCCGCAATTGCTCGCGAAGCCTAGAGAGTGCGATGTCTCGCCATTCCCCTGCCAGCGCAAGCTCGGGGACATATTCGCGAACCAGCATAAGCGCCACATCCTGAAATATCCCATGGTTGTGGTACCTGGTAGTCATGTTGCGAACATAGAAGCCCTCTGAGGCGAGGAGTTGGCCGTGCAGTTCAATAGCGTGGAGCAGACGTGACATAAAGCGCGCATCAAACTTCTCTGCGAGACCGATGTCCCAGAGTTGCAGCATTGTTATGAGGCGCATTGCTGTCCCGTGATCATACCAAGCGTATCGAAGATCTTCAGATTGCTTGGCAAGATTCTCGGTGATCCACCGATCGGTCAACTCACGAGCAGGATAAAGGTATTGCGTGCCATGAGTGTCCGTGTACGCGGCTATCAGAATTTGCGGCATATGAAGTGAATGCCATAGGTAGCGCGTGGTTGAGTAATCCCATACGGATGGCGGTACGTTCGAATGAATGGGCCAGGCAATCGGCTCTATTCCTGCGAATGAAAGCTTGCCGGTTTGCATGAAGTGATCAGCATCGCTTTGAAATGATGCATACGCCTCCACGAAATAGCGATGCACTACGTCACGTATGCCCTGCGAAGCCCTCGCAAACGTCGCGTCAGACCATTTAATCTGCGAAAGAGGACAGGGATCCTCTAGGTTTACTGAGAGGTCATCCGGTGGTGAATCATGGTTAAAAACATCAACTGCGCTGATTCGTATCTCTCCGCCCTTCGTGGAAGGGGTGCCTCGCACGAAGACTTCTACACGATCTAATGCATCGGCGTCTGGTTTATCATCCCAGCCGTTTGTTAGACGGAATGCGATATGTTTAGAACTGATTGTCTCGTTAATATCGAAACCTTGCACAGGATTAGTCGATTTTATATGCCAAAAGCGATTTTTGTTATCTCGCCATCCGAATGCTAAGTAGTTGATGCTATCCCATCCGTTGACCTGAAAAGTAAGGCGCACGACCGTTTTTTCATCTTGATACGCTTTCAGGCGATAGCCAAGGGCGTATGAATTGGCGTCTCCGACAAAGGTCGCGTTCAGCCCATTGTCCGTTTCCTGCAAACCGTGAAAGCGGCCCGTAGCAGAATCTGCGGACAAATCGGACTTGGCCAATGAAAGCTGGCGAACTGCCGAGGACATATCGCATCCGACCGCCGGGCCATCTGCGGCGGCTTCAATTGGTGCCGCCACCAAGCCGGCAAGCAAGGTGGCCGCTGACCGAATAATTAGACACGAATCTGAAAAAAAAGTGCCAAGGGTAGCTAGACTATATTTGAGGTTTGGCAGCTGAAAATATTCCAAGGCAACGCACCCAATATGACTTGAACTTTAAGAGTTTTGCATGTGAGCGCGGGTTGGGCAAGTCATCGCTGATCCAGCGAGCAGGTCTGCTCCCAGGTGCGCATATTCCGAAGTCGGTGTTCTCAGCCGCGACCTTAGCTCGGGAGCCAGCAGGCCCACAGTAAGCGCTGTTATCTGGCCGTAGCTTTGAGTCCGTGATGTACGATGTAGGCTAGGGGCAAGAGGTCGTCGATCTGGCCGTTCGGGGGTCCTTGACGAACCTGGCGAGGAGATGGGTTAGATAGTCGAGCGGCTTGACATCGTTGAGCTTGCAAGTCGATCAGCGACGCGACGACGGCCCAGTGCTCGTCGCCGCCGTCGGAACGGGCGAACACCGCATTCTTGCGGTTTGACCTGCCACGGAACTGTCATCCAGCGGCGATTAGAGCCTCGACCGTTTCTGTTACGCCGTAAGGCGCGGGTTGAGCAACCGGCAGAGACGCGAAGCCCTTATCGAGCGAAGCGTCGGAGCCGGTTGCGGTGAGAGTTCCGGCGAAGGCTGCCGGGGTCTGGTATCCGAGCGAGGAGTGCGGTCTTGCGGTGTTGAAGTCCTGCCGCCATTCGGCGATGGCGCTTCGGGCGTGGCCGAGACCGAAAAACAGACTTTCGTTCAAAAGCTCGTCGCGCATCCGTCCGTTGAAGGATTCGACGTAGCCGTTTTGCATCGGCTTGCCAGGCGCGATGTAATGCCATTCGACACGGTGATCCTTCGACCAGGCGAGGATTGCGTTCGATGTGAACTCCGTGCCGTGGTCGGAGACGATCATATCCGGCTTGCCGCGCTCGGCGATCAAGTCCGTTAGTTCGCGAGCGACACGACGGCCAGAGATCGACGTATCCGGGATCGCGGCAAGGCATTCGCGCGTCACGTCATCAACGATGTTCAGCACACGGAAGCGCCGCCCGCAGGCAAACTGGTCGTGCACGAAGTCCAGGGACCAGCGTGCATTCAGTCTCGCCTCGACCAGGATTGGCGCTCTCGTGCCTACCGCGCGCCGCCTTGCTCGGCGCTTGCGAACCGTCAACCCTTCCTCCCTGTAGAGCCGATAGATGCGGTTGATGCCGGAGCGCTCGCCTTCTCGCCGCAGCAGAACGAACAGCCGCCGATAACCAAACCGGCGGCGTTCATTGGCAAGATCCCGTAGCCGGCCGCGCAGTTCGGTCTCCGGCGGACGGCAGGACTGGTAGCGGATCATCTTGCGATCGGCGCCGATGAAGGAACAGGCCCGACGCTCTGACAGGCCCATGATGGCCTTCAGATGCGCGACGGCTTCGCGCTTGGCGGCGGGCCCTACCATTTTTTGACAAAAGCTCCTTCAGCGCAGCTGCTTCCAGCATCTGGTCCGCCAGCAGCTTCTTCAGCTTAGCGTTCTCATCTTCCAGGGCCTTCAGACGCTTGGCGTCGGACACGTCCATCCCGCCATAATTCGCCTTCCAATTATACAGAGTCGCCTCGCTGACCCCGTGCTTGCGGGCCAGGTCGCCTGCCTTCGCGCCCGCCTCGTGCTCGCGCAGAACCCCGATGATCTGTTCTTCCGTGAACCGCTTCTCTTCCGTGAACCGCTTCCGCTTCATCTGTCCGTCCTTCGATCAAGGGCCGGACTCTAATCTCAGATGGAGGAAAAACTCAGTGGCAGGTCAGGTTGAGGGCGATCAGACGGATGGAGCGCTCGACCGTGTTGCTGTCGATTTCGACGCGACCGTCATCGAGAATGGGGTACGCGCTTCTCAGCGCGAGAGCGCGTAACGGCTTGCTGCGGCGAGCTCGGTCTCGTGCTGATCAAGCTAAGCTTCTCACATACGCCCAGCTGAAAGCGAGCGTTACGCCGCTCTTTTCAGCAAGCGTGCGATAGCCGCGATAGCCGTCGACCTGCGGGATCCCAGTGAAGCCCGTGTGGTGGACGGCCGCACACCGGGCCTTGCTATCTGGCGCATAGACACAGGCGCCGGGGGCGATGCGTCCCATGGCCGGTCTTGCGCGCATCGGCCGAGAGCTGCTCGGTCTTGATCTTGCCACGAGCCGGATCGAACACCGGCACCGTCGTCTCGTCCGCGAAGAGCTTTGGTGAGGTCTTTATCGGCTGTTGGTTTGTCCGCTAACGATCCTGATGGGAACGTGGGCGAGGTATCGGCGCACCCCGTCACTTAGAGAAGTTCCCTTTAGTTTGAAACTGTTGGTCGGAAAAATTGCGCAGCAAGCTGCAATTAATGCCCTGCTGCGCCTTTCGGTTTACTCTCGTCGTTTGATCCAGCTTTGATATTCCGTGAGAATTGTATCAACAGGACCAAAAGCGCGCAGAGTGCCCTGCTCAAGCCAGATAACTCGGTTCACCCATTGCTTCAGAATCCTTTCCGAATGGCTGGCGAGGAGGAGTATCTTCGAACGCTCGATCAGTTGACTCTGCAAGCCGCCGACCGTCTCGCTCAGGCTCGGGTCGACTGCGTTTACCCATTCGTCCATAATCAAAATCTCCCCACGTACAAGACGCAGCAGACTCATGACCAATCGTGACTTCATGCCTGCGGAATAGCTTCTTATGGGGAGTTCAAAGTAGCTTCCCAATCCACTAATGTTCTTCACATCGTTTACATAGTCGGCAACGGCGCGCAGTGGGACGCCCAGGTAGAGGCATTTAAGTTCTGCATTCTGTCGTCCCGACAGCTCTTGTCTTAGACCGGCTCCGAGCGCGAACTGCGGACTTACTACACCTCGGATGTCAATCGAGCCCGACTGCGGAGCGAGCGCGCCAGCACAGAGTTTTAGAAACGTTGACTTTCCAGAGCCGTTTGTTCCAACAAGGCCCACGCGATCGCCATCTTTGAGGGAAAGCGAAACATCTCGCAATGCCGCGATTTCGAGGTATCGGCGTCCTACCAGAATCTGGGCGCCGACAGCGCCACGCTCGAGCGTTTCGCCCGTTGCTTTGGACTTGCGCATAAAGTAGCTGACGCTTACATTCTTAATCTCAATCTTTGCCATCGCTTACTTCAAGTTCCTTACAAAGGACTCCGTGCGCTCGTATGCGACAATTCCGGCGGCGCATAAAACGAAGGATGTTCCAAGCATCACGATCCATGCGATTGGTTCAAAGGAGCCTATCCCGAAAGACTGTCGGAAGGCGGACAGGTAATGGGAGATAGGGTTGTAATTGGTCAGAATCGCGCGAGTACCAGTGCCGTCACCCGCTGTACTCCAAAAAATCGGTGATACGAAAAACAAAAACCGAATTCCGACCTGGAAAATCGCATCCAGATCCGGAAAGAAGATCACGGTCAAGTTTACTAAATACGCGACGGCCAATGACACCAAAGCCAATATTATTAGAATTCCTGGCACGAGGAGTAAATGTGGCCCAATGCTCCCTGGTGCTAGGAAAGTGACGGCGCATGCAAGTAGGAGGAGGTTCAGGCACAATGAGAAAAGACGGTCGATAAGTAGCTTGAAGAAAAGTCCGGATAGCGTAAGGTTATTGTGAACGGCAAATTCGAATCGCTTCTGGATGACGGTTGTGCTCGATGTAATAGTAGTAGCAATGAAATTCCATAGAATATACCCTGCCAATACATACAGGTAAAATGCTTTTGTGCTGGCATTGTCGTGCTGCTGGAAAACCAGAGCAAGCATAATTGTAAATATTAACGTAGAAATTGGCATCCATAAGATACCAAGATAACTTGACTGCTGCTCGGAGCGCGCCTCGATAAAGCTGATACGGAAAAAGCGCGCCAGCCAAGAAAGGTGTGGTCTGATGATTCGCCAGATTGTCAACTTGCCTAACTCTTGCTGTTTTGTCAGACCATGCGCATAGCGGACCGCGCGTCGCGCGGCAATGGTGCTCTGCGCCGCAAGGCTTCGACCTGCCATTATGCGCTGCGGGTTCGGGATGGTACGGAAGCGCAGAAACGACTTGATTCGGCCACCAATTCGAACGCTAAACGCCATTTGATGGTGTTCTGGGATGATCATCGCTCCGAGCTACTGGATGTAGCGTCCAATGCGTTCGATAATATATTGTCCAATATCGGTACGGCCATCTCAGGGGTACGCCGCTTTGGCCAATGTCGATCAGACTGGCCGATTGTCCCGATGACTGCGATCTGGTCATGCGGCCATGATGTTCGACCACCTCGGCCAGTCAACATTGGCCGCAGATACCACGGGAGCGATGGAAAGGGTTTGTGCCCGTGGGATCGCAAGCCATTCGGACTGAGGTCCTCGGTGAACTATAATGTCAACGAAGGATGTCTAGATCAAGATGATGGGGCTTGCTTCCTTCAAGCAGCAGTACGCCGACGATGGCATCATCGTTGGATGGATGCCGACAACCTCGGTTCGTCGGCGGGACGGGCGCCGGCAAGACGACGATTCTGCAAGGTGTCCTTGGCGGCCGGGGTTGTGAGCCATATGCCATATACATAAGACTTTAGACGCCTTTACCCTCTTCAGGAGCCGCGATGGCATCCATCGTGTTCGACAGCCGCCGCGCCAGCACCTTGCGCCTGAACCAGTCCATGAAGGCGACGAGGTAGTGAAAGCCGAGCCGCTTGGGATTTTGGGGCACGTCGGCGCCCAGACCTGATCCGGCCGGTCGATGCTCAGAAGCCGCAGCAGGTAGGGATAGATGAGATGTTGCGGATGCGGCTCGTTGGTCTTCGGCACTTAGTAGATCGGCAGTCGGCCCCCCCCTTGCGGCCGAGGCCCCACTCCTGCCGCCGCAGATGCCGCGCCATCTATCAGGCGCTAACCAGGGCATCTCCCTGAATACCTCGTCGATGATGCGCATCAGTTCTAGGCTCTCGTCGGGGTGGTCTGCCCCCTGAAAAGTGGTCCTCCCTGAAGTAGGCTATTGAGCCGTAGGAGGACGTTGGAATGCCCCAGAAGAAGCACAAACCCGAAGAGATCGTGGCGAAGCTGCGCCAAGTCGATGTTCTGTTGTCGCAAGGTCGTTCTGTCGGAGAAGCGGTCCGTTTGATCGGCGTGACGCAGTTTACGTATTACCGGTGGCGCAAGGAGTTCGG
>NZ_JAGL01000040.1 GCF_000526635.1 Aminobacter sp. J41
GCCTACATGACCTTCCCGAAGGAGCATCGGGCCAAGCTTCACAGCACGAATCCGATCGAACGCCTTAACGGGGAGATCAAGCGGCGCACCGATGTCGTCGGCATATTCCCGAATGACGACGCCATCGTGCGTCTCGTCGGAGCCCTGCTGCTCGAACAGAACGATGAATGGGCCGTTCAGCGTGCCCGCTACATGACGCTGGAAAGCGTCGGACAATTGAGCGATGATCCCTTCATCAGCCTGCCAGCAGTAGCAGCACGCTGACCAACCCGGCCAAGCCGGACAGCACGGCGACCAATGCCGTCAGTTACACCACGCGGTGGGACACCATCCGAGCATTGGCTCGGAAATCCTGATTCCCATAGTGCTGCGCATGAGCGCGGCCAAGCAACATCAATCTTCTCATGCCTTCTCGCAGGGCCGGCCGAAGGGGCACATCTTCCAGACGGTATCGACCCACGATGCCGCGCCGGCGGAGCGCTATGACTACTGGACCGGAGATGTCATACGAAGCTTTGAGCTTGCGGCTCCCGACAGCAGACAGAGGCGGGATTTCAGGGCCAGGATGACGTCGCTGGCAACCATGGCCGGCGAGATGCACTATGCCGATTCCGACGCCTAAGCGTCGTTCAAGCCGCCGAGCCGCTGCACATCAGCCGCAGCCAGGTTCACCGGCTCCTGCAGGCCTATGATCGCGCCGGCGCTGATGGTCTGGCGTCCAGAAAGCGCGGCCGGCCGAGTAATCGTCGCCATACCCAGGATTTTCGCAATCATGTGCTCGATCTGGTTCGTGCGCATTATCCAGATTTCGGATCAACCTTTGCCCATGAGAAGCTGGTCGATCGGCATGGCCTCGGGATCAGCAAGGAGACCTTACGCCAATGAACGATCGAATCTGGTCTCTGGACGTCGAGCCGCGAGCGCAAGCGGCGGATTTTCCAGCCGCGCGGCCGACGCGACTGCCGCCGCTTTTTCAGAAGCGCTCTTCGTTCTCGCGTGCCAGGGTTGTCAAAGCGTTCGAATCCGGCATGTAGCTTTGGGCGACGGTATCCCAGCGATAGGTTACGGTGATCGCACGACTTCCCGGCTCGGGAAGCGTCCCGTCGTCCTGGTCCACGGCCGTGAGCTCCGTCGTTTCAGTTACGCTGACCGCTATGTCCGCGAAGGGCTCGCCTGCGCTTTGTTCGATGGTCAACTCCTGGGTGCGTTCGAAGCCATACGCTCTGTCGCCGAGCAAGGAGATCGTATCGACCAATTCGAACTGGTCATTGCGAACCAGGATCAGGGATGCGGACAGGAAGCTCTGGCTAGAGTTGTGGTGCGTGCTTTGGATTACCAGGAGATCGTCGTCAGCGCCGACCGGCAGACGAACGGGGTCCATGAACGATGTCCACCGATCCAACGCGACATCGGCGGCGTCGAGCAGCCGGGCGTCACCTTCAATGTCAAAAAGCGCCAGGATGGCATAGCCGACGCTGTATTCGGTCATTCCGAAGTCTACCAGCAGCACCAGCCGTTGCCTGCCGCTAGAGCGCAACGGCACGGCTTGAAGCCCAAGAGTACCAGTACGTGCCAACCCGATATCGCCGTCAATCCAGCCTCCGAGATGCCTGATGCCGGTTGGCTGGTGGGCGTCGGAATAGGCGCTGCCGCTGACGGCGATTCCTGGCATGACGAGCCGGATGAGGTCGAGATATGTCCTTCCGTTGCCCTCGGGCAGCGCGTCGGTCGCCTCCGGGGAAAAGGACGGCTGTGCCATTACACTGCCGGCCATGCCCATAAGGAGCGCGAGCAGGATTGGAAATAAGCGCAGGTGTGCAACGGCAAGGTTTGTGCCGTAATGTGGGCGATATGCGCTAGCCATACACATAGAACACGATTTTCAGGTCTGAATCGGGCACGAAGTCCCTGGCTCTCCAACTCCGGTCATCACCGGCCGGCTCCAGGCCTTCGGGAACGCAGAACGCGAACAGGACCCCGAGGTCGTCGCTGACCTTCAGCCGGAAGTCGCCGATCGGGCCGTTCCAGTATCTCGCCGTCTGCAGGATGTAGCCGACTGTGAACGCCTCCGGTTGACCGCCTCTCGTCATGAACTCCCTCTTGGTCGCTTCGTCCATGCAATAGTGCGAAGCGCCTTCGCCATCCGGATAGTAACGGTGGTAATCGACGTCGGCACCGAACAGCGGCCGGTAGGAGATTTCGACCACGGTCTCGCCGGGCGAGAAAGTCTGAGTCCATTCATAGACGGATTGATATTCCCATTTCGGGGCGATCCAGCCGGCGCCCGGCGGCACCTCGTTCCACACCAGATCGTGCCGTCTCAGCTCCTCAAGTGTCGCGTCCGGCAGTTGCGCCAGCCTGACGTATGAATCCATGTCGGTCGAAAGGAGCGGTATGTCGAGGTCGAGAAGTCTTCGAGTAACATCGGTTTCCCCGGACCATGCGTATTCGTGAAGCTTCGGCGTCAGCGGCGTGCCATTCACGAAGACCCTGAAAGCCATGTAGTTGCGCGGATCGTCCACGCCTTCGTCCTGGCTCCAGCTCCTGTTCTCGATGTTGTCTGGTCCGTCTTCCAACGAAACCTTTGCCAAGGGAAAGCCGATCGTCCTTATGAGCGGCTCGGTTGCGGACGAGACAAAGACGTAGCGGACATTGATCCGGTTCCATCCGATCTCAAGGTCCTCGCGCGCGATCGAAATGCTCTCCTCGGACTTGAAGACGAGGCCGCCTGCCGGGAATTCGGACACCGCGCCGTTTGCCTGCGCCGCGGACACCGTGCTGAGGATCGTTGCGCAGGCGATAGCGAGACTGGAACGACATTTCATCTGAGCCTCCCGCAACAGATTCAGGTGTTGGACATCTTCCTCCCGATGACGATGCTTACTCCGACCGCGTCACCAGCTCCACGATCTCGACGCGCCGGTTCCTGGCACGGCCTTCCTCGGTGCGATTGGTCGCAACCGGCGCGACCATGCCGGCGCCGGCCGGCGTCATGCGGCCTGAGGCGATGCCATGGTTTGTCACCAGAGCATCGACCACGGCCTGGGCTCGACGCTGCGAGAGCGACAGATTGTAGTCGAATGCGCCCTGGCCGTCCGTATGGCCGACGATCAATACGCTGAGTTGCGGACTGTCGTTGAGCAAACCGGCAAGCTGGGTGATCTGAGGCTCCGATTCCGGCCTGAGCTCGGTACTGTCGAAGTCGAAATAGATGCCATAGATCGCGATGCGGCCATCCTTTGCCAAGGCCTGCTGCAATTCGTTCGCCTCGATGACACTGATGCGGTCCGTCTCCATGGGCTGGCTTTTGACGATGGTCATGGCGACATGCGGGGTCAGAGGCTGACCGCTTCGCGCTGCGGTTTCCACGCCGAGCATGCCGACCGTCAGCTTGCCTTCCCCATCATCGCGCTCGGCAAGCAGGTAGACGGTCGTGTCCCATGTGGTGGGCATGCCGATCCCGCCGCGTGCGGCGTCCCAAAAGGTTGAGATCGCACGGGCGGGTGAGCACTCCTGCTCGTTGCGGCAGAGGAAGCGGATTTCGAAGCTCTCCGCTTGCAAGGCGGCCTCGTAGTTGCGCATCACCTCCAGGATCGAACGGTCGCCCGGCCCCTCGTAGCGAATGGAGGTGAGTTCCCCGGCAAGCTCCGTCTGCCATGCGGAAGGGTCATTCTGATCGCCGGGATCAAGGGCCTTGAAGGGCAGGCTGAGCTCTTCATAGGCTTTGGTCTCGTAAAAGCCGATCCTCGCCCCTTCGTAGCGGCCGACCGCCGGATGATCGGAAGATCCGGGAACGTCGTCGACCTGGGCAAAGACTGAAGGCGCTCCACACCAAACGGCAAAGCACAGCGAAAATATTGCGATGATCAAACGCCCCATGGCAATCCTCCCAATTTGTGCCTCCGACGGAGCGAAGATGGTTCATAATCGGTAAGAGGCGACCGCCACCAGTCTCAGAAATTTACCTCTTACATCTCTCGATGAGATGCATCGCGGCCGCGCGCGCGCCGTCCAGTGGATATTCCTCTGACCCGTCCTCCACAAAGACCGTGAGTGTCTCGCCGGAGGTCAAAAGATCGACCAGCCTGTCATCAAGGTGGGTTCTTCCCTGAAGAAGGAACTCCTCATCAAGTTCGAGCCGAAACCCGAAGGTCGTGATTGGCACTGCAATTTCCGCAGCCTGAAGCAGGACTTCAACTTTGATGCCCTCACAGGGCTGGTTCGGTTCGTGGGCATAGGTGAAAGTCACTCCCTTACCGTCATTTGTGCAACTGAAGGAAAGCGGTGCGTAATCGGAATTGGGAATGCCATAGGAGAGCGAAGCTCTGCCTCCCTCTGCACGTCCATGCCAGATCAGATTCTCCTGCGCTCGCGCCGGCGATAGCCATGGGGACACGCCCGACGCGAGGAAAAGCATTCCCATGCTGGTGAAAAGCCTCATCGCCGATGCCCGTCTCGACAGGGTGCCGCTCCGAATCCTGGCGTCTTCCATTCAGCACGCCCCCTTGCGGAGACAACCCGTCAAAATCTCCAGATCGCGTTCGGTTGGCCCTCTCAAAACCGTACGGTTGCAGGGGAAGGTCTCAAGCAGATAGCCGTTCTCGACTTTCTTCAGGAAGATAACGGCAGGAGCGCCTGTCGGCACCGCGCCGCACCACGGGCCAAGGCAATTTTCCATCACGTTCAGGGCGAAGCGCGCCGGAAGGTCAAAGCCGCTCGGCCGGGCAAGATGTCCGCTGAACGTGGCTCTGTAGGGTCCAGGAGGCTTATATTCGAGCGTATCGGAATTGAACTGCGGGCGTTGGCCAACAAGCGTTATGGTGCCGAAAGCCATGACGTAGCTTTCCGGCAGTTCCTGATGCATCACGCATAGCAGCTCCGCCGTCTGTTCCGGGCAGGTCAGCGAGAGTGCCGGTCCCGCCATGAAGGGAAGGAACGCTGACGCCTTCAGCCATGTCACTGGGCGACATAACATCATACCGCCGCTTTCCTCTCCTGAGGTGCAGCAGGCTGGCGAGACCAATCGCGAGCCCGCTCGGCGAGCATTCCGAACCGACCAGAGAGTTGAGCCAGCCTCGCCTGCCATTCAGGATCTGGCTCCTGTCCCGCGGTGGTCCTGAAGAAAACCTGCATCATGCACGCAATCGCCAGCGGTTCGAGAACGGCGGCCTTGACTGCCCACGCAAAGAGCAGGGCAAACACGAAGCCCCCGGCGCTCCATCCGCCGGGAAACAGATAGATCAACGCCGAGGCTGGAGCGAGAGCAAGCAGGAACACGACAAAGGCGAAAACGTAGATGAACATGGCCACCCAGGCAGCGTTCCTGATCATCACCTTATAGTTCTGACAGTAGAGGATCAGGGCTTCCTCTGCCGCTTGCCATGGATTACGCGTCTGAATGTGGATCGCATAGGCGAGGATGACTTCATCGATGAAGCCTACGGCAATCTTGAGAAAGAGCCGCAACATCCGCGCGAGCGTGTCTAGGCTAGGGATCGGCAAGAACGTAGCGGTACCTGCCATAAGGCTGGTGACCGCGTTGATGACTGCCTTGACCACCTGATCGATGCCAAACAGGACGCTTGCCTCAACGAAGTGTTCGCGCACAATCCTCGTGCCGCGGGCGATCTGGCCGGCATTACCTGAGTCTTCGCGGCCGTCCATAAGATCGACCAGAACAGCGATATGGCCGGCTTTGACGAGATAGAGAATGTATTCGCGGGCAAGATAGATGAGACCCGCCGAGAGTCCGAAACCCGCCGCCCCACCCCAGAAGCCGGAGGCTGTGCGGAAATCTTCACCGCCGCGACTGCCAATGCCGTAGCCGATCATGGCGCTGGCGCCTGTAACAATGACAATGGCACCCGCGATGCCGAAATAGACGGCCAAGCGCAGCGCGACATAGGGCGCAGTCCGCGCCATCAGCCCCAAAGCCCTCGTAAACTGAAAGTCCCACATATTCCTCAGAATCGGCGTCTACGCCTTGTCCCACCACTCGCTGCACAACGGCATCGATCCAAGTTGGAAGCAGCCCTTGCCATCGCAACAGACTGCCCAGTTATCCTCCCTCAGAATTTGTAGCTAATGCTTGCCGAAATCAGGTGAAGACCCGGCTCGACAAATGTCGGTCCGATCTCGTCATTCTCGAAATTGTGGCTGCCGAAATCGGAATAGGCGTAATCGACGCCGAGAACCCAGTTGTTGTCGACCGCGTAGTCGACGCCCGCTCCGACGGTCCAGCCGACATAGCTGCGATCCAACGGTCGTGACGAAGGGAAAATAGAACTTTCATAGCGAAGGTCCTTCAGGTGAAGGAAGGAAACGCCACCCTTCAAATAGGGCAGGAAACGTCCCGCGGCATAGCCGATGCGGCCAACCATGGCGCCCTGCCAATCGGCGTTGACGTGCCAGTCTTCGTTGCCGAAAATTGAATGGCCTTCATTGAACAGGGCGAACATCGACGCTTCTATGCCCAGCACGATGTCATTGGCGAAGTGCTGGTTGTAGCCCGCCTTCGCGCCAATGGCTCCGGACGTGCTGTCCGCGTGGAAAGCGTCGCGCGAATAGGCTGGAATGCGCGTGGTGCCGTCGAGAGCGCTAATACCGCCGACAATACCGATCGAAGCTCCGGTCCAATCGACAGCGGATGTGTCCGGTTGGGAAGATCCGGGCTCAGCAGCATTGGCAATGACACTGGTGCATATGACGTAAACGGCTGCTGCCGAAAGCAAAAAGACAGTCGTAATCCTCATTTAGGCGCCGTTCTTTCTGGTAGGATTGAAAGGACAACGTTACAATGACTGTCAAACAAAAGCGTCAACCGTTCGGTCGATAGAAGGGGGCGATGGACGAAGCGCTGCTTGATCTGATCGATTGCATTTACGCTGCTTCGCTGGAAAAGCCGCTGTGGCCCGATGCAATGAACCGCATGGCTGACCTGATGGGAGGCGCCGAAGCCACTCTCCATTTCAGCGATACCGGGACCGGACAGCGGATCGTTGTCGCGCCTAGATCGGATCCGGACTATCTGGTGAGCTATCGTGAGCACTGGGTGCGTCTCAATCCCCTGATGCAGCACGTCGGCAAGGTTCGAGCGGGTCAACTCATTCGCTTCGCGACGATCGTGCCGCCGGATGAATTTGAACGCACAGCCTTCTTCAACGAGTGGTGGGCTCCACAAGGGTTGGGCACCGGGGGCATGGGCATCACGTTGATGTCTGGCGCGCAAGCGTGGGCGGGGTGCGCGGTTCACCCGGACATCAGGCGTCCGCTCAATGGAAAAGCCGAGGCGCTGTTCGCGGCTTTGCGCCCGCATCTGGTGCGAGCCTTCGAAATCCAGTCGCGGCTCGGTTCCCTGCAAGTCGGAGATGGACATGCGGAGAGCATTGACGATCAGATAGACAACCTTCGCCATCGGTTCGGCCTCACGCGAGCCGAGGCCATTCTCGCATTGGAGATCTGCAAGGGCGACGGGCGCGAGGCTGCCGCGCAGCGCTGCGGGATTTCGGTTTCGACGGCACATACTCATCTGAACCGAATATTCAGCAAGACAGGAACACGCCGGCAGGCCGAGCTTGTGCATTTGTTGCTCACGTCACAGGCGGCCACTTACAAGCTTTCCGTCTCTAACATGCAACGCATGGCCCTTATACAGATTTGAACGTCCGCCTATTAAGGCTGCTGGCGGACTTCCTAATCGCGACCTGAGCCTAATCTGCCGCTATTTCCGCCCGATTACTGGCCAGGCCAGTGACGCGCGTTGTTATTGCGTCGACGAGACGGCTGACGATCCGGTGGAATGCCGGAACGCCGTTTCGTGGGTCTGGCGGAACGGAGGTTCGATGGAATGCCGGCGCGTCGTTTCGTTGGCCCGGCAGAACGGTGATCTGGTGGAATGCTGAAACAGCGTTTCATTGGTCAGTTGAAATGGCAGAATGGTTGTGCGGTGGAATGCCGGAACAGCGTTTCATTGGCCAGTTGAAATGGGAGAACGGCGGTCCGATGGAATGCCGTGAGGGCGTTTCGCTGGTCTGGCGGAACGGTGGTCCGGTGACCTGCTGGAACGGCGTTTCATTAGTCTGGCAGAACGGTGATCCGATGGAGTGCCGGAGCGTCATTTCGTTGGTCTGGCGGAACGGTGGTCCGGCGGAATGCTGGAGCGGCGTTTCATTGGTCAGTTGAAATGGCAGAACGGTGGTCCGGTGGAAGACCGGAATGGCACTTCGTTGGGCTGGCGGATCGGTGGTCCAGTGGAGTGCCGGAACGGCATTTCGTTGGTCGTTGAAACGGCAGAATGGGGCCGAGTGGTCCGGCGGGATGCCGGTGCGTTAGTGTCCCGTTGCGCGCTGAAAGAGCCCTTGTCCATCAGAAGCAAGTACTGGCTGATGTAGCCTCGCTTATGCCTAGGTCTCAGGAGACGAGACAGCAGCTTGCGGGAACGAGCCATCGCCGCCAATGAGGGAGGAAGTGATTCTAATGTTGGCGACACCGGTCGGGGTTTTCGTTCGTGACGAACTGAGGTGTCCCCAAGAAAAGGCTAGACAGCCTGCTAACGGCAGCGAAATGCCCGAACCGCCTCCTGGTTGATGTCAAATCCGAGACCCGGGGCGTCGGGCATTGTAAGCCAGCCGTTTTGAGGTTCCGGTAGGTTATTGGCTAGCTGGCGGTACGCGATGACCGCAAGATTGTGGTATTCGCAGAGCGTTCCATTTGGTGCTCCAGCCTGCAAGTGCATGTTGTAGTGGATCCAAGCACCTCCGTTTGCGATTGGCATGTTGTAGGTGTGGGCTAGCGAGGCGATGCGCGCGCATTGGGTAAAGCCGCCAGTGATGACGACGTTCGGCTGTAGCACATCGAGTGCGTTGGCCGCGATTAGCTCACGAAAACGGAAGGCGGTGCCTTCATTCTGGCCGCACGCAAGCGGAATGCCGACTTCGCGACGCAGATCCGCCATTTGTCGAGCATCGTTTTGGGTGATTGGTTCTTCGAAGAAGGTGATATCGTATTCCTTCACTCGGCGAGCGAGATGCGCGGCGTGGAAGTGATCGAGGCTGCAGTTGGCATCAAGATATAGCCGGACGTTGGGGCCGACTGCCTCACGCACAGCCTGAACCCGTCGAGCGTCTTCCTCCACTACTTCTATTACGGGGCGAGAAGGACTGCGGCGAGCGAGCGCGTTATGTCCGACCGTCATCTTCAGATCGCGAAATCCGCGTTGTACGAAGTCACTCGCAGCGTTCGCGAGCTCGTCCCGGTCGTAGAAGTCAAAGCCAAAGGTGGCATAGACAGGTACACGCTCGCGAGCGCCGCCAAGAAGACGCCATACGGGTAGATTGAGATGCTTGCCTTTGAGATCCCAGATCGCGACGTCAATCGCAGCTATCGCATGCATTGCATAGCCACCTTGACCGCGAGGCGTCATCGCCCAGTAGAGCACTTCCCAAATCCGTTCATTGTCGACCGGGTCCATGCCCATGATGACGTTTGAGGATGAATTGACGGCGGCCGCCACCACCCCGACGTCTGTGATCGCACTAATCCCGTGGCCGATGTTCCCATCATCCGTCTCTACTTCGACATAGCAGATGCCCATGTTCTGGCTGTGCTTGCGGGTGCCAATTTCAACGTTGGCTGGGACGGCAAGCGCTTGTGCGTGCACGCGTGTGATTTTTGGCATGTACGGTCCTACGAAATCCAAGTCACTGAGCGGCTGCGCGCGCTCGAATTTTTTGGCGGAGGCCAGAGATTAACGGCCACAGCAGTAGAAGCGCCGTCAGAAGCAGACACGTGAGGCTGATCGGACTCTTGATGAACACCGAAAAGTCACCTCGGTTGAGCATCAGTGCGCGGCGCAAATTCTCTTCCATCAGCGGTCCTAGGATGAACCCCATCAAGAGCGGAGCGCAGTCGAAGCCCGTCATGCGCATCGAGTATCCGAGAAGCCCAATACCCAGCACGACCCAGATGTCGAATGTGCTGAGATTCACGCTGTAGATCCCGACGCAGATCAGGCAGATGATGGTCGGGAAGAGATACTTGTAGGGCACCTGCAACAATCGGACCCAAAGGCCGACCAGGGGAATGTTTAGTACCAGCAGGAACAGATTTCCGATCCAGAAGCTGGCGACCAACGCCCAAAAAAGATCGGCATGCGCGGTCATAAACTGCGGACCGGGCGGGATGCCATGGATCATAAGTGCGCCAAGTATCAACGCCATGGTCGCGCTACCAGGAATGCCCAATGTGAGGGTAGGGATGAACGCGGTCTGTGCTGCAGCATTGTTTGCCGACTCCGGTGCCGCAACGCCTTCTATCGCGCCGTGTCCGAACCGTTCGGGCGTGTGTGACACCTTCTTTTCGATCGAATAGGCGAGAAACGCGGCGATTGTGACGCCTGTGCCGGGGAGGGCCCCCAAGAGTGAGCCAAGGCTTGTCCCTCGCACCACGGGCATGGTCGCGCGGCGTACTTCATCGCGTGTTGGGAGCATATCTCGAATGCGGACACGTTGGGCGACGGGGCGGTTTGCCTTGCTTTCGGCGCCAGCAATGACCTCGGGGACCCCGAAGAGACCCATCGCGATTACTGTGATGCCGAGCCCGGTGATCAGCTCTGGGTACCCGAAGGTATAGCGTTGCATCCCTGTGTTAACGTCGGTGCCAATGATACCGAACAGCACGCCAACAATGAGGGCACCAATCGATTTCACTGGTGAGCCGCGGCCAACCGACGCCGAGGCGAGCAGACCCAGTAACATCACTGAGAAATAGTCGACTGAGGTGAAAGACAACGCGAAGTTGGCGATGAGCGGCGAGAATAGCGTCATCAAAATGATGCCAGTTGTGCCGGCGATGAACGATGCGACTGCGGTCACATAGAGAGCGACGGCGGCGCGCCCTTGCTTGGCCATTTGATGGCCGTCGAGACATGTCACTGCTGACGATGCGCTGCCCGGCAGATTCACCAGAATTGACGTGATCGAACCTCCATATTCACCGCCGTAATAAAGACCTGCGAGCATGATGATCGCCGCATCGGGCGGAAGATGGAAAGTGACTGGGAGAAGTAGAGCAATGCCTAGCATCGCGCCGATGCCGGGCAGCACCCCAATAAGGGTTCCAAGCGTGACACCTACAAAGCAGTAGAAAAGGTTAGTTAATGATGCAGCTTGAACAAATCCGGCGACCAGGCTGGATGGAATATCCATCAGAATACGCGCTCCAGTAGCGGCATTGGGAGACTTAGAAGGTATATAAAGATCACCCAGATGCTGGCGGTAAGGATGGCAGCGAGTGTGACACTGCTTCGCAAGGTCGCTTCTTTATCGGCGAAGGACGATATCACGGTGGTCGCAAAGACTGCCGGGCCCAGTCCCACGGTCTCGATCAGAAGACCAAACGCAACAACCGAGCCGACAACAAAGATTAAGGACCTCGAGTGGAGCAGGTCATATAGACCGCCCGGGACCAAGAACGAGCGGATCAATATGGTGACAGCTAACCCGCAACCCACTAGCCCGAATAGGAATGGGAAGAACCCGGGGCCCATTCGTGCAGGTGTTCCTATGCCATACCGATACGCTGTGACCGCAAATCCACCGCAGATGGCCAGCATCACCACACCGGACACGAGATCCGACGTGTTGACGCCCCGCGGTGCATCTTCAGAGTTCATCGGCTCCTCCCGATTTTTCGTCGCTGCGACGCAACTACTTTCCAGACGCAGGCAGTGACCGGGCTACTTCGGTCCATTTAGCCGTCTCCGACGCGATACGAACGTCAAGTTCAGCGGCCGGCATATACTTGGGCAAAAGGCCCTGCTTTTTTAGGAAGTCGACGAATTCTGGGTCTTCAACTACCGACGCGGTTGCGTCGGAGAGAATATCGATGATGGTCTGCGGTGTGCCTGCAGGTGAAACGAGGAAGTTGGAAGGTAGGGCGCCGTAGCCAGCGACGGTTTCTCCAATGGCAGGGATATCCGGATAATCGGAAACCCGCTCGGGTGAAGTAATTCCGAGTATCTTGATCTTGCCACCCTTCGCCTGTTCAATCGCAGCACTGAGGCTGATTATCGCGAGCGGGATTTCTCCAGAAATGACTGCGGCAATCGACGGCGCAGCGCCCTGGTATGGCGCATCCTGTAAGTCGATGCCTGCCTCTCGCTCCAGCATCTCGATGAGAAGGTGCTGGGTCGTGCCTACGCCCGGAGTTGCGTAAAACAGCTCGCCCGGCTTCGCCTTAGCCTCTTCGATCATGCCTCTGACGTCATCCGCCGGAAAGGAAGGACCAGCTACTAATGCCAGCGGCGTCTCATTGATGTTGGCAACTCCGGCAAAGCTTTTGACCGGATCGTAGCCAGCATTTTCCACGAAGACCGGGCCGATCAGCGTCGACGTTCCGCTAAAGTAGAGCGTGTAACCGTCCGGATCAGCCGCCGCACTGTAGGATGCTGCCAACGTACCGCCTGCACCCGGGCGGTTCTCGACCACAACTGGTTGATCGATTTGTTTCGACAGGCCTTCGGCAAGCATTCTCGCGATCGTGTCTGTGCCGCCCCCGGCCGCAAACCCGATGACGATGCGAACCGGCTTGCTCGGATAGTCGGCCTCCGCAATTGCTGTAGAAGGTCCGAGAATGGAAGTTACCAAGGCTGCAGCAGCAGCGATAAGGGAAATACGCATGGCAAATCTCCTTGGGGCGACCGGTAGAACTGCGTTAGGGCTATCTTCCCACGTCTACATCTGAAGTTCAGCGTCCGCAGGTCTTAAGCAACCCGACCCAGAGCTCCAAAAGCATCGAGACGTGTATTGATGCCGAGCAGTCTGACGGTCGACCAAAGACCTGCCGTTGCACTGGCAATCACTGGCACACCGACCTTTGCTTCAAGTGCGGGCGCCAGGTGCGTCGCGCGCAGGCCGCCGCATGAAATCAGAACAGCATCTGCCCTGCGACCAGAGCTTTCGAATGTCTTCTCGCCAAGGCTGACGATCGTGTCGAGTGTAACTGCGTGGATCTCAGGGACTGCAGACAGCTGAAGGCTCTCCAGCGACAAAACTTTGAAACCGCTATCGGTGAGATAAGTCCTGAGCTTTTCATTGAGGTCGTCCGTGTAGGCAGTCCCCACTGCGACCTTCGTAGCGCCAACTGCTCTGAGTGCGTCGCGAATGCCGTTACTCATTGTTGTGGCAGGGAGGCCTGTAGCCTCGTGCAGTGCTCTCGTTAATTCATCGTTGAAGGCGACGCCGCGGAAAAAGCTCAGCGACGTTCCCATCAGGGAGACTGCTTCGGCCCCTTCGTCGCGCAACTCCTTTCCGAGTTGCACGACCCGATCGATCACCTTGTCGAAGCTACCGATGGAAACGGAATCGATCGCAAGGCCGCGCGTTAGAAATCGTATCCCCTCGGGGTAGATGGCAGGGGCTTCAGGCGGAACTTCGCCGTTCGCCGGCGGGACGATCATGCCGATGGTACGGTGTGTCATGTCTGCACTGCAATTCTCATGGGGAGGGAGGCCGGCGTCTTCAACTGCCGGCCGGAGACGTGCTTATTTTGCGTCGAGAGCATTGGTGGCGTCGGTCCACCGTTTGACGGCATTCGGGATCTCGGATGCCAACTGCTCACCGCTTTTGTAGTCAGGAATGAAGCCCTGCTTGGTCAGTGTGTCGAGTAATGCCTGCTCCTCCATCGCCTTCCCCACAGCATCGGAAAGCGTCTTGATGACGTCCACTGGAGCATTGGAAGGAGCCAAGATGAATTGGCTTGGTGATGCAGAGAATCCCGGGATCGTTTCACTGATCGTCGGCAGATCGGGGAACTGGGCTAAGCGTTCTTCTGAAGTGATCGCGAGGATTTTCAACGTGCCGCCTTCTGCCTGCTGAACTGCCGCGCCGAGGCTGACGATAGCTAGCGGTACTTCGCCTGAAACAACTGCCGTAACAGATGGCGCACCACCTTGGAACGGCGCGTCCTCCAACTCGATCCCTGCCATGTTCGAGAGCATTTCACCTGCGAGATGCTGGACCGTCGCTACGCCGGACGTCGCGTAGAACAGTTCTCCCGGCTTAGCCTTTGCCAGTTCAATCAGGTCGTTGACGCTATCGATCCCGAGCTTGGGATTGGCCACAAGCGCCAGCGGCGCAGATGTTAGCTGTGCAACGGGCGTGAAATCCGTGATCGGGTCATAGCCTACGTTTTCGTACACTACGGGGCCAATAAGAGCACTGGTCTCACTGAGGACGATCGTGTAGCCGTCCGGCCGAGCTTCTTTGGTGAAGGCCATGGCAATTGTGCCACCCGCACCAGGACGATTTTCAACGACCACTGGCTGCCCGAGTGGTGCCGCGAGTTTTTCACTGACGGTGCGGGCGATGGTGTCCATGCCACCACCGGGGTTGAAGCCAACGATCATCCGGATCGGCTGCGCAGGGTAATCCTGGGCCGCAACAATGGGTGCAGTCACAAGCAAAGCTGCGACCGCCAAAGCAAATCGGCGCATATGTTCCTCCCAAACGAGCTGTCCTCCAACGGCTCGAAGATGAGGCTAAGATCGACGTACCGGGGTGTCAATCGTAAATATTAACATGTTTACCTGTCGCGGCCGTATTTGGGAGTGGATCGCACCCGCGTCACCTCGCTGCTGGCGGATTCCTTTCTGTCCAACGACGTTCCGGCAAACGATTGGGGCGGCGAGCTATCTGGAGCAGCCTGAGCTACTCTGAAATTTTATTGCCTTCGTGACAGTTCAACTGTCGCGAAAACTTGACTCAGGGAATTAACCGTCTGAGGGTTTTCGTGACAGTTGAACTGTCGCGAAAAAGGAACCTGACTTGGACGATACAGTGACCGTCGGCTTAAAGATCGACGACCTCGAACGGAGGACGGGACAGCCGCGAAGGAACATCAGGTTCCTGATCGCCGAAGGCGTCGTTCCCGAACCATATGGGCGCGGGAAAGCGGCCTACTACACCGAAGAGCACGTCACGGCGCTCACTATGTATTCGGACCTCAAGAAGGCCCATTCGCTTGAATTCATCAGGAACAAGGTCAGGGAAGCTCTCGAGGGAGAGGTGCTTGAACTCGCCCCCGTCGAAGGCGTGACCGTCAGGGTCGAACGACTGGCCCTGAACAAATTGGGCATTGAAGCCCTGATCGAGACGATCGGCACTGCCGTTAAGGAAGCCGTCGAGGCAAAGGGAAAGGGAAAGGACCGCAAATGAAGCACGAGCACATCTCCGGACCGCTGGGCAATTTCATCGCCAGCAAGTCGCGCGGTTCTTTTCCGATCCCGCTCAAATCGGCCGGCTACGAGATCGAGGTCCGATCCGGCCTTGCGGAAGTTCGCATGATCCGCACCTTCCGCAACGACGAAGATCGCCCGATCGAGGCAACCCTTACCTTCCCGGTGCCTTTCCATGCCGTCGTGACGCGCCTCGAGGCAAAGGTGGACGATCGCAGGCTCGTCGGCGAAACCAAGGCCAAGGCAGTCGCCCGCGAGAGTTACGAGGACGCTATCGACCGCGGCAAGCCTGCCGTCCTTCACGAGGAGCTTCTGCGCGGCCTCCATATGCTTTCTCTCGCGAACGTCGCGCCGGGCAAGGAAGTCGAAGTGACGGCAAGCTTCGTCATGCCGGTTACGCTTTCCGACGGGAACGGCGAGTTCAGGATCCCGACGACCGTCGGCCACGTCTACGGCGAAGCTCCCTTTGTCGACTCCGACGCGCCCGTCGTCGGCGGCCCCGTTCTCAAAGCCAGGGTCGCAGTGGTCGCCTCGAAGGGCATCGCTCACGTAAACGGCAAGTCAGCCTCTGCTGCCGTGACCGCCAGGCTCGACAGGCCCGTCGACGTGCGCGTCGTCGGTCTTTACGAGGAGAAGCCCGAGCCAGTGTTCGGTCGCGCTGCCGACGGCCGCAAGGTGTCGATCAGCTTCTCTCCGGAGACCGCGCGTGACGTTGCCCTCGACGCGGACCTTCTTCTCGACGTCTCCGGTTCGATGAAGATGGACTACGACTCGGATGGTGAAGTCGGCACCAAGTGGGACGCTGTAATCGCCGGCTTTCTGAGCGCTTCGGAAAAGTCGTTCCGCAAGGACGACAAGGTCACGGTGTGGTCGTTCTCTGGCAGCTGCCGCAAGCACGGCACGATGAGCGGCGACGAGGTCGGCAAGTTCGTCAAGGACATGCCGTTCGACAGCGGCGGCACCGAACTTCAGGCTGCCGTATCGACCGTCACCCTTTCGCGGCCCGAGACTAACGTCCTCCTACTCACCGACGGCAAGAGCTGGAACAAAATCGACGTGCAGCAGGCGGTGTCGACGGGTGCGCGATTCACCGTGATCCTCGTCGGCGAAAGCTCGCTCGAAACGAGCGTCGGCTACCTCGCCGCCATGACCGGCGGCCAGATGTTCGTTGTCGGCAGTGCTGGCGTACATTCGGCGATCGTTGCCGCCGTCGCAAGCATGAGGAACGTTTCCTCGCCCGTCGTTCCCGTCAACGGGAAGCCGGAAACGGTGTCGCGCCGCATTGCTGGCACGATGATCGAGGCCAAGTGGAGTGACGAGAGTGCGGAAGCTCCGGCGGAAGCCTCGCTTTCCAGTGCGGCGGCATTCGCAGCCGATCTCGCGATCCAGGGAATGAAGGAAGAGGAAGCTGCCCAGTTTGCCGAAGCAGAGGGTATCGTCAGTCACCTCACGTCGATCGTGCTGATTGACGATGAAGCCGAAGCCGTCGAAGGCGTTCCTGCAACGAGGAAGGTGCCGTTGGCAACGCCCGCCACCGAGGGGGCGGTGTTCAGGAGCGCAGCCCTTTCTCAGCAGGTCAGCTATCATGCGTCGATGGCGGATGCCGGGTCGCGCAGCTTCCTTTCTGCGGCAATGCCTGTCCGCCACTTCCTAATTCAGGAAGCCGTTCCGCCCGTGTTCGGAGGGCCGAACGACTGGAGCATCGAAGACGCCGCGAAGGAGTTGCGAAGGCTGCGCTGGCGGGACGTGCAAACGGTCCTGAAGCTCATCGACTGGGACGCGAACCCGGACGCGCTCATGAAGGGCGACGTGTCAGAACTTCCGCTGGAGGTTTCGTTTCCGATTTTGAGGTTGTCGGAAGTCGACGAGGTCGCTGAACTGGCCCGCGCGCTCAACGTCACGGAGGACATGGCGGTGATCCTGATCCTCGCCGATCTGTACAGCGCAGTCTCGCGGACGGCCGAACGCATAGCCCGCAAGGGCCTTGCGAAGGCGGACAAGATGGTGCTGGCGAAGGCTAAGAAGGCCCTTACGGCCTGATCGAATTAGCGGTCTGGCCGGGCGCGAGCGCTCTGGCCAGACCGTTAATTCAGCGTCTGTATTACCGTTCCTCCGCGCTCCCCGGCATTCTTTCCGACTGTTTCAGATCCATGTTGCAAGGCCTCGCCTAAAGCGTGAGTAAGCGGCCGAAGGCTGGCAGCGGAAGACCAAGACCTTAATGAACACCAGGGTCGTGAACACGGCATCCCGTCGACCACGATCAAACGTGCGGAACTTCATCGTGGGAGCAGCCAGCGTTCCGATGAAAGTCGTCACGGCAACGGCGATGAGGAACCCATGAGGTTCGCGAGGAACGATTTGATTAGCGATGAACCGTCTGATGTGCCACATAACCTGATGTGGCACATCAGAAATGACGCTTGGGGCGCTCAACACCGTCAGTCTGGGGCCGCGCGAGCTGTCGCAGTCCGGGTGGTCTACTACATTTCTGCCCCGCGAATGCGAGTGAGGAGCGGAATAGTTGCCGATACAAGGCCCTACTAAATGCATTTGCGGCGGATCGAATGCACAGTGCAATTTCTGCTACGGGGCTGGCTATGTGGTTGCAGAGCCTGAAATCCCCACTGTTTGGTTGGATACTATCACCAGCCGGAAGTTTCGGCGGCCTCTGAAGGCTGGAAGAGTTAAGCCGCTCGAGATCCTAATTAAGACGCGGGGCGCTATTGGGTCCAAGAAGAAAGGCAATACTTTTGTTAATTTGCTCCACTCGTTAAATAAAATATTTAAGCATGATAGTGAGAATCAAAGTTCAAATTATAATGTTGTGCGAGAAAAAATTTACATAGCTCTCCAGCTAAATAAGGTTAAGTTTATTGAGTTTGAGAATGCTTTATTGAAAGCTGTCGGCGGAAGTATGGCGGATTTGCAGCGAGCCAATGCCTTAGTCGGTCCCCTCTCGATCGAATTTTCTTCTGATGATATCACGCTGCTTCAACGTGGCTATGTTAAGAAGGCGACAAAGCAAAGCCGAACGTCTGCAACCACAACTGAAAACACAGTCGAGTGTCCACTGTCTCCTGAGCACAACACGCTCCTTGTCATTGTTCCGGCAATGGGGCTTTCGCCAGAAGCTCTGGAGGAACTTCGTTCGGTTGTAGTCAAGCAGATAAGTAACGTCTATGTTGCAGGCACCAAACGATCATTTAGAGAATTTATGGCTGCCTTCCCTAGAGTAAACGCATCCCAAATAACGGATCCGGCGAAGATTAAGAGCGTGCGCGACGCTCCTTCAACTTATACGTTAAAGTTACATAGGCACCATTTGCCAATTTAGGATAAGGCCGCCACTGTGCGGAGAATGCGTTTAACTGCAATGTTAAATGAGGAGGAAGGCAGATGTTCAGCCTTCCTTAAACTTAATTGTAGCCCGACAGCTATTTCACTGCGTTCAAAATTGCAGTTCGGAGCCGATCGGTGTTTACGGGGCGTCCTGCTTCCCGTTCTCGAATAGTGAACGCGATCTCGAAACGAACGCCACTGCGTCGGTGGAATTCCCTGAGCGCCTTACGAATTGGCTCCGCCGATAGGCGTGCACGCTCCGATGCGTTCTTCCCCTTGGAAGGAAACTCCTTCGGGATCGAGCAGACGGGATGGGCCGGATATCGTTGATCCGCAGGCACAAAGCGAATGGCTGCCTGGTAAAATGCACGTCCGAGTCCCATAGACTGCGGATCCAGCGTCAATAGCTCGTACTCATGGACGTCAACCTCGTAGTCGCCCTCGAGACGTAGCTGTGGCAGTAGGGCAGGGCGGACCGGCTTCATGCAGCGCAACCCGATGCACAATACAAAGGAAAAATGATACTCATCAGAGCCTCCATAGGTGAGGGCCACGGCCCAACCATTGAGCCGCAGCGAAGATAGAACGTTGAGGGTAAGGTGGGGACGTCCCCTGCGCGGTCGCTCTGCTGAGAGATTCTCGGAGGGTCACCAGCGTCACAAGGATGCTCCGACCAGACCAGC
Source organism: Aminobacter sp. J41 (assembly GCF_000526635.1). GTDB lineage: Bacteria > Pseudomonadota > Alphaproteobacteria > Rhizobiales > Rhizobiaceae > Aerobium. The sequence continues at coordinate 19,255 of NZ_JAGL01000040.1, forward strand.
ATTACTGGATTTGCTAGCAGTATCGCGGAAGAAGATCCACCCTCCGTTAAGGGAAGGTGGAAATGAGGTAAATGTTGAGTCAATGAGGTTGATAAAGTTTTACCGACCGACGCGCCGAATGGAGCCTGCGATCTTTACTCGTCTCGCGGTTCGATCCAGTCGGCACGTTTGGTGCTCCAATCCATCATACAAACTGTTTTGCTACGGGTTTGATGTGTGGAAAGCCGCCAAACCCCTAGCATGAGCCTACGAAAGTGACTGATGCGAGGGTTGGCGATACGGATGCCCCCGCGAGCATCTAAGGGTAATGGGCTACTTGGCTGGATGCGGACCCAACCTACTTCGCGCCAGACTTTCCGGAGTCACGGATCAGACGGGAAAAAATTCTTCCTTCGGACCCAAGGATAGCGAACCCGACATCGTCTGAGGTGCATGAGCAGGAAACGAGCCTGATGGAAGAGATCGAGGACGCAAATCTTGTGCTTGCACGCAACGGGGATCGTTCCGCGTTCGCCCGTCTTGTCGAGATGCACTACGAGATGTTCTTTCGCGTAGCTCACAGGCACCTCGGCAATCGCGCGGACGCGGAAGATGTCGCGCAGGAAGTTTGCGTGCGTCTGGGTCGTTCAATCCGAACGTTCCGCGGAGAGTGCAGTCTGGCGTCGTGGCTATACAGGCTCGTGATCAACGCGGCCTGCGACCATCAGCGCAAGGCAATGAGAGGGCGACAACTCTCCGAAGCTGTCTCAGCCGAACATACAATATCCGCCGGACAGAACAGCGACGGCGACGACGAGGCTGCGGACCGACTTTGGGAAGCAGTGAGGATGCTCCCGGATAAGACGCGTCAGGCTGTCGTTCTCGTCTATTCCGAAGGCCTCAGCCACCTGAAGGCGGCGGAAGCGCTTGAGTGCTCCGAGACGACCGTGTCCTGGCACATCCACGACGCCAAGAAAAAGCTGAGGGTCTTGCTGGCTGAACCGGAGAGCGCGACCTATGCACGATGAATTCGAAATCCTGCGGCAGGCCAGGCCCGTCACGCCGTCTCCCGAGGCCCGGAAGAAGGCGCTGGCAGCGGCCATGACCGCCTATGACGAAGCCAACGAGAAATACGCCAAAGTGACCCAAGGTTCCGACACCGCCAAGCGTCTCTTGTCCGAGACGTCAAACGGATGGAGGGACATCATGAGGAAGTTGCTTTGGACGGGGACGGCATCAGTGGCAGCTGCAAGCGCAGTCTTCTTCGTGGTCGGCGGGATGTACACGCAGTACATGCGAGACAGCGGCCTCGCGGTCGTTCAGGAGATGGCCTCCCACCCGGCAGGCGGAGCCGCCTTCAGAAACGACGGCATCGTCCCCATCGCGCCGCAACCAGCTCCGCCGGCTCGCAAGGCTACGGAAAGCATGGTGATGGCCGAGCGCGGCGTTGCAGTTGCTCCCGCCTTCGTCGGCAATTACCCGTCGCCAGTCATGGATCGTCTGCCGTCGTCCGCGCAAAGCCGCGACCGCGTGCGAGAGTTCAAGGGCAGCGGCGTAAAGAGCGTCTCCGAGCATCCGGTCTCGACGTTCTCGGCCGACGTGGACACCGCTTCCTATCCGATGGTCAGGAGCCTGCTCAACATGGGGCAGCTGCCCAACCCCGACACCGTGCGCGTTGAGGAGTTGGTCAACTACTTCCCCTATGACTGGCCGCTCGCAGAAACGCGCGAGGAGCCGTTCCGCCCGACGGTGACGGTGATGCCCTCGCCGTGGTCGCACGGGCGTAAGCTGATGCACGTTGCGATCAAGGGATACGACGTGATCCCTGAGATGCGGCCACAGGCCAATCTCGTCTTCCTGATCGACGTGTCGGGATCGATGAACGCGCCCGACAAGCTGCCGCTTCTGAAGAACGCCTTCCGCATGCTCGTCGCCTCGCTCTCGCCGGACGACAAGGTATCGATCGTGACGTATGCCGGGCATGCGGGCGTGGTGCTCGAGCCGACCTCGGCGAGCGACACGGCAGCCATCTACGCGGCCATCGACGGGCTCACCCCGAGCGGCGGGACGGCAGGCGAAGCTGGCCTCAACACCGCCTATCGTCTTGCCTCCAAGGCGTTCGTTGAAGGCGGGGTGAACCGGGTGATGCTGGCGACCGACGGTGACTTCAACGTCGGGCAGACGAGCGATGAGGACTTGAAGCGCACCATCGAGCGCCACAGGGAAAGCGGCGTGTTCCTCTCCGTCCTCGGGTTTGGGCGCGGCAACTACAATGACCAGCTGATGCAGACGATCGCGCAGCACGGCAACGGTACGGCCGCCTACATCGACACGCTCGAGGAAGCGCAGAAGGTTCTGGTGAATGAAGCAGCCTCGAACGTCTTCCCGATCGCCAAGGACGTGAAGTTCCAGGTCGAATTCAATCCAACTCAAGTTTCCAAGTATCGCCTCATCGGCTACGAGACGCGTCAGCTTGCCCGCGAGGACTTCAACAACGACCGCGTCGACGCGGGCGACGTCGGTTCCGGCCACTCGGTGACAGCGATCTACGAGATCACACCGAAGGGCAGCCCGGCCGCGCTAATCGACGATCTTCGCTATGGGAAGCCGCTGGCCTCGGACGACAGGGGCGCAGGGAGCGGCGAGTATGCCTTCCTCAAGATCCGCTACAAGCTGCCGGACGAGGATGTGAGTCGGCTAATCGAGAAGGCGGTCACCGCCGCCGACGAGGTCGAGTATTTAGTCGACGCATCGCAGGACGTCCGCTTCTCGGTCGCCGTTGCAGGCTTCGGTCAGAAGCTGCGTCGCGATCCATCTATCGCGCAACACTCGTGGCAGGAGATCAAGGCGATGGCGGCCAGCTCCCGCGGCGACGATCCAGATGGCTACAAGTCATCTTTCCTGTCGTTGGTAGGGCTAGCCGAAAGCTTGGATAGGTCTGCCGCTACGCCTCGCTGAGGGAAGATTGCCCATGAGGCGAACGGCGTGGTCATCGAACAAGTCACCGGGTACAGGTCTACCAGACCCCGCGTTCCTGTCAGGGGTGTTGAATGCCCGTGACAGCCCTTGCAGCGATCGCTCAACATGGATCGATCAGGATCTCGCCCGCCTCGGCCGCACTGATACTGGGCGGCGCATGCGACGCGTCCAAGGATTGGGCGTAAGAAAACGGTCGCCTAGGTAAAGATGCTTATCACGAGGAATGGCTGCGTCAAAAGGACGACGTCATCGCGGTGTCCCCGCCCCTTGCCCTAGCGAATCTGTTGACCGCTGGTAAGGCATTCATAATGCGCGAACTTTAGAGGCGGCATCCACAACGGCGCACTTGACACATATGCTCGCCACCGGCCCAGACAGGATTTGCGGCAAGGATTTTAGGCGGCCGACGCGGACAACTCGAGCCCTCCCTTCTGCACAGGGCCGTAGCTACTCACCTTTCATTGGATGCCCGAATAGCGCATCATACGGCCGCTTTGATCCAGCTCGATATACGCGCGTTTCCCCCGACGTCCCACAGCCATGAATACGAGGCGCTCAGGGTGTGCCTCTATAAAGCGTAATGCTTGGCCGGACGGATCATAGTGGGTGATATCTGTGCCACCCGTTTCGCGAAAGCCGTTTTCAGAAAGGAATTTTTCGTTAGCTCTGCATGCTGCAAAGGCTCTCAGCCTTTTCGGTCGCTGACATAAGCCAACAATGAGCCCAATTGCAGTGCCTACGAGAGTTATGATCAATCCTCCGATCACGGCAAGCGGTAGGGGATTCTCCGAATTGAGCTTCCCCATGGCAGCGATGTGAAACAACACCGCTGTTGCAGCGCAGAAACCGACAACTATTAGGAGGACACTCCCAAGCAGAGTGATGAAGACTGTCGTCCAGAAACCTCGATCATGCCCTCTGACGAGATTCCTTCCGCCTAAGAAGGGAAAAAAAACAACAGCTAGTATTAGAAGGATGGAAAAGGCGTTCCTTTTCGTTTTCTTGTAGGCATCTTTGCCAAATGCAAACCCAAAACCCGCGGCAGCGCTTCCTGCAACGCCGGCAGCCAGGAGCGCTAGGTTTGACCGTTTCTGTGAAAGTATCATGCGAGACCGCCCACGCGCCTAGTGACGCGATAACACGCTCTGAAAATTTTATAGGCCAGCCACAGAACGCCGATTGACCAACCTAAAAGGACACCCAACGCCACGAACACAGCATACACCAGTCTGCCAAGATAAATCGCCTCTCTACCGAGGACTCTAATGGCAGCAGATGTCTTGCTCCCCATTTTCCCAGCCATTGATTGGAAGCGTGAAAGGTCCCGAGCATCTTCGGCATGCTCCATCACCCTAAACGCTGCCTTCACGCCTCCGGCCTCCACAATGCCAGCGGCAGCGTTCGCCGCTAACTTGATTTCGGACAACGCTTCTTTACGAACTGCCCCAGAAACGGCCTTCTTAGCTGCGCCAACGTCAACAGGTGCCAATTCAATAATAAAATTCCTGAAGCGCGAAAGATCCCCCGATGTCACGTCCTGCCATTTCAGATCTGCTAAAGATTTCAAAACTTTCGGCGCAGAAGGCATTCGGGGCTCGGGAAGTGATAATCTGGACAGACCTGACTTCAGGCGCTCAACGTTTACGACTCCTACGGCGGAACGTACCAAGGAAGACAGGAGTTTATCATTTAACCTATTGGCCTTTTTTGCATTTTTCACGATAGATAAGCCAACATCGACAGCGCCAGTACCCGGCGCTGCTGTGGCAAGTCCAGCTACAGCAAAGCCAAGGATCAACGGATCGTACTCCTCTCCACGAACAACTCTATTGCCTTGAACCATGACGTCCCGCACATCACCGACGCCAGTATAGTCAGCTGCCAGTGCCCCACTGAGGGAGGCAGCGTTCGACACATCCCCGGTGATTGCACCTTGGACAAAATCACGGGCATTGCGCACACCGAACTCGAATGATGTCTCAAGCGTTCGATCTACCAGTTCGGCGGGCAATTCGAGCCCGTTCTCACGTGCAAACGAAACTAAGTCTTGAGCTTCCGCGACATCCCCTTCTTCAAGAGCGTCCTCTATAGCCGCTTCGTAATCTTCTCGCGACATTTTGGACAATCTATACTGTGAAATAGAGAATGGATCCCAAAAGTTGAATGCCAATTGTAGTGCAGCGAACTGATTTGATGATAGGAAACCCAGCAGGGACAGAGCTAAAATCGTTGCTGTAAATAGCTGCCGCATACTTCTTATGGATCGCAATAATTTCCGCATAAAGAAGCTCACTGCTGTTCGTTGCGAAAGGTTATGACTGGATTCATTTAACCCTGCGGAAGGCGCGATATTTTGTTGTCAGCCACGACTAAATGAATGCGTACACAATGCCACCGTTACATCCAGAATCAATCCTGAGGAGGAGCCAGTGTCTGGGACGTTCTTCCGCTGTGATGACGGCTCTCCAGAGTTCAAGCCACACACGCTCGATACGGCGGCTGCACTAGTGTTTTACGCTGCAAAAAGGATTGCAGCTGGTGACGTGCCACTGAGTTTTTCCTCCACCTGGAGTTAGAGTCCGGCCTCGATTGAAGGACGGACAGATGAAGCGAAAGCGGTTCACGGAAGAACAGATCATCGCGGTGCTGCGGGAGCACGAGGCGGGAGCGAAGGCAGGAGATCTTGCCCGCAAGCACGGAGTCAGCGAGGCAACGCTGTATAACTGGAAGGCGAAGTATGGCGGGATGGACGTCTCCGACGCCAAGCGCCTGAAGGCTCTGGAAGACGAGAATGCGAAGCTGAAGAAGCTGCTGGCCGACCAGATGCTGGAAGCGGCGGCACTGAAGGAGCTTCTGTCAAAAAAATGGTAGGGCCCGCCGCCAAGCGCGAAGCCGTCGCGCATCTGCAGGCCGTCATGGGCCTGTCGGAGCGTCGGGCCTGTTCCTTCGTCGGTGCCGATCGCAAGATGATCCGCTACCAGTCCTGCCGTCCGCCAGAGACCGAACTGCGCGGCCGGCTACGCGACCTTGCCAAGGAGCGCCGACGTTTTGGCTATCGGCGGCTGTTCATCCTGCTGCGGCGGGAGGGCGAACCGTCTGGCATCAACCGCATCTATCGGCTCTACCGCGAGGAAGAGCTGACGGTTCGCAAGCGCCGGGCACGGCGGCGAGCAGTGGGCACGAGAGCACCAATCCTGGTCGAGGCGAGAGCGAATGCGCGCTGGTCGCTCGACTTCGTGCATGACCAGTTCGCCTGCGGTCGGCGGTTCAGGGTGCTCAACATCGTCGATGACGTCACGCGAGAGTGTCTGGCAGCCATCCCGGATACATCGATCTCCGGTCGCCGGGTGGCACGTGAACTGACCGATCTGATCAGCCGGCGTGGCAAGCCGGACATGATCGTTTCCGACAACGGCACCGAGTTCACCTCGAATGCGATACTCGCCTGGTCGAAAGATCACCAGGTGGAATGGCACTACATCGCACCAGGCAAGCCCATGCAAAATGGCTACGTCGAGAGCTTCAACGGGCGGATGCGCGATGAACTCCTGAACGAGAGCCTGTTCTTTGGCCTCGACCATGCCCGCAGCGCTATCGCCGAATGGAGGAAAGACTTCAACACCGCGAGGCCACACTCCTCGCTTGGCTACCAGACCCCGGCGGCTTTCGCCGGAACCCTCGCCGCAACCGGCTCTGACGCTTCGCTTGATGTGGGCTTCGCGTCTCCACCGGTTGCTCAACCCGCGCCCTACGGCGTAACAGAAACGGCCGAGGCTCTAAACGCCGCTGGATGAAAACTCAGTGGCACGTCACAGGGCAATGCGACGCGAAGCGGCCTCAAACTCTGCACCATAGTCCCCGGGAGCCTTTGCATTGATACTTAAGAACATACATTGCTGATGTTCGCGCCGTCGCTTCGTGGAACTCAAGGGCCCTAAGTTGATCATCCTGGCGTAGGACCTGAGCCATTCAAACAACTTCAATTGCTACCTCCACTTGGCTTAGAGCCGGCATGACGAGCATGTGCCGTTGATCGCTTCTGGCGACTCTAGATCGAACGCACGAGAGATCGTGCTACACGGGCAGGTTCCGCATCAACAATCAATACTGAAATTTGGTCGCAGGCTTAGGGTTGAGGATTTTGCCTATGACAGCAATATCAGGTCTAACTTCGGGACCTACTGGGAGACAAGGCGATGGTGAATGGCTGTGGAAAGTGAATTTCCCCGAGACGTTGCGAGTGTTGCCGCATCACCTCACTCGGTTTCTGTAGTCGGTTTCGACTCAGCCTGGACTGACAATCCGAAAGCTCCAGGAGCTGTCGCGATTATCCGCTGCTCAGACGGCATGATCGAGTTTGTCGAGCCGGCACTCGCAACCTTCGAAGGAGCACTGCGGACTATCGAAGCGGAACGCAGGGCTGTGGATCTTTGCTTGGTTGCCGTCGATCAGCCGACAATCGTGCCGAACACTTCCGGAATGCGCCCGGTTGATCGACTGGCCAGCTCGTTCATCTCTTGGCTAGGAGGTGGCGTTCAGCCCGCAAACCGCTCGAAGCTGGCTATGTTTGGTGATGACGCACCAATTTGGCGGTTCAAGGCAGCACTCGCGGCAACTGAGGACCCCGAAGCATCTGAACCGCGCCGGGATTGCCGGAGGCTCCCCCTCTTGAGATTAAGGAGCCATCATGACGAAACGGAACGGCAATACCTATTCACCTGAAGTGCGCGAGCGCGCGGTTCGAATGGTTCTGGAGCACCGGGGCGAGTATGCTTCGGAATGGGAAGCTATCAATTCGATCGCTTCGAAGATCGGCTGCACCGGGGAGACGCTTCGCGGTTGGGTGCGGCGTGCTGAGCGGGATGCAGGCATACGGCCTGGGCCGACGAGCGCGGAGCTGTCGCGGATCAAGGAGCTTGAACGGGAGGTTCGCGAGCTTCGTCAGGCCAATGAGATCCTGCGCAAGGCGTCGGCTTATTTTGCGATGGCGGAGCTCGACCGCCCACTGAAGCGATGATCGCCTTTATCGACGC
>NZ_JAGL01000041.1 GCF_000526635.1 Aminobacter sp. J41
TACATGACCTTCCCGAAGGAGCATCGGGCCAAGCTTCACAGCACGAATCCGATCGAACGCCTTAACGGGGAGATCAAGCGGCGCACCGATGTCGTCGGCATATTCCCGAATGACGACGCCATCGTGCGTCTCGTCGGAGCCCTGCTGCTCGAACAGAACGATGAATGGGCCGTTCAGCGTGCCCGCTACATGACGCTGGAAAGCGTCGGACAATTGAGCGATGATCCCTTCATCAGCCTGCCAGCAGTAGCAGCACGCTGACCAACCCGGCCAAGCCGGACAGCACGGCGACCAATGCCGTCAGTTACACCACGCGGTGGGACACCATCGCCAATGATTATCGGACAAACCCTTTGGTTGACGAAGCGCGTATTGGAACAGCGGCGCGCGGCGCCCATCGATATGGGCCGCATCGGCACAACGTAAAAGAAGGGCGATTTTAACTTCGTTTAGTTGCCATTCGTTGGGAAGATCGGGAGCCGCTCCGACGACGCTGCGCAATTTAGCAGTAAGGTCAGAGGGCGGCCAGTGGTGGCTTTCCGCAATACGTCCAATAGTTTCACCGTATGCGCTCCGCAGTCCGGCATCTTCTAACAGGAAAATATCTTGTTGATTGACTGGATTTTTCCACGTTCGGGTTAGAAGGGTCGAGGCAATCTTTGCGTGATGTTCTCGTAAATATGTAAACAACGCTGCAGCGCGGCGATGTGATGGCTCGGATAGAGACGACAGTGACGCCTCAATATCCTGAAACTCACTTGAAGAGTAAATTGCATTCGTTCCGCCTTCTACGGAGACGGCAGCAAGTCCTGCATCGTGAATCAATAACGCCATGCCGAACACAAACGTCTCGGCTGGGTTTAGGTGGAAGGCTTCTCCTGCAATCTGATCAGCAATATCCCATAACGCATCGATATGTGTGATATCGTGAATCGTCAGATTCTCGCAGTCTTCCGGTATGTGCTGCAGGAGCTCTGATGTATTTTTGCGTGCTTGATTAAAGGCGGAGCGTAATCGCTCTTGTTCCTGAGCGAATTCATACTTTTTCTTCGGCTCGAGTCCCCTTCGCCATAGTGACGTCTTATCAAAGGACACTTGCTATCCCCCCTGGAAGAAACCACGTTGCCCAGGGAAGTATGCACAGCCGTTGCTGGTCGACAATGCGGTTTGGAGCGGCGCTTATGAACTCCTCCCCATCCGCTCCTTGATCCCCTGCGCCCACTCCCGGCCTTCGTCGCCGCCCCAGAGCAGCCAGGCGATGCGGCCGGCTGAGGGGTTGTCGTCGTTGAAGAAGTTTTTCCCGCGCTTGTCGACTTCGTGGCGGGCGAAGTAGCTCACCATCCGCCGGATGGTTTCGGGCGAAAGATCGCGACGCGCGACGAGATCCTTTGCGCGCGCAACGCCCACTTCCGTTCCGCCGCGGCCATAGCGCTCGCGCCATGCGAGACCCTGCGCGGCATTCCGCGCCACGATCTCTGGCGGCGTGAAATCGATAATGTCCAAACAAAAAAAACTCCCTGCCGGTGAGGGCAGGGAGTTGGCGTGACGATTGTGTCAGGCGTTGGACCGGGCGCCGCATGGCGGGCCGGTCCAAAAAGCTCAGGCTCAGAAATATTCCTGCAGCGGGCGGACTTCCAGCGAGCCGGCCTTCAGCGCGGCGATGGCTTCGGCGGCAGCGGCGGCACCAGCCATCGTCGTGTAGTAGGGCACCTTGTGCATCAGGGTCGCACGGCGCAGCGACTTGGAGTCGGACACCGCCTTCTGGCTGTCGGTGGTGTTGAAGACGAGTTGAACCTGACGGTTGCGGATCGCGTCCTCGATATGCGGACGGCCTTCCAGCACCTTGTTGATCTTCTCGGCTGCGACGCCGTTTTCGGCGAGGAAGCGCTGCGTGCCGCCGGTTGCCAGCACCTTGAAGCCAAGGTCAGCGAGGCGCTTCACCGATGGCAACACCTTCGCCTTGTCGTCGTCGCGGACGGAGACGAACACGGTGCCGGAGCGCGGCAGGTCGACGCCGGCGCCGAGCTGGCTCTTGGCGAAGGCAAGGGCGAAGTCCGCGTCGAGGCCCATGACCTCGCCGGTCGACTTCATCTCCGGTCCAAGCAGCGTGTCCACGCCCGGGAAGCGGGCGAAGGGGAACACGGCTTCCTTGACCGCGATGTGCTTCAGCTCCGACAGGACCGGCTTCGAGCCGTAGTGGCCGAAAGCCTCATCCAGCGTCTCGCCAGCCATGATGCGGGCGGCGATCTTGGCGATCGGGCGGCCGACGGTCTTGGCGACGAACGGGACGGTACGAGAGGCACGCGGGTTGACCTCGAGGACGAAGATTTCGCCGTTCTTGATCGCGTACTGGACGTTCATCAGGCCGCCGACATGGAGGCCCCGCGCAAGGGCTGCCGTCTGGCGCTCGAGTTCGGCCACCAGCTCAGGCGAGAGCGAGCGTACAGGCAGCGAGCAGGCTGAGTCGCCGGAGTGGATGCCGGCTTCCTCGATGTGCTCCATGATGCCCGAGACGTAGACGTTCTCGCCGTCGCAGAGCGCGTCGACGTCGATCTCGATCGCTTCCGACAGGTAGGTGTCGAAGAGCAGCGGGTTCTTGCCGAGCAGCGTGTTGATCTGGCCCGTCTTGTCATTCGGGTACTTCTGCTTGATGTCCTCGGGGACCAGTCCCGGAACGGTGTCGAGCAGGTAGGACTGCAGCTGGCTTTCCTGGAAGATGATCTGCATCGCGCGGCCGCCCAGCACGTAGGACGGGCGCACGACCAGCGGGAAGCCAAGTTCGGAAGCGACGGTGCGGGCCTGCTCGACCGAGAAGGCGATGCCGTTCTTCGGCTGCTTGAGGTTGAGCTTGCGCAGCAGCTTCTGGAACCGGTCACGGTCCTCGGCGAGGTCGATCATGTCCGGCTCGGTGCCGAGAATCGGGATGCCGGCTGCCTCGAGCGCCTCGGCGAGCTTCAGCGGGGTTTGGCCGCCGAATTGGACGATAACGCCATGCAGCTGGCCCGACTGCTGCTCGACGCGCAGGATCTCCAGCACGTCCTCAGCGGTCAGCGGCTCGAAGTAGAGGCGGTCCGAGGTGTCGTAGTCGGTCGAGACCGTCTCCGGGTTGCAGTTGACCATGATGGTCTCGTAGCCGGCGTCCGACAGCGCGAAGCACGCATGGCAGCAGCAGTAGTCGAACTCGATGCCCTGGCCGATGCGGTTCGGACCGCCGCCGAGGATGACGACCTTTTTCTTGTCCGACACCTTGGCCTCGTCGGCGAGCGCCCCTGCGAACGGGACCTCGTAGGACGAGTACATGTAGGCGGTCGGCGAGGCGAACTCGGCCGCGCAGGTGTCGATGCGCTTGAAGACCGGGTGAACGTCGAGCTTGTTGCGGAGTGCCGCGACCTCGGCGGCATCCTTGCCGGCTAGCGAGGCCAGGCGGGCGTCGGAGAAGCCCATCGCCTTCAGCATGCGCAGGTTTTCGGCATCCTGCGGCAGGCCGTGCTCGCGGATGCGGGCCTCCATGCGGATGATGCCGTCGATCTGCTCGAGGAACCACGGGTCGATCTTGCACATCTCATGGACGTCCTCGAGCGAGGTGCCCATGCGCATGGCCTGCGCGACCATGCGCAGGCGGTCCGGCGTCGGCGTGCCAAGCGCGGCGCGGATGGCGTTCTTGTCGTCGCCCTGGCCAAGGCCGGGGATCTCGATCTCATCGAGGCCGGTAAGGCCGGTTTCGAGTCCGCGCAGGGCCTTCTGCAGCGATTCCTGGAAGGTGCGGCCGATCGCCATGACCTCGCCGACCGACTTCATCGCGGTGGTCAGCGTCGGCTCGGCGCCCGGGAACTTTTCGAACGCGAAGCGCGGGATCTTGGTGACGACGTAGTCGATCGACGGCTCGAAGGCGGCCGGGGTCGCGCCGCCGGTGATGTCGTTTTCCAGCTCGTCAAGCGTGTAGCCGACGGCGAGCTTCGCCGCGACCTTGGCGATCGGGAAGCCGGTCGCCTTGGAGGCAAGCGCCGACGAGCGCGACACGCGCGGGTTCATCTCGATCACGACCAGGCGACCGTCGGCCGGGTTGACCGCGAACTGAACGTTCGAGCCGCCGGTCTCAACGCCGATCTCGCGCAGCACCGCGATCGAGGCGTTGCGCATCATCTGATATTCCTTGTCGGTCAGCGTCAGGGCAGGGGCGACGGTGATCGAGTCGCCGGTGTGCACGCCCATCGGGTCGAGGTTCTCGATCGAGCAGATGATGATGCAGTTGTCCGCCCTGTCGCGGACGACTTCCATCTCATACTCTTTCCAGCCCAGCACCGACTCCTCGATCAGGACTTCGGTGGTCGGCGAGGCGTCGAGGCCGGCCTGGACGATGTCGAAAAATTCCTGGCGGTTGTAGGCGATGCCGCCGCCGGTGCCGCCCATGGTGAAGGACGGGCGGATGATCGCCGGCAGACCGACGAAGTCGAGCGCCTGTGCGGCCACGCCCATGGCGTGGGCAATGTAGCGCTGCTTGCGGTCGCCTTCGCCGAGGTTCCACTCGGTCTCGAGCGCGTCGAGCGCCGCGTCAAGATCGGCCGGGTTCGAGGCCTTCAGCGCCTCGCGGCGCGCCTCATGCTCGCGGCGGTCGGCTTCCTTGACCTCGGTGGCATTGGCGAGCATCGAGCGCGGCGTCTCGAGGCCGATGCGGGCCATAGCTTCGCGGAACAGTGCGCGGTCCTCGGCCTTGTCGATCGCCTCGGCGTTGGCGCCGATCATCTCGACATTGTAGCGGTCGAGCACACCCATGCGGCGAAGCGACAGCGCGGTGTTGAGCGCGGTCTGGCCGCCCATCGTCGGGAGCAGCGCATCCGGGCGCTCCTTGGCGATGATCTTGGCGACGACTTCCGGGGTGATCGGCTCGATGTAGGTCGCGTCCGCCAGCTCCGGATCGGTCATGATCGTCGCGGGATTGGAGTTGACCAGGATGATGCGGTAGCCCTCGGCCTTCAGCGCCTTGCAGGCCTGCGTGCCGGAGTAGTCGAACTCGCATGCCTGCCCGATGACAATGGGGCCCGCGCCGATGATGAGGATCGATTTGATATCGGTGCGTTTCGGCATGGGAGCATCCGTCTTTTTGAGCTTGCACGAATACCGGTCGCGGATGCCCCTTTTAGAACGCTGCTGCGCCAGGGGAGGCCTCGGCCGGTCGTAACAAGTTTTGGTTCTGTAAGGCTAGGCGGGCCTTATAGGGGAAGGAACCGGGCGTGGGAACCCCGGAAATGCAGCTTGCCCAGCTGTTTGCGCACAGCAGGCATTCCTCCACAGGAAGGTTCTGCCGTAACGGCTCAGTGACCGGGCCGTGCGTAGACCTGCGCGGAAGACGGCATCTCGCGCACGGCGCAGACAATGCGCTCCCTGGCCTTCGAGTGGACGCCAACAGGAGACAGTCCCCAACCGCTTGCTTGCTGGCCGTGCTGATGAGGCGATCCGGCAAGGTACCCCTGACCAGCACGGAAGAAGAGGTCGAGGCTCTTCTGGTGTGCAAGTTCGATCAGCGGGGTGAGGGCGTTCATGCGCAAGGACCAGTCGGGGGTTGTCGCGGCACGCTATCGGCCCATGCTTAATGCCGGATTAACGATGATTTTTCGGGTCTGGAGCTGCTGGCAGAAGCATGGGTTGGCCTGCGGGAACGTCGCATGCCGCCAAGCGTTATCGAGGAAGATCAACCTCGCGGCGACGGGAGTTCACGATGGGCAAGGAAAACGCACCCACCAAGACCGGCAAGGAATCGGCTGAAGGCCTGCACCGGGCCACGCGCGAGGAAGAGCGCAAGGTTGAGGAGGAAAAGGGCTCCGACCTCAGGAAAGGCAGCGACAGGTTCGAGGAACGAGCCCGTAGCGCCGGTGGCGACGCCAAAGGCTAAGATTGTCCTGCCAGCGTCGTCAGGCTGGCCTTACCCAACGCACTTTGAACGTGGCAGTCGTTCGGCTAATGTCGAACGATCATCAACAGGACTTGTACCATGCTCTGGAAGGGCCGTCGGCAAAGCAGCAATATCGAGGACAGACGCGGCGGCGGTATGCCGGGCGGCCGTATTGGGGGAGGCGGGCCCATCCGGTTGCCGATAGGCCGTGGCGCTGGCGGCGGTGGCCTCTCCGGCATCATCATTCTGGTCGTGCTGTTCTTCGCGCTCCGCGCGTGCGGCATCGATCCGCTGCAGATCCTCGAGGGTGGCGGTATCGGCGGCGGCCAGCAGATTGGCTTTGAGCAGCAGGGCAACAGTCAGGTGACCGACGAAGAGGCGCAGTTCGTTTCCGTCGTGCTCGCGGAGACCGAGGGTGTCTGGAACGGCATCTTCCAGGCCGAGGGGCAGGAATACAGCGAGCCGCGGCTGGTGCTCTTCACCAACCAGATCCAGTCGGCCTGCGGCTATGCTTCGTCGGCCTCGGGGCCGTTCTACTGCCCCGGCGATCGCAAGGTTTACATCGACCTCGGCTTCTTCCGCGAGCTGGCGCAGAAGTTCAAGGCGTCGGGCGACTTCGCGCAGGCTTATGTGATCGCGCATGAAGTCGGCCACCACGTCCAGAACCTGATCGGCGTGCTGCCGGAATTCAACCGCCAGCGGCAGAGCATGAGCCAGGTGGAAGCCAATCGCATGTCGACCCGTGTCGAGCTGCAGGCCGACTGCTTCGCTGGCATCTGGGCGCATTACACCGCGCAGAAGGGCCTGCTGGAGCAGGGCGACATCGAGGAGGCGCTGAATGCCGCCAACCAGATCGGTGATGACACGCTGCAAAAGCGCACTCAGGGCTACGTCGTTCCGGAAAGCTTCAACCACGGTACGTCCAAGCAGCGCATGACCTGGTTCGCCAACGGCCTGCGCAACGGCCGGCTCGAGGACTGCGATACGTTCAACAACCCGGTCTGAGTGACGAAACATTTGGATGAAGAAGGCGGGCTCACGGCCCGCCTTTTTGTTTGGGGGCTATGCGCTGGTCACAGAAGAGGCAGTTGTTTCTGCCGCGCGGGATTCTCAACCGCCGTTCCGGGCTCCAGCGTTCCGGCATGGATCCTCGGCTCAAGGCCGAGGATGACGAAGCTGAATGGTTCTGCTTAACCGCCGAAGGCAGCGCGCCATCAATGCCGGCGCCGACGACTTTCAGAAACCTTCCCACATCGTCATCCTCGGCCTTGAGCCGAGGATCCATGCCGGAACGGATCCGCTAAGCCGCATTCCAGAATGGGCAGTGCAGGGAGCATCATGCGGAAAGTGGGGATGCACAAGGGGGCGTGCCTGGACCATCCGCCACTCAGAATCTAACCCAACAAAAACGGCGGCTCGGAGCCGCCATTTTCGTTGGCAACGATTGTTGGTCAGCGCGCTGATCAGCGCTCCGCCAGAGCCGGCTCCCCGCGGCGCTCGCGGATCATGTTGACGAAGCGGCGGAAGAGGTAGTGCGAGTCCTGCGGACCCGGAGACGCCTCCGGATGGTGCTGCACCGAGAACACCGGCTTGCCGGCCAGCGCGATGCCGCAGTTGGAGCCGTCGAACAGCGAAACGTGAGTCTCGACAACGCCTTCCGGCAGCGACTTCGAGTCGACCGCGAAGCCGTGGTTCATCGATACGATCTCGACCTTTCCGGTGGTGTGGTCCTTGACCGGGTGGTTCGCGCCGTGGTGGCCCTGGTGCATCTTCTCGGTCTTGGCGCCGACGGCGAGGGCGAGGATCTGGTGGCCTAGGCAGATGCCGAACATCGGCAGGTCGGCCTTGAGCAGGTCCTGCACGACAGGCACGGCATATTCGCCGGTCGCTGCCGGGTCGCCGGGGCCGTTCGACAGGAAGACGCCGTCCGGGTTCATGGCGAGGATTTCGTCAGCCGAGGTCCTGGCCGGAACGACCGTCACCTTGGCGCCGAGCCCGGCAAGCAGGCGCAGGATGTTGCGCTTGACGCCGTAGTCGACGGCAACGATGTGCATCGACGGCTCCTTCTGCTCGTCATAGCCCTCGTCCCAGACCCACGGGGTCTCGGTCCAGGTCGATGACTGGCCGGAGGTCACGTCCTTGGCGAGGTCGAGGCCGACGAGGCCGGACCATTCGCGCGCTTCCTTCTTTAGCGCCTCGACGTCGAAGACGCCGTCCGGCGAGTGGGCGATCACCGCATTCGGCGCGCCCTTGTCGCGGATCAGCGCCGTCAGCGCGCGCGTGTCGATATTGCACATGGCGATGATGCCGCGGTGCTTCAGCCAGGCATCGAGCGCCTCGCTGTTGCGGTAGTTCGACGGGTTGGTGATGTCGCCCTTGAAGATGGCGCCGACCGCACCGTGGCGTGCTGCCGGAGTGAGGTCTTCAATGTCCTCGCCGTTCGTACCGACATTGCCGATATGCGGGAAGGTGAAGGTGACGATCTGTCCGGTGTAGGACGGATCGGTCAGAATTTCCTGGTAGCCCGTGAGGGCCGTGTTGAAGCAGACTTCAGCCACCACATGCCCAGTGGCGCCAACGCCGGTGCCTTCAATCACCGTTCCGTCGGCCAGCACCAGCAAGGCGGTGGGCTTCTTCGTCTGCCAGGGCAAGGTCGGGGCGGTCGTACCGGTCATGGCCATTCTCCGTTCGTGGCAGGCCGTGCTTGAAATGGTCCTGCTTGCAGGACGCATCGCGCAGGCGTATGCGCGGCGGGGAGCCGTCTGCCTCTGTCGCGCAACATTGAGATAGTTTCGCCCGGTCCATAGGTGAAGCCATCGGCGCGGTCAATCATCGGTGAGAGCCGACCCCAAAAGAACGAAGGAAAAAGATATGCGCGAAACGATCACGAAGGCCCTGAGGGAAGCACAGAAGGCGCAGGACAAGGAACGGACGTCGACTCTGCGCATGATCAACGCCGCGATCCAGGACCGGGACATCGCCAATCGCGGCGCGGGCAAGGACGCCGCCTCCAGCGAGGAGATTCTGCAGATTCTCACCAAGCTGGTGAAGCAGCGCGAGGAATCCGCCAAGGCCTATGAAGAGGGGGGGCGTGCCGAGCTCGCCGCCAAGGAGCGCTCCGAGATAGCTATCATCCGCGAATACCTGCCGCAGCAGATGGACGAGGCGCAGACGCGCGATGCAATCGCAAAGGCAGTGGCTGAGACGGGTGCGGCAAGCGTGAAGGACATGGGCAAGGTGATGGCTTACCTCAAGGAGCGCTACACCGGCCAACTCGACTTCGGCAAGGCGAGCGGTCTCATCAAGGAAATGCTGAGCTAGCCACTTCGCTCGTGTGCGACGTATTCGCTGCGAAGACGTCGCATTCGGGGTGCACCTCCTTGTCCATGACGGTTAGTCTTGGGGCAGGAGGAGTGCGATGAACGATGAACAGGACACGGCTGGCGGCAGCGGCACCTACGCGTCGCCACCCTGCTTCATGCACGAGCTTGGCGGCGAGGGGAGCGCGCCTGCGGGCGACCCGAGCGCCGAGGCCGATGTCAGGCGCTGGCGCAAGGCAGAGCGCGAACGGTTGATCGCGGCGCGGCTGGAGCTTCCCGCCGATGTCCGTGCTGCCCATGCCGCGGTGATCTGCGACAAGATCGACCGCCGCGTCGGCGACTATGCCGGCAGGACCGTATCCATCTACTGGCCATTTCGCGGCGAGCCCGACTTGCGCGGCTGGGCGCAGCGGGTGATCGACAAGGGCGGGCGCATGGCGCTGCCGGTGGTCATTGCCAAGGCGACGCCGCTGATCTTCCGCGTATGGACGCCCGGCGACAAGCTCGAAAAAGGCGTATGGAACATCCCGATCCCGGTCGAGGATGTGCGCGTTATCCCCGACGTCGTGATCTCACCGGTAGTGGGCTTCGATGCGCAGAACTACCGGCTGGGCTACGGCGGCGGGTTCTATGACCGCACGCTGGCGTCACTGCCGAGCAAGCCGCTTGTCATCGGCATCGGTTATTCGCTGCAGCGAATCCTGACGATCTACCCGCAGCCGTACGACATCCCGATGGATGTCGTCTTCACCGAGGCTGACTGACTTACTCCGCGGCCTGCGCCAGGCGCGAGCCGCGCAGCAGGCCGTGCTCCTCGAGGACCGGATACGCCATCGACGCGAGCAGCGAGTTGATCTGCTTGAGGTCGCGGATCGTGTCGAGGTGGAGCGAGCTGGTCTCGAGGCTCTTCTTGGTGCCGGTGCGCAGGCGCTCGAAGTGGCGCTGGCTCGTCTCGCGTTCGAGATCGCGCATGCGGTCTTTCTCGCGAACCAGCGCCTGTGCCGTCGCCGGGTCGCGGCTAATCACGACGTTGAAGGCAAGGCGTGCGTTGTTCAGCACGCTTGCGTGCAGGTTGGTCAGCTCGCGCCAGCCTTCCGGGGTGAAGGTCAGCCCGCGCTCGAGCTTCTTGCGAACGTGCACCAGCATGTTGCGGGTAATGATGTCGCCGACCTGCTCGAGTTTGACACAGGCGTCCAGCAGCTCATGCGTGCGCTGCACGTCCTGCTCATCCATCTGCTCGGCCGGGATGCGGGCGAGGTAGAGCTTGATTGCCGCGTGCTTCCGGTCGACGCGGTCGTCAAGCGATGCGAGCTCTTCCATGCCTTCGCGGCTCGGCTCCTCGTAGAGCTCCATGATGTTCTTCAGCATCACCTCGACCGTCTCGCAGACGCCGACCACGGCGCGCGTGACGTTGGCGAGGGCGCGGGACGGCGTGTTGAGAGCGTCCGGATCCAGCGCGCTCGCCTCGCGATCCTCGAGTGCCGATGCCGACTGGGCCGAGGATGTCATGCTCTCGAGCATGCTCGTGACGAGGCCTGCGATCGGCATCGCAAGGATGACCAGCGCGATGTTGAAGGCGATGTGAGCATGGATAATCTGCAGCGGGGCGGTATCGCCGAGGTAGCTGAGCGGCGGATTGAAGATCGAAAGCACGATCAGTGCGATTACAGCTCCGACGCCGCGGACGATCAGGTTGCCGAGCGGAACGACGCGGCTCGGCGCCGGCATGGTGCGCGACAGGAGCGCCGCGATCAGGCCGCCGCCCAGGTTGGCGCCCAACGCTAGTACGACACCGAGTTCGGCCGGGATGATGCCGCGCGTTGCCAGCGCCACCACCAGCAGGATGAAGGCGACGCTCGAATGGAAAAGCCAGGTCATCACAGCTGCGATCAGGAACGCCGTGACGACGTCGCCGGAGAGATAGTTGATGATGATCGGCAAAAGGTCGCTGTGGCGCAGCGGCTCGGAGGCGCTGCCGATCAGCTGCAGCGACAGGAGCAGCAGGCCGATGCCGACCAGAATGCGGCCGAACTGGCGCCAGGCGGCGCGCTCGGTGGCCATGAAGATCGCGGTGCCGAAGAAGATAGTGATCGGGACCAGCAGCGACAGGTCGAAGGACAGCAGCTTGACGACGAATGCGGAGCCGAGGTCGGCGCCAAGCACGGCGATCAGGCCCGAGGCGGAGCCAACGATCCCGGATCCGACGAACGAGCCGACGAGCAGCGCCACGGCAGTGGAACTTTGGAAGGCGATCGCAAGCAGCGCGCCAGCCGCGGCCGCTGCGATCGGATTCTTCAGCGTTCCGCGCAGCTTGCGGCGCAAGATGTCGCCATAGGCGCGCTCAACGCCCGTGCGGACGGTGCGCGTTGCCCAGAGCAGAAGGGCGACCGCCCCCGCCAGATGAATAAGAACGACCGAGCCGCTCATTCGAAAATCTGCGCGCCGCGCGCGCCTCGCCTGTTGATCACCGTTTGATTCATGGCCGCCATGGTAGCAAGAGCTTTTTACTTTCCAAGGGATATCTTGTTAGCCGGTTAAACGAATATCGGTTTTTCTTACGGGTGTCCCTAGCGTCGCTTATGGGTGTGAATTCTGGTGATCCCATGAGAAGTCGTTCGCTTCCGCCGCTGCCTTCGTCCTATATAGGACTCCCATAGTCAGTTCGGTTGACCGATGCGCTTTCCGCAATCCTTCCTCGACGAGATACGCGATCGTGTTCCGATCTCGGCCGTGGTCGGTACCCGCGTGACGTGGGACAGGCGCAAGACCAACGTCCAGCGCGGGGATTACTGGGCCTGCTGTCCGTTTCACGGCGAGAAGTCGCCGTCCTTCCACTGCGAGGATCGCAAGGGCCGCTACCATTGCTTCGGCTGCGGCGTCACCGGCGACCACTTCAAGTTCCTGACCGAGCTCGACGGCATGGCGTTCCCGGAAGCGGTGGAGCGCCTCGCCGAAATGGCCGGCGTGGCAATGCCGGCGCGCGACGCGCAGGCCGAGCGCAGGGAGCGTGAGCGCGCGACCCTCACCGACGTGATGGAGCTGGCGACCCGCTTCTTCCAGGAAAAGCTGCATGCGGCTGAAGGAGCCAAGGCGAGGGCCTACCTGCGCGAGCGCGGTCTGTCATCGGCTACCCAGCAGACGTTCCGCCTCGGCTACGCGCCGGACAGCCGCAATGCGCTGAAGGAATACCTCGCCAGCAAGGGCGTTGCGCGCGAGCAGATCGAGGCGGTGGGGCTGGTCGTCCATGGTCCCGACATTCCGGTTTCCTACGACCGGTTCCGCGACCGCGTCATGTTCCCGATCGAGGATTCGCGGGGCAGGGTAATCGCCTTCGGCGGCCGCGCGTTGTCGAATGACGTTCCGGCAAAGTACCTCAACTCCAACGACACCGAGCTCTTCCACAAGGGCAATGTGCTCTACAACTTCGCCCGGGCTCGCAAGGCGCAGGTGAAGGCGGGCACCGTCATTGCTGTCGAAGGCTATATGGATGTGATTGCCCTGGCGCAGGCGGGGTTCGAGCATGTCGTTGCCCCGCTTGGCACCGCGCTGACGGAGAACCAGCTCGAACTGCTCTGGAGGATGACGGGCGAGCCCATTCTCTGCTTCGATGGCGACCAGGCCGGCCTCAAGGCGGCCTGGCGGGCAGCGGACCTTGCGCTGCCGCTGATCGAGCCGGGCAAGACGCTGCGCTTTGCGCTGCTGCCGGAGGGCCAGGATCCGGACGATCTTGTCCGCAGTGGCGGGCCGGATGCATTCCGCTCCGTGCTCAATGAGGCGCGGCCGCTGGCCGAGCTGTTGTGGCTGCGTGAGACCTCTGGTGGCGTTTTCGACACGCCGGAGCGCCGCGCCGAACTTGAAAAGAACCTGCGCGAACTGACCGGCCGCATCAAGGACGAAAGTGTTCGCCGCCATTACCAGCAGGACATGCGCGACCGGGTGCAAAGCTTCTTCGGCCCGCGCGACCGCGGCCCGCAGAAGAGCCGCTTCGGTGGGGAGCGTGGCTTCGGCGGCGGGCGTGGCGGGAAGCAGGGGCAGATTGCGGCCGGACGGATCGCAGTGAGCGAGAGCCTTGCCCGTTCGGCCCTTGTTCGCGCGAGCGGTGGCACTTTGCCGTTGCGCGAGACGGCAATGATCGTCTCGATGATCAATCACCCGGAGTTGATCGACGAGCATTTCGAAGAGTTCGCCGACATGGATCTGCCGCATCCGGAGCTTCGCAAGCTGCACTCGGCGGTCCTCGATGCGCTCGCCAATGGCGTCGACCATGAGCGCAAGGCGCTGATCGCCGCTCTGGCGGCTGCAGGGCATGAAGCGTCGTGGGAGCGGGCGGTGGCACTCGTCCGCAAGGCGCGGATCTGGCCGGCGCTAGAGGATGCGGCCATTGAGGATGCACGCGAGGCTTTTAGCCAGGCAGCGGCATTGCAAACCAAGGCGCGGGAGCTGAAACGCCAGCGGGCCAGCGTTCAGCAGGCGCTGGCCGATGCGGTGGAGAAGGGGGAGGAGCAGACCTCGCAGCATCTCCTGCAGGTGCTCAACACGATCAGCCTCGACATCGCCAACCTGGAGCGGCTCGAGGCGCTGGTTGACGGCTTCGGCGTTCAATCGGGCAGGGGATAGCAGCGATTTAAGGTTGCAAACTCGCGCCACTTGCAGAATTAAGAACACACCCTACATAGGCATCACGTTCGGGCCCAGTGGCACTGCCCGAAGCTGCACGTCGTGCATTTGATTCGCTTTTTTGCTGCGAATCAGGTTTCTGACGCTTGACCTTCCGCACGTTTGGCGGAATCAGGATCAATGGAAATCTGCCGTGAGCCGGGAAAAAATCAACAGCGCCCGTAAAATGTGAACGCAACGGCGGCTGGTCGGATCCGCGACGATGTCTATATGCCGAATGTGACAGGGTTAATCGAGCATTAAGGCAGAAGCAGGTATCGCGATTCACCGGCGAAGTTCAGATGATTTGCCACATGCGCTGAGGCCCTGAAGGCCTCGATTGAAGCTTCAGCCTCTGGAGAAGAGACAATATGGCGACGAAAGAGAAGGAAGAGGTCGAAAACGAACGCGAAGGCGCGCCGGACGGCCCGCTGCTCGACCTTTCCGACGACGCCGTCAAGAAGATGATAAAGGTCGCGAAGAAGCGCGGCTATGTCACGATGGACGAGCTGAATGCCGTGCTTCCTTCCGAGGAAGTGACGTCGGAGCAGATCGAGGACACGATGGCGATGCTCTCCGACATGGGCATCAACGTCGTGGAGGACGACGAGGCTGGCGAGGAAGCTGAGAGCGACGACGACGACGAGTCCACCGAGCTGGCAGAATCGACCGGCACCGCGCTGGCGGCCGCGCCGACCAAGAAAGAGCCGACCGACCGTACCGACGATCCGGTCCGCATGTACCTGCGCGAGATGGGCTCGGTCGAGCTGCTGTCGCGCGAGGGCGAAATCGCGATTGCGAAGCGCATCGAGGCCGGCCGCGAGACGATGATCGCGGGTCTGTGCGAGAGCCCGCTGACCTTCCAGGCCATCATCATCTGGCGCGATGAGCTCAACGAGGGCAAGATTCTCCTGCGCGAGATCATTGACCTCGAGGCCACCTATGCCGGGCCCGAGGCCAAGCAGGCTCCGATCGTCGAGCGCATCGAGGAAGACGCCAAGCCGAAGGAAGACGCCAAGCCCGGTCGTCGCCGTGGTGAAGACGACGACATTACCAATGTCGGCGGCGAGACCCGGGTCGAGGAAGAGGAAGAAGACGAGGACGAGACCAACCTGTCGCTTGCGGCGATGGAAGCTGAGCTTCGCCCGCAGGTCATGGAAACCCTCGACGTCATCGCTTCGACCTACAAGAAGCTGCGCAAGCTGCAGGACCAGCAGGTCGAGCAGCGCCTTGCCGCTGCCGGCAGCCTGTCGTCCAGCCAGGAGCGCTCCTACAAGCAGCTCAAGGACCAGCTGGTCACGGCCGTGAAGTCGCTGTCGCTCAACCAGGCCCGCATTGAGGCACTGGTCGAGCAGCTCTACGATATCAACAAGCGTCTCGTGCAGAACGAGGGCAAGCTGCTGCGCCTAGCCGAAAGCTACGGCGTCCGCCGTGAGGACTTCCTGCGCGAGTACCAGGGCAGCGAGCTCGATCCGAACTGGATCAAGCGGATTGCCAACCTCTCCAGCCGCGGCTGGAAGGAATTCTACCAGAACGAGAAGGACACCATCCGCGACATCCGCGCGGAGATCCAGAACCTCGCCACCGAAACCGGCATTTCGATCGCCGAGTTCCGCAAGATCGTCAACCAGGTCCAGAAGGGCGAGCGCGAAGCCGCAATCGCCAAGAAGGAAATGGTCGAGGCGAACCTGCGTCTCGTGATCTCGATCGCCAAGAAGTACACGAACCGCGGCCTGCAGTTCCTGGACCTCATCCAGGAAGGCAACATCGGCCTGATGAAGGCGGTCGACAAGTTCGAGTACCGTCGCGGGTACAAGTTCTCGACCTACGCGACGTGGTGGATCCGTCAGGCGATCACCCGCTCGATCGCCGACCAGGCACGCACGATCCGCATCCCGGTGCACATGATCGAGACGATCAACAAGATCGTCCGTACCTCGCGCCAGATGCTGCACGAAATCGGCCGCGAGCCGACTCCGGAAGAGCTGGCCGAAAAGTTGGCGATGCCGCTCGAGAAGGTCCGCAAGGTCCTGAAGATCGCCAAGGAGCCGATCTCGCTCGAAACCCCGGTGGGCGACGAGGAAGATTCACACCTCGGTGACTTCATCGAGGACAAAAACGCTCTGCTGCCAATCGATGCGGCGATCCAGGCGAACCTGCGCGAGACGACCACGCGCGTGCTGGCATCGCTCACGCCGCGCGAAGAGCGCGTGCTGCGCATGCGCTTCGGCATCGGCATGAACACCGACCACACCCTCGAGGAGGTGGGCCAGCAGTTCTCCGTGACGCGGGAGCGTATCCGCCAGATCGAGGCGAAGGCGCTTCGCAAGCTGAAGCACCCGAGCCGCAGCCGCAAGCTGCGCAGCTTCCTCGACAGCTAAGACTTCAAAACCCGGCCTCAGCGCCGGGTTTTTTCTTGGCCGGTGACCTGCGTGGCCACCATGTCCTGCTGGCCGTCGAGATTTCCGACTCGAGCTTGGCTTATGACCGCGGGCGAAAGCTCGGCGTCTATGCTGCCTACGGCATACCAGAGGTCTGGGTGATCGAGGCGGCGAACCTCGTCACCCACGTCTATAAGCGCCTCGGTGCGGAAGGTTACGGTGTACAGGCCGATTTCGGTCCCGATCAGGATGTTGTTGCGGGGCGCGCAGAGGGTGTAGGCTTCTGCTTCGCCCGCCTCGGGCTATCGCCTCTTTGATCCATTCCATGAGCGTCAGCAGATGAACCAGAAGTTGGAGCGTGCGGATGTCGTTGTCCGCGACTGCACCGTCGAGGACATGACCGTCGTCCAGGAGATTTACGCCCACCACGTGCTCCACGGCACCGCGTCCTTCGAGGAGGCTGCTCCGGGCCTCGAGGAAATGTGCAAACGCCGCGAAACGGTTCTCGCGTCCGGACTGCCGTATCTTGTCGCCGAGATCGATGGCAAGGTGCAGGGCTATGCCTATGCAGGGATGTTCCGCCCGCGCATTGCCTATCGCTACTCGATCGAGGATTCGGTCTACGTGGCGCCGGGACTTGGTGGGCGCGGCATTGGCAAGGTGCTGCTCACCGAGCTGATCCGCCGCTGCGAGCGGGGACCCTGGCGCCAGATGATAGCGGTGATCGGCGACAGCGCCAACCATGGCTCGATCAACCTGCACCGCAGCCTCGGCTTCCATCACACCGGCACGCTCGCCTCGACTGGCTTCAAGTTCGGTCGCTGGATCGACACGGTGATGATGCAGCGCGCGCTGGGCGAGGGCGACACCACGCTGCCGGAGCCTGCGAAGGCACAAGCTAGCGCGTAGAGAGGGCGTCAATGATCGCGGCGAAAACCTTGCGGTGATCTTCCACGCTTGCACCGGCTTCGATCGCGAGAGCTGCGCGGTCGAACATCGCTGACAATTGCGCGGCGAGCGCAGGGACAGGAAGCTGCTGCAGTTCGCCCGCTTCCATTGCGGCCGTCAGCCCTTCCACGAGCGTGCGTCCGCCGTAGCGCTCGTCGATTTCGTCCATGAGCGACCGGCCGAGGACTGCCGGCCCGTCCAGCAGCAGGAGGCGCGTGCGTCCGTTGACTGCCATCGCCCGGAAGAAGGCGTCCGCCCCGTCGAGCAGAGCCTGGCGCACCGAGGCAGGAGCTTCGGTTGCCGCGTCGATCTCCGCCGCTACGGCGGCTGCCTCCGCTTCAACCACCGCCCTAAACAGTGCCTGCTTGTCGGCGAAGTGGTGGTAGAGCGCCCCACGGGTCACCCCGGCAGCGGCCACAATCTCCGGCGTTCCTGTCTCCGCATATGATTTCTCAATGAAGAGGTTACGCGCGGCCGCGATGAGCGCGGCGCGGGTCGCCTCCGTGCGCTCCCGATTGGAGCGACGTGCAGAAACGGCTTCTTGCATGCATGCAGCCTGTATGTTAACGGTCAGAATACATACAGAATGTATGTGAATAGAAGGCGAAAGGGAAGGCCATGAAGGCGACCAGCTTCTACCCCGTGATCATGACCGGCGATGTTGCCGGGACCGCGCGCTTCTACATCGAGCACTTCCGGTTCAGGCCCGCCTTCGAGAATGAGTGGTACGTCCACCTGACCTCGACGGAGGACGAGACCATCAACCTCGCCATTCTTGCTGGCGACCACAAGACGATCCCCGCCGAGGGCAGGGGAAGGGTGAGTGGCCTTCTGCTCAACTTCGAGGTCGAGGATGTCGACGCCGAGCATGCGCGGCTGTCGGCTGCGGGGTTGCCGATCCTGCTTTCGCTACGCGACGAGGCATTCGGCCAGCGCCACTTCATCACCAGCGATCCCAACGGCGTCCTCATCGACATCATCAAGCCCATACCGCCGACGGGCGAGTTCGCTGAGCAGTACACGGACGAGGCGCGTCCGGTCTGACGGCTTTCAGTATCGGCGTCTCCCGCAATTGCATTCGCGTGCAAACCGGTCCAGCCTGCGGCCATCCGGATTGGGAGGTATTTGCCGATGTTGACCCTTTATTTTGGACGGGGCGGTTGTTCGCTCGCGTCGCATATCGCGCTTGAGGAAGCAGGCGCTGACTACGAGGCGCGCAAGGTCGATTTTGCGACCAACGAGCAGCAGTCGCCGGAATATCTGCGCGTAAACCCGAAGGGGCGCGTGCCGGCGCTGGTCACACCGCGCGGCATCCTCACCGAGACCCCGGCGATCCTCGCCTATATCGCGCAGTCATTCCCGGGCGCAGCACTTGCGCCTGTCGCCGACTATTTCGCCTTTGCCGAGCTGCAGGCGTTCAATTCCTATCTCTGCTCTACTCTGCATGTCGCGCACGCGCACGGACGGCGCGCTTACCGCTGGGCTGATGACGAGGCCGCGCAGGCGGAGATGAAGCGAAAGATGCCGGAGGTCGTGACCGCTTGCTTTAAGATGGTCGAGGACAACATGTTCCGTGGACCATGGGTGATGGGAGACCAGTACACCGTCGCCGATTCCTATCTCTTCACGGTCGCGCAGTGGATTGAAGGTGATAATGTCGACACCTCGCTCATTCCGCGGGTAATGGAGCACCGCGAACGGATGAAGCAGCGCCCGGCCGTTCAGAAGGTGCTGGAGCGCGAGGCAAACGCTTGAGGCAGGCATGGCGCAGCAGACGGTTCTGACGATTTCAACCCACGGGCAAGGGCTCTACGAGTTCACCGACCAGGCATCCGCCTTCGTCAGGAACGCGGGGATCCAAACCGGCCTGTTCACCGTCTTCGTGCGCCATACCTCGTGCTCGCTGATCATCCAGGAAAATGCAGATCCGGATGTCCAGCGCGACCTCAACGAGTTCTTCCGGAGGCTGGTGCCGCCGTCGAACGACCCGTCGATGCGCTGGATGGTGCACACCACCGAAGGGCCGGATGACATGCCGGCCCACATCAAGGCGGCGCTCAACGCGGTCTCGCTGTCGGTCCCTGTGATGGGTGGCAGGCTTGCATTGGGAACCTGGCAGGGCATCTATCTGTTCGAGCACCGCGACCGTCCGCACCGGCGCGAGGTCGTGCTGCATCTCGCAAGCTGACCGGTTTCCTTTCCAGTGCCGCTGCGGCATAGAGGGAGCCAGTCAGAGATGGGAGACGAAGATGTCGTTCTGGAAGAAGCTGTTTGGCGGTGGCGGCGCGGCCAAGCAAGAGGAAGCCGGCGAGCCTGTCGAGCATAAGGGCTACAGGATACTTCCCACTCCCTACCTTGAAGGGGGCCAGTACCAGACCTGCGGCGTGATCTCGAAGGAGATCAACGGCGAACTCAGGGAGCACCGCTTCATTCGTGCCGACCGGTTTGCGTCTAGGCAGGACGCGATCGACGTCACCATCCGCAAGGCGCAGCAGGTCATCGATGAACAGGGAGACCGGATCTTCGGCTAGGGCGATGCAGCGTCTTTCGATCCTCCTGATCGCAGGATTGCTCACAGGCTGTGCGGCCTATGGCGTCGTTGCAACCGCGCGGATCAGCGACGACAGGGTCGTTGCCTCCTCAAGGAGCGCGACCGTGTCGACGAGCGGGATTTCAACGAGGTCGGAACGGGCCGAAATCCGCTACTGACAAACCAGCCGCGCGACGCGCGAACGCATGCTAGGTTTCCACGTTGACCATCGCGATCACGGGGAGGGCCATAAATGTCGCTCAAGGGGAAGACGCTTTTCATCTCGGGAGGCTCGCGGGGGATCGGCCTGGCTGTCGCCCTGCGCGCCGCGCGCGACGGCGCAAACGTTACCATCGCAGCGAAGACCGCCGAGCCGCACCCTAAGTTGCCGGGGACGATCTACACTGCCGCCGAAGAGATCGAGAAGGCAGGCGGCAGGGCGCTGCCGGTGGTCTGCGATATCCGCGATGAAGCCCAGGTCCGCGAGGCGGTCGCGAAGACGGTCGAAGTATTCGGCGGCATCGACATTTGCATCAACAATGCCAGCGCGATCAGCCTGACGCCGACGCTCGCCACCGACATGAAGCGCTTCGATCTGATGCACCAGATCAACACGCGAGGCACCTTCCTCGTGTCAAAAATGTGCATTCCGCACCTGCGGTTGGCGGAAAATCCTCATATTTTGAATCTGGCTCCGCCGCTCGACATGAAGGCCAAATGGTTCAAGAACCACGTCGCCTACACGATGGCGAAATACGGCATGTCGATGTGCACGCTCGGCATGAGCGCCGAGTTCGCCAGCGAAGGGATCGCGGTGAATTCTCTGTGGCCGCTGACGGCGATCGACACCGCCGCCGTGCGCAACCTTCTAGGCGGAGAGGCGGTCGCCTCGATGAGCCGGTCGCCCCGGATCATGGCCGATGCGGCCTATGCGATCGTAAATCGCCCGGCACGCGAGACGACCGGCAACTTCTTCATAGACGAGGAGGTGCTCCGCGAAGAGGGCGTCACTGACTTCTCCGTCTATGCCCCCGGCGCTACCCAGCTTGCGGCTGACTTCTTCGTTCCGGACGAGGTGTTCCAACGAAGCGCGACGAAGGTATTGCGCGCGTTCTAGACAGACATGAAAACCCGGCCGGCGGCGGCCAGCCGGGTCTTCTTCGCTGTCGGTCGCGTTACTGTGCGCTTGCGACCGGAGCGACCAACGGGGTGATGCGGCGGATGGCAACGCGGCGGTTCTCGCGCTCTGGCTCCTCCGTCTTCACCTTGAGATAGGTCTCGCCGTAGCCCTGCGTGACCAGATTTTCCGGCGGGATGCCGAACACGTTGGTCAGGGCGGTCGCGATGGACTCAGCCCGGCGGTCGGAGAGGGCCAGGTTCGCCTCATTTGAGCCGACAGCGTCAGTGTGACCCTCAATCAGGAACACCTCGCCGGGGTTCTTCTCGAGCAGCTTGTTCATGGCATTCGCCACGCCCTCGAGCCTCGGGATCGCGTCATCCGTGATGGTGGCAGAGCCGAACTCGAAATTGATCGTATCGAGCTCGACGCGGCGGACGCTGTCTCGGACACGGGCCGAGTAACGGACCTCGTCAACCGAGTAGAGGCGCCGGACCGGCTCGACCGGCGGCTGCTCGAGGAACTCGTAGTAGACATCCTCATCCTGGACCCCGCCGGCGTCGAGGATATACTCATTAGCGGGAATGGTCAGGCGCAGCGGCGGAAGATCTTGGCCCGGATCGCGCCAGCCGCGGCGGCGATCGTCACGGTCGCGGCGTCCGCCGTCGGAATAGACAAGCACATATTCGCGCCCGTCCGAGGTGAAACGTGAACGCTCCACCACGTCGCCGTAGCGGTCATAAACCGTGACGACCTGCACACCATTCGGGCGCACAACGGTCTCGCGGTAGCGGCCGCGCGGCAACTCCTCGTAATAGACTTCCTGAGCGTCGCGTCCGATGCGGTCGCGATCGTCGCTGCGGACGATGATCTGGTTGTTGAACTGGATCACCGTGCGGTCGCCAAACTCGCGGACCGGTTCGGCGCCCTCCCAGCGCTCGCGGCGGCCCTCGAAATTGTCGATGCGCTGACCTTGCTCTTCGCGCAGCGAGCGGAACTCGACCGGCTGCTCAAGCTGCTGTGCCTCGACGTCCGTGGTAGGCGGCGGTCCGGCAGGAGCTGCCGGAGCCTGTGCTGGCTGTTGGGCGGCATCCGGAGCTGGCTGGCCACCCTCTGGTGCGGGAGCAGGAGCTTCCTTAGCGCTGTCGAGCAGCGGAGCCTGGTCGCCAATCGGTTCGCTGGCGCCTTCCGTAACTGGAGGCTGGCCTTCTGCCGGAGGAGCAGCGCCCTCCTGGGGAGCGGCGGGTGCTGCAGGTGCAGGTGCAGCAGCGGGCGGCGCGCCTTCCGACTGCCCTGCTGGAGCAGCGGGTTGTTCCTCAGCAGGAGCCTCGCCACTCGGCGCGGCTTCCGGGGCAGGTGCCGGCGTCGGCGCTTCTCCTGTCGGAGGTGTAGGGGCATCGGGCGCGGGAGTTGGCGCAGGCGCTGCTTCCGGGGTTTCCTCGGCCGGCGTCTCAGGCTCAGGAGCGGCATCCTGAGGTGCTGCTTCAGGAGCAGGCGTTGGTGTCGGGGCTTCATCGGATGGTGGGGTTGCCTCTTCAGGCGCGGATTGTTCCTCAGCCGGTTGTTCGGCGGGTTCTTCAGCCGGTGGTGCGGGTTCGTCAGCGGCTGGAGCCTCTGCAGGTGACTCCTCGGCGGCCGGCGCCTCTGCGGGAGGCTCTTCGGCTGCAGGCGGCTCTTCGGCCTGAGGCTCAGGTGCCGGTGCTTCTTCAGGAGCAGGAGGAGTCTGCTCTTCCGGTGCAGGTGCTTCCTCAGCCGGAGCTGGAGCTTCCTCGGCCGGTGCCGTCGGCTTTTCGGCAGGTGGGGCAGGCTGCTCGGCAGGCGCTTCCTGCTGCTGTTCCTCTTCTGCCGGCTGCTCTTGGCCTCCGCCTTGGCGGGCGCGCTCCGCTTCTTCCTCGGCGCGGCGACGCAGCAGTTCCTCTTCGCTCAAGCCTTCCTCAGCCTGCGCCAGGATCATCAGGTTGCCATGATCATTTGGTGCCGCGACCGGCTCGGCAAATCCGGGCTGTGCAGCGGTTGCTTGCCCGGCAAGCATCACGAGCGCCAGCGCCGTGCCTGCTAGAAAACTGGATCGGGTGTGCATCTTGGTAGTCTCCTGTCCGGTCGTCCCAACGCACGGCAACTTCTATCGCCCCCCGAAGGTTCCTTCCCGGCGGCATCTTGGGCAGGGGCGGGGCAAAGCCGCGGCAAATTCGTGGCGGAGGCCGTCTTGCCCTTGACGCCCCCGCCGCAAGCGCTCAAACGGTAGCCATGACACAGCAGCCGTTCTGGATGGAAAAGACGCTCGAGGAACTGAGCCCGCAGGAGTGGGAGCTGCTGTGCGACGGCTGTGGCAAATGCTGCCTGTCGAAGCTCGAGGACGAGGACACCGGCGACATCTACTGGACTACCGTCGGCTGCCGACTATTTGACGACGAAACCTGCAGCTGCCGCGACTATCCCAATCGTCTGTCGAAGGTTCCCGACTGCGTTGGCCTGACGCCGGAAAAGGTGCGCACGATCACTTGGCTGCCAAAGACCTGCGCCTATCGCCTCGTTGCCAATGGTGAGCCGCTCTACTGGTGGCATCATCTCGTGTCCGGCAGCCGCGAGACGGTTCATGTTGCCGGCATCTCGGTCAAGGGCTGCGTCACCGCCAGCGAGGACGACCTTTCCGAGCCCGAGGACTACTTCGCGCACATGCTGGACGAGGAGCCGTAGGGGCCGCTTGCCCCTTGGCATAAATTCCCCGGCCGCTATGGTTCCCCGCGAATCATACTGAGAAGGGGAATTCCTCATGACTGAAGCCAACACCCTTGCCCTGATCGAGCGCTACATCGCCGCCTTCAATGCGGGCGACAGCGAGGGCATGCTGGCATGCCTGACGGAAGACGTCGCGCACGACATCAACCAGGGCGGCCGCGAGATCGGCAAGGACAAGTTCCGCTGGTTCAACGGCATGATGAAGCGGCACTACCGCGAGGAGCTGACCGACGTCGTCATCATGGTCGCTCAGGGTGGCGGACGCGCGGCTGCGGAATTCACCGTCCACGGCACCTATCTCGAGACTGCCGAGGGCCTGCCGGAAGCCAAGGGCCAGAAGTACGTCCTGCCGGCCGGCATCTTCTTTGATATCGACAACGGCCTGATCTCGCGCGTGACGACTTACTACAATCTCGAAGACTGGATCGCACAGGTTTCGAAGGACTGAGATGGCTGACGTTCGGCGGCTTACCCGGTCGGAGGCGGAAGCCGCCTTCGACGACCTCGCCCGGCTGCGGATCGAGGTCTTTCGCGATTTCCCCTACCTCTACGAGGGCGACATAGACTACGAGCGTCAGTACCTGTCGACCTTCATGAAGTCGCCGGGCGCGGTGGTGATTGGTGCGCTGGACGGCTCGCGTCTCATCGGAGCGGCGACGGCCTCGCCGCTGACCGATCATCATGAGGAATTCGGCAAGCCGTTCGCCGACCGCGGCCTCGACACGAGCGAGTATTTCTATTTCGGCGAATCGGTGCTGCAGAAGGGCTATCGCGGGCAGGGGATCGGCGTGCGCTTCTTCGAGGAGCGCGAACGGGCAGCGCGTGACCAGGACTTTTCAAAGTGCGTGTTCTGCGCCGTCATCCGGCCGGCTGACCATCCGCTGCGACCCGCGGACTACCAGCCGCTCGATGCCTTCTGGGCAAAGCGCGGCTACCAGAAGGTCGAGGGACTCATCTGCGAGTTCTCGTGGAAGGACATCGGGGAAAGCGACGCAACATCGAAGCCGATGCAATTCTGGGCACGCACACTCTAGCCTCTTAAGGGCCCTCTTGGTGCCTCTTTCATCATTATGAACCGCACATGAACGACGAGTTCCGAGATCGTTCAGCCTCGCTCAACCATCATGCGGGCATCCAATCAGGACAAACTGAGCCCGACAGGAGAATGTTGATGATGAAATTCGCCAAGACCGCAGTTCTTTCCGCCCTGATCGGCCTCGGAGCCATCGCGTCCATTCCGTCCGCTGCGCAGGCGCAGACCGGCGGTTTCTACCTCGGCTTCGGCAATGGCGGAGTGGGCTTCCACTTTAACGACCGCGACCGCCGCGACTTCCGCGGTCCCGACCGTCACCATCCGCCGCGCCACCACGTCCGCGGCCACTGCTCGCCGCGCGAGGCGGTCCGCAAGGCGAGCCGCATGGGCCTTCGCGACGTTGCCGTCGTCCGTGAGAACCGCCGTGTGATCGAGGTCGAGGGACGCCGCCACGGCCGTCGTTTCCACACGATCGCCTTCGCGAACGTTAACGGCTGCCCGACCCTCCGTTAGGCCAGGGACACCATCCTCCAGCAAAAAAGCCCGGCAGCGATGCCGGGCTTTTCGTTCCGGAGAAAGTGATTCAACTACCGGACAAACTGATTCAGGATTCGGCCTCAGCCTGTTGATCCCGGATCGCTTTTAGCTACTGCGCGATCTCGAATGTGACGCTCACCTGTACGCGGTAAGTGTTTTCCCCGGCCTCCACCGGCACCGCATCGGCAGCGGCAGCTTCCATCTTGAATGCACGCGCGCTGATCGGCATCGGCTGCGGCATCATCGAGTGCTCACTGATCTCGACGATCGACCCGAGTTTCACGCCGGCAGCTTCCGCCAGCGTCGTCGCGCGGCTGACCGCATCCTTCACCGCGCGCTTGCGCGCCTCGGTCACAGTCGCTGACGAATCGCTGTTGGTGAAGCTGATGCTTCCGCCCTGGTTGACGCCGAGCGAGACCGACTTGTCGATGATCTCGCCGACCTTGGAAATGTCGCGGATGCGGACGGTGAGGGTGTTCGACACCTGGTAGCCTTGGATCCGCGGCGGCTCGCCGGAATTGTCCTGCGGGAAGACGTAGCGCGGGTTGATCTGCAGGCCGGCGGTCTGCAAATCACGCGCCTCGATCCCGGCTTCTTTCAGGGCTGCGATCACTTCAGCGATGGCCGTGTTATTTTGGTCGAGCGCTTCGCGCGCGGTTTCAGCCTCGCGCATGACGCTCAGGCTGACGATCGCCATGTCCGGTGCGACCGATGCCTCACCTTCGCCAGCGACATGGATGCGCGGCTGGTGCGGAGGCCGTGGCGGCTCCTGCGCCGCGGCGAGGGAGGGAACCGAGAGGGCGGCGGCGAGGAGGAGAGGCAAGTATCTGCGGTTCATGTCGATCTCCGAAAGAGTGCCTGAAACCAGGCGGATACTCACTCATTATGCGGGGATTGCGGCGAACACCTTGTGCCTCGGCCAAAAACCAACTAGTTCAGCGACGTGGGGCCTGTAGCTCAATGGTTAGAGCCGGCGGCTCATAACCGCTTGGTTGGGGGTTCGAGTCCCTCCGGGCCCACCATATTCGCCCCAAATTGAGGCGGCAAATTCGCGCTGCCACGTGCCACAGTTCCAGATTGACGCAGCGTGTCGTTCGAAAGTGTCGGCGTTTCCTAACTCATTGTAACGGTTGTCGATTTTTGGTTCCAACAACTTTTGTCCATTGTGGCAGTCACGTTGTGGCCACAAAATAGCCACGGTTCCACACGGTGTTGATTTCCGCTGAGAGTTGACCCGGGATTTTCGCCGAGAAGTGACCCGCCTTCATGTATGGTTTGGGTCTCAGGACTTAGTCAAGGTGGGTGCTTTCTCCTTCTTTGTCGGTGTGGTCTGGGCAGAGCTGTTCTTGAAGCGGAAGCTGTCGTTTCCGGTCTCCAGGATGTGGCAGTGATGGGTGAGCCGATCGAGCAGCGCCGTCGTCATCTTGGCGTCGCCGAAGACGGTCGCCCATTCGCTGAAGCTGAGGTTGGTGGTGATGACGACGCTGGTGCGCTCGTAGAGCGTGCTCAGCAGATGGAACAGCAG
>NZ_JAGL01000042.1 GCF_000526635.1 Aminobacter sp. J41
CTACATGACCTTCCCGAAGGAGCATCGGGCCAAGCTTCACAGCACGAATCCGATCGAACGCCTTAACGGGGAGATCAAGCGGCGCACCGATGTCGTCGGCATATTCCCGAATGACGACGCCATCGTGCGTCTCGTCGGAGCCCTGCTGCTCGAACAGAACGATGAATGGGCCGTTCAGCGTGCCCGCTACATGACGCTGGAAAGCGTCGGACAATTGAGCGATGATCCCTTCATCAGCCTGCCAGCAGTAGCAGCACGCTGACCAACCCGGCCAAGCCGGACAGCACGGCGACCAATGCCGTCAGTTACACCACGCGGTGGGACACCATCTAGGGTCCGGAGGGCGACGGATGAGCATGGCAGCGAGTGCGCGACTGCCGGTGGGGTGGAGATGTTCAGGCATGGATCTCCTGCTCGCGCCCGCATCGCGGGCTTGGCGGGGATGACGAGGTTTTGGTGTCGCGGTCTCACGTTACCGACTACCGACAGTGACGTCGCACTCGTCTCGCCAGTTTCTTGTTGCGCTTCCACCTCGTCATACCCCGGCTCGACCGGGGTATCCATGCCGGAACGTTTCCGGCTCACCAGCGGGGAAGAACAGGGGCGGCGTTACCTTCTTGCGCGGCTCCGCGAAGGGTGGGGCCGATTGCGCAGGTCTAGAGCTCCTCATCTACCTTGGACAGTGCCCGGCAGCCCCTCCGCCGCCTTCGGCGTCACCTCCCCCGCTTCGCAGGGGAGGATCCCCGGCGTGGCCTTCAGTTCGGTCGCGTCGAGAACTGATCAGCTGGTTTCGTGGCTTTGCTTGAGAATGTATTGCCCGTCGCCGGACACTTGCGTCTTCCATCTCCACCGGCACGCCCGGATCCTCCCCCATTTATGGGGGGACCATGCGAAGCATGGTGCAGCGGGCTCGTGAAGCGCGGCGCGCCCGCACATAGGAAGGAACGCCCCTCAATCGAGCCGGTACGGCACCGCTCCCCGAACATTCGGGTCCACCACCAGTCGTCGCTTGAGTGGCGGGACGGCGCGCTGGGTGCAGTTGACCCGCTCGCAGATGCGGCAGGAAATGCCGATCGGATCGAAGGCGGCGCGGTTATCGATGTCGAGGTCGTCGGCATAGACGAAGTCGCGCGCGTGGGTCACCTCGCAGCCGACGGCGATCGCATAGCGCCGCTGCGGCGCGCGAAAACCGCCGCCGCCCTTGCTGATCTCGGTGGCAAGGCACAGGTAGCGCACTCCGTCCGGGGTCTCCGCGAGCTGGCGGATGATGCGGCCGGGCTGCTCGAAGGCCTGATGCACGTTCCAGAGCGGGCAGGCGGCACCAAAGCGCGCGAACTGAAGCTTGGCGGCGCTGTGGCGCTTGGTGATGTTGCCGGCGCGGTCGATGCGCGCGAAGAAGATCGGGATGCCCTTGCGGCCCGGCCGCTGCAGCGTCGACAGCCGGTGCGACACCTGCTCGACGCTGGCTCCGAAGCGCATGGCAAGCAATTCGAGGTCATGGCGCAGCTCGCGGGCAGACGCCATCAGCGCCTCGTAGGGCATCATCAGCGCCCCGGCGAAATAGTTGGCAAGGCCGATCTTGCAAATGGCCTTTGCCTCGGGCGTGCGAAAGCCCGCGCTTTCTGTGACCGCGTTGATCGTCGACGTCATTTCCAGCGTGCCGATCTGGAACGCGGTCTGGAAGCTGCGGGTGGAGACCGGCGAGAACGGGTCGAGATAGAGGAGCTTCCGGTCGGGGTCGTAGCGGCGCAGCGCTTGCTCGTCGGTGCTGGCGCGGGTGGTGCGGATGCCGTGCCGGCGTTCGAGATAGTCCGGCAGCGCGGCGGAAGGATCTCGCTCAGGGATGCCCAGCTTTGCCGCGAGGTCCTCGGCGGCGATGTCGAGGTCGTGGATGTAATTGTCGACGAAGTGAAAGAAGTCGCGCACCTCGTCGTAGGGGGTGGGCTCGGCGGCAGCCGATCTGCCCAGAGTGTCGTCGACGCTCGCAAGCTGCTCCGAATTGCGCCGGTAGGCCTCGTGGGCGGCAATCAGCGCATGAGCAAAGCCCGGCGCATTCTGCACCACCATCTTCATTTCCTGCAGCGACGGCCGGAACGTGTCGAACAGCGGATCGCTGATCGCCTCCGACAGCGCCGACAGCAGCCGCTCGCTTTCGCCCGCCGAGAACTCGGAAATGTCGACCCGGAAGTTTTCCGCAAGTGACAGCAGCACACCGGCCGAGACAGAACGCTGGTTGTTCTCGATCTGGTTGAGATAGCTGGTCGAGATGCCGATGCGTTCGGCAAACCGCGCCTGGGTCAGGCGGTTGGCTTCGCGCAGGTCGCGGATCTTGCGGCCGATGAAGAGCTTGGATCGCTGCATTCGCAATTTCGCAATTTACAATGTTGCGAATTGTACTTTACGCGTTTGCGCCCTTTCAAGGGTTTTCTGACCGGCCCGGAAGCGTTAAGCGCACAAGCCGGCAAACCATCCGCTATAGTCGTTGCAGAAGTTTCCTGATGCAGACGATCCAGATCACAGAAGACGAGGCTGCCGCTGATGCGTGAAATACTGGAACAACTGGCCGAGCGCCGCGCCAAAGCCTGGGAGGGCGGCGGTCCGAAGCGCATCGCGGCACAACATGCCAAGGGCAAGCTGACCGCGCGCGAACGCATCGAGGTTCTTCTCGATGAAGGCTCGTTTGAAGAGTACGACATGTACGTGACCCACCGCGCGGTGGATTTCGGCATGGCCGCGCAGCAGTATCCCGGCGATGGCGTCGTCACCGGCTGGGGTACCATCAACGGCCGCATGGTCTACGTCTTCTCGCAGGATTTTACCGTCCTCGGCGGCTCGCTGTCCGAGACCCACGCGCAGAAGATCTGCAAGATCATGGACATGGCGATGCGCAATGGCGCGCCGGTCATCGGTCTCAACGACTCCGGCGGCGCCCGCATCCAGGAAGGCGTTGCCTCGCTTGCGGGCTACGCGGAAGTCTTCCGCCGTAACTCGGAAGCCTCGGGCGTCATCCCGCAGATTTCGGTGATCATGGGCCCGTGCGCTGGCGGCGCGGTCTATTCGCCGGCGCTGACCGACTTCATCTTCATGGTTCGCGACTCCTCCTACATGTTCGTCACCGGGCCGGACGTCGTGAAGACGGTGACCAACGAGATCGTCACTGCCGAAGAACTGGGCGGCGCGCGCACGCATACGCAGAAGTCCTCGGTTGCCGATGGCGCCTATGACGACGACATCGAGGCGCTGGAGCAGGTTCGCCGCCTTTTCGACTTCCTGCCGCTGTCGAACCGCGAAAAGCCGCCGGTGCGCCCGTTCCACGACGATCCGGCGCGCATCGACATGAAGCTCGACACGCTGATCCCGGACTCGGCCACCAAGCCCTACGACATGAAGGAGCTCATCCTCGCGCTAGCCGATGAGGGCGACTTCTTCGAGATCCAGGAAGCCTACGCCAAGAACATCATCATCGGCCTGATGCGCATGGAGGGTCAGACGGTCGGCGTCGTCGCCAACCAGCCGATGGTGCTCGCGGGCTGTCTCGACATCGACTCCTCGCGCAAGGCCGCGCGCTTCGTGCGCTTCTGCGATGCCTTCAACATCCCGATCCTGACGCTGGTCGACGTGCCGGGCTTCCTGCCGGGCACGGCGCAGGAATATGGCGGCGTCATCAAGCATGGCGCGAAGCTGCTGTTTGCATATTCGCAGGCAACCGTGCCGATGGTCACGCTGATCACCCGCAAAGCCTATGGCGGCGCCTATGACGTCATGGCCTCCAAGCACATCGGCGCCGACATCAACTACGCCTGGCCGACCGCCGAAATCGCGGTGATGGGCGCCAAGGGCGCGACCGAGATCCTGTACCGCTCGGAACTCGGCGATGCCGAGAAAATCGCCGCGCGCACCAAGGAGTACGAGGTCAACTTCGCCAACCCGTTCAAGGCGGCGGAGCGCGGCTTCATCGACGGGGTGATCATGCCGCATTCATCGCGCCGCCGCATCGCCAGGGCATTCGCGATGCTTCGCACCAAGAAGCAGGAGCAGCCCTGGAAGAAGCACGACACGATGCCGCTGTGACGAGGTCTTGAGATGAACAAGCCGAAGCTCACACCGGAAGCAGCCCGTCGGGATCATCGCGAAATGCTGATGTACCTGGCAATGAACGCCGCCGCCGGCGCGTTGATGGGCGCGCTGGTCGCGATCGCGATCATCTGGTTCGACGCGGGCGGCATCGGCACCCGCATCGCCCGCTCGTCGCACCAGATCATTGGCACCCTCTTGCTCGTCGTCCCCTTCGCCGCGGTTTTCGGCGGCGTGGTGGCGGCATCAGCCATCATCACCATGCCCTATGAAAAGAAGTTCAGGGACTGAGCCCGTGAGGATTGGAGACCTGTAATGTTCAAGAAGATCCTCATTGCCAATCGCGGTGAAATCGCCTGCCGCGTCATCCGCACCGCTAAGAAGCTGGGCATCAAGACGGTCGCCGTCTATTCGGATGCCGACCGCGACGCGCTGCATGTGAAGCAGGCCGACGAGGCGGTCCACATCGGCCCCGCGCCGTCCAGCCAGTCCTACATCGTCATCGAGAAGATCATCGACGCGATCCGCCAAACGGGTGCCGATGCCGTGCATCCGGGCTACGGCTTTCTGTCGGAGAACTCGAAGTTCGCCGAGGCGCTCGAGAAGGAAGGCGTCACCTTCATCGGTCCGCCGGTCCGCGCGATCGAGGCGATGGGCGACAAGATCACCTCGAAGAAGCTCGCGGCCGAGGCGAAGGTGAACACCGTGCCGGGCCACATGGGCCTGATCGAGGATGCCGACGAGGCCGTGCGTATTGCGAGTTCCATCGGCTATCCGGTGATGATCAAGGCCTCCGCCGGCGGCGGCGGCAAGGGCATGCGCATTGCCTGGAACGACGAGGAAGCCCGCGAAGGGTTCCAGTCCTCGAAGAACGAGGCGAAGTCGTCGTTCGGTGACGACCGCATCTTCATCGAGAAGTTCGTCACCCAGCCGCGCCACATCGAGATCCAGGTGCTGGGCGACAAGCACGGCAACGTCATCTATCTCGGCGAGCGCGAGTGTTCGATCCAGCGCCGCAACCAGAAGGTCGTCGAGGAGGCGCCGTCGCCGTTCCTGGACGCCGCGACCCGCAAGGCGATGGGTGAGCAGGCCGTCGCGCTGGCGAAGGCCGTCGGCTACCACTCGGCCGGCACCGTCGAGTTCATCGTCGACGGCAACCGCAACTTCTACTTCCTCGAGATGAACACCCGCCTGCAGGTGGAGCATCCGGTCACCGAGCTCATCACCGGCATCGACCTCGTGGAAGAAATGATCCGCGTCGCGGCCGGCGAAAAGCTCAAGCTCGGCCAGGATGACGTCAAGCTCAATGGCTGGGCGATCGAGAGCCGCCTCTATGCCGAGGATCCGTACCGCAACTTCCTGCCGTCGATCGGCCGCCTGACGCGCTATCGGCCGCCGGAAGAGGGCGCGCAGGACGACGGCACGATCATCCGCAACGACACGGGCGTATTCGAGGGCGGCGAGATCTCGATGTACTACGACCCGATGATCGCCAAGCTCTGCACCTGGGCGCCGACCCGCGACAAGGCGGTGGCGGCGATGTCGCAGGCGCTGGACGACTTCGAGGTCGAAGGCATCGGCCACAACCTGCCCTTCCTGTCGGCGGTTATGGAGCACCCGCGCTTCAGGGAAGGCCGGCTGACCACCGCCTTCATCGCCGAGGAGTGGCCGGAGGGCTTTGCCGGCGTCCAGCCGGACGCGGAGGCCTCGCGCGTTCTCACGGCTGTTGCTGCCTTCATCAACTTCCGCTCGCAGCGCCGCGCGGTGCTGATTTCCGGCACGCTTGCCAACCACGCCCGCAAGGTCGGCCACGAATGGGTGGTCAGCTTCGCCGGCCAGTGGATCCCGGTGACGATCAAGGACGACGCATCGCGCACGGTCGTCAGCTTCGAGGATGGTGAGACGCTTGCCGTCACCTCGGACTGGCTGCCGGGCCGCACCCACGCGCACTTCCTCGTCAACGGCAGGCGCATCGGCGTGAAGGCCCAGGCGGTCAACTCCGCCTTTCGCCTGCGCTGGCGCGGCATCGACGAGAAGGTGCACGTGCGCACCCCGCGCGTTGCCGAGCTTGCAAGGCTGATGCCGGTCAAGCTTCCGCCGGATACCTCGAAGATGCTGCTTTGCCCGATGCCAGGCGTCATCACATCGATCGCGGTCAAGGAAGGTGACGAGGTTCAGGAAGGTCAGGCGCTCGCGACCGTCGAGGCCATGAAGATGGAAAACGTGCTGCGCGCCGAGCGCCGCGGCATCGTCAAGAAAATCGCCGTCGAGCCGGGTGCAAGCCTGGCCGTCGATGAGCTGATCATGGAGTTCGAGTGATGAACTTCCTCTTGACCCCCACCCCTTACCCCTCCCCACAAGGGGGAGGGGAGTTGGGCTACGCCAGAGCCAGGCGAACGCTTTCCAGAACTGCACTTGGCAACAAGGTCCCCCTCCCCCTTGTGGGGAGGGGTAAGGGGTGGGGGTATCACGCCGCCACCGCAAAGCTTTTGACTTCTTCAAACCAGGGGAGCGTGTCATGACCAATCCCGACCTCGAGAAGTGGCGCGCGCTTGCCGAGAAGGAGATCAAGCGCGACCCGGACACGCTGGTGTGGAACACGCCGGAAGGCATTCCGGTCAAGCCGCTCTACACCGCCGACGACCTGCAGGGCATCGGTCACCTCGACTCGCTGCCGGGCTTGAAGCCGTTCGTGCGCGGGCCGCGCGCGACCATGTATGCCGGCCGGCCATGGACCATCCGCCAGTATGCCGGCTTCTCGACTGCGGAGGAGTCTAACGCCTTCTACCGCAAGGCGCTGGCTGCCGGTCAGCAGGGCGTTTCGGTCGCGTTCGACCTCGCCACCCACCGTGGCTATGACAGCGACCACCCGCGCGTCGTCGGCGACGTCGGCAAAGCGGGCGTTGCGATCGACTCCGTCGAGGACATGAAGATCCTGTTCGACGGCATCCCGCTCGGCGAGATTTCCGTGTCGATGACCATGAACGGCGCGGTTATCCCGATCCTCGCCAGCTTCATCGTCGCGGGTGAAGAGCAGGGCGTGCCGCGAGAAAAGCTCTCCGGGACCATCCAGAACGACATCCTCAAGGAGTTCATGGTCCGCAACACCTACATCTACCCGCCGGAACCCTCGATGCGCATCGTTGCGGACATTATCGAGTACACGGCCAAGGAGATGCCGAAGTTCAACTCGATCTCGATCTCCGGCTACCACATGCAGGAGGCCGGGGCGACGCTGGTGCAGGAGCTCGCCTTCACGCTGGCCGACGGTCGCGAATATGTCCGCGCGGCGCTCAAGAAGGGCCTCAACGTCGACGACTTCGCCGGCCGCCTGTCGTTCTTCTTCGCCATCGGCATGAACTTCTTCATGGAGATCGCCAAGCTGCGCGCCGCGCGCCTCTTGTGGTCGCGTATCATGGAAGAGTTCGAGCCGAAGAAGCCGTCGTCGCTGATGCTGCGCACGCACTGCCAGACCTCGGGCGTGTCGCTGCAGGAGCAGGATCCGTACAACAACGTGATCCGTACCGCCTATGAGGCGCTCTCGGCCGCGCTTGGCGGTACCCAGTCGCTGCACACCAACGCGCTCGACGAGGCGATTGCGCTGCCGACCGAATTCTCGGCGCGCATTGCCCGCAACACGCAGCTGATCCTGCAGCATGAGACGGGCGTGACCAAGGTCGTCGACCCGCTCGCCGGCTCCTACTACGTCGAGAGCCTTACCAACGAACTGGCCGAAAAGGCCTGGGCGCTGATCGAGGAAATTGAGGCGATGGGCGGCATGACCAAGGCCGTCATCGAGGGCCTGCCGAAGCGGCTGATCGAAGAAGCCGCGACCCGCAAGCAGGCGGCGATCGACCGCGGCGACGAGGTCATCGTCGGCGTCAACAAGTACCGGCTCGAGAGTGAGGACGAGCTCGATATTCTCGAGGTCGATAACAAGGCGGTGCGCGAGGCGCAGATCGCCCGCATTGAGCGGGTTCGCCGCCAGCGCGACCCGAAGCGCTGGGAAGAGGCGCTTGCGAACCTTCGTGAGGTCGCGCGCAGCGGCAAGGGGAACATTCTCGAGGCGGCCGTTGAGGCAGCCCGCGCCCGTGCGACGCTCGGCGAAATCTCCGACGCGATGCGCGAGGCG
Organism: Aminobacter sp. J41; assembly: GCF_000526635.1. Taxonomy (GTDB): domain Bacteria; phylum Pseudomonadota; class Alphaproteobacteria; order Rhizobiales; family Rhizobiaceae; genus Aerobium. Next base: position 8,207 of record NZ_JAGL01000042.1, read on the forward strand.
TTCGGCGACCATGCCGCCGAGCCGAAGGTCGTGAAGAAGGTCTACGGCGCCGCCTACCAGGGCGAGCCGGAATACCAGACGCTGGTCGACCGCATCGACGGCCTGACGCAGACGCTGGGCGAGCGCCCGAAGGTACTCGTCGCCAAGCTCGGCCAGGACGGCCACGATCGTGGCGCAAAGATCATCGCATCGGCCTTCGGCGACATCGGCTTCGATGTCGTTGCCGGGCCGCTGTTCCAGACACCGGAGGAGGCGGCCGAGCTCGCCGTCGCCAGCAAGGTTCATGTCGTCGGCATGTCCTCGCTCGCGGCCGGCCACAAGACGCTCGCGCCGCAACTGGTTGACGCACTGAAGTCGCGGGGCGCGACGGATGTGATCGTCGTGGTCGGAGGCGTCGTGCCCCGGCAGGATTACAAATACCTGCTGGATCATGGCGTCGCCGCCGTCTTTGGGCCGGGTACCAACGTGCTTGACGCAGCGCGCGGGGTGCTCGACCTGATGGAAGGCAAACGTCGGAACGCGTAGCGGGGCGCTACGTTTCCGGGGGACGCCGGCATGACCTGCCGGCGTCGGCCTCCCTCATTTTACAACCAAGAGTTGCCTTTCATCTGACCACATCCAGATTATGCTCGGCACGCATAAGGGAGTGATCAGCATGAACGACGAAGCGGAGATCCTGTTCGGGAAGCGCGGGCGGGCCGGCCTCATCACACTCAATCGCCCGAAGGCGCTGAATGCGTTGAATGCGAAAATGGTGGCGCTGATGCACCCGCAGCTCATCGAGTGGGCTTCCGATCCCGACGTCGATCTCGTCGTGATTCGCGGCGAGGGCGAAAAGGCCTTCTGCGCCGGCGGCGACATCCGCCAGTTGCATGACTGGGGCAGGGCGGGCGATCCGGCCATGCGCGCCTTCTACCGCGACGAATATCGCCTCAACGCCTACATCAAGTCCTATCCGAAGCCCTATGTCGCGCTGCTCGACGGCATCTGCATGGGCGGCGGCGTCGGCCTGTCGGTTCACGGGAGCCATCGCGTGGCGACCGAAAAGCTGATGTTCGCGATGCCCGAGACAGGCATCGGCTTCTTCCCGGATGTCGGCGGCACCTACTTCCTGCCGCGCATGCCGGGAAAGGTCGGCACCTGGCTTGCGCTGACTGCCTCGCGGCTTGGCCAGACCGACGCGCTGTGGGCCGGCTTTGCCACGCATGCGGTCGCCTCCGCCGACATTCCGGCGCTGACCGATGCGCTGTGCGAGGAGGGCAACCCCGACGAGACCATCCCCGCCTTCGTCATGGCGACAAGTGAATCGTCGGTCGCGCAGATGCGGGAGGTCATCGACCGCTGCTTCTCGGCCGATACGGTCGAGGCAATCCTCGAACGTCTCGACGACGAAGGCGGCGAGTGGGCCGAAAAGCAAGCGGCGACCATCCGCTCGAAATCCCCGAACAGCCTGAAGATCGCGCTGCGCCAGATGCAGGAGGGCGCGAAGGTCGACTTCGAGGAGTGCATGCGCATCGAATACCGCATCGTCTCGCGCGTCGAGAAGGGCGCCGACTTCTACGAGGGCGTGCGCGCCGTGATCATCGACAAGGACCACTCGCCGAAGTGGCAACCTGCGGAGCTGACCGACGTGAGCCAGGAGGCCGTTGACGCCTATTTCGCGCCGCTGCCGGACGAACTCGACCTTGGCGCACTCGATCGCACGGAGAATTCGGCGTTGGCCGATTGACCGCTTCCGCCATTCGACCTACTCCCGAAACACGTTTCAGTTCGGAGGTTTGGAATGGCATTCGCGCGCGTCAACGGCGTCGTCCTTCATCATGAAGTCCGTGGCAGGGCGGATGGCCCGACGGTGGTGTTCTCCAACTCGCTCGGCACGGACTTCCGTATCTGGAACGAGGTGAGCGCGGCGCTGGAGCCCAACTACCGCGTGGTGCTCTACGACAAGCGCGGCCACGGCCTGTCGGAGGCGACGCCGCAGCCCTACCGGATGGGCGACCACGTCAGCGACCTTGCGGCGCTGCTCGACCATCTTGGCGTGAAACAGGCGGTGGTCGTCGGCCTCTCCGTCGGCGGCATGATCGCCCAGGGCATCGCCGCTGCGCGTCCTGACCTCGTCAAGGCGCTGGTCCTTTGCGACACGGCGCACAAGATCGGCACCACCGAGGCCTGGAACGCGCGCATCGACGCCGTCAATGCCAACGGCATTGCCTCGATCGGTGACGCGATCATGGAACGCTGGTTCACCCCCGGCTACCGCTCTCCGGAAAACCCGGACTTCGCCGGCTACACCAACATGCTCACCCGCACGCCGGTCGACGGCTATGCGGGCACCTGCGCCGCGCTGCGCGACGCGGACCTCACCGCCTCCACCTCTATGCTGAAGCTGCCGGTGCTGTGCATCGTCGGCGACCAGGACGGCTCGACGCCGCCAGATCTTGTTCGCACCACCGCGAACCTGATCGAAGGCTCGCGCTTCGAGATCGTCAACGGCGCGGGGCACATCCCCTGCGTCGAACAGCCGGAGCAGACCATCGCGCTGATCACCGGTTTCCTGAAGGAAATCGGCTGGCAGTAAGCGCCTGACGGCGCATTCGCGAAGGGGAGGAGAAGCGAATGGAAAATCTGGTCACGGTTGCACGCGACGGCGGTATCGTCGTCGTCACCATCGACAACCCGCCGGTCAACGCTCTGAGCTTTCGCATGCGCGGGCCGCTGCGCGATGCGCTGGCAGAACTCGATCGTGACGACGGTGTTCAGGCGATCGTGCTCACCTGCGCCGGCCGCACCTTCGTCTCCGGGGCGGACATCAGCGAATTCGGCACGCCCGTGGCGCTGGCCGAACCGACGCTGCCGCAGCTCTGCACGCAGCTCGAGGCTCTGTCGAAGCCGGTCATTGCGTCGATCCACGGCAGCGCGCTGGGCGGCGGGCTGGAGCTTGCGCTCGCCTGCCACTATCGCGTCGCGGACAAGGCGGCGAAGGTTGGCCTTCCCGAGGTGAAGCTTGGACTCATCCCGGGCTCCGGCGGCACGGTGCGTCTGCCGCGCCTGACAGGGCCGGAAAAGGCGGTCGAGCTGATCGTCTCCGGCAACCCGGTCGGTGCAGCGAAGGCGCTGGAATACGGCATCATCGATGCTGTCGCGGAAAATGACCTCGTCGCCACGGCGATCGCTTTCGCAAGGGACAAGGCAGGGCAGGGGCAGCATAAGGCAGTTCGCGAGCGTGACGATCTGTTGAAGGCCGCAAACCTCGAAGCCTTCGATGCAGCCGTCGCTGCCCTGACGAAAAAATCGCGCGGGTTGGAAGCACCTGTTGCGGCGGCGCAGGCTGTGCGCAATGCCATCACCATGCCGTTCGATGAGGCGCTGAGGGCCGAGCGCGAGACCTTCCTGCGGCTCGTTTCGGGCGACCAGTCGCGTGCGCAGCGCCACCTGTTCTTCGCCGAGCGGGAAGCGGCCAAGGTCGACGGCATCGGCAAGGAGACGCCTGTTCGCCCGGTGAAGAAGGTTGGGGTCATCGGCGCTGGCCTGATGGGCGGCGGCATCGCCATGGCCTTCGCCAATGGCGGCTTCGAGGTCGTCGTACTCGACATGAGCGACGAGGCGCTCGACCGCGGCTTCGCCAACATCGAGAAGACCTACGCGTCTTCCGTCGCGCGCGGTTCGCTATCGGACGAGGAGCGGCAGAACCGCCTGTTGCGCCTTGCCCGCGCCACAGACTACCGCGCGCTCGCCGATTGCGACCTCATCATCGAGGCCGTGTTCGAGGACATGGCGGTCAAGCACGACGTCTTCCGCAAGCTCGACGAGGTGGCGAAGGCCGGTGCGGTGCTTGCCACCAACACCTCCTATCTCGACGTCAACGAGATCGCTGCCGTGACCAGCCGGCCGCAGGACGTGCTCGGCCTCCACTTCTTCTCGCCGGCAAACGTGATGAAGCTGCTGGAGGTCGTTCGCGCAGCGAAGACCGCGTCGGATGTGATCGCAACCGCGCTCGATGTTGCCCGGAAGATCGGCAAGGTCTCGGTGGTCGTCGGCGTCTGCCAGGGCTTCGTCGGCAACCGCATGCTGACCGCCCGCGGCAATCAACTCGAGCCGCTGCTGCTAGAAGGCGCTTCGCCGCAGCAGGTCGACCGTGTATTCACCGAGTTTGGCTTCCCGATGGGCCCGTTCGCGATGATGGATATGGCGGGCCTCGACATCGGCTGGCGCAAGCGCAAGGTGCTCGGCCAGCGCGCGCTGATCGCCGATGCGCTCGCCGACGACGGCCATTTCGGCCAGAAGACCGGCCGCGGCTTCTACCGCTACACGGAAGGTTCGCGCACGCCGGAGCCGGATGCGGAGGTCGCGCGACTGATCGAGGAGACGGCGAAGGCGCAGGGTATCGAGCGCCGTGAAATCTCCGACCAGGAAATCCTCGAACGTACGCTCTACCCGCTGGTGAACGAGGGTGCACGCATACTCGAGGAGGGCATTGCCGCCGGCGCGTCGGATATCGACGTCGTCTGGGTCAACGGCTACGGCTTCCCCATTGGCAAGGGCGGGCCGATGTTCTGGGCTGGCCTCGAAGGCATCTCGAAGATCGTCGAGCGGCTCGACCACTGGCGCGGAAAGACCGGCGAAAAGGTGTTCGAGCCTGCGCCTTTGCTGCGCAAACTGGCGGTCGAGGGCGGAAGCTTTTCCCGCTGACGCATGGTAGCGCCGCCGCGGCGGGAACGTTTTTCCACTTTGGCGCGTCCCATGAACGTGCTTTGCCTTGGCAAAGGCATGATGCACAACTAGATGGAGCCCAACCGAAATCGAAGGGACCGCCATGGAATTCCGTCAGATCACCGAGGACTATTTCGTCTCGCCGCAGATCGCCATCGAGCACGTGGCGCAGATCAAGGAAGCCGGGTTCAAGAGCATCATCGCCAACCGTCCGGACTCCGAGGACGGCGCCGTCCCACATGACGAGATTGCCGCGGCTGCGTCCGAGGCTGGCCTTGAGTTCCGCTACATCCCGGTCATCAGCGGCCACATCACCGACGAGAACGTCGCCGACCAGAAGGTGGCGCTGGCCGAGCTGCCGAAGCCGGTTCTCGCCTACTGCCGTTCCGGCACCCGCTGCACCAACCTCTACGCGCTGGTCGAGCAGCTTCAGGGCTGATCCTATTCGCGCGCTGTCAGATCGGCAGCGCGCCCGTTTCCTTCAGCGTCTGCAGGACGATCGCCGTCTTCACGTGCTGCACGGAGTCGTGCGGCAGAAGGACGTCGTTGACGAAGGTCGCCAGCGACTTCAGGTCGGGCGTGACCACCTTCAGGATGTAGTCCATTTCGCCGGTGAGCGCGTGCGCCTCCTGCACCTCCGGTAGCCGTTCCAATAGTTCCGCAAAGCGCCGCGCATTGTCGCGGTTGTGCGTCGCCAGTGTCACCGAAATGACGTTGACCAGCGGAAAGCCGAGCCGCTCGCGGTCGAGCACGGCGCGGTAGCCGCGGATAAGCCCTTCCTCTTCTAGCCGCTGCCGGCGCCGTGAGCATTGCGACGGCGAGAGGTTCACGCGCTCCGACAGGTCGTTGTTGGTGAGGCGCGCGTCGTCCTGCAATAGCGACAGGATCTTGCGGTCGAATTCGTCAAGTTGCGCGGACATGGCTGCTTCCTCCTCCCTGATGCACGATCCGTGCACAGAGTGCCGCATCCAGGCATGAGTATGCAAGCACCTCGCATGGGGCAGGTGTTATGCTTCCCTCATCTTTCGGACTCGCTCAGGGAGGAGCCAGGATGGGACCGTTTCCACACGACGCGCCGCCGGCCGTCATATCAGAACAAAATCCAGCCGGTACGGATGGCTTTGAGTTTGTGGAATTTTCCCATCCTGAGTCCGGAAAGCTCGAGGATCTATTCGCCCGCATGGGCTACACGAAGGTTGCCCGTCACCGGACGAAGAACATCACCCTCTGGCGCCAGGGCGACATCAACTACCTCATCAATGCTGAGCCCGGTTCGCACGCCATGCGCTTTGTCGAAGAGCACGGCCCCTGCGCGCCGTCGATGGCCTGGCGCGTGGTGGATGCGAAGCATGCCTTCGAGCATGCGGTGGCACGTGGCGCCCAGCCTTACCTTGGCAACGACAAGGCGCTCGACGTGCCGGCTATCGTCGGCATCGGCGGTTCGCTGCTCTACTTCGTCGACAAGTACGGCGAGAAGGGGTCGGCCTATGATGCCGAGTTCGAGTGGCTGGGCGAGCGTGACCCGAAGCCCGAGGGCGTTGGCTTCTACTATCTCGACCACCTGACCCATAACGTCTATCGCGGCAATATGGACAAGTGGTGGGACTTCTACCGCAACCTGTTCGGCTTCAGTCAGATCCACTACTTCGACATCGACGGGCGTATCACCGGCCTCGTCAGCCGCGCGATCACCTCGCCCTGCGGCAAGATCCGCATTCCGCTCAACGAGTCGAAGGACGACACCAGCCAGATCGAGGAATACCTTCGCAAATACAAGGGCGAGGGCATCCAGCACATCGCCGTCGGCACCGAGGAAATCTACGACGCGACCGACAAGCTGGCGGAGAATGGCCTCAAATTCATGCCGGGTCCGCCGGACACCTACTATGAGCGTTCGCATGAGCGCGTGCGCGGCCACCAGGAGCCGATCGAGCGGATGAAGAAGCACGGCATCCTGATCGACGGCGAGGGCGTTGTGAATGGCGGCATGACCAAGATCCTGTTGCAGATCTTCTCGAAGACCGTCATCGGCCCGATCTTCTTCGAATTCATCCAGCGCAAGGGCGATGAGGGCTTCGGCGAGGGAAATTTCCGCGCCCTGTTCGAGTCGATCGAGGAAGACCAGATCCGCCGCGGCGTCATCAAGCCGGCACAGGCGGCCGAATAGAACTTTCGCAGACAGCCAGGGGACTGACCGGCTGTCTGCTTTACCTTACGTTCAATGCGCTATCCTTCGCTTTCGCTTTTGGCTAAGCTGCGCAAAAAAAGCGAAAACAGAGGGAGCCGCATGTATCTGCCACCGCGTCATGCAGAGATCATCCGTTTGGCCAAGGATAATGGCCGCGTGCTGGTCGAAGAGCTCTCGGCACATTTTGGCGTGACGCCGCAGACAATTCGCAAGGACCTGAACGAGCTGTGCGACCGCCGGCTGCTTTCGCGCATTCATGGCGGCGCGCTGTTCCCGTCCGGCATCGAGAACGTCCAGTACGAGGCGAGGCGCAAGATCGCAGCCGACGAAAAGGATGCGATCGGCCGCGCCGCGGCGAAGATCATTCCCGACAGCGCCTCGCTGTTCGTCAACATCGGCACCACCACGGAAGCCGTCTCCAACGCGCTTCTCGACCACAAGGGGCTGATGGTCATCACCAACAACATCAACGTCGCCAACAGGATGCGCGTCTACCCCTCGATCGAGGTGGTGATCGCCGGCGGCGTCGTGCGCGGTTCGGATGGCGGCATTGTCGGCGAGGCGGCCGTCGACTTCATCCGCCAGTTCAAGGTGGACTATGCCGTGATCGGCACCTCGGCCATCGACCATGACGGGGCGCTGCTCGATTTCGACTTTCGCGAGGTGAAGGTCGCGCAGGCGATCCTCGCCAATGCGCGCCACGTCATCCTCGTCGCCGACTCGACCAAATTCGAGCGGACCGCACCGGTTCGTATCGGCCACATCTCACAGGTGAACACCTTCATCACCGACGAGTGCACCGTGGATGCCGTGCGCAGGGTCTGCGTTGAGGCCGAAGTGCAGCTGATCGAGACGAACAAGCTGGGGACCGAGGCGGTCAGGACGCCTTGATTTCCTTTGTCTTTCAGATAATTTTCGCGTCACTTTCGAATTTGCGGGGCTGAGCGGCCCGCGCGCCTTTCACGATCAGACAATGCCCGCCGGGACGGGCCGGGAGGAGACATGGGCGGATACATTCTCGCCATCGACCAGGGCACCACCTCCAGCCGCGCGATCATCTTCGACGGCAAGATGCAGATCGTGGCGATCGGCCAGAAGGAATTCACCCAGCACTATCCGGCCTCCGGCTGGGTCGAGCACGACCCGGAGGAAATCTGGGACACCACCGTCTGGTCGGTGAAGAAGGCGCTGAAGGACGCGAAGCTCGAGGCCTCCGACGTCGCGGCGATCGGCATCACCAACCAGCGGGAAACGGTCGTCATCTGGGACAAGGCGACCGGCAAGGCGATCCACAACGCCATCGTCTGGCAGGACCGCCGTACCGCGCGCATGTGCGAGAAGCTGAAGAAGCAGGGGCTGGAGCCGAAGTTCACCAAGAAGACCGGCCTTCTGCTCGATCCGTATTTCTCCGGCACCAAGATCGCCTGGCTGCTCGACAAGGTGAAGGGAGCAAGGAAGCGCGCCGAGAAGGGCGAGCTTCTCGCCGGCACCATCGACTCGTTCCTGATCTGGCGGCTGACCGGCGGTAAGGCACACGTGACGGACGCCACCAACGCCTCGCGCACGCTCGTCTACAACATCGAGACGAACGACTGGGACGCCGAGCTTCTCAAGATCCTCGATATCCCGAGCGCGATGCTGCCCGAAGTGAAGGACTGCGCGGCCGACTTTGGCGTGACCGAGAAGGCGCTGTTCGGGGCGGAAATCCCGATCCTCGGCGTTGCGGGCGACCAGCAGGCGGCGACGATCGGTCAGGCCTGCTTCAAGCCGGGCATGATGAAGTCGACCTACGGCACCGGCTGCTTCGCGCTGCTCAACACCGGCGAGAAGCTGGTGCGCTCAAAGAATCGCCTGCTGACGACGATCGCCTATCGCCTCAACGGCAGGACGACCTATGCGTTGGAAGGCTCGATCTTCATCGCCGGTGCGGCGGTGCAGTGGCTGCGCGACGGGATCAAGGTGATCGGCAAGGCCTCGGAAAGCGGCGAGCTTGCCGCTGAGGCCGACGAAACGCAGAACGTCTACCTCGTGCCGGCCTTCGTGGGGCTCGGTGCGCCGCACTGGGATGCGGACGCGCGCGGCGCGATCTTTGGCCTTACCCGCAATTCCGGCCCGGCGGAGTTTGCGCGCGCGGCGCTCGAATCGGTTGCGTACCAGACCTATGACCTGCTGGTCGCGATGCACAAGGACTGGAAGGCCCGCCCGTCGGACACCGTTCTGCGAGTCGATGGCGGCATGGTCGCCTCCGACTGGACGATGCAGCGTCTGGCTGACCTTCTTGACGCACCTGTGGATCGGCCGACGATTCTCGAGACAACGGCGCTGGGCGCTGCCTGGCTTGCTGGTTCGCGCGCGGGCGTGTGGCCGGATGCAGAGGAATTTTCGCACAAGTGGGCTCTCGACTGCCGTTTCACGCCGTCGATGGATCCTGCGCTGCGCAAGAAAAAGCTCTCCGGCTGGACAGATGCTGTGAGCCGTACGCTTTCTGCATAGCTTATCTGACGCAAGGACGCTTTCCTTTCCGCGATCCGCGTGATACCAGCCCTTGCCATCCTGAAAGGGAAGTATCGGAGTCGCCGCCGGCCAGAGGGTCGCGGGCTCCTCCCGCGCATCCGCAGATACGAGGATCGGCAATGGCAAAAATCATCGAGACCGCAACCGGTGCCCTGGCACTAACCTTCGACGACGTGCTGTTGCAGCCCGCCCACTCGGAAGTGATGCCGGGCCAGACCAACGTGTCGACCATCATTGCTCGCGACATCGAGCTCAACATCCCGATTCTTTCGGCGGCGATGGATACGGTGACCGACGCACGCCTCGCCATCGCGATGGCCCAGGCGGGTGGTATCGGCGTCATCCACCGCAACTTCACCCCCGAAGAGCAGGCCGAGCAGGTCCGCCAGGTCAAGAAGTTCGAGAGCGGCATGGTCGTCAATCCGCTGACGATCGGCCCGGACGCAACGCTGGGCGATGCGCAGACGCTGATGCGCGAGCACGGCATTTCCGGCATTCCGGTCGTCGAGAACGGCGGCAAGGGCGGTCACACCACCGGCAAGCTGGTAGGCATCCTCACCAACCGTGACGTTCGCTTCGCGTCCGACCCGAACCAGAAGGTGCGGGAGCTGATGACGCATCAGAACCTCGTCACCGTGAAGGAAAACGTCGCCCAGGACGAGGCCAAGCGTCTTCTCCACCAGCACCGCATCGAAAAGCTCCTCGTCGTTGATGATGCCGGCCAGTGCGTCGGTCTCATCACCGTCAAGGACATGGAGAAGTCGCAGCTCAACCCGAACGCCGCCAAGGACGCCCAGGGTCGCCTGCGCGTTGCTGCTGCGACCAGCGTTGGTGACGACGGCTTCGAGCGCGCTGAGCGCCTGATCGACGCGGGCGTCGACCTCCTCGTCATCGACACCGCCCACGGCCACTCGCAGCGCGTGCTCGACGCGGTCACCCGCGCCAAGAAGCTGTCGAACTCGGTGCGCATCCTCGCCGGCAACGTCGCGACCGCCGAAGGCACCCGCGCCCTGATCGAAGCCGGCGCTGACGGCGTCAAGGTCGGCATTGGGCCTGGCTCGATCTGCACCACCCGCATCGTCGCGGGCGTCGGCGTTCCGCAGTTGTCGGCCATCATGTCGGCGGTCGAGGAAGCAGACAAGTACGGCATCGGCATCATCGCCGACGGCGGCATCAAATTCTCGGGCGACCTTGCCAAGGCCCTCGCGGCCGGCGCGGTCGGCGCGATGATCGGCTCGCTGCTCGCAGGCACCGAGGAAAGCCCGGGCGAGGTCTACCTGCACCAGGGTCGCTCGTTCAAGGCGTATCGCGGCATGGGCTCGGTCGGCGCGATGGCGCGCGGCTCGGCTGACCGCTACTTCCAGGCGGAAGTGCGCGACACGCTGAAGCTCGTGCCGGAAGGCATCGAGGGCCAGGTTCCGTACAAGGGCCCGGTTGCCGGCGTCCTGCATCAGCTGGTCGGCGGCCTTAAGGCGGCGATGGGCTATGTCGGCGCGGCCACGCTGCCCGACCTGCGCACCCGCGCGACCTTTGTCCGCATCTCCAATGCGGGTCTGCGCGAGAGTCACGCACACGACGTGACCATCACCCGCGAGAGCCCGAATTATCCGGGCGGCATCTGAGACCGGCGCACGCCGTTCCAGTCGACTAAATTCTGCAACCGGCAGCGGCGGAGCTTTTCGCCGCTGCCGGTAACTCTTCGACATTGCTAACCGAAACGCCCCGCCGCGCGCGTGCGCCCCGGGCCCAATGCATTGAGTAAGTCCCCGTGAAGTTTGCAGGGTTCTCGCGGTCCGTACTGGTTCGCACAGCTCAGGTTACTCTGATCGCGGCAGCAGCGTCGATCGGCATCTCGACCGGCGTACGCTGGATCCTGGGTGTCGAAGCTGACCACCTCACCGTCGCGGTTCGTATCATGCTGCCGCTCATGATCGCGGCTCCGATCAGTTTCGTCTGGTTCAGCCGGCTGGAACGTCTCGAGCTGTCCTACCGCAGGCTCTTGAGGGAGACGAGCCGGCTCGCCCGCAGGGCCAACACCGATCCGCTGACCGGCGTCCTCAATCGGCGCAGCTTCATCGAGCAGTTCGAAACCGCCTGTGGACACAGGATCGGCGGCAGTTTCATCATCGCCGATCTGGACTACCTCAAGACGATCAACGACCGGTATGGCCATCTCGCCGGCGACGACGCGATTATTGCGGCGGCGGATGCGCTGAAGCAGGTGCTGGGCGAGGAAAGCCTGATCGCGCGGATGGGCGGCGACGAGTTCTGCGCCTTCGTCCCGGGCGGCATCCGCGATGTCGATGCGCTGCCAGCCGCGGTCAATGATGCGGCGGCACGCAACTTCCGCGCCCGTAACGGCGAGGCAGATATCTGCCTTTCGATTTCGCTCGGCCATCAGATCTGCAAGCCGAACATGTCGTTCCGCGATCTTGTCGCGCAGACGGACAGCCACCTCTACCGCAAGAAGCAGAGCCGCGACTCTGTCGTGCAGCCGCTGCGGCTGGCGGCCGGGAAATAATCCGCGGCGTGCATTGCCGTTCCCGCCGCGACCGCTAGCTTAGAGAGGCGCGTGCTAGGGGAGGCAAGTCATGCAACAGACCGCGATATTCTGGCCGATGATCGCTCATGTGGTGCTGGTCATTTGCCTCTATGCCCTGCTGGGGCTGCGCCGCAAGCAGGCGGTAGAGCAGGGCGCTGCGAAGATTTCCCAGTTCCGGGAGAACAGAGAGGAGCCGCCGCAGAGCCTGTTCGTTCGCAACAGCCTCGCCAACCAGACTGAGCTGCCGCCGCTCTTCCACATCGCCTGCCTCGCACTCTACGAAACGGGCGGTGTCGGGACTTTCGTCCTTGTGGTTGCGTGGCTGTTCGCGATCTCGCGCTACCTGCACGCCTTCATCCACGTCACCTCGAACCGGATCCGCTATCGTCAGCCGGCCTTCCTCGTCGGATTCGTAGCGGTCATTGTACTCTGGGCCGCGCTAGCACTGCACTTGCTTCGCTGAAGACGCGACGTCGCGGATGATGCCCGCAACCGCCTCGTAGTCGTCCTGGCGGCTCGAATTGCGTCGCCATGCCAGCGCGATCTTCCGCAAGGGCGTCGGCTCGGCAAACGGCACGACCTTGAGCTCCGGTATCTGCGGACCGGCGGTGACGGCCATCTCCGGAATCAGCGTCACCCCCTGGCCGTGCGCGACCATCTGCAGGAGCGTTGTCAGGCTGGTCGCACCGTAGTTGGCAATTGCCGCCGGGCGGGCATTGGTGCACACCGCCAGCGCCTGCTCGCGCATGCAGTGGCCTTCTTCCAGCAGCATCAACCTGTCGAGTGCAGGGCTCTCCGGGGGCACTGGCGGGTTGATGAATTCAGGGTCGTTGCCTGGTACAGCGAGGAAGAAACGGTCCTCGAACAGCGGCTCGACGACCAGCGCCCGGTGTTCCACCGGCAGCGCCGCAATCATCGCGTCGAGGCGTCCAGCCGCGGTTTCCTCTATGAGGATGCCTGTGACGGCCTCGCGCAGCTCGACGTTCAGGTCAGGGAACTGCTCTTTCAGCGCAGGCAGCAGGCGGGGAAGGAGGTAGGGGGCCACCGTCGGGATGATCCCAAGCCGGAACCGGCCAGCCATGACCGAGCGCCCGCGCTGCGCATAGGCCTCGATCTCCCGCGTCTGCACCAGCACCGCCTCGATGCGCGGCTTCAGCGCCTGCGCGTCCTCGGTGAGATGCACGGTCCGGCCGCTCCGCTCGAAGAGCTTGCAGCCAAGTTTTTCTTCCATTTCCGCAATCTGCGTCGACAGCGCTGGCTGCGTGACGCCGACCATCTCGGCCGCGCGGCCGAAATGCAGCGTCTGCGTGACGGCCTCAAAATATTCCATCTGGCGGATCGTCAGCTTGATCATAAGATAAGGTTATCAGTGGAAATAGAAAATGCAATTTGAAACTATCGGTCGGGCCGACTAGTTTTGAATTATTCCAGATTGACGCTGGGGGAGCAGGGCAGCCGCAGAGAGCGGCGCCCAGGAGAGCGGCGAAAGCAGCGCTCCACTGACGACAAACAAGCCGCGCAACGAAGTTTCGAGCGCGGTAGCGGCTTTTCGTGTGCGCCGGCCCGCCGGCGTGCCGGCAATTGCAAGAACCGGAGATCCAGATGGACGCCCTTGAGGTAAACGAAAACAGCGAAACGACGCCCGAGAGCACCGGCAAGTGCCCGGTCGCGCACGGCGCGGCGAAGATCGCGTCGAACACGGCGATGCGCTCGAATCGCGACTGGTGGCCGAACCAGCTCAACCTGAAGATTCTGCACCAGCACTCCCAGAAGTCGAATCCGATGCAGCCGGACTTCGACTACATCGAGGAGTTCAAGAAGCTGGACTATGAGGGCCTGAAGGCTGACCTCCGCGCCCTGATGAAGGATTCGCAGGAGTGGTGGCCGGCCGACTTCGGTCACTATGGCCCGTTCTTCATCCGCATGGCCTGGCACAGCGCCGGCACCTACCGTACCGGCGACGGCCGCGGTGGCGCCGAGACGGGTCAGCAGCGCTTCGCTCCGCTGAACAGCTGGCCGGACAACGTCAACCTCGACAAGGCCCGCCGTTTGCTCTGGCCGCTCAAGCAGAAGTACGGCAACAAGATTTCCTGGGCAGACCTGATGATCCTCGCGGGCACCGTCGCGCTCGAGGACATGGGCGTGAAGACCATCGGCTTCGCCGGCGGCCGCGCCGACGTCTGGGAGCCGGAAGAGGACGTCTACTGGGGTTCGGAAGGCAAGTGGCTCGAAGACCAGCGCTATTCGGGTGACCGCGAGCTCGAGAACCCGCTCGCTGCCGTCCAGATGGGCCTCATCTACGTCAACCCGGAAGGCCCGAACGGCAACCCGGACCCGATCGCTTCGGCCCGCGACATCCGCGACACGTTCGGCCGCATGGGCATGAACGACTACGAGACCGTCGCGCTGATCGCCGGCGGCCACACCTTCGGCAAGACCCACGGCGCGGGCGACGCTGCGCTCGTCGGTCCGGAGCCGGAAGCGGCTGGCCTCGCTGAGCAGGGCCTCGGCTGGTCGAGCAAGTTCGGCACCGGCAAGGGCGCCGACACCATCGGTTCGGGCCTGGAAGTCACCTGGACGACCACCCCGACCAAGTGGACGAACAACTTCCTCTGGAACCTGTTCGGCTATGAGTGGGAGCTGACCAAGAGCCCGGCAGGCGCACACCAGTGGAAGCCGAAGCACGGCATGGGCGACGGTACCGTTCCGCACGCTCACCACAAGGACCAGCGCATTGGCCCGTCGATGCTGACGAGCGACCTCGCGCTGCGCTTCGACCCTGAGTACGAGAAGATCGCGCGTCACTTCCTCGAGAACCCGGACGAGTTCCAGGAGGCCTTCGCCAAGGCCTGGTTCAAGCTGACCCACCGCGACATGGGTCCGAAGACCCGCTACTACGGTCCGGAAGTTCCGGCCGAGGACTTCGTCTGGCAGGATCCGATTCCGGCTGTCGACCACCCGCTGATCGACGACGCGGATATTGCTGCCCTCAAGGTAAAGATCCTGGCTTCAGGCCTGTCCGTTGCTGAGCTCGTGTCGACTGCATGGTGCTCGGCCTCGACCTTCCGTGGCTCGGACAAGCGTGGCGGTGCCAATGGCGCTCGCATCCGCCTTCTGCCGCAGAAGGACTGGGAAGCCAACGAGCCGGAGCAGCTCGCCAAGGTTCTCTCGGTTCTCGAGAGCATCAAGGCCGAGTTCGATGCCGCGCAGACCAACGGCAAGAAGGTCTCGCTCGCTGACCTCATCGTCCTCGGCGGCGCTGCCGGTATCGAGGCTGCAGCCCGCGCTGCCGGCCACGAAGTGACGGTCCCGTTCGCACCGGGCCGCACCGACGCTTCGCAGGAGCAGACGGACATCGACGGCTTCAAAGTTCTTGAGCCGCAGGCTGACGGTTTCCGCAACTACCAGAAGACCCGCTTCTCGGTGACAGCTGAGGAGATGCTGGTCGACCGTGCCCAGCTGCTCACTCTGACCGCTCCGGAAATGACGGTTCTGGTCGGCGGCCTGCGCGTCCTCGGTGCCAACTACAAGGGCTCCAAGCACGGCGTGTTCACCGACCGTCCGGGTCAGCTGACGAACGACTTCTTCGTCAACCTGCTCGACATGGCGACCAAGTGGAAGCCGGTCTCGGAGGCCGAGGAGCTGTTCGAGGGCTACGACCGCAAGAGCGGCGACCTGCGCTGGACCGGTACCCGCGTCGACCTGATCTTCGGTTCGCACTCGCAGCTGCGTGCGATCTCGGAGGTCTATGCCCAGCAGGACAATCAGGCGAAGTTCGTCAACGACTTCATCGCTGCCTGGAACAAGGTCATGGACGCCGATCGCTTCGATCTGCGTCGCAAGTAATACGCCAGGTAAGGCGGTCGGGTGGGACCGCCTGGCCAGGCAAAAAGGGCGCGGAGAAATCCGCGCCCTTCAGACTGCTGACAAACCTCTGGCGTTAGCCGGAGGTTTTTGATTCACTGGGGCATGTTGAAGAAACCTGCTCCAGTTCAGACGGCGATCGAGATGGTGACGCTCGAGAGCCTTGTTCCAGCAGATCACCTGCTGCGCAAGATCGACGCGGTGATCGACTT
>NZ_JAGL01000043.1 GCF_000526635.1 Aminobacter sp. J41
CGCGAGATGATCTCCTGGTAGGCAAGCTGGATCCTGCCCCAGTTGCCAGGCACGCCTTCCTCAATACCGGTCTCGATCATCTTGACGATGTCGCGGCGGATAATGGTGATCTTTTCGCGTGCGAGCCGGACAGCGCGACGCTCGGCGCGCGTCTGCTCTGCCAGCGTCTTGAACTCCGCAGCCCGGGCAACCAGCGGCGANAGGTCAAAGCCGTAGGCCTGCTCGATTGAGCCCCCCTCCCCTTTTCGGGCAAAGCGCTTGCCGTTGGGACTGTCGCGGCGGATGATCAGGCCGCACTCGACGAGGTTGGCGAGATGCCGGCGCAGCGTTGCCGGCGACATGCCGTTGGCGCGCGCGATCAGCTGCTCGTTCGACGGCCACACCACCAGCTGGCTCGCCCCGGAAAGCTCTGCGTCGGGGTGAAACGACAGTAGCGCGTCCAGGATCGCGAGCCCCCTGTCGGTTGCTCCAATCGCGTTGCGCGCTTCCTTGATATCCCTGAAAACCTGCCACTTTTGCACGCTGGCAGTGCTGGCGACGTCCTTTGCCGCCATTTGCGCTGCCAACATGCCGAGCGACAGCGACCGCCGCCCGAACGGCGTCGTTGCCAAATGCGTCTGCATCTTTCCCTCACCTACGTTGAGGCAAAAGAAACCTGCTCGCCAAAACGACGCACCGAGCCACCAGGACTCTTGACAGCGATTCGTGGATTTGCAATTCTCGACTTGCTACAGAACGAGAGAGGCTTCCACGACGGTGACGTTTGGGGGCCTTTTTCTTTTGCTATCAGTCTCCTGCTTGAACCTTCCTGTTGTGTCTGAACGCCTCATACAGGGTGTCCAGATTACGAGTGATCCAATCGCCGAAGGCCTTCCCTTCAACGTTGGAAAATTCAACGACAATGCTCTTTGTCCTGGAAACCGATTTCGCGCTGGCGGCAGCGTCAGCGGCCGCCCAGGTCACGGTCGGGTTTTCCTTCTTCGGTCTCCTGGCAAAGGATCGCGTCTGGTAGCGCTTCATATATTCGTGCAGGACGTCGAACCGTTTCTCCGGATCAAGCGCCACGAAATCGTCTGACGCGACGTACGACCTGGCCACTTCGAGATGGGCAGGATTTAACAAGAGCTGGCGCAGGCTAAGCCACTTGTCGCGACCGATCTTCTTGCATGCCCCCAAGACCGAAACGATCTCATGTGGAACGGCTTCAATGACGCCGAGCATTTTTGACAGCATCGCATCATCGATGCCCATGGCCGACTTTACCACGTCCTTTGTCATGCCCTGCTCCAGCAGGTTCCGCGCAAAGAAGGCCCGCTCGATGAAGGAGAGATTGGAACGCGCCGAATTCTCCTGGCCCTGAGCGATCGCAGACGCAATGTCGTCCAGCTTCTTGACGACTGCGCGCACCCGACTTCCGAGTTCGCGTGCGACGCGCAACCGGCGATGACCAAACACCACGATGAACCGTCCATCGACGTCCGGATGAGGCCGAACCAGGATGGGGCTTGACTGTCCGTTGGTCGAGATCGCGGATCTCAGCTCAACGTACTCATCTTCGTCGTCTTGGAGACGGTCAGCGATCGGCGAGGCATCAACCAAGTCGGGATCAAGCTCAATGATCGCTTCCCCTTCCATAAGCCTCTTCGTGCTCTCCGCCATTTCCTCGATCGACCGTACGACCGTCTTGGCCGCGCCGGTCATTCCATGGCCGGGAGCGGGGCGTGCCTGGGCTTCAGCATTCAGTGCAGCCAGGTCGAGGGATGCGAACGGATTCTTACGTGACACTGCGGCCTCCGGTGCCGAGCTTGAATTCGGCTATTCCCTTGATCTGTTTCAATTTTCGCGAGGAATGTACGGCTGACAAAACACTCATCGCCGCCCCCATGTCTGATGAATGAGGGTGGCGATTTCGCTGTTTGAAGCGTTAAGGCTCTCTATAGCCCGTTCGTAGGTCGACCTGACGAACTCCGACTTCTCGACTTCGTAAAGTGTCTGCTTCCGGATCGACGCGTCAGAAATGGCCGTCGACTTCAGAACATGGTTCTTGAGCATGTGCTGCGCGAACAGGCTCTGCATGAAGCCGATCATCTGCGTCTGCGGAATGTCCGTCGGTTCAAACCGCGTGATCAGGTACCTGAACCACTTCACTCGGATCTCGGCGCCAGCGTCGGCAACGGAAGTCAGGATGCCCCCGAGCATCTGCAGGAACTGCGACATCGACATGATATCGAGCATCTGCGGATGGATCGTGATGAGAATGCCTGTCGACGCCATCAGCGCGGTAATGGTCAAATAGCCGAGCTGCGGCGGGCAATCGATGACAACCAGATCGTAGTCTGCATCCACCTCCTTCAGCGCATTCACGAGGCGAAGGTGAAACAACCGCCCCTCATCGCCATTCTTGCCGGCGATCGCCATGGGCACATCGTATTCATACTCCTGTAGCAAGAGGCTGGCAGGCACGACGTGCAGGTTCGGAATGTTGGTCTCGCGAATGACGTTGGAGATCGGGACGCGTTCATCGTCGAAGCGAAGAGCCTCGTACAGAGAACCAACCTCATCCAGCTCCGGCTGAATACCGAAAAGCGAGGTCAGGGACGCCTGGGGATCAAGATCGATGGCCAACACCCGATGCCCGGTTAGAGCAAGATACTGGGCGAGGTGGGCTGCCGTGGTCGTCTTCCCGGAGCCACCTTTGAAATTGACCACGGATACGACTTGAAGAGGCTCACCGTTCTTCCGCTTAGGCACGTAAATCCGACGATCCGATTTCTTATTGGCCTCGAGATGCTCCCGCAACGCGAGCATCTGCTCTGCCGTGTAGAAGCGACGGCCACCGCTGATCTCTGGGGAAGGCCCCTTCCCATCAGCATGAAGTTGACGGAGATGACTTTGAGTCACCCCCAGAAAATCGGCGACCTCGGCAACCTGGAACTTGCGAAGCCCCTTCCTCGCATCCGGCGGATATTGTTGGGTGCGCAGCATGTTCAAGGCGCTGGAAATCCTCGCGCCCTGCTGCGCAATCTCATGGTCGAACCGGGTAACGACGAGGTCGTTCATCTCGCAAATTTGCCTCTAAGCCGGACAATAACGCAAAATTTCGCGTACTGACGAAATTTGCGCAATTATCGGGGCGATTCTGGGGTTGAGTCAAGGACTTTAGGGTTAATGAAAGGTTAATCCGCGTAAGCACGAGCACGGGAAGAACTGGCACTGCCTGCCCACGTCCAAACTCCTCTAACCTGCTGACCTCTCACTACATTTTTGGACTTTTGCCGGCTGACAAGAAAATCCTGCTGGGAAAACCTGACGTGGACCTGTCGCCGTCAAGGTGCATTGCGCTGAGACAACCGTGTGACGCGCCCGGACGCTCCTCAAGAAAGTAACTGATTCTCCGCAGACTGGATGACACGAACGGAAGTCGGCCGGGCACTTCGAGCAGCTGAAAGGTGCTCATAAAATGTCAATACCGCCGTTCTCCATTCTATTCGGGACTCCATCCCCGTTCAGGTCACATGTGGTCCGCCCACTTATCCGCGCCCATGCAGAGAAGCGTCGTTCGAAGGCAATACGCTACCGATCGGCTACGGCGTCAACAGCGGCCAAATTTGTGAGAACGGGAAGGGGCTCTGCAGCATTCGCCGCTATCCCCAAATCCCATCGGCGATCTCGCGTCGGCAACCGCCTGTATAAGCTACGTTGGGACGACGATCTTCGATCGTCATACGAGAGACCTGACCGAGCAATGAGTGGATGGGAGAGGGGGAAGGAGTGTGCGGTGGTTGCGTCCCGGCTCGTCGAACGGCAACGGGATCATCCACCTCGCGCGAGAGCTTGCGGCAATTGGTGGCATCGATCTTCGCTTTCGAGGTATCGATGTCCCCCGCGACCTATGGAGCAAGCTTTTTGCCTCGCAGGCGATCGCGCAGCGCGCGGAGGGTTCACTCAGGGAAAATTAGTTCAACCGTCGGGAAGTAGGTCTGATAACGGCCAACGTCCCGGGTCAGCAGGGGAAGCTCTGCTACAGCGGCATGTGCGCCGATGAAGAAGTCGGGAAGCACACCTGTGCGCGTACCCCCGGATCTGCGGTAGCGCGTGAACACCTTTCCCGCCAGAAACAACGCCGAGCGGGGCAGGGGCCTTAGCTCCAGACCCGCAGCTTCAATGAACGCCTCGAGATCTTCCATCCGCTCATAACGGACCGAAAGTTCCGCATAGACGACGTCGTTGATGACGAGAGGTCCCCGGAGGCTCGCCTCTTCCAGTTGCGCGATCGACCAGTCCGCCCAGGTCTCGTCATTGGTGACGAGATCCAGGAGGACGTTCGTGTCGACCAGCGTCAAGCTTCGCCTCGCGTCAGAGCCATGATCGCATCCGTATCAAGGCCGTTGCCTGCGTGTCCGCGCAGCCGCTCAAAGCGCTTCGAAGATACAGACTGGTCGGCGCGCAAGATGACGACGGTGCCGTCTTCAGCTCGCTTGAACTCAACCTTGCTGCCCGGCTTGATGCCCAGAAGATCCCGAACTGCCTTGGGGATGGTAACCTGGCCCTTCGCTGTCACAGTAGTCGGCATGGATCACCTCGCATTACCTTGTAGTCAGAAGGTATTACCTGCAGGGCGGACCTTCAAGTCTTCCGCACTCGCAGCGCCACGCGGTCGCAATTGCAGCCTGCTCGACCGATGTTGTTCCTCAGGAAAGGCCGAAATAGCCGCCACGGAGGTCGTCCATTCGGCAAGATCTCGCTGCCGCTTGTCCTTTCCGGGCACGCCCTAACCAAAACAGTAGAAGGGCGAAGATCGCGACCCAAGCGCTGAACTAATGCATCAACGGCGTCCCCCTAAGATGGTAATTTAATTGTCGCCTCAACGATCCTTGGATCGCGGTATCCACAATTGCGACGGGATCAGCGATCTAGGACTAGACTTTCCTGAGCCGGTGTTGTCACATTAACTAGAACTGGACGCATTCAGGCAAGCCCAATTGCCTAACGGATCAAGTGGCAACGCCCGCCGCGTCTTTCCATTCCGCCATGGCGCTGAGGCGGTGCAGGCGCGTGGCAGGTGCAGAGCGGCCGGAGCGAGATGGAACGAAGAGATTGCGGACGGCCGAGAAGACACTGACGAACCGCTGCAGGTACCTGGGTGATCGAAAACCTTGCATAACCCGCTCTCGTCGACGGAACGGGAGATGCGAATTCTCTGCTCTGTTATTCAACCCCTTGTGCGAACGGTGTTCGACGTCTGGCATGATCTGACGCTGAGCGGCAGCATAAGAGCCGAGCTTATCGGTGATCATGCGCCGGGGTGGGCGGCCCTGCTTCCGCAACAGCCGCTTCAGCAAGCGCTTGGCAGCCTTGGTGTCTCGTCGGTCCTGGACGATCTCATCGAGGATATAGCCGTCCTGATCAACCGCCCGCCACAACCAGTGTTTCTGGCCAGAGATCGTGACCACGACCTCATCGAGATGCCAAATATCGCGACGGTTTGGTCGCTTGCGCCTGAGGCGGCGAGCGTACGCCGGTCCAAACTTCAGCGCCCATCGGCGGACCGTCTCATAAGACACGACGATGCCGCGCTCGAGCAGCATCTCCTCGACCAGCCGCAGGCTCAGAGGAAACCTGAAGTACAACCACACCGCATGGGCGATGATCTCAGGCGGAAAGCGATGGCGTTTGTAGCTGACAGGCTTGCTCATGCTGGCCCGTCTACACGGTGGCGGTCAAACTCGAGTTAATGTGACAACACCGTTCGCCGATACTGGTGGCTTCACCGACCACGTCTTTGCCGCCTGCGCCATTCTCGGCTACCGGTTCGCTCCGCGCATCCGGGATCTGCCGTCCAAACGGCTCTATGCGTTCAATCCGTCTGCCGCGCCGGCGCACTTGCGCGCCATGATCGGCGGAAAGATCAACCAGGCCATGATTGAGCGCAACTGGCCCGATATCCTGCGTATCGCCGCCACCATAGCGGCCGGAAGTGTCGCGCCCAGCCAGATCCTGCGCAAGCTCGCCTCCTATCCACGGCAGAACGAACTGGCGACAGCTCTCCGAGAAGTCGGCCGCGTCGAGCGCACGCTGTTCATGATCGACTGGATTCTGGACGCCGATTTGCAACGTCGTGCCCAGATCGGCCTCAACAAGGGCGAGGCCCATCACGCGCTGAAACGGGCCATCAGCTTCCACCGGCGCGGCGAAATACGCGATCGTTCCGCCGAAGGCCAGCATTACCGTATTGCCGGCATGAACCTGCTCGCCGCCATCATCATCTTCTGGAACACCATGAAGCTCGGCGGCGTCGTTGCCACCCAGAAGCGCGAGGGAAAGCTGCTATCGGCCGATCTCCTGGCCCATGTCTCGCCGCTCGGCTGGGAGCACATCAATCTCACCGGCGAATACCGATGGCCGAAACCTTAGCGTAGGATTCCGCCCCCTCCCGCAAACGACCCCTTATAGGGCCAATGCGATGCTCTCGAGACGGGAGCCGGCCGTCGCGCCTCAGGCGTGACGGTCGCGCACCCGTCTGAATGCGGCGACCACGGAAGGAACGTCGAGGCCGTACTGCTGGAAGAGGTAAGGCGTCGTTCCGCCCTCGGCGAAGCAGTCCTGTACGCCGATGCGGCCGAAGCGGCATCCGGCCCCGGTCTCGGCCACGACTTCCGCAACCGCGCTTCCCAGCCCGCCGATGATGGAGTGGTTTTCTGCGGTTACGACAACTGGAAAGCGCCGCACCAGCGCCGCCAGTTCCGGGGCGACAGGTTTGATGGTGGCCAGTTCGGCGACAGCGACGGAAACGCCTTCATCAGCCAGCACTTCGGCTGCCTGAAGAGCGATGTCGATCATCAGGCCGCAGGCCACGATCAATCCATCGTCGCCGTCGCGAAGCAGCGCCACGCTGTCGAGCGCCGGTTCGTCCGTGCGTGCCGAAGTGCCGCTCATTCGACGCATGCGCAGATAGACCGGCCCGTCATAGCCGAGCGCGGCCTCGACGGCGGCGGCCACCTGTCCGGGATGGGAAGGCTCGATCACCATCATGTTGGGGAGCGAGCGCATGAGTGCGATGTCATCGATGGCCTGGTGCGAAACGCCGAGATTTGTCGTCAGACCCGGAAGCATGCCGACGATCTTCACGGGCAGGCGAGGATAGGCCATCTGCATCGCAACCTGATCGTAGCAGCGCCGCGTCACGAAGACGCTGAATGAGTGTACGAACGGAATGTCGCCCGCCCGCGCCATGCCTCCCGCGACGCCGATCATGTTGGCTTCCGCGATGCCCGCCTGAAAGAAGCGGTCCGGAAACCGATCACGAAACAGGTTCGTCTCGGTCGACGTGGTGAGGTCTGCCGTCAGGCAAACGATGCGCGGATCGTGCTGCGCGGCGGCAAGCAGCGCTTCGCCATACCAGCTTCTTGGCGCGGCTGGGGTTCTAACGGTGAAGTCTCTGACTTCTAGGGCGTGGGGCTGCTGCATCGCGCTCTTCCCTGTGTCGCTCACGGCTGGAGTACGGCAAGTGCCCGGGCCGCTGCGTCGGCCGGCAGGATGAGGTTGTGAGCGAGGATGCCCTCGAACTCGGGAACGCCTTTGCCGGGCATGGTGTTTGCCACGATGCAGGTCGGTCTGTCGGCGGTCTGGCGCGCCCGGTCGAAAGCCTCCAGCAGCGCGCCGATGTCATGGCCGTCGACATCGATGACCGACCATCCGAAGCTGCGCCATTTCTCCGCCAGCGGTTCGAGTGCGGCGACCTTCGCCACGTCCCCTTCCACCTGCATGCGGTTGTAGTCGATGATGGCCGTAAGGTTGGCGATGCGATGGGTGGCAGCGAAGAGCGCGGCCTCCCAGACCTGACCTTCCTGCAACTCACCGTCGCCGAGAATGACGAAGGTGCGGCTGTCGCTCCCGCGTCTGCGGGTGGCGAGCGCGATGCCGGCTCCTACCGACAATCCCTGACCGAGCGAACCGCAGGTCGCCTCAACCGTGGTCCCGACCCGTTCGGAGGCGTTGATCTCGAAAGGGGAGCCATCCTTGCAGTATCCATCGATCGCCTCGGCCTCGACCATTCCCCGCTCGGCCAGCGCGGCGTAGAACACGGCGGTGTTGTGCGCCGTGGAGAGTATGGCCCTGTCGCGGTCCTCCCATCCGGCATCGGCGGGATCAAGCCGCAATTCGCCGAAGTAGAGCGCGCTGAAGATGTCGGCCGCGCCAAGTCCCTGCTGAACGTAGCCCTGCCCGGTCGGCGCGACCATCTCGATGACGCGGCATCGCAAACGCCTCGCAACCGTATTCAGGGCATCAAGCTCGCGTATGCGCGGAGCGGGTTGGCGAAAATCTGAGCTTTGGGTCACGAGTCTCTCGCAGAATCCGGGCTGTGCGATTTCAGCGGCTGCTGGCCGTAGGTGGTGTAACGGTCCCGCACCTGCGCCATCTCCTCGCCGTTCAGGAGGACCGGCTGCCCGGCGGAACGCGCCAGCAGATACTGACGGGCAAGCATTTCGAGCTTGGCTGCGTTTGAAACCGCCTTCTCGATCGTGCCGGCAAAGCAGATCATGCCATGATTGGCGAGGAGGCATGCGTTCCTGCCGGCCAGGGCGTCGACCGCGGCGAGAGCCAGTGCCGGCCCGCCAAAGCGTTCGTAGCGGCTGCATGGTACGTCGTCGCCGCCGAAGCTGGCGACCATATAGTGAAAAGGGGGCAGGCTCTGGCGGAGGCAGGACAGGGCCACGCAGTGATCGGGGTGCGCATGAACGACTGCCCGCGCCGCCGGAAAGGCCCGGTAGATCTCCGCATGCATCTGCCATTCGCTGGACGGGAGCCACGGCCCTTGATGATTGCCGTCAAAGTCGCAGGCCACCATCATGTCGGGGCGCATATCCGAATATGGGAAGCCGGTCGGGGTGATGAGCATGGCGTTTTCGGTGCGTATGCTGAAGTTGCCGGCCGTGCCGCCATTCAGACCCAGGCGATGGGCCTGATGACAGCCATCCACCAATGCCTGGCGCATTTCCTCTTCGGTCACGGCAAATCATCTCCCAAGTCTTCAGGCGTTCCGGGACGCCGGCAACGCGGCTACCTGTGCATTGCGATCGTCGGCCCGGACCTTCTCCTGCCAGCGATGCGATAGCTCCCATCATACCATGCAATATGATATATCATAGTTGTCGTCAAGCGTATGCGGTGTGCCGGTATCCGTGCGTTCGCCGGTTATGTCGGCGTGAAGGGACGCTTGCGGGGGTCGCACTCGAACCCCGTCTATCGGTCGCGCGGGACGCGATGATTTTTGAGTTCATATGGCCTTGTCCAAATAAGGTACATGATATATCAAACCGGTATTGATGTGCCTATCGGGATGACGAAATCATGAATCGGCTGAATTTGGACGAAAGTCTGCGAGATCGCGCACTGCGGGTTATCCCCGGCGGGATGTGGGGACATCAGGCTGTTTCGCGTCTACCCGCGGGCTATCCGCAGTACTTCTCGCGAGGGGAAGGGGCGCGCTGCTGGGACGCGAACGGCCGCAGCTATATCGACTATATGTGCGCCTGGGGTCCGATGATCCTTGGCTACAACGATCCTGATGTCGAGGCTGCGGCAGCAGCGCAACGCGCTCTCGGAGACGGATTGAACGGTCCGACGCCAAAGCTGGTGGAACTCGCGGAATTGTTTGTCGCGACGGTTCCGCATGCGGACTGGGTGCTGTTTGCGAAGAACGGCACGGATGCGACGACTGCCTGCGTGACGATCGCGCGGGCCGGCACCGGCCGGCGCAAGGTGCTCGTCGCGCACGGCGCGTATCATGGCGCGATACCGTGGTGCACGCCTTCGGTCGCAGGTGTGACCGAGGAAGACCGTGCCCACCTCGTCTTCTACGAATTCAATGATGCAGCGAGCCTCGAGGCGGCTGCCGACAGCGTGAAGGGCGACCTCGCAGCCATCATCGTCTCGGCGTTCCGGCACGATCTCGGAAAGCCGCACGAGATGCCGTCGGAGGTTTTCGCACGCACGGCCAGGCGCGTCGCCGATGCAGCCGATGCGGCGCTTATCGTCGACGATGTCCGGGCCGGCTTCCGCCTCAACCTCGGCGGCAGCTGGGAGCTGTTGGGCATACGTGCCGACCTGTCGGCCTGGAGCAAGGCGATCGCCAACGGCAGGGCGCTGGCAGCCGTGGCGGGCAACGACCGCTTCCGGGAGGCGGCGACAAAAGCCTATGTCACCGGTTCGTTCTGGACGGCAGGCGTGGCGATGGCGGCGTCGATCGCCACCATAAACAAGCTGCGCGACACGGATGGTATCGGGCGGATGGTGGCTGCGGGGCAGCGGCTGCGGGACGGCCTTCAGGCGCAGGCCGTGAAATATGGTCTTCCTCTGCGCCAGAGCGGACCTGTGCAGATGCCCGTTTTCCTCTTCGACGGGGACGAGAACCGCACCATCGGCAACCGCTTCAGCCTGGAGGCGCTGCAGCGCGGCGTTTATTTCCATCCCACGCACACGATGTTCCTCTCGGCGGCGCACACGATCGCCGACATTGAGGAGACACTGCAGGTGACGGACGAGGCGATGAGGGTAACGGCGGATGCCGTCTAGCTTGCCGCAGCGGTATGATCGCATGCGCTGATCGGACCTCGGCCCCCTGCCGGGGTCCGGTCGCGGGATCGTCCCGTCAAAGCTCGACCTGATGTCCTGATCGCCCATGCGTCGAAGGCCGGGTAGCCCGTCGCTTGCCGGCGCGGGGCGGGAGGCCGGCTGAGCGTGCGGCCTGCTCAGGCGGCCGAGGCGCTCATCGTCGCTTTCATCCTGAGGCTCTCGGCATCGATCTCGCCGGCCTCGATGCGGCCAAGCAGATTGACGAGACCCACGCCGCCTTCCTTCAGGTCGGCCTGGAGCGCGGAGCCGACGCCGGCCGGGTCACGCTTTTCCAGCGCGGCCAGGATGTTCAGATGCTGGTGATCCCCCGGATATGTCGGACGGGCAAGGGGATACTGGAAGTTGACGAGTGGGCCGTTGCGAAGCCAGATGCCCTCGATCAGAGCCAGGAGTTCCGGCATGCCGGCTTCCCGATAGATCGTGTGGTGAAAGCGCCAGTTCATCTGCAGCGCGTCCGACCAGCGTCCTTCGTCCTCGGCCTTGATAAGCGCCGCGTGCAGATGTTTCAGCTCTTCGATCGTCGAATACGATATCTTGCTGGTCGCCGCTTCGGCGGCCATGCCTTCCAGGTGCAGCCTTATCTCGCGTAGCTCCAGATACTGGGCGAGGGAGAGGTGAGCGACGGTGATCGATTTGGCGGCCTTCATCTCGAGGCCCTTTTCCGTCACCAGCTGCATGACGGCTTCACGGACCGGCGTCTCCGAGACGCCCATCGCGGCCGCGAGCTCGCGGATCTTGAAGCGATGCCCAGGCCAGAACCGCCCTTCCATCAGGGATGACCTGAGCTGCTGGTAGACACGGGACGTGAGGTTGTCACGCGATACGGCTTCGACGCTCTTCTGCATTGATCAACCGGAACCCAAGTTTTGTTGTTCTTATAACTGCTGAAAGAAGCAACGTATCATCAAAGAGATGAAACATCGCAGCTCTTGCGAGGAAAATCGTCAACGATCTCTTCCTCCCTCGTCTGCGCCGCCTTCGGTCGGCAACCCCGCGCGGCTTCTCCTCCTTTGGCCTACCGGATGCGATGCCGCAAGCCTTGCGTACTAAATATATCATATATAAGATAAGTGCCAGACGCCAGCACGAAGCAGACCGATGTCCACTATCCTCATCAGGCCGGAAACAATCGTTACGATGGACGACGCGGTCGGCGTTCTGCGCGGTCGGGGAATCCTGATCGAGGGTTGCCGCATCGCCGCGATCGGAGAGGACCTGGAATCGCGTATCGAGGCCGGCTCGTATCAGGTCATCGACGCGGAGGGGATGATCGCGATCCCCGGCCTGGTGAACGCGCATGTTCATATGTGGCAGACCGTGCTGAGGGGGCTCGGCGTGGACTGGAGCGCTGCCGAGCATCATCTCCATACCCAGACCGAGATCGTTCCGGTCTTCAGCCCGGAAGACATGCTGGCCGCGGAATTGTTCGGCGCGCTGAACCTGCTCAACGGGGGAACCACGACCGTTTACGAATGGTGCCACGGCAACCGGACGCCGGACCATAGCGACGCCGCGATCGAGGGCCTGACCCGATCGGGCATCCGGTCGGTGTTCATTCACGGCACGGTGAAGACGCTGCCCCTGCCGGGGGAGCCGCATTTCTCCCTGGTGCCGCACCCGCGAGACGAAGCGATCCGCCTTCGCAGGGCCTATGGCGATGCGGGGTCACGGCTGACGTTGGCGCTGGGAATCCTTGGCCCGGAATATTCGGGGCTGGATGTCTGCGCCGCTGATTTCAGGCTCGCCGCCGACCTCGACGTCTGGTCGAGCGCGCATGCGCACGGACGCATGCCGAAGGTCGAGGGCGGCTATCGGCGTCTGCTTGCCGAGGGCGTTCTGAAGGGAAGGCACAACGCCGTCCACATGAACTCCGCAAGCGACGACGAACTGCATGTGCTGGCGGACGCAGAATGTTCCGTAACGGCCACGGCCGAGGCCGAGATTCACCACGGGATCGCGCGGGAGCCGGTGATAAGCCGCTTTGCGCGGGCCGGCGGCACGCCGTCGATCGGTACGGACTCCGAAGTCAACACCCGTGCCGACATGCTCGAGACCATGCGCGTCTCGCTGCTCGTCCAGCGACTTTTCAACAATATCGGCCGCGCCGCTGAAGCACAGGGTGAGCGTCCGGTGATTGTCAACACGCTGACACGCCAGAGCGCCATTCCGCCCCGCGTATCCCCGACGGCGCGCGATGCGCTGTACTGGGCCACCATGGGCAATGCCAGGGCGATGGGGCTGGAAGACAGCATCGGATCGCTGACCGTCGGGAAGTTCGCGGATATCGCTCTTGTCCGGATGGGTGATCTCAACATCGCGCCGGCTCTCAGTCCCGTCGAAGCTGTCGTCTCATTCGCGACGCCGGCGAACGTCGACACCGTCATCGTGCACGGAGAGCTCGTGAAGCGAGGGGGAGTCATGATCGCGGGATCGGGCGCCGCCGCCAGCACGGACCAGTTGCGCAAACGCGCCGACGCGATCGTCCGTTCGATCGGATATCGGCCTTAGTTGCCGGGACATGGGAGGGGAGGCAGATGCTACCGAAGCTCGGAATTGTTGCCGATGATTATACGGGCGGGCTGCTTGTCGCGGGGCTTCTCGAAGCTTTCGGGATCAGCGCGCCGGTCGCGTTCGACACGCAGGCGGTGGCCGATTCCAGCACGGGGGACGTAATCATCCTGGCGACACGCACGCGGTTCCTGCCGCTGGAGGCGGCGCTGGACACGATCGCGGCGGGCGCGGACGCACTTGAGGCCGCAGGTTGCAAACGAATTGCCTACAAGGCCTGTGCGAGCTTCGACTCGACTCCGACGGGCAATATCGGCCCGGCAGCGGATCTGCTGTCGGATCGGGCGGGTGGTGCGCCGGTTCTCATGAGCGCGGGGTTTCCCGCATACGATGCGACTGTTCATCAGGGTTATCTCTTCTACCGGGGACGGCTCGTCTCGGAATCGGTCAAGCGAATGGATCCGCTGACCCCGATGAGCGATCCTGATCTCGTGCGCTTCCTGTCCCTGCAGACGCGCACGCCCGTGGCGCTGCTTCCTCACCGCTTTCTCGTGGCCGGTGAGGAGACGGCGCGGTCGCATTGGCAATCGTTGCTCGCGGCTGGGGCTCGCCATGTTCTCGCCGATAGCAGCGACGAACGCGACATAGACGTGACGGTGAAGCTGGCCGCCGAAAGCAATGCGGTTGTCGTGGCGAGTGACCCCGCGATCGTCGGCATTGCGCGTGCGCTCGTCGCGTCGCAGGCGTCCTTCGCCGGCGGTGCTGACGCTCGCAGGGCGATCGATGGCCCCGGCGCTGTTCTGGTTGGCAGTGTCGGCCCGACCGCCACGGCGCAGATAGCCAGCTTTGCCGTCGATCACCCGTTCCTGACGCTGGACCTGTTGAACCCCGGTGGAGAGGACGCGACGATCGCAGAGGCGCTTGCATGGGCAGACCCCCTTATCGGGGACCATCCATTCGGCATGTCGACGGCCGGCGCGTTCTCCGACGTCGTTTCAGCGCAACAGGCGCTCGGCCAGCTGGAAGCGGCACGAAAGGCGGAGCGGATTCTTGCAGGGGTTGCGCGCGGGCTGGTCGATCGCGGTGTAAGGCGTCTCGTGGTCTCGGGCGGGGAAACGTCCGGGGCGGTGGTGGATGCACTCGGCATCAGGCGCGTCAGGGCGCTTCCTGAAACCCCGCTGGGCGCCGGCTTCTGCCGCGTCGAGGCACCCACGCCCATGATGCTGTTCCTCAAATCCGGAAAGCTGGGTTCGGAAGACGTCTTTGCGCGGGCGCTCAGCCTCATGCCTGAACTGTAGTCTGTAAGATGGGAGGAATTACGTGACCGAGATTACCGGTGAACCGCGCTGCTCTGGATGTTCACGCACCCGGTTCGACACGTTCGCGGAAGCGTCATCATCAACAGGCAGTTCGATGCGATGGACGTCGATGCAGCGATCTGCCCCATTCACGTGCTCCCGGAGCATCTGGAATTCATGATGGAGGCGGCGCGCAAGACGGGAAATCTCGCCGGACTCGGGTTGACCAAGCCGCACAAGATCACCGGTCACGCACTGATGGACCATCTGACCGATGCCGCGCGATTGCAGGGAGCGGTCAATTTCGTGCGCCGCAACCCCGACGGCACGCTTACGGGCCACAATCTCGACGGCGAAGGCTTCGTCGCTGGCCTGTCGGCCAATGGCGTGTCCGCAGCGGGGCGCAACGTTCTGGTGATCGGCACCGGCGGGGTGGGACGTCCCATCGCCTTCTCGCTGGCGGAGGCGGGCGTGGCGTCCCTCGCCCTTGCAAACCGCACCAGATCATCCGCGGAAGCGCTCGCCGACGACATCTCGCGTCACTATGCGCCCGTGCGGACCGCCGTGTTCGATTTTGCGGACGAGGCTGCGCTCGAAGGGGTGGACCTCGTGGTGAATGCGACCTCGGTCGGCATGACGGACCCGGATGCCCAGCCCATTTCGCTTGAACTGCTTTCGCCGGAAGCGGTGGTTGCCGACGTTATCATCAATCCGCGCATGACGACGCTGCTGTTGACATAATCCACCAATGGTGCACGATATATCATACTTCTATAAAATGGAGACTGCGGATGATTACCAGAACCGGGCCGATGTCCATCGGACACAAAGCGGTGGAGCACGAGGGCGTCGTCTATGTCGGCGGGCTGATCGCCAGCGACCTGAGCAAGGACATGAAGGGTCAGACCGCCGAAATAGCAGAGAAAATCGACGCCGTGCTCGCAGAGCATGGCACCGACAAGACGCGGCTTCTCTCCGCGACGATCTTCGTGACGGATCTGAACCAGCGCCCTTCGATGAACGAGGCATGGACCGAGTGGCTTCCCGCCGAGACCCGTCCTGCTCGTGCGACGATCGGCGTCAACGATCTCGGTGCGGGTGTTCTGATCGAAGTGACGGCCGTCGCCGCGAAGTAGGTTCCGTTCACTTCCTTCGGCGGAGACGGGTTTCAAACGCCCAGAAAACCAACAAGCCGCGTTTGAGCCTATCTGTGCAGGAAGTGATCTCCAGCGATTTCAAGTCGGTAGGGGGACGCACCGGATCGCAAGCGTCTCGGAATGGAGGTTCGTTATGAAGCGCATGAAAGGTAATACAATTGCCCTGATGGTTGCGTCGGCACTCGCCGCCTCGGTGGCCCCCGGGACTGCTTCCGCAGCGGGTGAAGTGGTGTTCGGCTGCTGGGGCGGTGCATCGCAGGCCCGCTTCCAGGAGCGCATGCTGCCGCCGTTCGAGAAGGAACACAACGTCACCGTCCGGTATGTTCCCGGGGTGTCGACCTACTTTACCTCGCAGATGCAGGCGCAGCGCAACGCGCCGGAGCTGGACGTCGTGTGTCAGGACGACGGTCCGCAGTCGGTGGCCCGCGAGCTTGGCCTTCTTGCTCCCATGGACGAGACCCTCGTGCCGAACCTGAGCAATGTCGTTGCGGCGGCGCGCGGCGCTGAAAATGTCGGCGTAGGTTACGGATTGATCGCGATGGGCATCGTCTACGATCCCGAGGCGCTCGAGAAGGCGGGCGTGGAGCCGCCGAAATCATGGAACGATCTCGCCGATCCCCGTTTCAAGGGGCGGATCGTCATGTCATCCATCGATGCGACTCCGGGGCTGTTCACGCTCATAATGCTGTCGAAGGCCAACGGTGGCGATGAGAACAATGTGGATCCCGGATTCGAGAAGATGAAGGAGGTATCCGCCAACGTCATCGAGTTCACCAAGGGCGCCGATTTCAGCCAGTACTTCCAGCAGGGCGAGGCCTGGGTGACGGTCTGGACGAATTCGGAGATGGCGCGCTTCGTGGCGTCTTCCGGGCTCAAGCTCAACTTCGTCTACCCGGAAGAAGGGGCCCCGATCGTGATGCCGATGCTCAGTCTGGTCAACAACGGACCGAACCGGGACATGGCGCTCAAGCTCATCGACTACCTGATGAGCGACGAGATGCAGTCCTTCTTCGCCCGGGAGTCCCGGATCGGACCGGTGAATCAGAACGTCGTTCTTCCGGCCGATATCGCGGAAGGTCTCACCTACGGTGAGGAAGCGGTGAGCAAGCTGGACAAGCCGGACTGGTCTGTCATCAATGCGAACCGTCCCGCCTGGACCGAACGCTGGAATCGCGAGATCGAACGCTAGGTCGCCTGACGACTGCGGCGGGCCGGGTTCGAACCGGACCAGTGCCCGCCGCAGGCAGCGTTTCATGAAGCTGGCCCGACAGGGCTCGCGTTTTCGCAGCTCGTGGATAACCTGCTCCTTCCAAGGTGTGGAGCATGTCGCAGGGCTGCCTTGTCCGGCCCTGTTTCCGCGCCAGCTCAACCGACCCCGGCGAAACCAAGAGCTTTCTCATGGAATATCTGAACGTCAACGGCCTGGAACATTTCTACGCGACACAGCGCGTGCTGGAGAATGTGTCCTTCTCCATCAATGAGGGCGAGCGTCTGTGTCTTCTCGGCCCGTCGGGCTGCGGAAAGACGACGACGCTTCAGGTTCTCGCGGGCTTCGTGAAACCGGACCGCGGGAACGTCGAAATCAAAGGCCAACGCGTGGACGGGATGCCCCCCGAGAAGCGCAATATCGGCATCATGTTTCAGAATTATGCGCTGTTCCCGCATATGTCCGTGTTCGACAACGTTGCCTTCGGCTTGCGGATGCGCGGCGTCGCAAAGGCGGAGATCAGCGCCCGGGTGATGGAAGCGCTCACTCTCGTACGGCTTCCGCATGCGGCTTCCAAACGCCCGTCGCAGCTTTCAGGCGGCGAGCAGCAGCGCATCGCATTTGCGCGCGCCGTGGTGATACGGCCCAGCCTCCTGCTTCTGGATGAACCCTTCAGCAATCTCGACGCCAGACTGCGTCTTGAGATGCGGACCGAGCTTCTGGACCTGCTGCGCACGCTCAGTGTGGCGACGGTCATGGTAACGCACGATCAGGAAGAAGCGATGGCGATCGCCGACCGCATTGCGGTCATGTATCGTGGCCGCATCGAGCAGATCGACACGCCCGACCAGATCTACCGCAACCCGGCAAGCCTGTTCGTCGGCCGCTTCATCGGTGAATCGAACGTGTTGCCGGCGACAGCGCTTCCCGACGGCAGGTTCCAGGTGGACGGTGTCGGCGCGATCACGGCGCGCGACACGAGGCCGTCGCGCAACGCCACGGCGGTTCAGCTGATGATCCGTCCCGAGCACATCGAACTTGTCGACGCCGCACCCGGTGGCGAAGAGTGGAACTCCGTCGAAGGTGTGGTGGAGCGCCAGCTCTTTCTGGGTCACCGCACCGAGTGGATTGTTTCAGTCGGCGGCCTGAAGCTGACGGTCTGGCAGAGCAACGCCCACGTCAGGCGGCAGGTGGGGGAGAAGGTGACGCTGCGCTGGCGGTCCGCGGACAGCATCATTGTCGGCGCGGAGCATGCCAATGCATAAGAACGCGCTCACGACGCGCGGATGGCTTCTGTTGCTCGTCCTGCCTGTCATCGCGCTGGGCCTTCTCTACGTGCTGCCGGTGTTCAACCTGGTCAGGATCAGCTTCGCCCAGTACGATCCGAAGCTCGGCGTCATTCCGGATTACCAGATCAGCAACTACGTTGCCCTGTTCGTCGACGTGTTCTACTTCGAGGTGCTCTGGCGCACCATCAGGGTCAGCCTTCTGGTGACGCTCTTCTGTGCGGTGCTCGGATATCCGATCGCCGTCTACCTGATCCGGTCAAGCGGATGGCGGCAGACGGGCATCTTCATCGTTCTGCTGATGCCGCTCGTCACCAGCGTGACCGTGATGTCCTACGGCTGGCTCATCCTTCTGGGACGCAACGGCGTCATCAATACGATCGCAAGCGGCCTTGGCCTTATCGATGTGCCGCGGCAGTTCATGTACAACGAGACGGCGATCGTCGTGGGCCTGGTCCATGTGCTCGTCGTGTTCATGGTGATCTCGATCGCCGCCTCGCTCCAGAGCGTCGACCAGACATGGGTCCGCGCAGCCCGCAGTCTGGGAGCAACGCCCGGTGTCGCATTTCGTGCAATCACGCTTCCGTTGAGCCTTCCGGGGCTTCGTACCGGCGCGCTGCTCGTCTTCGTCCTGAGCATGAGCGCGTATGCGACGCCAACGCTGCTGGGAGGAACGCGTTTCAAGTTCCTTTCCTACCTCGTCTACCAGCAGGCGATCAGCCTCTACAACTGGCCTCGCGGCGCTGCGATGGCCGTCATGCTCCTGATAGCGACAACGGCGCTGCTCGCGTTGGTGAGCATCTACAGCCAGATCAGAACGATCCGGGCGAATCGACGCCTGCGCGAGGCGCAGGCGGACGGACCCGCGCAGGTGGGAGCGGTATAGCGATGATGCTTCGTGCGTATGTCATACTCTTCGTGTGCTTTCTCCTCGCGCCCATCGTGGCGATCAGCGCGGGATCTTTCACCGAAACGTCCTACGTCGTCTTTCCGCCGCAGGGGTTCACGCTGAAATGGTACTTCGCGGCGCTGGGGCAGCGTCCGCTGATCGAGGCGCTTGGCTTCAGTCTCGCCATCGGCGCGATCAGCGCAAGCGTCGCGACGCTCATTGCGCTGCCGCTTGGCCTCGCGATCACGCGGTACAGAAGCCGGCTCAACATTGCGCTCTACATGCTGGCGATGACGCCAGCCATGTTGCCCGCCGTGTTCCTCGGCCTGGCCTTCCTCATCGGCTATTCGTGGGTCGGCATGGGTGGAAGCAGCTGGCCGCTCGTTGCGGGCCATGTCGTGATGACCGTGCCTTTCGCCCTGTCGCTCATTCTTGTCGGCCTGCAATCCGTCGACGGGACACTCGAGCTGGCCGCGCGCAGTCTCGGGGCTTCGGCATTGAAGACATTCCTTGTCGTCACCCTGCCGCTGATTTCCTGGAGCCTTGCGGCCGGATGGGGGTTCGCATTCCTGATTTCGTTCGGGGCGCTGGAGGTTTCCCTCTTTCTCTCGACGTCCACCACCGTCACGCTTCCGGTTCAAATCTACACGACGCTGGACTGGTCGCCGCTGGAC
The DNA here is from genome assembly GCF_000526635.1 of Aminobacter sp. J41. GTDB lineage: Bacteria > Pseudomonadota > Alphaproteobacteria > Rhizobiales > Rhizobiaceae > Aerobium. The sequence continues at coordinate 19,655 of NZ_JAGL01000043.1, forward strand.
CCCACTCTGACGGCAATCTCTTCGGGTGTCGTCATCATCACGCTCGCGGTTCTCGTCATCACGGCGCGAACGGTGCGAATGGATCGCTTCCTCAAGCGAGGGCAACGTTGAATGTCTAGTCCATCACCCTCCCAGCGCCAGACGATTGCGGTTATAGGAGCCGGCATCGTCGGTATCTGTTGTGCCGCCTATCTCATACGGGAAGGCCACCACGTCATACTCTACGACAGACGCGGCCCCGGGGAGATGACATCGTTCGGCAACCTCGGCGGCATCCAGAGTCTCGCCGCTACGCCCCTCAGCCTGCCGGGCATGCTGAAGGACGTTCCAGGCTGGATACTGGATCAGGATGGTCCGCTGGTGATCCGGCCAGGCCACCTGCCGAAAGCGGCGCGCTGGCTGTGGAAGTTCTGGCGTGAATCGCGGCTTGAGCGCGTATGGCACAATGCAAGGGCGCTCAACGCGCTGAACAGCCATTCCGTCGCTTCCCATCTGGAACTGGCCGAGTGGGCGCAGGCGTCCGACCTGATCCAGGTTCCGGGGCAGCTTTATGTGTGGACCTCCCGCAGAAACTACGAGAGCGCCAAACTGGCGCGCGAGATCTGGAACGCGTCGGGACACGAGAACATCGAAATCAACGCCGGCGAGATCGGCGAGCTCGAACCCGCGCTGGGAACGCGCTTCGAGGTCGGCCTGAACATTCCCGGCAACGGATACTGCCGCAATCCGTACCGGTTGTGCGTGGCGCTGGCCGAGAAGGCTATCGCGGAGGGCGTGGAGTTCCGGCGCGAGGAAATCAACGGGATCACGGTGCACGAGGGGCAGATCCAGTCTGTGCAGACCGACCGTGGCGTGCAGCCCGTCGATGGTGTGGTGATGGCGGCGGGCATGTGGTCGAAGCCGCTGCTTGCCTCGATCGGCTATCATGTGCCGCTCGAAAGTCACCGCGGCTATCATGTCACGATCCCGAGCGCGAAGACGTCGCTGACGCGCATGGTGATGGTGATCGACAGGAAGGTGGCGATCACCCCGATGGAAACCGGCCTGCGGATCGGCGGCACGATCGAACTGGCGGGAATGGATGCGCTGCCCGATTATCGACGCGCGCGCAGCTTTCTCAAGATCGGAGCTGAACTGCTGCCCGGCCTCGACACCAGTGAGGCAACCGAATGGATGGGACACCGGCCGCAATTGCCGGACACCCTGCCGGTGATCGGGAAGGCGGACAGGATACCGAACCTGTTCATGGCATTCGGCCACGGGCAGATGGGTCTCCTCGGTTCGGCGCCGACGGGGCGGCTTATCGCGGATCTCGTGGGCGGTCGCCAGCCGTTTGTGGATCTCGCGCCGTTCCGTATCGAGCGGTTCTCATGATGGCTGTCAACTAGCAGGGCGGAGCAGATGTTCACCTCGATCGCAGACCGGAATTCCAAGCCGGTGGAGTTCACGCTGTTCGGCCGTGTCGTGCGTGTTCCTCCGGGAATTTCGGTAGCCGCGGCGATGCTTGCGAACGGTGAAGCCGCCGGCCGTGTCTCGGCTTCGGGTTCGCCGCGCGGGCCATACTGCCTCATGGGCGCGTGCTTCGAATGCAGCGTAATCATCGACGGACGCGCGCGGGTGCGCGCCTGCATGACCGAGGTTCGCGATGGCCTCAACGTGGAGCGCTCGCAGCATGTCGATGACTGAGAACGCGGCCGAGGACGTCGACCTGCTGATAATCGGCGCGGGACCGGCCGGGATGGCGGCCGCGATAGAGGCCTGCGAGCTTGGCATCGACACGCTGGTCGTGGATGAAAAGTTCCATCCGGGAGGGCAGATCTATGCGGGCCTGGCCGGCGGGGCGGCTTTCGACAGGTCTGTGCTCGGTCGAGACTATCTGATTGGGAAAAACCTGATCGACCGGTTTCAGGCGTGCGGCGCACGCACCCGATACGGCGCGTTCGTATGGGACATGACGCCCGACAACACCGCCTACATTTCGACAGACGGCACCAGTCGCATGATCCGCGCCCATCACGCGATCGTGGCTACGGGCGCGCTTGAGCGACCGTTTGCGTTCGAGGGCTGGACGTTGCCCGGCGTCATCACGGCGGGTGGCGCGCAACTGCTGCTCAAGACGTCGGCCGTGGTGCCGCAGGAGCCTGTCGTGCTTGCGGGGTCGGGGCCGCTTCTGCTGCTGCTTGCCACTCAATATATCGCCTGCGGGGTTTCCGTCGCTGCGATTCTCGACACCACTCCGGCCGGAAACCGGCTTGGCGCGTTGCGGCACTTCGCGCGCTTCATTCCCACTGCGCTCGCAGCCAAGGGGCTGGCGATGCTGTGGAAGCTGCGCGCGGGCGGCGTGCCCATCCTGAGCGGCGTTGAAGACATAGCCGCCCTCGGCAGCGCTCGCGTCGAGGCGGTGCGGTATCGGCGCGGCGGCGAGGAATACAGGCTGCCGGCCTCCTGCCTCATCGTCCATCAGGGTATCGAGTCGGAAACGCGGCTGCTGCGCGCCGTCAATGTCGAGCACCGGTGGGATAATGTGAGCAGAAGCTGGCTTCCTGTCTGCGACGATTTCGGGCGCACGGCGATCCCGGGAGTGTCGGTGGCCGGTGATGGACGCGCCGTTCTCGGCGCGCAGGCCGCGCCGCTGAGCGGCCGTCTCGCGGCGATCGACGCCGCCCGTGCGCTCGGGCGAATTGATGTCGAAACGCGCGATCGTCTCACGCGCCCTGTCCGGGCGCAGCTCGGGAAAGCGTCCCGCGGGCGCGGCTTCGTCGATACCCTCTTCGCTCCGTCACCGACGAGTTGCGACCGCCTGCCCGGCGAGGCGCTCGCCTGCCGGTGCGAGGAAGTGACGGCAAAGCGCGTCCGTGAAGAGGCGACCCGATCGGCGGCCAACATCAATTCCGTGAAATCGAGGCTTCGTTGCGGGATGGGCCCCTGTCAGGGGCGCTATTGCGAGACGACGGTGAGGGAGCTGCTTCTCAGGCATTCCGGAAGCACGGCGGCGGAGATCGGTCTTCTGCGAATACGCCCGCCGATCAAACCCGTCGGGATCGAGGAGATCATTGCGCTCGGTGTGACGGAGTTGCCGCCGGAGGCACGGATTCCCGGAGTTCTCCCGCGATGAGGACATCATACGACGCGATCGTCATCGGAGCGGGCATCCACGGCTGTTCCGTGGCGATGCAGTTGTCGATGAGAAAGCTGCGTGTACTCGTGATCGAGAAAACGTACCCCGGACGGCACGCATCAGGGGTCAACGCCGGCAGCGTACACCACATTCCAAGACTGACGCCCGAATTGCCGCTGGCCGAGCTGACATTGCGGATGTGGCACGACATCGGCGAACTCGTCGATGGCGAGGATTGCGGCTATCGACAGGTCGGGCATCTGAGAATCGCCGAAACCGAAGACGACGTTGCGCCGATGAACGGCACGGCCGAAGGCGTGGCGCGCCACTGCAACATCGAGGAGATTCATCTCGACCGCGAAGCGCTCTTCGACAGGGAGCCTGGACTTTCTCGCAATGTCGCAGCCGGAATCTTCTCCCCCGAATGCGGCTATGCCCAGCCTGCGCGTGCGGTGCACGCGTTTCGGGCCAAGGCGGAACGCCTCGGTGCAGTCTTCCTGAACGAGACTTGCGTCGTCGGACTTCGCCGCAGTGGGCCTGACTGGCTGGTCGACACGTCAGCAGGCCCGTTCGATGCGCCAATGGTGGTGAATTGCGCCGGCGCATGGGGATCGGAGGTCGCCTCCTGGGTCGGCGACCACGTGACGCTTCGCACGGTCGCGCTGATGATGAGCGTCCTTGCGCCCATGAAGCCGGTGATGGAGACCGTGATCGGGCTGACGCGCCGTCTTCTGTCGATCAAGCAGTTCGAGAACGGAACCGTCGTCATCGGCGGCGGCTATCGCGGCACTCCGGATCTGGTTACCGGACGCACGATGCTCGACTATACGAGGCTGGGCTACAATCTTCGGGCGGCAACGGAAGTGTTCCCGGCCCTTGCGCACGGGCGCGTCGTGCGATGCTGGAGCGGCATCGAGGGCATCTCGCCCGATGCCCTGCCCATTATCGGACCAAGCGCCAGCGAGGACGGCATCTGGCACTCGTTCGCCTACTCGACGCACGGTTTCTATCTCGGACCCGCGGCGGGCAGGGTGCTGGCCGAAGCGATGACCGGCGAGCGGCCTGCCGTTTCACTGGAGCCGTTTCACATAGGTCGTTTCAATGGTTGTGTCGCAAACTTGGAGAGGAGACGCGAAAGGGCCAGTCGCTCGGTAGGGCGTTCAGGCGGCGAGCAACTCAAACTGCTCGGCCAGTGATGGCTGCGGATTGCGGGCATACTTCCCCTGCTGTTTGCGCATCATGTGAACCATCTCGATCCCGCCCAGGATCACGCGAGCGCTCTTCGTTGACTTGAAACCAAGCATCGGACGAATGCGCCGCTTGATCGCCCGATGATCCTGCTCGATGCGATTGTTGAGGTAGGCGCTTTGGCGGATGCGAATGGGTTTCAGACCGCGTCGTGATCTGTTCTGGAGCCGGTCT
>NZ_JAGL01000044.1 GCF_000526635.1 Aminobacter sp. J41
CGCGCCATTGCTGGCGGAAGGCCGCGGGTGCGCAAGGCACTCTACATGGCAGCGCTTGGAGCCATCCGGGCAAACCAGCGCTTCAAGGACTTCTACAGTGNCATTGCCCNGCGCTCNGGCTCGAAGAAGGTCGCCATCATCGCCGTCGCCCGAAAGCTCGTCACCGTGCTCAACGCCATGCTCCGGGACGGCAAAGCTTTCGCCTGACAAACACAGTTGCCATGCCTGAACGGTGAAACAACGCTACGGCGTCGGTTGAGCACGTGGTCCATCCGAAAGTGCCGCAGGCCCGCGCTACGCCAGCTCCGCGCTTCACCTTACATCGGCAGAGATGGGCACCTCTTGCCGGCAACCGCCGCACTCCGCGAGCCCCCTCCGTCGCCCTCGGGATCCTCCCCCGCGCGCGGGGGAGGATCCCGAGGGCGTGCCGGGGGAAAAGGTTGAGCGAGAAGCAAGCCCCCCATCTGTCGCGGAACGCCAGGAAGTGATTGCGGAAGGGGCCTACCCCCGCCTCGGGCATGAGTTTCTCTTGTCAGCAATAGCGGCTTACTGACGACACCTCATTGAGCGCCTGCCTCCAGCGCCGCAGGTACAATCCTAGCCTCGAAAGCCTCAACCCCGGATCCTCCCCCATTTATGGGGGAGGTGCCGCCGAAGGCGGCGGAGGGGGCGACACGAGCGCCAGACCTCGCTTGCGAAGCCTCCCATCGTCATCCTCGGGCTCGACCCGAGGATCCATGCCGGAACGTTTCTGATAACCACCAGCCTCGGATACCAGGGGCAACAATGCGAGAGCCAGCCCCCACCAGACGACGTCAAAAAAAGAAGCCCGGAACAATCGGCCCGGGCCTTCTCTCAATGCAATACTCCACGCGCTTGCTGGAGGGCGGGCCGAGTACTCTCGGACAGCCCTGCCAGCCTCTCTGGCTTTAGAACACCGGCGGGAACGGACGGCCGCCGCGGTCCAGCGTGATCCAGCGGGTCTCGGTAAACGTCTCCAGCGACCAGCGGCCGCCATGCTTGCCGGAGCCAGAGGCCTTGAAGCCGCCGAACGGCACGTGCGGCTCATCGTTCACCGACGAGCAGTTGACGTGGCAGTTGCCGGTCTCGAGACGGTTGACGATCGCAAGCGCCCTCGCCTCGTCGCGGCTCATCACGCCAGCCGACAGGCCATATTCGGTGTCGTTGGCAATGGCGATTGCCTCGTCATCGGTGCGGAACGGAATGACCGGCACCACAGGGCCGAAGGTCTCGTCCTGGTAGAGCTTCATGTCCGGGGTGACGCCCGTCAGGATCGTCGGCTCGACGAAGCGGCCGTCGATCTTGCCGCCCAGCACCACCTTGGCGCCCTTGGCGATCGCATCCTCGAGCTGCTCGCGCACCTTGCCGACCTGCTTGTCGTTGATGAGCGGGCCGATGATGTGCTCCTTGCTCTTGGTCGGGTCGCCGACCTTGAGGCGGGCGGCACGCTCGACGAAGCGCTTGAGGAACTCGTCAAAGATCTTCTCGTGGACGAGGACCTTCTCGACCGACATGCAGATCTGGCCCTGGTGCATGAAGGAGCCGAAATTCGCCGCCTGGGTGGCGCGCTCCATGTCGGCGTCATCGAGAACGATCAGCGAGTCCTTGCCGCCGAGCTCGACGCAGCACTTCTTGAGGTGCGCGCCAGCCTTGGCCGCGACCTGACGGCCGACAGCCGTCGAACCCGTGAAGGAAATGCCCTTCACATAGGGGTGCTCGATCAGCTCGTCGCCGACTTCCTGCACGTTGTCGCGCGAGCAGGTGACGACATTGAATACGCCCTTCGGCAGGCCGGCTTCCTCAAAGATTTCGGCAAACAGCAGGCCGCCGAGATAGGGCGTTTCTTCCGACGGCTTCAGGACGATGGTGTTGCCGGCGGCAAGCGGGAACAGGAAGCCGCGCGCGGTCAGGATGCACGGGAAGTTCCACGGGCTGATGACGGAGACGACGCCCATCGGACGGCGCACGGCCATCGAGATCTTGCCGTACTCCGACGGCATCACCTCGCCGGTCGGATTCCAGACGGAAGCCGCCGCGGCGTGAAAGACCTCGGTCACGTAGCCGGTCTCGAACATGCCCTTGCCAAACCAGCCGCCGCCCTCTGCCTGGATCGCGTCGACGATCTCCATGCGGCGGCGCTCCCAGATCTCGGCGGCCTTGTGGAGATAGTGTGCGCGCTTGGAGAAGGGCAGCTGCGACCATTCATGGAACGCTTCCTGCGCCGCCTCGATCGCGGCTGCTGTCTCGGCGCGGCCGCAATCCGGAACCTCGGCCCAGACCGAACCGTCGGCCGGGTTGTAGTCCTTGAATGTCTTCTTTGCGCCGGTCCACCCGCCGCCGATATACATGCCTTCGAATACGCGAGCCATGTGTCAGGCCTCCTTGCTCAGTGTTTCTCGCCCCCTTGCGGGGTCCGTTTCGGGGGCAGCCGGCCGCGTCCGCGACGGCTGCGTTGGAATGGTGTAGGCCGTCAGCCCCTTGCGCTTGTTCGCTACATGCGCGGCCTGGATCGAGGTTGCCCGCGACACGAGCTCCGCGACCGCATTGTTCGCCGGCTCTTCCACCACGGGCTTCTTGCCGCCCGCTGAAGCGGAATCGGCACCTTCTGCCGGCGCCTCGATCCGTCGCGGTTCAGGTGGCTGCCATAGCGGCACCTGCGCGGCCTTGGCAACCTTGCCGCGCAAACGCGCGACATGCTCGGCCTGCCGGGCGGCCGCGCGTGCGCCCATGTCGGCAAAGGCATCTGCGGCCGGGCGGGCCGGCTGCGGCTGCGGCGGCTGCTTCGGCGGCTCGGCCGTGGCGGGAGCCGGCGCGATGGAAGCGCGGTATTCGGGGACCGGCGCGAAATGCCCCAAGCCCTGGCGGCGACGGGCGATGTAGGCCGCCTGAATCTCGGCCGCGCGGGCAGCGAGATCCGCCGGCGACAACTTCACCGGCTGGTCGACCTTCTGCGGGTGGCTGGCTGCGGTCGGCATGTCCTCATCATCAATGGGCAACCCGCCGCTATTGTGGCCGATCAGGCTCGGCTTGGGTGGCGCCACGTCCTCCGGCTTCGGCGCAACAGGTTCCGCAGGTTTACGCGGGACCGGAGCGGCAGCGGGAACAGCAGCCGCCTGCGGCTCGGGCTGCGCCACCAACGGCTTGTCGAAGGCGCTCGGACGCTTTGCGGTGAGCCTGCGCGCGGCGATGTGCGCGGCGAGCCGCTCGGAAGCGCGGGCCGCGAAGTCGCTCGCGTTCTCGCCCAAACGCCGCGCATTGGGCGCGACGCTGAACGGCGCGGCGGCAATGACGGGACGCGAAACTTCCTCGGTCGCAACTTCCTTCCACGGGTCCGGGATCGCCTTCGGGTCGTAGCGACCGACGAAGGCGGACGGCGGCGGCGCGTCACGACGCAGGGCGCGGATGAACGCCCACTGGATTCGCCCTGCCCGGGCGGCCAGAGCTCCCACCGCGCGGCCAAGCGCCTCCACGCTGAGCGGCAGGCGCAGGGCCGCCGGAAGCTGGAACCTCGGCCTTGCTGCGGCAGCCTTCGGCGTTGCGGCCGCAGCCTTTGCGCCGCCAAGATAAGCGCTGATGACAGCGGGGTCGTTCATCAGCGCCTGAGCGGTGTTTTCGCCGGTGACAAGACCGTTCTCGATCAGGTAGCCGCGCTGGGCGATCTTGAGGCTCTGGCGCGCATTCTGCTCGACGAGCAGGATGCCCACGCCCGTCTTTGCCACCTCCGCCAGCGCGCGGAAAAGCTCCTGCGAGAGCAGCGGCGACAGGCCGAGCGACGGCTCGTCCAGCATCAAAATGTCGGGCTTTGACATCAATGCGCGGCCGATGGCAACCATTTGCTGCTCGCCGCCCGACATGGTGCGGGCGATCTGCGTCTTGCGCTCGGCAAGGCGCGGGAACAGGCGGTAGATTTGCTCCAGCGTCGCGGTCTCGCCCGCACGGGCGCGCCGCGCAAAGGCGCCGAGCTGCAGGTTCTCGGCCACCGTCAGGTCGCCGAAGATGCCGCGGCCTTCGGGCACCAGCGCGATACCCTCCTCGACAATCTGGTGCGCCTTGAGGTGGGTGATGTCCTTGCCGGTCATGATGACCGAGCCACTTTCGCTCTTCACCATGCCGGCAATCACCTTGAGCAGCGTCGACTTGCCGGCGCCATTGGCGCCGAGGATGACGCAGATCTCGCCCTTCTCGACCTTCAGGCTCGCGCCCTGCAGGGCGCGGTGGCGGCCGTAGGAGACGGAAACGTCTTTGACCTCAAGCATCGTCGTCTCCCAGATACGCACGCACGACTTCCGGATCTGACAGTGTCTCGGCCACCCCGCCCTCGGCGATCTTCACGCCGCTCGACATGACGACGCAGCGGTCGCATAGCGTGCGGATCGCGTCCATCACGTGCTCGACCATGATGATGGTGCGCCCTTCCGCGCGCAGCTCCGCAATGAGCTCGATGCCGATTTGCAGCTCGCTGGGGTTGAGGCCGGCGAGCCACTCGTCGAGCAGCAGCACGCGGGGGTTCGAAGCAAGCGCCCTCGCAAGCTCGATCCGCTTCTGGTCGATATAGGTCATCGCCGAGACCGGCATGTGCTCGCGGCCGCCAAGGCCGACGCGCTCGAGCAGCTGGCGGGCGAGCGATCTCGCCTCCTCGCCCCAAAGCCGCTGGTGGCCGAAGACGGCGCCGGCCATGACGTTCTCCTCCGCGTCGAGCGAGGGCAGCACCTTCACCAGCTGGAAGGTGCGGGCCACGCCCTTGCGGGCAATGTGGTGGGCGGCCAGACCGGAGATGCGGTCATGGCCGAGCATGATCTCGCCAGACGTCGGCTTCAGCGCGCCGGAGATCATGTTCAGCATCGTCGTCTTGCCGGAACCGTTCGGGCCGATCAGGCCGAACAACTCGCCGTCATGCACGTCGAACGAGACGTTGTTGACCGCGACAAGGCCACCGAACTGCTTGCGAACGGTGCGAACGGAAAGTGCGAGGCTCATGGGCGCACCTCCGCCGGCTTGTCCGCGACCGCTTGAGGCGCGGGCGCATTGCGCGCCTTCCACTTCGCCAGCGCCTTCTCCAGCACGCCGGTCACGCCATTCGGCACGAAGTAGACGATGGCGAGGAAGGCGATGCCCATCACGATCGGCATCTGATTGGGCAGGCGCGCGGCGACGAAGTCCATCACGAAGATGAACGGCACGACGCCGACCAGCGGGCCCCACAGCCGCTTGGTGCCGCCGAGCAGCGCCATGATGACGACGAGGAACGAGATCTGCGGATTGAAGGCCGATGGCGGCTGGATGTAGGCGTAGCGCGGCGCGCAGATCGCGCCGGCAATGCCGATGAAGGCGCCGGAGATCATGAACAGCAGGATCTTCGAGCGCGCGGTGTCGATGCCGACGTGGCGCGCCACCGTCTCGTCATTGCCGATGATCTGCATGGCAAAGCCCAGCCGCGAGCGATTGATCAGCCAGCCGGTGATGAAGATGGCGATGGTGAGCGCGAGCAGCATCCAGAAGATGTGCATCTCCCGGAAGTCGGTGAAGACGTAAAGGCCGGTCTTGCCGGTGAACTTCGCCTGCGCCCAGGTCACGACCTGGCGCACCAGCTCGGCAAGGCCGAGGGTGAAAATGACGAAGTAGACGCCCGAGAGGCGCAGCGTCGCGGCGCCGACGAGGCCGGCGAGGATCGCTGCGGCTACCGCGCCGAACGCCACCAGGATCGGGAACGGAATGCTTTCGACGCCCAGCGCCACCGCATAGGTACCGAGACCGAAGAAGGCGGCGGAGGCAAGCGACACGTAGTGCGTCGGGCCCGAGAACAGTGTCCAGGCCGTGCAGAGAGCGGCGTAGAGCATCAGGTTCACCGACAGCGACAGGTAATAGCCCTGGTCGAACAGCGGCAGCAGCGCGGCGATGCCGGCGGCAACGGCGATGCCGATGCCGATGCGCAGTTCCTTCTGGGTGATGCCGAACGGAAGCTCGCTCATGTCGTGCGCCTCCCGAAGATGCCCTGCGGCCGCACCAGCAGGATGATGATGAACAGCGTGTAGGTTGCGGCGATCGTCAGGCCGGGGTCGATGTAAGTCGCAACCAGCGTCTCGGCGATGCCGAGGATGAGCGCCGCCACCACCGCGCCGCGCACGTCGCCAACACCGCCCATGATGACGATGATCAGCGCCTTCATGGTGAAGGTGACGCCCATCGAGGCGTTGAAGGTGTAGAAGGTCGACAGCAGCGCGCCGCCGCAGGCCGTCAGCGCGCCGCCCAGCGCGAAGGTGACGGCTGCGACCTTGGCGACATCGATGGCAACGAGGTTCGCCGAATTGGGGTCCACCGCCACCGCGCGCACGGCGGTGCCAAGGCGGGTGCGGTAGAGGAAGTAGTACAGCACCGCGGCAATCACGACCGCCGCGATGAAGGCGACGACGCGGTTGAGGCCATAGGCGCTGCCGAAAATCTCGAAGCGTTCCGACAGGAACTGGTAGGAGTGGTACTCGCCGCCGAAGCCCGAAATCATCAGGCCCTGTAGCAGGAACATCAGACCGAAGGTCGCGAGGATCGAATCGACCTCAAGCTGGCCACGGTTCTTTGCGCGGTCGACCAGCGGCTTGAGCGCGACCTGGTAGATGCCCCAGTTGAAGGCGAATGCCAGCGGGGCAATGATGAACAGGCCGAGGATCGGATTGATCGCGAACGACGCGAACAGCCAGAAGGCGATGAAGCATCCGGCGACAAGCGTCTCGCCATTGGCGAGATTCATGATGCGCGCGACGCCGTATTGGAGCGTCAGGCCCAGCGCTATCAGCGCGTAGGTCCCGCTCAACAATATGCCGGTGACGATGATCTGCATGAAACTCTTCTACCGATAGGATCTTCCGGCGCGGGTCGCCCGCGCCGGAAGTCTTGAGTGTTCAGGCGGGGCTTATTCCCAGCCCTGCTTCTTCACCGGCTCGGCCGAGACCGACATGCCGTCCGCGGCAACAGCAACGAAGTTGCCGTCGCGCCACTGGCCAACGGTCCAGACGTTCGGGTTGACGTTGTTGACGAACTTCACCTCGCCGATGACCGTGTCGAAGCTGTTCGACTTGATCGCCTCGATCACGGCAGCGCGGTCCTTGGTACCGGCCTTCTCGATCGCCTGGCCGAGGATCTGCAGACCGGCGTAGGTGGTCGCGCTCGCCCAGAAGTCCGGACCCGAGCCAGCCGACTCGGTGTGACGCTTGATGTAGTCGGCGATCTTCGGGTTCTCGATGTCGATGCCGCCGATGCCGAGGATGCCTTCAGCCGACTTGCCGAAGCGGCCTGCGAACGGCGGGAAGGCGGTGCCGACGCCGGTGTAGAACGCGCCGACCTCGAGGTTCTGGATCTTCGCCTGCTCGGTGAGCGCGAAGGTCTCGCCCGGATAGGAGAAGGCGACGAAGGCATCCGGCGTGGCGGCCTTGGCAGCCGAGACAACCGGCGCAAGATCCTGCGTGCCGAGCGGGAACGAAGCCTCGTAGACGATCTCGAACTTGGCTTCCTCAAGCGCCGGCTTGGCGGCGCCGACCAGCTCGAGGCCGAAGGCGTCGGCGACGTGAACCAGCGCCACCTTGTTGCCGATCTCGCCCTTGTCGCGCAGCTTCACCAGCGTCTCGACCGCGCCCTTGGCGAGCTGGGTCGCGCTGCCGAGCATCCAGAACGAGTTCGGCCAGCGCTTGGCGAAGTCCTCGATGCCGTCAGTGGCCGCGCTCGTCGTGATGTGCGGGAAGCCGTACTGCGCGATGATCGGCGCGGCTGCGACGTTGATACCCGTCGAGTACGGGGTGATGATGAAGTCGACGTTGTCGACCGTCGCCATGCGCTGGATGTTCTGGATCGCAGTCTCAGCGGAGGTCTGGTCGTCATACTCGACGATCTCGATCTTGTGCTTGGTGCCGCCGATGTCGAGACCACCCGCACCGTTGACCTCGTCGACCCAGAGCTTGACGTTCGGCCAGTGCGTCATGGCTGCGCCGCCGGCGAGCGGGCCGGTCTTCGGCGCGCTGGCGCCGATCTTCAGCACCTCCTCCGCGAACGCGCCTGTCGCCGTGAGTCCCGCGAGGGCCACCGAAGCGCCCAGTGCGATGAATGTCCTTCTCAGCATGTCGTTACCTCCCGTTGAAATGCCCAAAACTGTTGCGGATTTCTCCGCGGGTATGCGTCAGATCGGGTACTCCTGTTTCCCGCTCTGAATGGTGATCCACCGAAGCTCGGTGAATTCGTCGATGCCGGCGCGGCCGCCGAAGCGACCCCAGCCGGAGGCCTTGACTCCGCCGAATGGCATCTGCGGCTCGTCGTTGATGGTCGCGCCGTTGATGTGGCAGATGCCGGTCTCGAGCCTGCGCGCGACATCGAGCGCGCGGCCGACGTCACGGCCGAACACCGCGGCGGCGAGCCCGTATTCGGTGTCGTTGGCGATCGAAACCGCCTCGTCGATATCGGCGTAGCGGATGACGCAGGCGACTGGCCCGAACGTCTCCTCGTAGTAGATGCGCATATTGGGCGTGATGCCGTCGAGGATGGTGGCATCGAGCCACGCACCCTCCTGCCGGCCGCCAACCACCAGCCGTGCGCCCTTGGTGACGGCGTCGTCGATCAGGCCGCGCACGCGGCCCGCCGCCTGTTCGGAGATCATCGGGCCGATGCGGCCTTCTGGCTTTTCCGGATCGCCCACAGTCATGCGTTCGGCGCGTGCCTTGAGCCGGTCGATGAAGTCCTCGGCAAGGTCTTCGTGAACGATGAGCCGCTCGGTCGAGATGCAGACCTGGCCTTGGTGGAAGAACGCGCCATAGGCGGCAGCGGCAACTGCCTGATCCATATCAGCGTCATCCAGCACGATCAGCGGCGCTTTGCCGCCGAGTTCGAGCAGCGAACGCTTCAGGTGCCGCGCGCAGATCGAGGCGATCACCTTGCCGGCGCGGGTCGAGCCGGTGAAGTTGACGCGGCGCACCGCCGGATGCGCGATCAGCGCCTCGACGATCTCCTCGGCGTGATCGACCTCATTGTGGACGATGCCGACGACACCCTCGGGCAAACCAGCCTCGGCAAACACCTGCACGATGAGCTCATGCGTGCGCGGGCAGAGTTCTGACGCCTTGAAGACGGCGGTGTTGCCGCAGGCAAGCGGCCAGGCGATCGAACGTGTCGCAAGCACGATCGGCGCATTCCACGGCGCCATCGACAGCACCACGCCGCAGGGCTGGCGCAGCGCGATCGACAGCGTATCAGACATGTTGACGGGCACGACCTCGCCGGCGACCTGCGAGGTCATTGCCGCTGCCTCGCGCAGGATCGACGCCCCGAGCTTGAGGTTCAGCCTCGTCCATGCGGCCGTGCCACCGGTTTCTTCGGAGATCAGGCGAATGAAGTCGTCGCCGTGGGCAAGCAGGCGCTCCGCGGCTCTTTCGAGGATGAAACGGCGCTCTTCAGGCGCGGTGCGCGACCAGCGGGGAAATGCGGAAGCGGCAATGTTGGCGATATGGCGTGCTTCGACGACCGTCGACGCCTTGCAGCGTTCAGCCAACACGGAAACTGCGGTCGTGGCGCGCACGGCCTCGTTCAAATCTCGCCTCCCCTTGCCGGGTCTCCCTGCCCGGCTCCCGTCCACTGAAGTGGACAGGCTCCTTCCGGCTAGAAGCAAACTACAAGGAAAGCACTACTGATATGGATAAATCTGGCGATCTCTTGTAGAAATCTGGCGCCCCGCATCAGAAAGAAGATGGAGGGCATAAGCAAACCGCATCGATCTTCCCGAAAGGCGGACGAACAGCGTGAAAGCGGAACGCGTCGAGAGCAGTCTTCATCCGCGCAGCTGGTCGTTCAACCGGCAGCCGGATTCTTCCGGGCGGCAGTTTCTTCTGCTGACCGATGGCAGCGCCGAGGCTGAAACGGAAGGCAGCCGTTTTACGATTACCGCGCCCGCCTGCCTGTGGCTGGGCACCCTCGCCTCCGGTCGGCTCAGGGTCGATGCGGGCGCCACCGGCTATCGCTGCTGGACCTCCGAGCCGCTGGTCATCGCGGCCATAGGCGACCAGGCGGAGTCGGTTGGCCTGCACCAGCTCGCCGATCGCAACTTTGCCCTGTCGCTCACCGGCCAAGCCGAACACGCGCCACGCTGGAGCGCTGCTGCAACGGCATCCTGCGCGAGCTGCGCCAGCCGCTTGAAGGCTCGCACCTGCTGCTGTCGGCGCTGCTCAGGATCATGCTGGTGGTGATGCTGCGCATTGCCGGCGGCGAGGAGCTTGTGCCCTCCGGCAGCGGCGCGAAATCCGGTATCCTGCAGCGCTTCCGCCAGCTGGTCGAAATGAACTTCCGCAGCCACTGGCCGGTCGCGCGCTACGCCGAAGCCCTCGGCGTCTCCGCCGACCGGCTGCATTCGATCTGCACCTCGGAGATCGGCAAGTCGCCCAAGGCGCTGATCTCGGAGCGGCTGGCGCATGAGGCGGCGCTTCGCCTGGAGCGCTCGTCGCTCACGATCGAGCAGCTCGGCCATGCGCTCGGCTTTCACGACCCGGCGCACTTTTCGAGCTTCTTCAAGCAGATGATTGGCGTGCCCCCCGGCCGCTACCGCAAGATCGCAGCTAGCCTGCAGCAGGAAGGGCGCAACGCTCCTACCCCAGGCTTTGCCGACTGGCCCTAGTCGCGGTGCGGCGGGCGTGGCGGATGCGGCGGATGCACCGGCACCGGCCGGTAGATCACCCACGGCCGGCTGTATTCGAGCTGCGCCATGCTCGCGCGGCGCTCGGCGCGGCGGTCGAGTTCGAGCCGCAGCAGGCACTCGGCAAAGGCATCGTTTTTCTTCGTGAAGCCGTAGGACCGGCAGGTGTCTTCGTCCATCGCCCGCTGCTCCTCGGCCGTCACGCAGCCGGCAAGGAATAGCAGCAAAACGGGAGCTAGAACTCGGCGCAACATGTAACGTCTCCCATGACGAGGCAGATGGTCAGCTTGTCGGGAAATTAGCGGCGCAGGAATTGGTTGCAAGTGAGGCAGCCGCCCGCGAATTGCCATCTTCGGCGTTAGTTTCAGCGCCCATGACAACGCTCCCCACCACTTTCCCCTCTTCGTCCCTCGCCAGCCGCCGGACCGTCTTGATCGGCTTTGGGGCAACCGCACTCCTCGCCGCTGCTGGCTGCACCACGACAACACAGCCGACCGGTTCCAGCGCCGGCGCGTCGTCCGAGGGTGCCGCCTATCTCCGCCGCATCCGCGAACAGGCCGGCCTGTCGCCGCTCTCGCCCGACGGCCAGCTGGAGCGTGCGGCGCTTGAGCAGTCGGCCTACATGGCCCAGACCGGCAAGATGGCTCACACGACCAGCTTCGGCCGCGACTTTGCCTCCCGCATGCAGAAGAACGGCGTTCGCGGAATGTCGGCGGAGAACGTGGCGGCCGGCCGCTTCGGCATGGACCGCCTGTTCGAGATGTGGATGGCCTCGACCCGCCACCGCAACAACATGCTCAATCCGAACTTCCGCCGCTTCGGCCTGGCCTACACGGCGGATGCCAGCGGCGAGCGCCGCTACTGGGCGCTCGTCCTCGGTGTGTAGTTCTCAGTCCACGACCGGCGGCAGCTTGTGCCGGCGGTTGACGCTGGCGGGACGGCGCGGCAGCGTCAGCGTGGTGTCGCGACGCGGACGCTCGGCAACGACCTTGCCCTTGGAGACGACCGTCAGGCGCTCGGCGCGCAGGCGGATCGCCTCGACCGGATCGCCCGCATCGAGCACCACCAGGCTGGCCGTCTTGCCGACCTCGAGACCGTAGCCTTCGAGGTTCATGATGGCGGCGTTCTCCACCGTCACCATGTCGAAGCATTTGCGCATGTCGTCCGGGTGGGTCATCTGCGCGACGTGCAGACCCATGAAGGCGACGTCGAGCATGTCGCCGGTGCCGAGCGAGTACCACGGGTCGAGCACGCAGTCCTGGCCGAAGCCGACGCGGATGCCGTACTTCAGCATTTCCGGCACGCGGGTCTGGCCGCGGCGCTTCGGATAGGTGTCGTGGCGGCCCTGGATCACGATATTGATCAGCGGGTTGGCGATCGCCGAAACCTGCGCCTCCGCCATCATCGGCAGCAGCTTCGAGACATAGTAGTTGTCCATCGAGTGCATCGAGGTCAGGTGCGAGCCGTTGGCGCGGCCGTGCAGGCCGAGGCGCTGCGTCTCATAGACCAGCTGCTCGATGTGGCGCGACATCGGGTCGTCCGTCTCGTCGCAGTGCAGGTCGATCATCAGGCCACGCTCGGCCGCGATCTCGCACAACTCCGTCACCGAGCGACGGCCGTCTTCCATCGTCCGCTCGAAGTGCGGGATGCCGCCGACGACATCGGCGCCCATGTCGAGGGCACGGATCGTGTTCGCGCGCGCCGTCGGGTCGCGGTAGAAGCCGTCCTGCGGGAAGGCAACCAGCTGCAGGTCGAGATAGGGCGCGACCTCCTTCTTCACCTCGAGCAGCGCTTCCAGCGCCAGCAGTCGGTCGTCGCAGGTGTCGACATGGGTGCGGATGGCCAGCAGACCCATCGACACGGCCCAGTCGCAGTAGTCGAGCGCGCGCTGCTTGACGGCTTCATGCGTCAGCAGCGGCTTCAGCTCGCCCCACAGCGCGATGCCTTCGAGGAGCGTGCCCGAGCGGTTGATGCGCGGGATGCCGTAGGACAGCGTCGCGTCCATGTGGAAGTGCGGATCGACGAAAGGCGGGGAAACCAGCGAGCCTTCTGCATCGATCACGCGGCCGGCTTGCGCCTCGATCTTCGGTTCGATCGCGGCGATCTTGTCGCCCGAAATGGCTATGTCGGCGGTGCGGCCGTCCGGCAGCACACCGTTCTTGACGATCAGGTCGAAGCTCATCTTTCGCCTTTCTGGTATGGAATCATAAGCGCCTTCGGATATGTCGCGCGGCGGGCCATGACGACCAGCGCGAGGATCGACAGCACGAACGGCATCATCAGGAACAGCTGATAGGGCACCGCGCCGCCGGTCAGCTGTTGCAGCCGCACCTGGTAGGCGTCGAAGGCTGCAAAGAGGATCGCGCCAAGCAGCGCCTTGCCGGGCCGCCAGGAGCCGAACACGACCAGCGCGATGCAGATCCAGCCACGGCCGTTGATCATCTCGAAGAAGAACGAGTTGAACGCGGACATGGTCAGGAACGCGCCGCCGATCGCCATCAGCGCGCTGCCGACGATGACCGAGCCCATGCGGATGGCGGTGACGCTGATGCCCTGCGCCTCGACCGCAGACGGGTTCTCACCCGCCGCGCGCACGGCAAGGCCAAGCGGCGTACGGTAGAGCACCCAGGCGACCAGTGCGACGGTGATGAAGGCGAGGTAGGTCAGCGGCGTCTGGTTGAACAGCGCCGGGCCAATGACCGGGATTTCCGAAAGTCCCGGGATCGGCAGCGGCTGGAACGGCTCGATGCGCGGCGGAGACGTTACTTCGGGCAGGACGAGGCGGTAGGTGAAGTAGGACAGGCTGGTTGCCAGCAACGTGATGCCGATGCCGCAGACATGCTGCGACAGGCCGAGCGGCACCGTCAGCGTCGCGTGCAGCAGGCCGAAGGCCGCGCCGGCGAGCGCCGCCACCACGAGGCCGAACCAGAGATCACCGCCGAGATAGACGGTGATCCAGCCGGCGAATGCACCGGCGACCATGATGCCCTCGATGCCGAGGTTGAGCACGCCGGCGCGCTCGCAGATCAGCTCGCCCATGGTGGCGAAGATCAGCGGCGAGGCGATGCGGATCGCGGCGACCCAGAACGAGGCGGTCAGGAGAATGTCGAAGGCTTCGATCATAGCGAGGCCCCCTCCACCATGCTGCGCATGGTCCCCCTCCCCCGCTTCGCAGGGAAGGATCCGCCGTCACCGCTGCTGATCCTCCCCCGTTCACGGGGGAGGTGGCGCGAAGCGCCGGAGGGGGCGAAGGATACCGGAGTGGTCATAGCAAACGCCTTCGTCATCACCGCCACCTCACCCGGAACCTTGTCATCATGATCGCGACGACCATCGTCAGCAGCGCCGTCGCCACCATCACGTCGGCGATGTAGGACGGAACGCCCGCCGTGCGGCTCATCGCGTCCGCGCCGACGAAGATGCCGGCAACGAAGATCGCCGACAGCACCACGCCGAGCGGGTTGAGCATCGCCAGCATCGCCACGACGATGCCCGTGTAGCCAAAGCCCGGCGACAGATCGAGCGTCAGGTTGCTCTTGAGGCCCGTTACTTCCGAGAAGCCGCCAAGCGCCGCCAGGCCGCCCGACAACAGGGCCGTCTTCATCAGCACGCTGTTGACGGGAATGCCGGCAAAACGTGCTGCCTCGGCATTGTGGCCGACAGCGCGCATCTCGTAGCCGAGCGTCGTCTTCTTCATAATGATCCAGACGACCACCGCCGAGACGATAGCGATCAGGAAGCCGAGGTGCAGGCGCGTGCGCGCGATCAGCTTCGGCAGCTGCGCGTCGGCAATGATCTTCGGCGAGCGCGGCCAGCCCATGCCCATCGGATCCTTGAGCACGCCTTCGAGCAGCATCGACACGAACAGCAGCATGATGAAGTTGAGAAGCAGCGTCGTCACCACCTCATCGACGCCAAGCCGCGTCTTGAGAAGCGCGGGTCCAAGCAGGAGCAGCGCACCGGCGGCCATTGCCGCGATCATCAGGATCGGAATGAGGATCGGAGCGGGAAGCGGCAGCGCGCCGGTTGCCAGCACCACGGTGATCAGCGCGCCGGCATAGAGCTGGGCTTCCGCGCCGATGTTCCAGAGTTTCGCCCGGAAGGCGACCGCGACGGCGAGACCAGTGAAGATCAGCGGCGTTGCCCGCGTCAGCGTTTCCATGATCGCAAAGCGCGAGCCCGCCGCGCCCTTGGCGACCAGCGCGAAGACGGAAAAGGGCGATGCGCCCGCCGCCAGCACCAGCAGCGAGGCGATGACGAACGTCACCACCACCGCGCCGAGCGGATAGGCAAAGGTCTCGACAAGCGTCGGCGCCGGTTTTGGCTCAAGCCGCATGGCGGGGCCTCGAATGGGAATTGTCGTTGGTCGAAAGCATCATCGTCACGCCGCCTCGCCGATGCCGTGGCCGGCCATCAGTTCGCCGATCTCCTGAACCGAACGTTCGCCGCGCTGCGAGGGCGAGGAGAGCCTTCCCTTGAAGATCACCCGAACCTCGTCGGAGAGACTGAGGATCTCGTCGAGGTCCTCGGAAATCAGCAGGATCGCCGCGCCGCGGGCGCGGGCTTCGAGCAGCTTCTTGTGCACGTAGGCAACGGCGCCAACGTCGAGGCCGCGCGTCGGCTGGTTGGCAAGGATCACGACCGGATCGGGATCGAGCGCCCTGCCGAGGATCAGCTTCTGCATGTTGCCGCCAGAAAGCAGGCGGATGCGCGCGTCCGGCGACGGGCATTTCACGTCGTAGTCGCGGATCAGTTCTTCCGCAAAGGCGCGCGCGGCCTTCCAGTCCATGAAGCCGTGGCGACTGAAGCGCTCCGAGCGGTAGCGCTCGGAAATCACGTTTTCGGTCACCGACATGTCACCGATCGAGCCGACGGCATGGCGGTCTTCCGGAACGCGGGCAATGCCGCGGGCAAGCGCCTCGCGCGGCGACCAGGCGGAAACCTCCCCCCCCGCGATACGGATCTGTCCGGACAGCGGCTTTTCGGTTCCCGACAGCAGGGCAGCGAGCGCTGCTTGCCCGTTGCCGGACACGCCGGCGAGCCCGGTAATGACGCCGCCGTAGAGCGAAAGCGACACATTATGCAGCGCGCTGCCGCCGGCGCGCGGTGTCGTCGAGACGTTCTCGAGCGAAAACAGTTCTTCGCCGCGCGGCACGGCCTCCACCGGCGGGAAGGCAACTTCCTGGCCAACCATCAGCGCCGCGAGTTCCTGGCGCGTGGCGCCCGCCGTCTCGCGGCCGCCGACCAGCTTGCCGCCGCGCAGCACCATCACGCGGTTGGAGACCGCCATCACCTCATGCATCTTGTGCGAGATGAAGATGATCGACATGCCCTTGGCGACCAGCATCTTCAGCGTCGCAAACAGCGCATCGGTCTCGAGCGGGGTCAGCACCGCCGTCGGCTCGTCGAGGATCAGGATGCGCGCGTTGCGGTAAAGTGCCTTGAGGATTTCGACGCGCTGGCGCTCACCGACCGACAGCTGCGCGACCGTCTTGTCGGGATCGACGGCAAGGCCGAAATCTTCCGAAAGCTTGCGGATGCGCGCGCGGGCGCCCGAGCGGTCGAGCTTCCACGACCACGGGCTCTGCGTGCCGAGCGCGATGTTTTCCAGCACCGTCATGTTGTCGGCCAGCGTGAAGTGCTGGTGCACCATGCCGATGCCGGCATCGAGCGCCGCGCGCGGGTCGCCCGGCGGCAGCAGCTTGCCGAACGCCTCGACGGTCCCCTCATCGGCGACATAGTGGCCGAACAGGATGTTCATCAGCGTGGTCTTGCCGGCGCCGTTTTCACCGAGCAGGGCGATCACCTCACCAGCCGCGAGTTCCAGCGAGATGGAATCGTTCGCCACCAGCGGACCGAACCGCTTGGTGATGTTGGTGAGACGCAGAACAGTTTCAGCCATGAGACCGCAGATGTGTCGACAGCGGGCGCTGTCCGTCAAGGACAGGGCAGGCTGGAGGACTGTTCCTCCACCTGCCCATGAAGTAGCGCCTCCCTGGCGGGAGGCACAGTGTTGCTATCAGCTCGACTTCGGCTCGTTGTCGTTGATCTCGATCACGAGCTCGCCGGAGCGGATCGCGGCTTCCTTCTCGGCAACGAGCTTCTTGACCTCGTCCGGAACCTTGCCCTCGAAGGTGCCGAGCGGAGCGAGCGAGCAGCCGCCTTCCTTCATGAAGGAGTAGACGCCGTAATCGGCGGCCTTGAAGGTGCCGGCCTTCACCTCGGCAATCGCCTTGGCGAGCGTCGGCTTGAAGTCCCACAGCGCCGAGGCGATGACCGTCTCCGGATAGTCGGACTGCGTGTCGATCACGTTGCCGATCGCCAGCACGCCACGCTCCTTGGCGGCATCCGACACGCCGAAGCGCTCGGCGTAGAGAATGTCCGCGCCGGCATCGATCTGGGCGAAGGCGGTTTCCTTGGCCTTCGGCGGATCGAACCACGAACCGATGAACGCGACCTGGAACTTGGTGTCGTCGCCGGCCGTCTCGCGCACGCCCTGCATGAAGGCGTTCATCAGGCGATTGACCTCCGGGATCGGGAAGCCACCGACGAGACCGATATTCTTGGTCTTGGTCATCGCGCCGGCGATGAGGCCGGTCAGGTACGAGGCGTCCTGGATGTAGTTGTCGAACGGCGCGAAGTTCGGCACCGAGTCATCGGCGGGGAAGGACGAACCCATCAGGAAGGCGACTTCCGGGTAGTCGGCGGCAACAGCGCGCGCCTCATCCTCGACACCGAACACCTCGCCGAGGATGAGCTGGTAGCCCTGCTCGGCATATTCGCGCATCACGCGCTCATAGTCGGTGTTGGAGACGTTCTCAGTCGCTGCGTACTCGATCTCGCCGGCTTCCTTGGCGGCATTGGCCGCGAGGTGGATGCGGCTCACCCACTGCTGCTCGAACGGCACCGTATAGACGGCCGCGACCTTGAGCTTTTCCTGCGCGAACAGGCGCGACGGTGCGCCGGCGACGCCGAGCATCGCTGCTGCACCTGCACCCTGCAGGAGCCGGCGGCGCGACACCGGCATGAAACTGGAGACTTTCGGGAAACCTGGCATTTGTCCACCTCTGGCTGGCACGGATTGGGTTGTCGTCCGTTTTTTTATCGTTCGGGAAAAACCTATGCGAAATTCCGGCACCCGGCAATCGGATGACCTTCTTTTACGCACAAGCTTTCCCTGCAACAAAAATGGGCGGCACCCTCATGGCCGCCCGCCAGAACGCCCCGGTGGAATGCCCCGGCGTTCGGCCCTGATCGGACCCTCCCTAACGCCGGAGGAGGACACTTTCCTAGTATGTGCGGTGCAACATCCACCGCTTTGTCGCGAGCGACGCAGCGTCAGCTCAACCGCCGTTGACGACCAGCGCGATGGCCTCGCGCAGCTCGTCCATGCCGAGCCCCTTTTCCGAGGAGGTGGCGATCAGCGTCGGGAACGCCGCCGGCCGCTTGCGGATCTTCTCCGCCGTCTCGGCCAGCAGGCGCGGCACGCCGGCAGCCTTGATCTTGTCGATCTTTGTCAGGACGATCTGGTACGACACCGCCGCCTTGTCGAGCAGCGTCAGCACATCCTCGTCGTTCTTCTTGATGCCGTGGCGGGCATCGATCAGGACGTAGACGCGCTTCAGCGTCACGCGGCCCTTGAGATAGTCGAAGACAAGGTTCGTCCAGGCGTCGACCTGCGCCTTCGGCGCCTGCGCGTAGCCGTAGCCCGGCATGTCGACCAGCGCCATCGGCGGCAGGTCGCCTGCCTCGCCCGAATAGCCATCCGGCACGAAGAAGTTGAGTTCCTGCGTGCGGCCCGGCGTGTTCGAGGTGCGTGCAAGGCCCTTGCGGCCGACCAGTGCGTTGATCAGCGACGACTTGCCGACGTTCGAGCGGCCGGCGAAGGCGACCTCGGCCGGGCCTTCCGGCGGCAGGAACTCCATCGAGGGCACGCCACGGATGAATACCCACGGGCGCGTGAACAGGTCCGCGGTCACCGCCTGCTGCACTTCACTCATTGCTTGCTCCTTCAAGGGTCGCGGATCCTTAGCCGATATGGCCGCAAAAACAAAGAAGGCCCGCTTTCGGCGGGCCTTCCTCAATCGGTTGCCGACCTCTTACTCCGCCGGCTTCGGCTTCTTCTTGAACAAGCCCACCAGATTGTCCCAGAGCTCGATCTTGGCGCCCTGGCGCTTCATGATGATCGCCTGCTGGGTGATCGAGAGCAGGTTGTTCCATGCCCAGTAGATCACGAGGCCAGCCGGGAAGGACGCCAGCATGAAGGTGAAGATCACCGGCATCCAGTTGAAGATCATGGCCTGCGTCGGGTCCGGCGGCGTCGGGTTCATGCGCATCTGCAGGAACATCGTGATGCCCATGATGATTGGCCACACGCCGATCAGCAGGACCGCCGGCACGTCGTAGGGCAGCAGGCCGAACAGGTTGAACAGCGAGGTCGGGTCCGGAGCCGAGAGGTCGCGGATCCAGCCGAAGAACGGCGCATGACGCATCTCGATGGTGACGTAGAGCACCTTGTAGAGTGCGAAGAACACCGGGATCTGGATCACGATCGGCCAACAGCCCGCCAGCGGATTGATCTTCGCCGTCTTGTACAGCTCCATCATCGCCTGCTGCTGCTTCATGCGGTCGTCCGCGTAGCGCTCGCGGATTTCCTGCAGCTGCGGCTGCACCATCTTCATGTTTGCCATCGACTTGTACGACTTGTTGGCAAGCGGGAAGAAGACGGCCTTGACGATAACGGTCGTCGCGAGGATCGCGAGGCCGAAATTGCCGAGGGCATGGAACAGCCAGTCGATGAGATAGAACATCGGCTTGGTGATGAAGTAGAACCAGCCCCAGTCGATCAGAAGGTCGAACTGGCGGATGCCGCGCTCTGCCTCATAGGCGTCGATCTTCGCGGTCTCCTTGGCGCCGGCAAAGACCAGCGTCTCCAGCGTGTGCGACTGGCCCGGAGCGACCGTGATCGGGTCGGTCAGGTAGTCGGCCTGGTAGCGCTCGCCGCCCTCGTTGAAGAAGGCAAAGCGCGGCTGGAACGCCTGCGCGCCCGACGGGACCATCGCGACGGCCCAGTACTTGTCGGTGATGCCGAGCCAGCCGTCCTCGGACTTGCCGGGCTGGATCTGGCGCTTCTCGGCGAGATCCGAATAGTCGATCTCCTGCAGGCCCTCGGTGCCGGTGACGCCGATCAGGCCCTCGTGGAGAATGTAGAAGCCCTGGGTCGCCGGGGTGCCGATGCGCGCGACGCGGCCGTAGCCGGACAGCGAGACCGGAGCCTCGCCGGCATTGGCCACCGCGTCGGAGATCGTGAACATGTAGTCGTTGTCGACCGCGATCGTGCGGGTGAAGGTCAGGCCGCGATCGTTGGTGTAGGTCAGCGTCACCGGGGTAGCCGGGGTCAGCGTCGGGTTGCCTTCGACGGTCCAGACAGTCGAAGGGCCGGGAACCGAGCCGGTTTCCGCGCTGCCGACGAAGCCGAACTCGGCGAAGTAGCCGTCGGGCCGCGACGACGGGTTGAGAAGCTCGATGTTCGGCGAGTCCTTCTCGACGGTCGTGCGGTAGTCCTTGAGGATCAGGTCGTCGATGCGGCCGCCGACCAGGTTGATCGAGCCGGCAATGCGCGGCGTGTCGATCTGGATGCGGCTCGACGCGGCGAGTGCGGCCTCACGGGTCTTCGCGGCAGCCTGCGGGGCGCCTGCGGGAACCGTTGCCGCCGGGCCCTGGCCGGGGACGTCGTTTGAAGACGTGGCCGGAGCTGGCGTTGCGCCCGGCTGCTCAGCCTGCTGGGCCTGGGCTTGCTCCTGCTCGATGCGCGCGGCCTCGCGCTGCGCCTCGATGCGGGGGTTCATGTAGAACACCTGCCACAGGACCAGGATCGCCACCGAGATCGCGATCGTGATGAAGAAATTGCGATTGTTTTCCATCGGTTCCTTACCGCGCGCCGCGAATTCTGCGGGACAGTTCCCGGGTCAGTTCATCGAATGCGACGCCGAGCACGTCCTCGCGCCCGACGATCACATAGTCGCTGCCGGCCTTCATGTCATCAGCGGCATGAACGCGGACGGCCTCTCTGAGCCGCCTGCGTATGCGGTTCCGGACCACCGCATTGCCGACCTTCTTGGTAACGGTCAGGCCATATCTGGGCGGGAGATCGTCATTGCGGTCCAGGACTTCAAGCAGAAACAGCCGTCCGCGGCGCTTTTCACCCGCCCGGACGGCCAGAAACTGCTTGCGCTTCTTGAGACGCTCCGGCCCCTTGCCAGCTGGCCGTGCCACGGGTGCGCGGCCCTGCGGCAAATTAAGCGGACAGACGCTTGCGGCCGCGGGCGCGGCGAGCGTTCAGGACCAGGCGGCCGCCCTTGGTGGCCATGCGTGCACGGAAGCCGTGACGGCGCTTGCGAACAAGCTTTGAGGGTTGGTAGGTGCGCTTCATTTGTTTAAATACCGCGGTGTGCGGCCCTTCTTAGATCTGACTCTTTATGAGCAGGAGCGTCGCCCGAAATGGATTGCCGCAACCCCCTGCCATGCAAGCATGACAAGACCAGCGACGGAGCCAAGGCCCGAGCGTGGGCGGCTTATATGATCGCGCGCCACCTGAGTCAATGTTGCGGGGCGCGGTGGAGCGCCTGTGCCACAGTATATGCAAGCTGTTCGCCGCAGACTGCGCCGAGGGTAGTCTATCGTCTTCACGACTACTAAATTGGTACGTGCAGAATGAGCATGCATCGCGGCAGGATTGTCATTCGGCGCGGAGGAAGGATTGCCAGCAACCGGGACCGACACGCACGTCTCCGAACACGCCTCGACTGAAGAGGTGCCGCTGACGCGCGGACTGTCGACCAAGCTGCTCGCAATCACGGTCGTCTTCGTGATGCTGGCCGAGATCTTCATCTTCGTGCCTTCCGTCTCCAATTTCCGCCTGCGCTGGCTGGAGGAGCGGCTGGCGACCGCCGCCGCCGTCGGCATCGTCCTCGTCGAGAGCGAGCCCGACAGTCTTTCGCGTGAAGTCCAGGACGAGGTGCTCATGGCGCTGGGCGCCATGGCGGTGGCCGTGCGCGACGAAGGCTCCTCGCGCCTCCTCGTCGTCACCGAGGTGCCGCCGCAGGTCGACGTCCATGTCGACCTCGGCAACATGTCGATGCCGACCGCGATCCAGGAAGCCTTCGACACTTTGCTCTTCGGCGGCAACCGCGTGCTGCGCGTCTTCGGCCCCGTCGGCGAGAGCAACAAGGAATTCGAGGTGCTGATCGGCGAATCGGCGCTGCGCAAGGCAATGCTTGTGCACGCGCGCAACGTCGCCGCCCTCTCCCTCATCATCCCCCTGATCACCGCCATGCTCGTCTATGCGGCGATCAACCGGATGATGATCCGTCCGATCCGCGCCATGACGCGTTCGATGCTCGACTTTGCCCGCACGCCTGACGATCCGGCACGAATCATTTCGCCGAGCGGCCGCGACGACGAAATCGGCGTTGCCGAGCGCGAGCTTGCCTCGATGCAGACGCAGCTGCAGCGCACGCTCGCCGAGCAAAAACACCTCGCCGACCTTGGCCTCGCCGTCTCGAAGATTAATCACGATATGCGCAACACGCTGGCGGCCGCCCAGCTCATCTCCGACCGTCTCACCACGGTCGAGGATCCGGTCGCGCAGAACTTCGTGCCAAAGCTCCTGCGCGCCATCGACCGCGCCGTCTCCTATACCGAAGGCGTTCTTTCCTATGGCCGCACGCAAGAAGCCCCTCCCCGCCGCCGGCGGGTGCGGCTCAGGCAGGTGGTCGAGGAGGTGCACGAGTTCCTCGGGCTCGATGCCGGCAGCGACATCGAGCTGGTCAACGCGGTCGCGCCCGACCTCGAGGTCGACGCCGATTCGGAGCAGCTGTTCCGCATCCTGTCGAACCTCTCCCGCAACGCGGTGCAGGCGATGGCCGCCGACAAGGACACGGCGGTGGTCAAGCGCCTGTCGATCAGCGCCGAGCGCACCGGCTCGGTCTGCCGCATCCTGATCGAGGACACCGGGCCGGGCCTTCCCCCGCGTGCGCGCGAAAATCTGTTTACGCCGTTCATCGGCTCGGCGCGCAGCGGCGGCACCGGCCTTGGCCTTGCGATCGCCCAGGAACTGGCGCGCCTGCACGGCGGCTCGATCGAGCTTCTGGAAAGCCGCGGCGGCCATACGGTGTTCGCGGTGACGATCCCGGACCAGCCTGTGGAAATCGGCGCGGCGCGCAGCGCGATCCGCCGCCGCGCCTGACGCCTGCCGTTGCGGCAGCTGGTGCATGTGCAAAAAAATCCGAGAAAATTTTGCGATGCCCGCTTGCAATCCCCGAAGCGAGTGGGTAGTTAGCGCCCACGAACGACGACGGCCTCGCGGCCGACACGTTTCGGGGCTGGTTCACACCACGCCATGCGCGCCCGTAGCTCAGCTGGATAGAGCACCAGACTACGAATCTGGGGGTCAGAGGTTCGAATCCTTTCGGGCGCGCCATTTAACTCTCTGAAATCACTAAATCTTTTGTCGGATGAGATCTCCGAGATCCTCGTCTCAGTCGGTTTTGTAATGACCGAGTAATGACGCAGCGAAGAACGGCAAGGGACGCCTTCTCCCTCTGTGTCGTCAGGCTGCAGGGTCAGATCTCTACGCGCCTCACTCCCCTACCCGTCCCCCGGGTACCAAGGGGGGAATACCCCGGGTCTCGCTTAAGGGTATCGCCCGAAGAAATTTTCTCGCAGAAATTACCGGACGGTCACTGCTCCTGGGGCTTGGCCACTTCCTCTCGCAGCTTGGGGAGTATCCGCTGCACCTCGGTAAGCACCGCGTAGATACTGAACTGCTCACCCCAAAAAATTACATCGCCTTCCTCGGGCTCGAAGTACCGGAACGTATCAATCTCCTCCAATCCCACAATGTGGCCCCTTGGAGCGACAACCTTATCGGCATGTATTCGCCTCGGCGACAGCGACCACCATCGGTCAATTCGCTCATCGATATGCTCAAAGTGGTTCCTCATTGAAACGATGGTGTCCCACCGCGTGGTGTAACTGACGGCATTGGTCGCCGTGCTGTCCGGCTTGGCCGGGTTGGTCAGCGTGCTGCTACTGCTGGCAGGCTGATGAAGGGATCATCGCTCAATTGTCCGACGCTTTCCAGCGTCATGTAGCGGGCACGCTGAACGGCCCATTCATCGTTCTGTTCGAGCAGCAGGGCTCCGACGAGACGCACGATGGCGTCGTCATTCGGGAATATGCCGACGACATCGGTGCGCCGCTTGATCTCCCCGTTAAGGCGTTCGATCGGATTCGTGCT
>NZ_JAGL01000045.1 GCF_000526635.1 Aminobacter sp. J41
TGGAGCGGCCGCCGCGCAGGCCCTCGTCGGCGGTAATGACAAAGGTCGACTCGCAGTCGACGATGCGGCCGGCCAGCGCTTCCGGCGAGAAGCCGCCGAAGACGACCGAGTGGATGGCGCCGATGCGCGCGCAGGCAAGCATCGCATAGGCTGCCTCGGGGATCATCGGCATGTAGATGGTGACGCGGTCGNCCTTCTTGACGCCNTGCGCCTTCAGGACGTTGGCGAGCCGGCAGACATGCTCGTAAAGCTCGCGATAGGTGATCTTCTTGTCGTCGTACGGATTGTCGCCTTCCCAGATGATGGCGACCTGATCGCCGCGCTTGTCGAGATGGCGGTCGATGCAGTTGTAGGAGACGTTGGTCTCGCCGTCCTCAAACCACTTGATCGAGACGTTGCCCTCGAACGAGGCATTGGAGACCTTCGTATACGGCTTGAACCAGTCGATGCGCTTGCCGTGCTCGCCCCAGAACCCGTCGGGATCTGAAATGCTCGCCTCATACCATTTGAGGTAGGTTTCGTCGTCGATCAGCGCGTCCTTCTTCCACGCAGACTGGACAGGGTGAACCACCGAACCCGACATGAATTGCGCTCCCAGTTCCGAAAATGATGATGTTGGAAGCGCATCGCCGTGCTGCTGTTGCAGCACAGCGATGCGCCCTCCCCTGCCTGACTAGGCCAGGTTCCCCGCCCTCGCCCAGGGGATCAGATTGCGAGGTACTCGTGGCGCAGCTGCGCGTTTTCGAGCACCTCCTGCGCCGTGCCGGTGAAGGCGACTTCGCCGGTGTCGAGGATGACGGCGCGATCGGCGAGCTTGAGCGCCGCGACGGCGTTCTGCTCGACGATGATGGTGGTGATGCCGAGCTTCTTGATCTCGGTAAGGATGCCTTCGATCTCGTGGACGATCACCGGCGCAAGACCCTCATAGGGTTCGTCGAGCAGCAGCAGCTTAAGGTCGCGCGCAAGGGCGCGGGCTATCGCCAGCATTTGTTGTTCGCCGCCCGAAAGCGTCGTCCCCTCCTGCTTGCGACGCTCGGCAAGACGCGGGAAGTGGCCGTAGATGCGGTCGAGCTCCCAGCCCTTTCCGGGTGCCACCTGCGACAGGATCAGGTTTTCCTCCACGGTGAGGCCCTGAATGATGCGCCGGTCTTCCGGTACGAGCTGGATGCCGGCCCGAGCGGCCTCAAAGGATTTCATCTTGTGGATCGGCTGGCCGTCGAGCCAGATCTCGCCGCGATGAAGTTCCGGGTCGTCGAGGCGTGCGATGGCGCGCAGCGTCGAGGTCTTGCCGGCGCCGTTACGGCCAAGGAGGGCGAGAATTTCGCCGTGGTTGATCTCGAGGCTGACGCCCTGGACGATGTAGCTTTCCCCGTAATAGGCGTGGATGTCCCTGACGGAGAAGAAGGCGCGTTCCGGCGAAGCGGATGCGGGCGCGGTATCGACTGCAAGTGCGCTCATCAGTGCGCTCCTCCAAGATAGGCTTCCTGAACACGCGGGTCGCCACGGACTTCTTCCGGCAGGCCCTCCGCGATGATGCGGCCGCCCGCGAGCACGCTGATCTTGTCGGCGAGCGAGAACACGACGTGCATGTCGTGTTCGATGATGATCTTGGTCATGCCGCGCGCCTTGATCTTCTTCAGGAGCTCGATGGTTGTGTTAGTGTCGTGGCGACTCATGCCGGCGGTCGGTTCGTCGAGCAGCAGCAGGCGCGGCTTCTGGATCAGGCACATGGCGAGCTCCAGCCGGCGCTTGTCGCCGCGCGACAGGGCACCGGCGTGGACTTCGCGCCGGCTGATCAGGCCGACGTCTTCCAGCATGGCTTCCGCCTCCTCGCGGATCTCATGCTCGTTGTCGACCTGGCGGAACATGTTGATCTTGAAGGCGCCGTCGCGGCGGGCGAAGGCCGGCGTCATCACGTTCTGCAGCACCGAGAGGTCGGAGAAGATCTCCGGCGTCTGGAAGACGCGGGCGACACCCAGCTGGTTGATCTCGTGGGGCTTCTTGCCGGTCAGGATGGTGCCGTCGAAGATGACGGCACCGCTGGTCGGCGGCAGGCGGCCGATGATCACGTTGAGCAGGGTGGACTTGCCTGCACCGTTCGGGCCGATGATCGCATGCGTCTTGCCTTCCTCGACCTGCAGGTCGATGTCAGCCAGGGCATGCAGGCCCCCGAAGCGCTTGTGAACGTCGGCGACGTGGAGAACGACGTTGTTTTGAGGATGCATGATATCGTCTCCTATTCAGCCGGCGCGGTTGCGACGCGCGCTTCGGCCTTGTTTCCATTGGCGCGGCGGTTGAAGGAGGCAGCGATGCGGCGTACGCCTTCCATGACGCCACCCGGCAGGAACATCACGATCAGCACGAAGATCAGGCCGAGCGAGAGGTGCCAGCCTTCGCCGACGAACTTCGACGAAATCGTCACCATGACTTCGCGGACGCCGTCCGGCAGGAAGCTGTAGAAGTTGTTGAGGACGTTGGCGTTGAACGACGAGAAGATGTTCTCGAAGTACTTGATCATCATCGCGCCAATGACAGGCCCGACCAGCGTGCCGACACCGCCGAGGATGGTCATCAGCACGACCTCGCCGGAAGCGGTCCAGCGCATGCGCTCTGCACCGGCGAGCGGGTCGGTAACGACCAGCAGCGCACCCGCGAGACCCGCCAGCATGCCAGAGATGACGAACGCGGTCAGCGTGTAGGGGCGCGTGTTGAAGCCCGTGTAGTTCATGCGGTTTTGGTTCGACTTGATGCCCTTGAGCATCATGCCGAAGGGCGAGTTGTTGATCCGCATTGCCAGGAAGAACGTGGCGATCATGAACAGGGCGGTGAAATAGAAGCCGTTCCAGCCGGACAGCGACATGCCGAATATGGAAGGCACTGGGGCGCCGGGGGAAGCCTCGAAAAACAGCCGGTCCAGGGCGCGCGGATCCTGCAGGGTCATGCGCAGGCCGGTCTCACCGTTTGTGATCGGGGTGAGCACCGAATAGGCGAGGTTGTAGCTCATCTGCGCGAAAGCGAGCGTCAGGATCGAGAAGTAGATGCCTGAACGGCGCAAGGACACGTAGCCGATAGCGAGCGCGAATAGCCCCGCGATGATGACTGCGAAGATGAGCGCGGGGAGCGCATTGATCGACAGCAACTTGAACGACCACATCGCCGCATAGGAGCCGACGCCGAAGAAGGCCGCATGGCCGAAAGAGAGGTAGCCGGTGAGGCCGAACAGGATGTTGAAGCCGACGGCGAAGATTCCGTAGATCATGAAGCGCTGCAGCAGGTCCGGATAGGCTGCGCCGAAGGGCGCAGCCAGGATCGGCAGCAGCAGCACGACGATCGTGAAGCCGGCGAACAGAATGAAGTCTTTTCTGGACATGAAGCTGGTCATTTAGGCCTCCATGACGCCGCGGCGGCCCATCAGTCCGCGAGGACGCACGAGCAGGATGACGACGGCAACGAGGTAGATGATGATCTGGTCGATGCCCGGAATGATCGCCTTCACCTGTGTCATCGACGCAAAGGACTGCAGGATGCCGAGCAGGAAGCCTGCCGCGATGGCGCCCGGCAGCGAGCCCATGCCGCCGACCACGACCACCACGAAGGAGATGACGAGGAAATCCATGCCGAGCGTGTAGTTCGGCGGAAGCAGCGGCGTGTACATGACGCCGGCCATGCCTGCGACGATCGCCGCAATGCCGAACATGATGGTGAAGCGCCGATCGATGTTGATGCCGAGGATGCCGACCGTCTCGCGGTCAGCCATGCCGGCACGCACGACCATGCCGAAGGTGGTGAACTGCAGGAAGGCGAACACAGCACCGATCACCGCAGTTGCGAAAAGGAAGTATACGAGGCGCCACCATGGATAGGTGATCACGCCGGCCCGCATGCCGAGCCAGGAGCCGATGTCGGCTGCGCCGCGCAGAGTGTCGGGCATCGGCTGTGGATGCGGGTTGGGGCCGAAGAACGCCTTGACCAGTTCACCCAGCACGATGGCGAGGCCGAAGGTGACGAGGATCTGCTCGGCGTGCGGCCGCTTATAGAAATGCTTGATGATGCCGCGTTCCATGGCAATGCCCACGAAGAGCATCACGGGAATGCAGACGAGAAGAGATACGGGAACCGAATAGTTGACGAGCCAGGCGCCGAAGTCCCCGAACCATGCCTGGACCAGCGGTTCGCGAACCTCGACCGGCTGGCCCCATGGCGACAGCTTTGTCGGGTCGACCGTGACCGTTTCCAGCGTCAGGAAATAGCGGAAGGCCACGGCGCAGAACGCGCCAAGCATGAACAGGGCACCGTGGGCGAAGTTCACGACGCCCAGCGTGCCGAAGACGAGCGTCAGGCCAAGGGCGATCAGCGCGTAGGCGCTGCCCTTGTCCAGCCCATTAAGAAACTGCAGAAAGATGACTTCAAACATGGCCGGCCTCCCGGTACTGCCCTTCCCTTGCGAGTGAACCTCGCCCCGCCGCGCGGAGGCGGCGAGGCGAAGGATTCAGTCGTCGCTCATCAGGAGCACGTCGGTACCGGTTCGGCGTCGCCGAGTTCGCCGCCGAAGATCGATGGATCATAGGTGGTGACGTCGCGGCCGACTTCCTGCACCACATCGAGCACGTCGAACTGGCTGGTCGGGTTTTCGTTACCGCGCACGACGAGAACCGACTTCATGCACTGGTGGTCTTCAGCGCGATAAAGCGTCTTGCCGTTGCCCATGCCGTCGAACTCGAAGCCTTCCAGCGCCTTGATGACTTCCGGCGGATAGAAGGTGCCAGCCCGCTCGCACGCATCGGCGTAGAGCAGCGCCTGAACGTAGGCGGTGTGAGCGGCCTGAGACGGCGGCGAGCCATATGCAGCGCCGAACGACTTGGTGAAGGCCTGCGAGCCTTCGTCCTGCAGGTTCCAGTGCCAGTTGGAGGTGCCGAAGATGCCCTTGATGCTCTCGCCGGCGCCCTTAGCCATCAGTTCGGAGAACAGCGGGACGACGACCTCGAACTGCTTGCCGTTGGCCTGGCGGTCGCGCATGCCGAACTGGACGGCCTGGGTCAGCGAGTTGACCATGTCGTTGCCGTAGTGGTTCAGGATCAGCACGTCAGCGCCCGAGTTGAGAACCGGGGTGAGGTACTGCGAATAGTCGGCGGCGCCGAGCGGCGTGCGGACGGTGGCGACCGTCTCCCAGCCTAGCGCTTCGGTCGCGGCCTTGATCGACTCTTCCTGCGTCCAGCCCCAGGTGTAGTCGGCGGTCAAGTGGTAGGCGCGGCGGTCGCTGCCGTAGGCTTCCTTCAGCACCGGTGCGATAGCGATGCCGGACTGGTAGGCGTTGAAGAAGTGGCGGAAGCCATAGCGGCGCTTATCCTTGCCGGTCGTGTCGTTCGAGTGGGTCAGGCCGGCCATGAAGATGACGCCGAGTTCCTGGCAGAGCGACTGCACGGCGATAGCTTCACCCGAAGACGAACCGCCGGTGATCATGATGGCACCGTCGCGCTCGATCATGCGGGTTGCGCCGGCACGGGCCACGTCGGAAAGGGTCTGCGAGTCGGACGTGACGAACTGGACCTTCTTGCCGAGGACGCCATTTCCTTTCAGCGCCGAAGGCTTCAGCACGTTGAGGAGGCCTCCGTCACCCTCGCCGTTAAGATGCTTGACCGCGAGTTCGTAGGCCTTGAGCTCGTCCGCGCCCTCTTCCGCATAGGTGCCGGTAAGCGGCAGGTTGAGGCCGATCGTAACGGTGCTGCCGGTCGGGTTGTTGCAGAAGTCCTGCGCCCAAGCGCCCTTGCTGAAGAAGTAGGGGGTCGACAGTGCGGCGATGCCCGCACCGGTTCCTTTAAGTACAGTACGCCTGCTGGTAATGAATTTTGCCATTGTGTCTCCTCCACGCGAGCCAACATCTCCCACTCGCGAGCAAAATTTTGACACAATTTGTCATCCGCACAACAATCATTTGACTTGACCCAATATTCTTGTCAACGATTGCAACTAACGACATTCAATCGTGTAAAGATGATTGACTGATGGTAGCAGTCAGAACCCCGGTCGGAACGCGGATCAGGCGCAAGAGAATGTCTGCGGGGCTGTCGCAGGCTGCACTTGCAAGTGCGCTCGGCATCTCCCCGAGCTACCTGAACCTCATCGAGAACAACAAGC
Source organism: Aminobacter sp. J41 (assembly GCF_000526635.1). GTDB lineage: Bacteria > Pseudomonadota > Alphaproteobacteria > Rhizobiales > Rhizobiaceae > Aerobium. The sequence continues at coordinate 6,136 of NZ_JAGL01000045.1, forward strand.
GGGCCATCGGCGGCAGCCTGCTGCTGCGGATCGGTGAGCGACTTGGCGTCGACATGGCCTACCTCTCCGATGAGAGCGAGGCTCAATCGATCGCGACCATCAACGAGTTGATGTTCAACCCGGTGATGCAGGGCATCGAGGTTTCGCAAAACGACATTCGCGAGGTTGTCAGCCGCTTCCCGGAATTCGCCACCGCGCTGACCAGGTTCTACCGCGCTTATGTGGACGCGGCCGCGAATATCGAGGCGTTGCAGCATCGTCTCAAGTCCGACCCGTTCCTGTCGTCGCTCTTGCACGAGATTCTCAACCGTGTCGCCGGCATCAAGTCATCGGCCGAGATCGTTGCGACGACGTCGGACCTCACGGCGGAGGAGCAGCGCCGTTTCGCCGCCACAATCAATAAGGAGGCGCGCGACCTCGTCCCTACCCTGCAGAGCCTGATCGGTTACTTCGACACATCATCGAGCCTGCTCAGCAAGCCGGTATCGCCGATGAATGAGATCGACGAGGCGATCATCGAAGCCGAGAATTATTTTCCGGCGCTCGAGGAGGTCGCGGACGAACTGGCGAAGGTCCTGCCTCCGGAGCGGCCGTTGCAGGAGAGCCGCCTGGTTGAGCTGATGGCGACGCGCTTTGGTATCGATTGCCGGCTAAGTGCCGACGGCCGCGAAGCGCTTGCGCCGGGCTTCGACTCCGCGCGCATCATGCTGTTGCCCGAAGCCGCCTCTCCTGCCACGCGCATTTTTCGCATGCTCCGCCGCTATGCGAGACTGGCGGCAGGCGACGCTATCGACAGTGCGGTCTTGGCGCTTACGCTGGTGTCAGATGAAGCCCGCCAGATCGCGAGACGGGCCCTCTCCTCCTATGTCGCCGCCGCGATCATGATGCCTTACGACCGCATCCACGGTATGGCTGAAGAACGCCGCTACGATATTGAGTTAATCGGCAACCTCATCGGCGCCGACTTCGAGCAGGTGGCGCAGCGGTTCGTGTCGCTGCGGCGCAAAGGGCAGGAAGGCGTGCCATTCGGCTTCCTGCGCGCCGACCGGGCCGGGCGACTGACCAAGCGTTTCACCCTCCCCGGTTTGATCCTGCCTGCTTCAGGCCATGGCTGCCTTCTATGGCCGATCTACCGCGCCTTCTCGACCAGTGAGATCGTCCGGCAGGTATCGGTATTCCCGAGCGGCTCACGCTTCCTGCAGGTCGCACGCCAGGTGAGGAAGTACACTGGCAGCTTCGAGAGGCTTTCGCCGGTTTATGCAATCATGCTGTCGTGCGACGTATTTTACGCGGACCGGACAGTTTATGGCAGGGCGCTCGATGCTGCGGACGAGAATGTCCAGGCTGGGCCCTCGTGCCTGCTCTGCCCTCGCCTCGAGTGTGCCCATCGCAATGATGCCGCTGCATGAGTATCCGTCCAAGTTGACGAAAATGATGTGAGTTGACTGCAGTCAACTGCTGTTTCCGGCTGGCGCGCGTTAAGATTCTGTTAACCTTAAACTCCTTGCTCCGAATCGAGAATCGTAGCTAGATGCGGTTGTGCGCCTCAGGTCGCGTAGAAACCGCATGTGCGAGATTTTCCGGTGAATATGCAAGCAAGGATAAAAAGGGAAATCGAAGACGTCGACCTGTTGGTCACTCAGCAGGCGAACGAGCTTTCAGCGATGCTGCACGAGCATCGCATGGAGATGTTCCCGCCGGATGCTCGCAAGACGCTGCGCTCATTCTCGCTGGCCGAGGTGGCGAACTATCTCGGCGTCACTCCGGGTTACCTGAAGAACCTGTCGCTGGAAGGCAAGGGGCCACAGCCGGCCGTTACGCCTTCCGGGCGCCGCTCCTACACCGCCGAGCAGATGCTCGAGATGCGGCACTACCTCGACAAGAATGCGCGTACCGCAAAATACGTGCCGCACCGGCGCGAGGGCGAACATCTCCAGATCATCTCTGTCGTCAACTTCAAGGGCGGCAGCGCCAAGACGACAACGGCCGCGCACCTTGCGCAGCATCTTTCGCTTGAGGGCTATCGCGTCCTCGTCATCGATCTCGATCCGCAGGCGTCCTTGTCGGCTCTTCATGGTTTCCAGCCGGAGATCGACCGCAATGAATCGCTTTACGAGGCGCTGCGCTATGACGACCAGCGCAAGTCGCTGCGCGAGCTGGTGCGGCCGACCAATTTTCCAGGCCTACACATCGTTCCCGCGAATCTTGAACTGCAGGAATACGAGTATGACACGCCGCTCGCCCTGTCGCGCGACGATGGCTCGATGGGCCGGATCTTCTTCGGCCGCCTCGACGATGCGCTGGCCGACGTTGCCGACGACTACGACGTCGTCATCATCGACTGCCCGCCGCAGCTCGGCTACCTGACCCTGACCGCCCTATCCTCCTCGACGGGCGTCCTCATCACCGTGCATCCGCAGATGCTCGACGTGATGTCGATGTGCCAGTTCCTGATGATGATGGGCGAGGTGATGGGCACGCTGAAGCGCGCCGGCGCCAACATGCAGCTCGACTGGCTGCGTTACCTCGTCACGCGCTACGAGCCGACCGACGGACCGCAGAGCCAGATGGTCGCCTTCATGCGCGCGATCTTCAAGAAGCATGTCCTCGTCAACGAGATGCTGAAAAGCACTGCAATCTCGGACGCCGGCATCACCAAGCAGACGCTGTACGAGATCGACCGCTCGCAGTTCACACGGTCGACCTATGACCGCGCGATGGAGTCGCTGCACCTGGTCAATCGGGAGATCGTCGAGCTGATCCAGAAAGCGTGGGGTCGTCGCTGATGTCCAGGAAGAACCTCCTCCTGTCCCTCACCGAGCGTAAGTTGACTGCAGTCAACTCGCCGACCGAGCAGTCGGCCGAGAGCACGCTGACGCCTGCCATGGAGCGGAATCGTAATCGCGGTGCGTTCGGTGCGATCACGCGTTCGATCGATGAGCTCGCCGAGAAGGCGCAAGCGGTGAAGGAGTTCGAGGCAAAGCTGCTGGAAGGCGCGACTGTCGTCGAGCTCGATCCCGAGCAGATTGACGTCTCCTTTGTTGCCGACCGCATCGAGGAAGATGAAGCCGCGTTCGAGGAACTCGTTGCCGCAATCCGGGAGAGGGGGCAGGACAGTCCAATCCTGGTGCGTCCGCACCCTGAACGACCCGACCGCTACATGACGGTGTTCGGCCATCGCCGCGTGCGAGCCGCGAGAGCGCTGGGGCGGAAAGTCCGTGCGGTCATCAAGTTGCTGGACGACCGCGAGCATGTCATTGCCCAGGGGCAGGAAAACAGTGCCCGTGCTGACCTGTCCTTCATCGAGAAGGCTATGTTCGCCGCCCGCCTTGAGGCGAGGGGGTACGAACGCGAAGTGATTATGTCGGCGCTTTCGGTCGACAAGACGGTCGTCTCGAAGATGATTTCGGTGACCAAGGATATCCCGGACGACATCGTTTCGGCGATTGGCCCGGCGCGCAACAGCGGCCGCGACAAGTGGTACAAGGTCGCGATCAAGCTGCGCTCCGACGAGGCGCTTGAAAAGGCGAGGGGGCTCATCGGCTCCCTGGACTTCCTCAGCCTCGACAGCGATGCGCGCCTAGAATTCCTCGATACGGGGCTCGACAAGGCGTCCGCGCCGAAGCGCAAGGAGACCGCGAAGGCGCTGGTCTGGCGCCCGAGCGACGGCAAGGTCGCGGTGGCTACGAAGGCCAGTCGTGCCAGTTACACACTCGAACTTACGGACAAGGAGGCCAAGCCCTTCGGGACATGGCTCGCCGGCAACCTGGAAAGCCTCTACGAGGCATTCCGCAAGGCGAATTCATAAGGTGAAGACGGAGTAGGAACCGCAAAAGAAAAAGGCCCCCGAAACACGTTCCGGAAGCCCTTCTCATAGTGTGGTAGCTAGAGAATCGCATTTCCCGGAATCAGCGTCAAGAGTCTTTGAGGCTCGATCGCGTCGTTTTGGCGAGCAGGTTTCTTTTGCCTGAGGAAAGGTGAAGGAAAATGCAGACGCATAACGTGACGTCGCCCTTTGGGCGGCGAACGATGACGCTTGCCATGATCGCAAGGCAGGCGGCAGCACGCCAGATCCCGGCAACCGCCAGGGCAAATAAGTGGAAGGTGTTCCAGCACATCCGTGAGGCGCGCGACCTTATCGGCGCCACGGACCGGGCACTTGCAATCCTCAACGCGTTACTGTCGTTCCATCCGGAAACCGAGCTCTCTGGCTCGGACGAACTGATCGTGTGGCCGTCCAACGAGCAGCTAATGGCACGTGCCAACGGAATGCCGGCAACGACCCTGCGCCGGCATCTTGCAGTCCTCGTAGAATGCGGTCTCATCATCCGCCGCGACAGTCCGAACGGCAAGCGCTTTGCGCGCAAGAGCGATGAAGGCAAGATCGAGCAAGCCTACGGCTTCGACCTGTCGCCGATCGTGGCCCGGGCCGCTGAGTTCGAGGACATGGCCGACACCGTGCGTGAGGAGCGCAAAGCGCTGCGTGTTGCGCGCGAGAAGGTGACGCTGCTTCGCCGAGACATCGTCAAAATGATCGAGACTGCGATCGAGGAGAAGGTGCCAGGCAACTGGGGCCGGGTCACGCTTGCTTACCAGGAGATCATTTCGCGCCTGCCACGCCTTGCCAGCCTTGAAATCCTGGCCGAAGTGACTGACGAACTGCACCAGCTCTGGAGCAATATCCGCGAGGCATTGGAATCATTTGCAAATTCGCAGATTCCGGACGTCAATGAGTCCCATTCTGGCGCGCACATACAGAATTCAAATCCAGACTCCATTCCTGAATCTGAAAACGGCTCAAGAAAACGAACAGAAGCGGCACCTGCCGAGGAAGCCGGCAACGTCCGCATGCTGCCAGTACGCGAAATGCCGCTGTCGCTGGTTCTGGACGCCTGCCCGGCGATGCGGGAGTTTGCCGAGGCAAGCCTGAGCGGCGGCACGATCCGGCAATGGCGCGACTTCCTGGCCGCAGCGGAACTGGTGCGGCCGATGCTGGGGGTGAGCCCAAGCGCATGGCGGGCTGCCTGCCACACCATGGGCGAGCAGCAGGCGGCTATCACGCTTGCCGCGATATACCAACGCTCCGGGCAGATCGCCAATCCGGGCGGATATCTGCGCAACCTCACCGAGAGGGCAGGGGAGGGGAAGTTCTCAACCTGGCCGATGATCATGGCGCTGCTGAGGGCGAGGATGGATGCCGGCGGTACGTCAGGCGCCGTGCGCTCGCTTGAACTGCGGCCATCGGCCCCGGGGGGAACGGATGGGCCACCGCGCCTCAGATAAGCCGGTAGCCGTGCCGTTGCCGGTTGCTGCGGTGATGCTGCAGGGCGCGAAAGGCTGAAGGGGTGTCCGGATGCAGTTCGATGATCTGGCGGCCACGGGTGCCGATGCGGCCCCAGCGACGGACGAGCGCAACGTCGCCGAAAAGCGTCGGCTCGAGCGAAAGCGTGTAAAAGCGGTAGGCGTTCTTGGCGGGATCGATACGGTGCATCAGGAGCGTCATGCCAGAAGTCTGGCGGCATGGACTCTACCCGTCCAACGCAAGTTTTGAATCGATCGGAGGGCGTCGATTCATCGCGTTGATTGGTTATCGTCTCGGAGAAGGCGGACCGTGAGAAGACCGGGTTCGTCCGGCCTTGCGGGAACTGCGATCCGAAGGTCGGGCGCGGTGGATGGGCGCGACACTGTGGGTCATGCAGGGACCACGAGCTGCGCGTTCCTGCTCAGCAAGAAAAGACCTCCCAACGTAGGGGAGGGGCTACAGCCCAGCCGCCTTGGTGAGGTTGACGCGAAAACGGTCGCGGCGGCGCTGATACTTGCGGGTCATCTCCGCCGAAGCGTGGCCGAGTTGCTTTTGCACATAGCGCTCGTCGACTTCGGCCGAGGAGGCAAGGCCTGCGCGGAGCGAATGGCCGGCGAAAAGATAGCCCCGTTCGCCTTCGGCCACATCTCCACGCAGCCCGGCTGCGAGCGCTGCACGCTTGACGAGACGGGCAACCGCCTGGTCGTTGAGCCGGTCAGGGCCGACCTTCTTGCCATTGCCGATTACCCGCCGAAACACCGGCCCATGCGCGATGCGGGCGAAGTCCAGCCACGTCTTCAACGCCACTACCGGGCAGGTCTGGTCGGACGAGCCGCGGCCGATCTCCACCTCCCTCCAGCCGGTCTTGCCGCGAAGCGTCAGGAGCACGCCTTTGTTCTCGAAAAACTCGATCCAGCCGCGCCCGTCCTCGGTCTGGTCACGGCCGACGTCGAGGCCGGTGATTTCCGAGCGACGTAGGGCACCGGCAAATCCGATCAGCAGCATCGCCCGGTCGCGCAGGCCACGCAGCGTCCCGCGATCGAGCGTCTCGAGCATCGCCAGCAGATCTTCTGGCATAATTGGCTCCTTCTGGCGCGGAGGCTTACCGTGGCGATTGCGGATGCCGGCCATGACGGTGGCAATGTGCCGGTCCTTGCGATCAAGAGTGAGACCGCGCTGCGCATAGTTCCAGCCGAGCGATGATAGCCGCCGCTCAATCGTTGAGACGGAATTCGGCTTGCGATCGCCGGTGACAGTTCCCGAGGCGCACGCGGTAATGTAGAGGCCAACGGTATGTGGACTGGGTGGAAACGGTTCGATTCCCTGGCGGCGGCACCAGCTGGTGAAATGCTTCCAGTCGGAGGCATAGGCGCGGCGAGTATTCACCGAACTCGCCGCCTCGACGTACGACCGCGCTTTTTCTGTCAGCTCTTCAAATTGCCGGGAAGGAAGCCTCGAACTGTCCATGGGCTTGGTAGGGGAGGGGAGGGCGCCCTCATGCGCATCCCGGCCCATCTCCCCGACGACATCAACGATGTCGGCAAGATCTTCGTCAGAAGGGTCTGTGTCGGTCATCCCTAAGCTCCCACGCTCCACAACACCGATTTCGCCGGCGAATCAGCGCTTTGCTGTGCCTAAAGGAGGGAATCAGAATAGGGATGATAAGGCAACATTATCGTGCATCGCACATGTTCGCAGGTAGCGGCGGATTAGCGGTGAATTCGAAAGATAACCGCACATCCAGGGGCCTAGTGGAGCGCCATTGGAAGGCAATGGGCGCTGTTAGGAGCGCGCTTCAGCGTGAATAGACTGCGAGCACATGCAACCACAATCCATAGGCGCATGGGAAGCCTCAAATGCAATGTGTTTTTTTTCTTTAGGATCGTCCGATCCGCTTCGCCGAAGAGTTGGGAAAATAAAATGGATCTCGGCCGAAGACCGTTACGCACGGTCTGCGACCGATCTGCGGCGACAAAGTCGGACTTATTCACGGCAGCGATCTCGGCAACAAGGTGCCGAGATCGCTCATGAATGGCCATGGCGTAGCCCATCCGCCATGAGCCTATCCCCGGAAAAATACTCCAGCCGGACGGTCCAAATTCCGAGAGGATCTCATCATCTGTATGGCCGCGATGATGCTGCCAAGCTCTTGAGGGCCGGATAGCGCCTGCTATTCGACCGTAACCGACTTCGCGAGATTGCGCGGCTGGTCGACGTCCGTGCCGACGAACACCGCCGTGTAATAAGCCAGCAGCTGGATCGGCAAGGCGTAGATAATCGGGGAGATGATTTCCGGCACATCGGGAACGACGATGGTCGCGAGCGTATCGACCGTCGACTCCGCTGCGCCCTTCGCGTCGGTGATGAGGATGATTTTACCTCCACGTGCTGCGACTTCTTGCATGTTGGAGACCGTCTTCTCGAAAATGCGATCGTGAGGCGCAATCACGATGACCGGCATCTTCTCGTCGATCAGTGCGATAGGACCGTGCTTCAGTTCACCCGCCGCATAGCCTTCCGCGTGGATGTAGGAAATTTCCTTGAGCTTGAGGGCACCCTCCATCGCCAAGGGGAAGTTGGTGTCGCGGCCGAGATACAGGACGTGCTTGTATTGCGAAAGGTCGCGCGCCAGACGCTCGATCTGGCTCGCCAGCTTCAAGACTTGATGCGCCAATCCTGGCGCTTCTGACAACTCGCGAACCAGCTGCGCTTCCTGAACCGCATCCACTGTGCCGCGCGCGACTGCTGCGCGAACGGCAAGTGCCGCCAGGACTGATAGCTGACAGGTGAATGCCTTTGTCGATGCAACGCCAATTTCGGGGCCGGCAAGGGTCGGAAACACCCCATCCGATTCTCTGGCGATCGTCGATTCCCGCACGTTGACGATCGCGCCGATCGGCAGACCCTCACTGCGGCAATAACGCAGAGAAGCCAGCGTGTCGGCCGTCTCTCCCGACTGTGAGATGAAAAGCGCGGCGCTGTTCTTGGTTATCGGCAATTCCCGATAGCGGAACTCCGAGGCGATATCGATGTCGACTGGAAGACGCGCATAGCGTTCGATCCAGTACTTTCCTACCAGGCCCGCGAGATAGGCGGTGCCGCAGGCTGACACATAGAGACAATCGAGCTTCGCGAAGTCGAAGGGAAGCGGGGGCTCCTTCACCTTGGAGTTTGCAAAATCGAGGTAGTTCGCGAGCGTATGGGAGACGACCTCCGGTTGCTCGTAAATTTCCTTCTCCATGAAGTGACGATAATTGCCTTTGTCGACCATGTAGGCAGTCCCAAGCGACTGCTGTTGCCGACGACTGACAGGGCTACCCGCAATATCAAAGATTTCGACGCCGCTGCGACGCAGCACGGCCCAGTCGCCATCTTCGAGATAGGTAATGGCGTTGGTGAACGGCGCCAGCGCGATGGCATCAGAGCCCAAATACACCTCGCCTTCGCCATGGCCGACAGCCAGCGGAGGACCGTTCCGGGCACCGATGATCAAATCTTCATCGCCCCGGAACATGATTGCGAGCGCAAACGCTCCGCGCAGTACCCTCAACGAGGCGTGCGCGGCCGATACAGGATTCTTCCCCGCTTTGAGCTCCCGGGTGACCAGATGCGCAATGACCTCGGTGTCAGTTTGAGAATGAAACTCAAAGCCGTCAGCGATCAACGAAGCCCGAAGTTCGGCAAAGTTTTCGATAATGCCGTTGTGAACCACAGCGACGTCACCGGAAAAATGCGGATGGGCATTTGCCTCATTGGGAACACCGTGTGTCGCCCAGCGCGTATGACCAATCCCGATCGTGCCATCAAGTGGCTCATCGGCCAAACGCCGCTCAAGATTTACGAGCTTTCCTTCCGCACGTCGCCGCCCAAGCGCGCCATGTGAAATGGTTGCGACGCCTGCTGAGTCATAACCACGGTATTCAAGCCGCTTCAACGCATCCACGATGAGTGGCGCAACGTCAGCCCGCCCAACTATCCCGACAATTCCGCACATGCCGCCACCCCTTTTCTACCCCGAATTGCAGACGGTCATAGGACGTCCGTCTTGTGCGGGAGAAGTCACAATTCATTTCAGCAAGTGTCGTGCCAAACGGCACAACCCGAATCAGTTATTCGTTTATTTTCCGGACTTTGCCTTGAGCCTATCGCGCAACTTGTGACCAAGGCCGAGCTTCGTCTCCTGTCGAGCGCGTCCAAAGGCAAGAGCGTCAGCGGGCACATCCTGCTTGACGACACTGCCAGACGCAACGTATCCGCCCTCGCCGATGCTGACGAGCGCAGCAACCATCGCTGCGGATCGAAGAGATCGCAGATTTCGCCGAGGGCGTCAAAGAGCTTCGTGTTCATCGGCCGGTGCACGGTCTATGGCGCAATTGCCATGGCAGCGCAGACCGGCAGATGATGGTCTGGGTCTTCCAGCCGCAGCGCTTGGTCAGCAGGGTGTCGGTCGAACTCGTCAATTAAGACCGGCCGCGCCAAGGCCTTGTCGAAGAAGGGCTTGCGCCGGGTGATCCAAAGCTCACGCGCCTGCCGCTCGCTGGTCTGCAGAGTTTGTTATTGCTGAACCTAGGCGGTGCAGCAGCCGGCCGACACTCGAGCGGTGGACGCTGAGACCCCGCTCAGTCAACTCCACGCCCAGCTCATCGAGCGTGAGATCGCCGGCCTCCTCCATGCGGCGGCGCACAAACGCCGTATGCGTGGCAAACCTGCCGCCGCCGGGCGCGTGGCCCGGATGGTGCGGCTGCAGCGAGCCAGTCGCCGCCTTCAGCTTCACGAAATTGTTCACGAAGCGCGGCGATACACGGAAATGCCGCGCCGCCTTACGGTTGCTGTGACATTCCTTGACAAAGGCAATCACTTGAACTCGCAATTCCTGTGCGTGCCGCTGTCCCATCGCGATCTCCCTCTCGCCCACAACGCATCACAATACCACCAAGACCGGAATCCTGAATCTCCTAAACGGCGACGCGCTTTAGAGCTTGAATGTCATCGTTGCTAAGGTCAGCGCGGATACTTACATACACGTGCGAAGTAACTGATCATGCTAGTCGCTAGAAAAGATCATGCGGTAAGCGATTGGATCATATGCCTCAAGCATTCTCATTGCAAAAACAGATAATTCAATGTCAAGGGCGTCGGCCCATTGTGGCCAGCGTTCAGGGATAATTCGGCTTTGGCCTAATTCAACTTGAGAGATGTAAGTAAAGTAGACTGATCCAATCATCTCCGCCAGTGCACGTTGAGTAAGGCCCCTTGCCTCACGGCGCTCTCTGAGCCAAAGACCAACCTCCTCCCGTTTGCCTCCTGAAGATGAATCCTTGACGTTTGATGCAATCTTATTTGTGAACGTAGCTTGGTTCTCAAGAGCGGTCGAACGACGATTTCGCGACAAAATCTTCTTAGGGGCTTGCAGTTCATTCAATCTGTGCGCATTTGCTCCGAAGTTTCTTTTTATTTGGTTTGATGCACGGGGGGGGTTCCGGTCTGACCGAGCGCAGTATGAATGCCCCTGATGAGCATAGGTACATCTTGCATGGGTATTTTATTGAAGGAAACGTACGCGCAAACGATCTGCGCAGTTAGATGAAGACGATCCTTACTCGCGATGTCACCTGATCTCGAAGCCATGGCCAAATTCCCATTCGTGCCTGTGGTACAAAACAGGCGTCATGCCCGGTTTCTATATATGCGCTGAGATTGCCACAAGTCGTGACCAAGTCATTATAGTGGAGAGCCAGGGGTAGCGCTTTTAGTCTCGTTGGATGTCTCTCTTTCCGAGCCAAATGCCTTGTAAATATTGCGTGACTGAAGATCAGAAGCTTATACCTGGACCGTTGGGTCAACGAAACACAATGCCTTACACGACGCATCTATCTAATAAGAGGTAGTGCATTCATTCCTAAAGTATACAACAAACCCGCTTCCGCAAGCTCGACAATACTGGCCTGCTGCCCGTTTTTCGGACATGAGGTTAAGCTAACATAGCTTTCTCCTCGAACTGGACGGGGCTCACATAGCCCAATGTTTAGTGCCGTCGCCGGGGATTGTAGAAGCGCTCGATGTAATCGAACACATCAGCGCTGGCGTCGTCCCCCGTCCTGTAGACCTTGCGGGCTGTCCGCTCGGTCTTCAGCGACGAGAAGAAGCTCTCCATCGCAGCATTGTCCCAGACGTTGCCTGACCGGCTCATCGCGCAGGTGATGCCGTGATCGGTCATCAGCCGCTGGAACTGCTCGCTCGTATACTGGCTGCCCTGATCGCTGTGGTGCAACAGGCTGTCGGACTTGCCTCTCCTCCAGACCGCCATGATGAGAGCGTCGGACGAGCTGTGCCGTCATCTCGGCCTTCATCGCCCAACCGACGACGCGCCTGGTGAACAGGTCGACGACGGCGGCAACGTAGAGCCAACCTTCGGCGGTCCAGGTATAGGTGAAGTCGGCGATCCGCTTCTGGTTCGGGGCCGAGTCTTCGAAAGCGCGGTCGAGGATGCTGCCCGACACCACGGCTCGCCCGCCGGTGTCTTTCGGCAGCCCACGACGCCGAGGCCGGGCACGCAGCCCGTTCTCCCGCATGAGGCGCTCGACGCGATGCAAACCGCAGGACAGGCCCTCGGCCAGCACGTCATGCCAGACGCGGCGAGCACCATAGTTCGGTCGCTGCTCTTGAAGCTGCGATCAATCGCCGTCACCAACACCTCGTCGTGCCGCGAGCGAGCGCTGGGGCTGCGGTTGAGCCAGGCATGGAACCCCCGAGCGGGAGCATCCAGCGCGTCGCGCAGCCATGCCACCGGCCTTCTAAGCAGATGGTCACAGGTTTGAATACTGTCGGGGTTGCCACGAAATCAACAAACTAGACGGCAGGCGCTGCAAGAGTTCCAACTCGATTTTCGGGCGAGTTCCAATTTTTGTTGCCCACACGTTCTAATGCGCGCGCCCTATCCTCCCCGCGCGGCGTCGCATCGTACACCATCAAGCCGATATCCTTGCCGTCGCATGACTGGCATCGAAGCTTCGGAACAAGGTCGTCGTGCATCGCGCGGTGATCCGGCCCGAGCCGATCGCGCAAGGCGATGAGGTCAAGCCCGGGCACGTGGTGGCAGGAGTTGCACCAAGCCCTGATCCCCATCTGGACATCGATAGTGCCCTGAATTGTTGCGTTGCTCTTTTGGTACATACCGAGAACATAGCGCCGATCAAGCCGAGTCTGAACATGTTGTGTGATGCCGCGTTACCATGCGCACCTGGAGGGATGCCATGAACGTTGATGCACCAAGCCTTGTCGTAGACCATCCGGATCGTCAGCTGGAATGCGAACACGCGCTAGACATGCCCGTACGCGTTCTGGTCGATGAGGCAATCACCAAAGGCTGGACGGCTGAAGAGGTTTGCGCCTCGCTCGTGAACGTCATCGCAGCGCAGCACATTGCCTACGGGCACGATCCGGATCCGGCTGGCGACTGAATTCTAGGCCTTGCGCATAATCTTCAGGGCCACGTTGAGTAGCAGCCCCCAGCACCATTCGCAGCAGAAATGAATATTCGTGCGAGCACTTCGGTTTTACGTGGTGCCCATTCTGTGCTTGCTTCCTCGACCCAAACCCCGCCCAACCGCGTTAGGCGCATATCGCGGTACGGCCCCTTGCCATCATGCCCCCAATCTTCGACGTCAAGTGTATCCGCGTCGACCTCGCTGTACTCGCGCACAACATAGGTTCGGGAGCCATTGGGAGTATCAAAGGAAGCGAAATCGTACCAAGCCATATGAACCTCGCCTGTCAGCGTGATGCTACCACACTTCCCGATTTTGTGCGACTGTTGTGCCTTGGAGGGTTTGGCGATGAAACTCACGATCGAACTGATGCCGGATGAGGCGGATGCCCTGAAGCGCTTCGCAGAGCAATTCGCGCCGCTCGGTCTCAAGGACGCGTTGCTCACGCTGGATCAGCTTTTCCGTATCTAAGAAGGGCGTCTTAAGCCAGTTAACCCCGTGGTAGGGATTGATGGCCGAGGAGACGCGCGTCGGCTGGTAGCGCCCCTAGCACCCAACAGCCGACAGCCTGCGTCACGGGCCCCTTCGGGCGCAGGGCACCCTACCGCTCGCAGTTCGACTCTCCGCCTTCCCTATTGAGGCATAGGCTCCGAACGCAGAACGCCCCACCAGCCGAAGCCAGCGGGGCGCTACAGGTCGCTAATGGAAGGTAATGGAAGCGGCTTGCTCTAAGGTGCAAACCCGCCCTTCACCATGAATGCGATGATGCCCATGATGATGCCGCCGATGATCAGGCGGTTGATCCATGTGAGCGTGCCGTTGACGCTCTGGAGCGACAGTTCAACGCGGGCGAAGCGTTCGTCCATGTTCTTCCAGCGCTCGTCATGACGGGCTGAATCAATGTCCCGCTGGCGCTGCCATGTTTCGAGCGCGGTAAGGCGCTGCTCTCTCGATGCCGAGGCGTGCTCCAGTGTCACCACTCTCGACCGAAGGTCATGATCCATCTCGCTTGCCTTTTCGGTCACACGCCCAGCCCCTGTTTAGAAACGCCCGTTGATGATGATGGTTCGGCTACCAGCAGCCGCGCTGAGCGCCGAACCCATTGTAAGACGCGACGCCTTCCGCAAAGGGCTGGTCATTCTCGATGATGAAATTGCGGGTGTCTGCTGAGGGCGATAGCTTTCGCCACCCATCACAGAACAAGGCCGGAGCACTCGTCTGGCAACCCGCCAAGAGCGCGGCAGAGAGCAACGTCGTCCATGTTGCGAACCGGTCATCGGTCGCGTTCCTTTCGCGGAGAGATTCGACAGATCGGGTGAGAGAGGCGGCGCGCTCGATCTGCCGGCCGTCCGCCTTGCCATAGAGATAGACAGGCACCGACATGACTGCGGCACCGAGGGCCGCGCCTGCAGCGACCTTGAGCCAGTCGCGAAGGCCGAACATCACGCCAGCCCTTCCCGGATCTCCTTCACGCCCGCGATGATCTGCCGGCGCATTAGGAAGATGACGACGAGGAACGCCAGCACGACACAGCCGATCGCGACGATTGCTTGCCAGTCCATTCCAGCCAACCAGCCGAGACCAAGCGCGCCTGAACTGAACAGGCCCGTGATCCACGACCAGAGGCCGGTTTTCTTTTCGACTTCCTTCTCGACGGACGACGGCACTACGGGCTTGTTCGGTGACGCGGCGCTGCCATCCGTTGCCGAACGTGTCCCACATGCGCTTGCCCTTGTTTGTGATGCGTTTGAGGAATGCGAGACGGTTATCGCAGAGTGCGTCGATTACAGCCCGAGCGTCTGCCTTCTCGGCTGCAGCAATCGTTGCGGGCCCAATCCGGCCGTCCTGCGAGACGCCAAGCACCGCCTGCAGATACTGCGCTGCGCGACCGGGCCCGCTATTCACCGCGAAGTCGAACACGGCGTAGTCGATGCCAGCGGGGAGCGCCTGCGCATTTACTGCGGACCGGTAGTGCCGGTAATAGACGGTCGCGACCTGCGTATCGGTGATGGCCCTCAGATCCTCAACCGAGCCGTTCGGCTTCACATAGGCGCGGAACGACGCCAGCGTGACGCCCTTGTTTGGTTGCACCACCCGGATCTGCCGGATGGTTCACGAAGCTACCTTCATGTTTGAGGACAAGCGGAAGCGCCCGCTGGAAGTTGCGGTCCATGGTTCGATCCTTTTTGTGGGAACAAGTGCGCGCGCTGCCAATTAGCATGAAGGTGACACCCTTCAGGCAACAAGCATTCCAAGCAGCCCAAATAAACCGGCCTTAGCGCCGGTTTTTTCTACGTGTGCTGCCGAGATGTCGTCTTACCGCCGCGCGCGTGATGAGTGTAGGAGAATTGGATTTACCCAGAGTCAATGCGTGAGGTTTGGATGGTGATGACCCACGTAGTTTGACGTGCTATCTACCCCGAAAGTCGTATGTTCAGACCGCCACGTTCATAGGCAAGAGATGCAAAGCCCCCTCACCGGAACACAACTTATCGCGTTGATTATTGTTCTCATCGGACTAGCCATCGCTATAGCGACGCTGGCACCATATTTTCGATAGTGCCGTCAGTTAGATTTACTGGCCAGGTCATCATCTGCGCCCAGCCTGTGATAAAGTTCTCCTTCCGCCGTTGCCGGTCGGTGCAGGCTCAGATCTGCGAGTTGCAGCCACGGCTTGCGCCGCACCCTTGGTCCGTGCCAACTACCCCAAGTGATGATCAGGATGCAACGGCCATGTCGAATTGGTCTGCCCCCTGAAAAGTGGTCCTCCCTGAAGTAGGCTATTGAGCCGTAGGAGGACGTTGGAATGCCCCAGAAGAGGTCGTGTCCCGGGACGTGGTGTAACTGAGGTGGTCAAGCCGCTCGCGAGCGCGCCATTAGGAGCGCCGTAGCGAGCGAGCGGCTGGGTGGTCATCGACGGATTTCCGGTAAGGTCTGGTTGCTTACGCCAACCCTGTACCTGAAGGACCACCGATGACCGACTCGATGATGAACCTGCGCTCGCTGGTAGAGAAGGCCCCCGACGCCGATATTCTGCGCGAGATGATTGGCTTTGCTGCCGAACGGCTGATGGAAATGGAAGTGGGTGCCGCCACTGGCGCCGGCTATGGCGAAAAGAGCGCCGAGCGGCGGGTCCAGCGCAATGGCTACCGCGAGCGGGACTGGGAGACCCGGGCCGGCACGGTCGAGCTGCGCATCCCCAAGCTTCGCAAGGGCAGCTACTTCCCTGGCTTTCTGGAACCTCGGCGGCTGGCCGAGAAGGCGCTGACGGCGGTGATCCAGGAGGCGTATATCCAAGGCATCTCGACCCGGTCGGTGGACGACCTGGTCAAAGCCATGGGCATGAGCGGCATCTCAAAGAGCCAGGTCAGCCGCCTGTGCGAGGAGATCGATGGGCGGGTGAAGGCTTTCCTTGAGCGGCCGATCGAGGGCGACTGGCCCTACCTGTGGATCGACGCCACCTACCTCAAAGTGCGCCGGGGCGGCCGCATCGTCTCGGTGGCCGCCATCATGGCCGTGGGCGTCAATGCCGATGGCCGGCGCGAGGTGTTGGGCATGGAGATCGGCACCTCGGAAGCCGAGGCGATCTGGACCGAGTTTCTGCGCAAGCTGACCCGCCGCGGCCTGCGAGGCGTGAAGCTGGTGATCTCCGATGCCCATGAGGGCATCAAGGCCGCCGTCACCAAGGTGCTTTGCGCCACATGGCAGCGCTGCCGCGTTCACTTCATGCGTAACGTCCTCGCCCATGCCGGCAAGAGCGGTCGCCGCGTGGCCAGTGCCTTTATCGCCACGGCCTTCGCCCAGGAGACGCCGGAGGCGGCCAGCACCCAGTGGCGCGCCGTTGCCGACCAAATCCGCCCTCGCGTGCCCAAGCTTGCCACCATCATGGATGAGGCCGAGCACGACGTCCTCGCCTACATGAGCTTCCCCAAGGAGCATCGGGCCAAGTTGCACAGCAACAACCCGATTGAACGGGTGAATGGCGAGGTGAAGCGCCGGACCGAGGTCGTGGGCATCTTCCCCAACGAGGACGCAATCATCCGCCTCGTCGGCGCTATCCTGCTCGAACAGAACGATGAATGGGCGGTTCAGCGGGCGAGATATATGACGCTGGAATCCGTCGCCCCGTTGAGCGATGATCCCCTCGTCAGCTTGCCGGCAGTTCCCGCACGCTGACCAGCCCGGCCAAGCCGGATATGCGTGGAGGCCAAGCCTCAGTTACACCACGCAGTGGGGCACGATCCCAGAAGAAGCACAAAGCCGAAGAGATCGTGGCGAAGCTGCGCCAAGTCGATGTTCTGTTGTCGCAAGGTCGTTCTGTCGGAGAAGCGGTCCGTTTGATCGGCGTGACGCAGTTTACGTATTACCGGTGGCGCAAGGAGTTCGGNGGCCTGAAGGGTGACCAGGTNAAGCGGCTGAAGGAGCTCGAGAAAGAGAATGACCGGCTGCGCAAGGCGGTCTCGGACCTGACACTCGAGAAGCTGATCCTGAAAGAGGCTGCTTCGGGAAACTTCTGAGCCCCGC
>NZ_JAGL01000046.1 GCF_000526635.1 Aminobacter sp. J41
GAAATCAAGCGGCGAACCGAGGTCGTCGGCATCTTTCCAAACGACAATGCCATCGTGCGCCTCGTCGGTGCGTTGCTGCTCGAGCAAAATGATGAGTGGGCGGTCCAGCGATCCAGATACCTGTCTCTTGAGACAATCGCCGCAATGAGCGATGATCCGCTCATCAGCCTGCCCGCTGCGGCAAGCTGATCCGGCACAGTCCGGAAGGCACGGCGATCGCATAAGCTACACCACCTCTCGGGACATCATCCTCCCGTTATGTCCCTGAAGAACTTTGGCCGATGGTGGGGGATACTACACATGCATATTGAAGACCGTATGATCGCCCGCGCTCGCCATCTTCAGACTCCGCTTCCGCGACTGCAAGAACTGGCACCGCGCCTCCTGAGAATGCTTCCAAATACGATTGGTGCATGCACCGAGCGCCTCTCCGCCACTCGGCAGGAAATCGAGGACACAGCCGAATTCTTGCTCGACCAGGTCGCCGACCGTGGCGGCTGGACGTATATCGAGCCAATCTTCGGCGACCTCTCGCCATCCATCATCACGTTAGAGATGCTTGACGGCTGGTATGCTCGGCTTGTCCAGAAGAAGGGTATTGGTGAAGCCGGTCGCGCCATGAAGATCTGGCGCGCGCTCTACAACGTCATGGCAGCGATGAAGCTTTGCCCCGCAGGGCAAGATCCGTCGCTCGCAATCCGGAAGACGGCCGTTCCCGGTCGAACAGAAACCTCGACCGAGGGCGAAGCGGTGCGGCTAGTCAAGACGGCATGGCGGGAGGGATACCATGGCCTCGCCTGCATCATTGCAGTTGCATGGGATACCTCGTTTTCGCCAATCGACGTTCGAACCCTCACTCCGGACCACGCCGTTCTGATTGGCAACGATTGGGGATTCGCTATTAGGCGCGGCAAGACGAACGAAGCCGCGTACGGGATACTCTCACGCCGGACTCGCCGCCTGGTCGAGACCTATCTCAACCAACTGGACTACGAGCTACACGACTCAGCGCCGATGTTCAGGACGAAGGGGCACGTGCCGACCGAAAAAGGCGGCAGGCCGCGGATTGGTGTGCCCTACGAAAAGAACACCCTTGCCACTGACTTTCGGACGATTCGCACGATTGTGTTCGGCAAGGATGAAACGCGTCGCCTGATGGACATGCGACGGACAGGTGCAGTTGAGGCAAACGCGGGCGGCGCACCTGTTGAGCACATTGCCGCGAAGATGGGGAACAGCATCGATCAGAACAAAACGCTGCAGAAGACATACATGCCGGTCAGCACTGCGGCCGTTCGATCTGCAGAAGAAGCTCGCAGAATCGGGCGCAAGAAGCTGGAATCCGAACAGAACGAGATCAGAAAGTTGAAACTCGTTGGAGGAAAAAGTTGAAACTTATGGGAGGCAGTCAGGCTAAACGCCTGATTTTAATGGCGCGAGTGACGGGGCTCGAACCCGCGACCTCCGGCGTGACAGGCCGGCACTCTAACCGACTGAGCTACACCCGCGCATTCAACGTTCGCTTTGGCAGTGCGCCGCGGCGCGTCGTTGTTGGCGCTGAATTATGCGGTTCGCGCTCCGGTGTCAAGCGCAGTTGATCGCTTTCCCCACAACCCCAACATTCGGATTTTAAACGAATAACGGAAGCGGCGAAATGAGGAGAAGATGGATTGGAGAAGGAGAGAAAATGGCGCGAGTGACGGGGCTCGAACCCGCGACCTCCGGCGTGACAGGCCGGCACTCTAACCGACTGAGCTACACCCGCGCATTCAACGTTGCTTCGGCATGGCGCCGCCGCGTGTCGTTGTGGGCGCTGAATTAGGCGGTTCGCTGACCTGTGTCAAGCGCGCCTCGCCGCATTTTCAACTTTCCGCGAGTTCTTTTTCACACCGTCTTCTCCGCGTCCCGACGAAGCATTTCGCAACGCGCGTTCACGGCTAAATTTCGCTTGCAGAACAGGACGTGAGCCCTTAAAGGTCCGCGCCTGAGGGCGATTAGCTCAGTTGGTAGAGCGCCTCGTTTACACCGAGGATGTCGGGAGTTCGAGTCTCTCATCGCCCACCATTCCAGCCTCTCTATCCACGCATAGATTCTACACCGGCCGTTCGCGGACGCAGAAGCAGGGCTCGTGCCCTCACCGCAGGTTACGGAGATGAGGGAGAGCCTCACCTCCCATTGCCGTGACCGCTACAAGACCGGAATCAGCAGGGCATGCCCGCGGTTCCGCGGACGTTTCGCGGCGCTCGGTATTCCGGTGATGTTCCCGAATCGAGCGCCGTGTGAAGCTTCGGAGGATGCCGTGCCCGGCTCAGTTACTCAGGCTCTGAATGTAGGCAAGGATTTCTGTGATCTGTTCGGGCGTGGCGACGAACTGCGGCATGTCAGGATGGCCGGTCGAAATACCTTCGGCAAATGCCTCTTCCAACGCCGTAAGCGGATAACGCTCGTGGAGCTGGCGGAAGGGCGGTGCATCGGGATGTGGGCTGTCGCCCGAGCGTTCGATCGAATGGCAACGGGCACAGTTGGCCTCAACAAGGGCCCGGCCGTCATCAATCTCGTTCGCGACAGCGGCGGCTGCGCCCAAACCTAACAAAAAAGCGACCGCAGGGGTCAGGAACAAAACCTTCCGCATCTTGCCTCTCCAGCTTCGGGGACACAATTCTCACCCCGGGCAATTCCTACACTCACGATGTGCCGACTATGCACGGTCATCTCGGCTCTACCACGCTCCGCAACCGGTCGCGAAGCTCAGTCAGCACAATCCGGCACGTGCCGCGAGTTGCAGCCTCACCGGTACAACTTCCTCCTCGCGAACAAACCGGAAAAGCCCGCCGGCACCTTGCCGGCAGGGCTTCACCTTCGCCGCCGAGGCGCATGATCAAAATTCGCGGCCGATCAGCCGGTCGAGCGAAATCTTGCCGCCGCCGAAGGCTGCGATCAGCGCAGCGCCCGTGGCCCAGAAGGTCGAGTTGAACTCGGCCTTGCTCTGCACCTGGTGCAGGAAGGCGTGGCCACCGTCAGCCAGCAGACGTGCCTGGCCCTGCGCGGTCAGGTACTCCGTGTTGGCCTTCAGGAACTCGATGCCTTCAGGCGTCAGGAAGGCGTCGCCATAAGGGCGCGTGACGTGGAACCAGATGGTGATGGCGAGCATCACCGCATTGGCGAGCGCGATCGGGCGGGTCAGGAGCCCGAGCACGATCATCGCGCCACCCACGAACTGCATCACCGCCAGAAGCGGCGAGAAGAACCAGCCCGCCGGCCAGCCCAGCACGTTCTCCACAAAACCCACCTGCGCAAACGGCGCGGTGATCTTCGGCCAGCCTTCCACCATCAGGAGCCCGCCAATGATCACGCGGAAGATCGCCCAGCCGACCGGCTGCGCGAAGCAGTGATAGAACGGCGCCATGAACGGCAGGATCAGCCGCTCGCGCGGGCTCGAAGTCATCTCTTGCATCAGAATTCTCTCCTCTCGTGCGGGGGCGATTGTCGCCCGAAACCTTCTCCGGCAGGTCAGCCGGTCGGCATCTTCCGCTAGGTAAAATTTGACGGCACACGAAGAATTGAGGTGGATCAAAGCGTTGCGGAATTGCTTTGACGGGGGCGAATCGCGACTTGGCGGAAGCTGCACGGGATACCTCAAGGCAGCGCCACCGACTTATCCCCCTCCTCTCTCCCAAACCTACAGTTCCGGCGTCGAGCAAACAGAAAGGAGCTCAGGATGCAGGACAGTTACGCAAGGCTTTCTCCGGGTCTCGAATCGCCGGCGGCCACCGGCTTCACCGTCACGCCGGCCGATGACGACAACCTGCCGGCGATCACCCGTGCGCTCTATGTCGGCGAAGGCGGTGACCTCGCCGTTGAAATGAGCGACGGCACCGCCCTCATCTTCAAGGATGTTCCGACTGGTACGATCCTGCCGCTGCGGGTGCGCAAGGTGCTCGAAGCCTCCACCGCCGCCTATATCGTGGGGCTGTGCTGATGGGCGCGACGGGGCTGCATCTTGGCAGCATCTCGCCCGGCCGCGGCGCGCGGCCGCTCGGCACGCCCTGGTGGGCGCGGCGGGCGATTCTCGATGCCGATTTTCGCGAGAATCGCTTCCGCTTCGGTGGGAAGACCTTAACCGATCAGGCGGACTTTCTGGCTGCGGCTGGCTGCGTCGAAGGAGGCGGCAGCGTGCTTTTCGGCCCCTACGTCGTACCGAAAGCGCCCGAGCTGATCGCCAACGGCGAGTTCTCGGCAGCCGGCCTTGCAGGCTGGACGCCGGTGCTCAACGGTTCGTCCTCTGCAGGAAGCGTCGGAGCCGCGGCCCAGCTGACGTCGGACGGCAGCAGCGGACTTGGCGGTGGCGGGGCCGGCATCACCCAGCCGCTCGCAACCAGCGAGCACCGTGCCTACCGCGCGACCTATACTGTCAGCGACGCGACCTGCAATTTCCGCATTGGCGGAACCTCCGCAACCGCTGCCGGCCCCGCCGGCGGCACCCGCAGCCCCGGAAGCTATGTCGACACTTTTTCGGCACGCGCAGGCACGTCCCACTTCTACGCCTTCCGCGGTCCCACGGGGTCAACGCGCGTAAGCAATGTCAGCGTCCGCCCCTGCCTGCCGCTGAAGGGCATGGGCGACGGCGGGCTGACGGTCGAGATCGTAGCTGAAGCGCCCGCCTCGACCGCCACTCGACAGGTGCTGTGGTCGTGCGGCCACCTGATGACAGCGGATCCCGGCGACGAGATCCAGATCGTCTGTCAGGCGGGCGGCGAACTGCATGTCGAGTCGCGGGCAGCCACACACCTCCAGGCGTCGCTCAACCTCGGCGAACTCGAGCCGGGAGCGCCAATCGTGGTGCGGGTGGGGTTTGCGCAGGAAGCCTTCTTCGCGCAGCTCAACGACGGGGTAACCGTCTCGCACAACAGCGGCGTGCTGGTGGGGCTCGCTGTGATGCGGCTCAGGAGCAACCTTGCCGGCGAAAGCTGGGGCGGCGAGATCCACCGCCTCACCGTCTATGGCGAAGGCGGCGCGGAGACGTTTTATGGCCTCGTCCGCAACCTGATCCGCTGCGAGGGCGACGCCGTCCTCGCGGGAGCATCGGCTGCAGCAGCAATCGCAACTGTGGCCCGCCGCACGACGATCTCGACGGCGGAGGACGGCTCGACCGCGGCGAACATCGGCGAGAGGATTCGGGCCTCGGCCAACGCCCATCTGCGCCCTCGGACGACCGTCATCTGGCAGGCGGCTGCCGAGGCGCAATCGGTGCCGGAGGTGGAGGACTGGTGCGACGCGCTCGGGGCAGCGGTGGCCGAACTCGGCCATCGCCGCTTCGTGGTGATTCCGGCGCTGGTCGATGCAGGCGAGACGGAACTCGACATCGCGGATGCGACCCGCGATGCGCTTGCTGTGCGTTTCCCGCAGAACCTGCTCGACTGGCGCGATCATCTCGAACTCGACGCGAACGGCGTTCCGGTCCAGGTGATGTTCGAGGATCCGGAAAGTGGCAGCCTGCGCCTGTCGGAGGCGGCGACCGACCTGATGGCGTCCGCCATCGCAGGCTTCATCCACGCCAAGGGCTGGTAAGGCTGACACGCCCCGGGGAGGCGGCGGTTTCCGCCGCCTCCTAAACCTCCTCCCGTATGCTGCGCAGAAATGCCTCCCGCGCGGCCGCGTTGCGGGTCGCCCTCGCCTCGACAGCAAGCATCACCGACCGCCGCCGCGCCTGCATCTGCCCGACATCCTGCGAAAGCCTGATGATCGTCTCGACCAGCTCGCCATATTCACCGCCGTCGCGGCCAAGCAGCATGCCGTCGGCTGGATCGATTATAGCGGCGATGCAGCCGCGGTTGCTGGCAGCAACTGGAATACCGCGTCGCTGCGCCTCAAGGATGACCAGCGGCTCCGCCTCATTCGGATATGCGGTGGGAAATACCAGCATGTCGATTTCGTCGAAAAAGCGGTCCCGGTCGGCACCGTAGACCGGGCCTTGAATGCGCACGTCACTGAGTTCCTCGGCGCGCCTTCGCAACTCCGGCTCGATGCTGCATTCGGTGACCGGGCCGGCGATCAGCGCTTCGACGTTCGAGCCGCGCGCGCGGAGCGCCGCGACGATGTCGAGAAAACCAAAGATTCCTTTGTTGCGGGTGATGTTGGCGATGAAGCCGATCCGACGCAGCGGCCGATCCCGGAGCTCGACAGGACTGGGAGGCGGCCAGAAGGCCTCGTTAGAGACGACCCTGACATTGCGGATTCTCGGATAACGCTCTGCCAGAAGCGCGCCCATCCGCTCGCAGAGCACATGGTGCACCTGCCGTTCTCCGGCGACTGCGACGATCATTGCAAACAGACGGAACCGCCAGTCGGAATAGGTGAAGTTGTGGTGGTGGAAATGGATCGTCAGCCCGCGCAACCGGGCGACGATCGCCACCAGGAGGTCGTAGATCTGCCCCCAGCCGCCCGCGAGCGACAGGTACACGGTGAGCGGCTTGGGGGAGATCGCGACGTTCCAGCAGGCGCGAAGGTAGCGACAGATGCGCGACAGATGATAGCCGGCCACCCCGCCATGGGCGGAGGGCGATGTCGTGAAGGCGCGGACCTGCAGCCCCTCGTTCTCGAGCAGGCGCAGGACATCGAGCGTCATCGAGGAGGCGCCGTTCACCGGTGGTGGCAGAGGGCCGATCACGAGGATCATGCGGTTACTCGGAGAAGTCCGGAGAAGATCGCGAAATAAGCGTCCCCGATTTGTTGGGCTGCCATGCCAGTAAGTCTCTCTCGCGCCGACTCGAGATGATCCGTCGCCTCCGGATCGCCCAGAATCGCCTCGATGCCCGTCGCGACTAACTCCGGATCATGCCGCTCGCGGATGAGATGCGGATAGTCCGGCCCAAGGACATCAATGTGTTCTGGAATGGCCGAAGCCAGCACCGGCCTATTCTCCGCAACAGCTTCCAGCATCACGTTCGGAGTCCCCTCGTGGTTGCTCATCGTCACAACGACCCGGCTTTCCCGGATGAAGGACTGCACATCGCGCCGGAAGCCGGCCAGTTCGAACCTGTCGGCAACTCCTCCCTCCTGAATTATCTTCGCCACTTCAGTCTGCAGGCTCCCCTTCCCTACGAAAGCAAAGCGCAATTCCGGACGCCGCCGCGCCAGCAGGGCGAAAGCCTGCGCGACCACGAGTACGTTCTTCTGCGGCTCCAGACGACCGACGTGGATCACATCGAACCGCTTCGGCTGCCCACGCGCCGCGAGCAGGACCTTAGGGACGATGTTGCCGACTAGATGTCGCGGCACCTGCGGCGCCCAGCGCTGCCACAACGCATCCCCGGCGCGCGAATTGCTGACGATGAGGTCTGCGTGCCGTCCTGCAAAGCGCCGCAGCAAAAAGCGCAGGTCGGGCGGATAGAACGAATCGCGCTCCGTCATCACCCAGCGGATATGCGGCAAGAGCTTGCGGATCGCGAAGGCGTAGATGTCGCAAGCTGGCAGCCACGAAACAAGAATGTGCGGCCGGAGACGCCTGACGAGGCGCCATGCGCGAAAGATGTTGGCCGGGTTCCAGTTGGAGCGGGCCGGGATCGTATGGACGGCCAGACGCTCGGTTCGAAGCAACCCGTCATGGACTTCGTCCGGGTGGAAACGGATGAGGTGCAGGTCTAGACCAGCCCGCGTCTGCAGCTCGTTGAGGAGCAGAATACACTGCTTCTGCGCCCCGCCATCGCCGAAGCCGGGGATGATGAAGCAGATGCGCATCAGCCAGATCCGACGGTTTGATACGCCGGGTGCGGGATCGGCTGTGGCGTCATCCAGCGAGCGAGCAGCATGAGCGCGCAGCTCCACACGAGGATCCGCACCGGGAAGTCGGCCGCGTAACGTGGCAGCTCGGCAAACAGCGCCAGAGTCAGGAGATAGGTGACGATCTTCCTCGTCGAGAACGGATCGGCGATGACGCGGTTCTGCGCCCAGCCAGCGGTGCGGCCAAGCAGGAACATCACCATCGGCACGCCGAAAACGCCGAAGTCGACATAGATGTCGGCAATCAGGCTCGTGCCGACATTCCAGCCTGCATTGGCCGGCAGCATCACCCGCGTCAGGTAGTCAGCACTGGTCAGAATCAGGTCATGCCCGGCTACCGCCAGCCCACGCACGAATGGCACCACGCCCGCAAAGCCATAGAGCTTATAGAGTCCCAGTGCAAAACCCTCCTCCGCCGGCACGGTCGCCAGCGCGGCTCGAACGGTGATGGCGCTGATGTTGAAGCTCGTTTCGCCAGAGTGGTCGCTGACAGTGGCAAGGTCCGCCAATCCCCACTCGTCCTCCCCGCGCAGCGTCTCAACCCGATCATAGACATGCAGCGACAGCAGCAGGGCTGCGAGGATCGTCAGGCGACCGATTCGGAAGCGAAAGGTGGCGAGCCCGCCGCCCAGCACGATCAGCAACAGCAGCGCTGCGTTACGGTCGCCCAAGCTGAGCAATCGCACGCCCCAGACGATGGCAAGCAGCGCCGAGCACCATTCGGCGAACCCCGGCCGCTCCCGCCGCGCC
The DNA here is from genome assembly GCF_000526635.1 of Aminobacter sp. J41. Taxonomy (GTDB): domain Bacteria; phylum Pseudomonadota; class Alphaproteobacteria; order Rhizobiales; family Rhizobiaceae; genus Aerobium. Next base: position 8,530 of record NZ_JAGL01000046.1, read on the forward strand.
AGTCGCGCAACGACGAGCGCCAGCGCCATCATCGACAGCATGGTGACGAGCAACGAAGCACCCTCGGCCAGCACACCGCCGAAGCTCGTGCCAGTGTACCTGCCCTCGCCTTCAGCGCGCCAGCCGGCGAGAAGGTAGACCGACATCAGCCCAACGAGCCCGACGAGGACGAGCTGCGGCAGCAAGGCGATGTTGCGGTTGTCGGCGACAGGAGGAGGACCGACGAGATATGCCCGCTTCCACCTGAATCCGAACGAGAACGCGACGATACCTGCCGTCGAAAGCAGGATCGCGCGGCTCGCTTCCTCCGGAAAGGTTTTCGGGACGAAACGGCTTGCGCCGGCATCGACAAGGCCGAGCAACGCCTGCTGGTACGACAGGTAGTAGACGAAGAAGCAAAAAATGAGGAACAGCAGCTCGATCGTCACGAAGCTCGGCACATGCGGCGCGATGTCTAACGGCCTCCAGACGGCAGAAAGGAGCAGAAGGTAGAAGATCGCGAGGCATGAAGCGGAGATACCCGTATCCTCGCCGTCGGCGACGAGGAAGAATGCAACGACGAGGCCCACAATGACGGACAAGAACACCGTCGCCACCGCTGGCGAGATATGGCGGAACGCAACGATCAGCCGCCGCTCCTTGCAAAAGGGAACAACTCGCTGACCAGAACCCGCGTATCGGCTGACAAGATGAACCACCAGCTGAAGGCGGCAAGTACGGGAACAACAACCGCTCCGAGCGCAAGGTAATACGGGGCGGCATGCAGAAATTCTCCGGCTACAAGTCCCGCAACGAGGGTGACAGCTGTCAACTTCGCCTTGTTGCCGATCATGATCCAAGCGGAAGCGTCGATGGAACGACGCGACAGCCGGGAGATCCGAAGCGAGAGGAACAGCCGTCCCGCGATGAGCCCCGCGAACATTCCGGCGATGCTGCCGCTCAGCCACCAGACGATGGTTGCCATCGCGATTCCGGCACATGAGCCCACAAGCGCGAGGCGGCTTCTGGCGCGCATGGCGAGAGCCGCATCCTGAAGCTGCGCATGCCAGCGCAGATGTGCGATTTGGATCGCGGAGGCGACGATCAGCGCGTTCACGAGGCTGCCCAAATACTGCGCCTCTCCGGCCCATCGCCCGACAAAAGCATCATTGAATGCGAGGATCGCCGCACCGGACAAGGCAACTATCGCGAAGTTTATCTCCCCGGTCGCCCGGATCAGACGCGCCGCTTCTGCGCCCTCACCGCGCGCAAGCGCCCGCCCGAGTCGTGGCATGAAGGCACTGGTGGTCAGCAATATGAGCTGAGGAACGAACTGCGCCGCAAAGCCGGTGAAGACGTACTGGCTGACCGCCCCTGCACCGACCAGCACGCTGACGAGAAGCAGTTCGCTCGATAGCAGCAGCTTCTGGACGTATGACCAGACCAGCGTCGCGGCTCCGAGCCTCGCAACATGGCGCGCTTCGGTGCTGATTGATTGCGCAACGCCCCACCACGGCAGGCGCCAGCGGGCAGCAAGGATCGTGGCAACGAGCTGAAGCAAGGTCACGGCGAGGGCTGCACCTGCCATGCCGATCAGGCTGAGCCCGGCCTGTGCGGCGGCAATGACGGCTGTGCTGGAGAGGATGACCGATGCGGTCGTCACACTGACTGCTAGCCAGGACTTGTTCTCGCCGACGAGAGCCGCCGCCGGGAGGGCAGCGATCCCTACGAGAATGGAACTTGCACAAAGGATGAGGCAGAGCGCAGTAAGCTCTGCGCCGCCGGCATCCCCATCTTCGATGATGGGCGGAAGCAACCAGGCAAGGACCGCCGACAGTACAACCACCGGCGGGAGCCAATGCAACCAGACCCGCAGCGCGGCGCCCACGAGCCGCCGTTTCTCGGCACCATCGCCACGGCAGTTCGCGACCAGCCATTTCAGCGCCTGCGGCGGGCCGCCGTCACAGGAAAGGACGAGCTCGACGATCCGCTGAGACGCCTTCCATATGCCGAAGCCGCTGGTGCCGAGAGCTCCCAGCAACAGTGGATTGATGATCAGCCCCGCGAGGGCGGCGACGATGAAGTTGAGATAGTTGGCGGCGAGGTTGAGCCGAGTTTCCACGTTTCGCGCGCGGGGAGCAGTGGCGATTTCCGCTACTTCGGCGCGCGCGTTCATGGCTCACTCCGCTGCCGCCGGGACCGGCGCTTCCTTCGCCGCGCCCTGCCCCAAAAGCTTATCGAACTCGGCAAGCTGTCGCGACAGGATCTGTTCGCGCGACCAGTTTTGCTCGGCACGCCTTCGCGCGGCGACCGACATGCGGGCATGAAGGGTGGGATCATCGATGAGCCGCTCGAGAGCATCGGCCAGCGCGGTGGCGTCGCCCGGTGGGGTGGCAAGGCCGCAGCCTTCGATCTCCAGCGCGATGCCGGTGCCCGGCGCAACTGTCGCGACAATCGGCCTGCCAGACGCCAGCATGTTGCCGAGCTTCGACGGCAGGACGAGGTCGGCGGCGGCGGCCAGTTGAGGCAACAGGTGGATCCTCGCTAGGCCGAGCAGTTCGCCAAGCTCAGCCTCTGGCTGCAGGTCACGAAATACGAGGTTCGGCATATCCGCCGCCAGCCGCTCCAGCGCAGCCCTGCTCGGCCCGTTGCCGCAGATGACGAAGGTGAGGTCAGTCCGATGCCGCAGCCGCCGCGCGGCCTGCAGCACGATCTCCAGCCCCTGCTTCTTGGCGATGTTGCCGGAATAGAGCGCGACGTGCGGCGTCCCGATCTTCCATCGATCACGGTAGAAAGACGGTCGTGCCAATGGCCTCACCGCTTCAATGTCGATGCCGTTCGGAAACTCGACCAGCCGTTCAGGCGGAGCACCGATCGCGCAGGTACGCTGGCACATCGGCCGTGAGACCGAGCTGACCCGGTCGAACGAGCCGATAACCAGTTTCTCGAACCGCTTTGCCACCCGCGCAAGGAGGCCCGAGCCATGCAGCAGGCCGGTGGCAAAGGCGGCATCGACCTCGAGGTCATGCACGTGCAGCCAGCTTCGCGCGCCGGAGATCAGCGCGGCAAGGCGCGCCACAGGCGCCGCGATCAACGATGGCGCGGTGGTGAAGACAATGTCCGGCCGCATCCGCAATGCCATAAACAGCGTCGGAGCCACCACGCTGAGGGCAAAGCTGACATAATGGACCATGCGGCGGCTGCCGCTCGGATTCTTCGGCACGTAGAGCGGGCAACGGATCACACGCACGCCGTCTTCGATCGACGCCGAATAGCGCTGCCGGAAGCCGGGGGCGATGCGCCACTGCGGATAGTATGGCTGCGCGCAAACGACCGTGACCTCGTGGCCAGCCTTGGCGAGCCAGCGCGCCATGTCGGAAGTATAGCGGCCGGCACCCACCGGCTCGGGCGCGTAGTTGAGGGCAAGGACAAGAAGCTTCATGCAGCCTCCTCCCCGGCGTGATGCTGCAGATACCAGCGATAGGTCGCAGCGATGCCGTCGCGGAGGCCGATGCGGGGTTTCCACCCCATCCCGCGCAAACGGCTGCAGTCCAGCAGCTTGCGCGGAGTACCGTCTGGCCGGGCGAGATCATTGGTGATCCTGCCGCAATATCCGACGATGTCGCAGACCATCCGCGCCAGTTCGAGGATCGATACCTCCTCGCCGGTGCCGACATTGACCACCGCATGCTCGCGATTGTGCTTTAGCAGGTGGACGAGCGCGTCGGCGCAGTCATCGACATACATGAACTCGCGCAGCGGCGTGCCACTGCCCCAAAGTACCAGTTCGGGTGCACCAGATATTCGCGCTTCATGCGCCTTGGCGATCAGGGCGCCGAGCACATGGCTGCGCTCCGGGTGAAAGCAGTCGCCAGGTCCGTAAAGGTTGGTCGGAGTTGCGGCGAAATAGTCGCGGCCATGCTGGTGCCGATAGGCTTGGGCAAGTTGTACGCCAGCGATCTTAGCGATCGCGTATGCCTCGTTGGTCGGCTCGAGCGAGCCGGAAAGAAGAGCCTCTTCCCGGATCGGCTGTTCGGCAAACTTGGGGTAGCCGCAGCTCGAAGAGAGATAAAGCAGCCGCGGAACCGCAGCCGCATGTGCGGCTGTGATGATATTCGTGGCGATCAGCAGATTGTCGTTGATGAAGTCGGCGGGGCGGCTGGCATTCGCGGCTATGCCGCCGACAGTTCCGGCCGCGACGACGATAATGTCCGGCCGCGCGCCAGCGATAAAACCCTCCACCTCGCGCTGACGGCGGAGGTCGAGCTGTTCGCGGCCGACGGACAGGATCTCGCAATCCTCCGTCGCCAGCCGCCGGACGATCGCACTGCCGACCATTCCGCGATGACCAGCCACCCAGATACGTCTGCCCAGCGTATGCATCGCTCAGCTCCACCGCGCGGCTGGCGCGCCGCCCACCAGAGCGATGTCAGCCTGCACCATCTCACGGATGAGATCGTGCAGGCCGGTCCGGTGCTCCCAGCCAAGTTGCTGTCTTGCCTTGCTGGCATCGCCGACGACGATGTCGACCTCCGTCGGCCTGAAGCAGCGCGGATCAACCGCGATGCGGCAGGCACCGGAGGCCCGGTCATAGGCCTTCTCGTTGAGCCCCTCGCCCCACCATTCGAGATCGATGCCGGCCTCGGCGAAGGCAAGCGTCGCGAATTCCCGCACCGTCGCCGCAACACCGGTTGCGAGCACGTAGTCGCCCGGATCGTCCTGCTGCAGCATCAGCCACATGCCCTGGACGTAGTCGCGCGCGTGTCCCCAGTCGCGTCGCGCATCGAGATTTCCTAGCTGCAGCCGCTCCTGCCTGCCCTTGCTGATTGCCGCAGCCGCCAGCGTGATCTTGCGCGAGACGAAGGTTTCCTCGCGCAGCGGGCTTTCGTGATTGAACAGGATGCCGTTCGATGCGTGCAGGCCACAGGCCTCGCGATAGTTCACTACCGTCCAGTAGGCGTAGAGTTTTGCGGCCGCGTAAGGAGAGCGCGGGCGAAACGGCGTCGTCTCGCGCTGCGGGATTTCAGTGGCATCGCCATAAAGCTCTGAGGTCGATGCCTGGTAGAACCGGCATTTCTTTTCGAGACCGAGAATCCGGATTGCCTCCAACAGTCTCAGCGCACCCAGCGCATCCGCATTGGCCGTATACTCCGGCGTGTCGAAGGAGACGTGGACGTGGCTCTGCGCAGCGAGATTGTAGATCTCGTCCGGGCGGCATTCGGTGACGATGCGGATGAGGTTCGTCGCATCCGTCATATCGCCATAGTGGAGGACGAAGCGGTCTTCGGCTTCATAGGCGGCGAGCAGCGCCTCGATGCGACTGGTGTTTCGGGTTGAGGCGCGGCGGCGCAGACCGTGCACCACATAGCCCTTGTCGAGCAGGAGGCGGGCGAGCAACGCCCCGTCCTGACCAGTCACTCCGGTTATCAACGCAGTCCTAGACACGAACTCCCCCGTCCGCACGATCCCCGAGCATGCGTATGCTGTCAGTCTAGGTGCGCCTGTACTCCCTGAACCACTCGACGAACTCGCGCACCGTTTCGTCGATCGTTGTCTTCGGAACGTAACCCGTCAGCGCCTGAAGCAGCGCCGGGTCAGCATAGGTCTCGACCACGTCACCCTTCTGCATCGGCAGCATGATCTTCTGTGCATCTTTGCCGAGGTGGCGCTCGATGGTCTCGACGAATTCGAGCAGCGGTACCGGCTCGCCTCCACCGATGTTCACCGCGCGCCAGGGCGCAACTGTCGAGAGGGAATCGCGGCCATTCGGCACTGCAACCGGCTTGCCCTCCTCCGGCACGGCGTCGGCAAGCCGCAAAATTCCCTCGACGAGATCGCCGACAAATGTCGCGGCGCGGCGCATGCGGCCCATGCCGTAGATCTCGATCGGTTCGCCGCGCTCGATGAGATCGACGAACTTGTAGAGCGCCATGTCGGGCCGGCCCCACGACCCGTAGACGGTGAAGAAGCGGAAGCAGGTCGTCGGGATCTTCCACAGATGAGCGTAGGAATGGCTCATCGCCTCGCACGCCTTCTTGGTGGCGGCGTAGAGCGAGACCGGAAAGTCGGTTCGCTCGGCCTCGGCAAACGGAACCTCTTCATTGCCGCCATAGACCGAAGACGTAGAGGCAATGAGCAGATGCCGAGGCTGATGCGCGCGCGCGGCCTCGAGCAGGTTGAACGTACCGACGACGTTTGCAGAGATATAGAGGTCCGGATGCTCCAGCCCGTAGCGCACACCCGCCTGCGCGGCGAGATGCACCACCACCTCAGGCTGGAAGCTTTCGTACGCCTCGTCGAGTGCTGCCTTGTCCTCCAGCATCGCCTCGACGAAGCGGTAGTTCTGGCTTTCGCACAGGATCGCATTGCGCGCCTGCTTGAGTGAGACGTCGTAGTACGGCGTCATCCCGTCGAAGCCGAGCACCTCGTGCCCCTCGCCCAGGAGCCGGCGGGTCAGGTGAAACCCGATGAAACCAGCCGATCCTGTGACGAGAAACTTCATTCGGCAGCTTCCCTGTGCGGTACGGCGATATCGTCGTGGCGGCGGCCGACGCTGGTGTAGTGCAGGCCTGCGCGGAGCGCCTCATCCGGCCGGTAGATGTTGCGCAGGTCGACCAGCCGCGGCGTGTTCATGGTCGAGGCGATCCGCGCCAGATCGAGCGAGCGGAACTGATTCCACTCGGTGACGATCACCAGGCAGTCGGCACCAGCCGCGACGTCGTAAGCGTCCCGGCCAAACTCGACGCCCTCGATCATCGTCTTCGCAGCCTCCATGCCCTCAGGGTCGTAGGCGCGCACCCGCGCGCCATGGTCGAGCAGCGTCTGGATGATCGCGAGCGACGGCGCATCGCGCATGTCGTCGGTGTTCGGCTTGAAGGTGAGGCCAAGGATACCGATGGTGCGGTCCCGGACATTGCCGCCGCAGGCCGCGATCACCTTGCGACCCATGGCGCGCTTGCGGTTGTCGTTGACCGATACGGTCGCCTCCACGAGGCGGAGCGGAACGTCATAGTCCTGCCCGGTCTTGAGCAGCGCCAGCGTGTCCTTTGGAAAACAGCTGCCGCCATAGCCCGGGCCGGCATGCAGGAATTTCGAGCCGATGCGCTTGTCGAGGCCGATGCCACGCGCCACCGCCTGCACATCCGCGCCAACCTTTTCGCAGAGGTCGGCAATCTCGTTGATGAAGGTGATCTTCATCGCCAGGAACGCGTTCGCCGCGTACTTGATGAGCTCGGCGGTGCGCCGGCCGGTGAACATGACCGGGCCTTGGTTGAGGTAGAGCGGACGATATACGCTCTCCATCACCTGGCGCGCGCGTTCGTCCTCGATGCCGACGATGATGCGGTCAGGCCGCTTGAAATCCTCGATCGCAGCACCCTCGCGCAGGAACTCGGGGTTGGAGACCACTGCAAAATCGGCAGCCGGGTTGACCTTGCGAATGATGCGCTCGACCTCGTCGCCGGTTCCGACCGGAACGGTCGACTTGGTGACGACGACGGTAAAGCCCTTCATCGCGCGGCCGATCATTTCAGCGGCACTTGCCACGTATGCCAAATCGGCGTGGCCATCGCCGCGGCGGGACGGCGTGCCGACGGCGATGAAGACGACTTCGGCGTCGGCGACTGCCGAGGCCACGTCGGTCGAAAACTTCAGCCGCCCGGCTTCGGAATTTTGGGCGACGAGCGCGTCGAGGCCTGGCTCGTAGATGGGAATCTCGCCGTTCTTCAGGCGCTCGATCTTTGCCTCGTCGAGATCTACGCAGGTGACGAAATGACCGAAATCGGCAAAGCAGGCGCCACTCACCAGCCCGACATAGCCCGATCCCAAGATTGAGATACGCATTACTCTTTCTCTCCCAGGGAAAACTGCCCGTTGCTACGATGTCCCCCGACCCGCACGTCACACCCGCCCGTACGCATCGTCGAACCGGACGATGTCGTCTTCCCCCAGATAGTCCCCCAGCTGGACTTCGATCAGAACCAGTGGAACCGGTCCCGGATTGGCGAGACGATGACGGTTTCCGCTGTAGATATACGTAGACTGACGTGGCGTCAGGCAAATCTCGCGGTCACCGTTAATGACTCGTGCAACGCCGGACACAACCACCCAGTGTTCGGAACGGTGGCGGTGCGCCTGCAGGCTGAGCGCAGCCCCCGGTTTCACGTCGATCCGCTTGATCTTGTAGTGCGGTCCCTCCTCGAGCACGGTGTACGTACCCCACGGGCGGACCACCCGGCGATGCAGCTCGGCGGCCGCGTGGCCTTCGCCTTTCAATCGTGCAAACACGGAGCGCACATCCTGTGCCCGATCGCGATGGGCGACGAGCAGCGCGTCCGGCGTGTCGACGACCACCAGGTCCTCGACCCCGACCAGCCCGACGACGCGGTCGCTGCCCTGGACGAAGCAGTTGCGGGCCCCTTCCTGCGCGATGGTGCCGACCAGCCGATTGCCCCAGCCGTCAGGCTCCACCAGATCTGACATGGCGGTCCAGGATCCGACATCGGACCAGCCGCAGTCACATGGCACCAGCGCCAGACGGTCGGTCTTTTCCATCACCGCATAGTCAATCGCGATCGCGGGCGTGGCGGCGAACGGCGCCTTGGCGAGATCGATCCTCAGGCCACCCGGCGCGGTCGTTGATCTCGCCGAGGCGAGGGCTTCCCGCGCGCCCGCCAAAACCTCGGGGCACCAGCGCTCCAGCTCGCGAATCATGGTCGCGGCCGCAAAGCAGAACATGCCAGAGTTCCAGTACGCACGCCCGGTTTCAATCAGCGTTCGCGCCGACGCGATGTCAGGCTTTTCCGAGAAGCTCACCTTGCCGTCATCGGCAACCATCACATAACCAAAGCCGGTCTCCGGCCGCGTTGGCCGGATGCCGAAGGTGACGATGCGCCCTGCTGCAGCAAGCCGCGCCGCCTCCTGCACAGCCTGTCGCAGCGCTTCCTCGTCCGTTACGAGCTGGTCCGCAGGCAAGACCACCAAGACGGCATCGTCGCCATGGACCTTCGCAACATGCAGCGCAGCGAGTGCGACGGCTGCCGCCGTCTCACGCCCCTCGGCCTCGAGAAGCAGGGTATTGTGGGTAGCCGCACAATCCGCCGCCTCGTACTCCCCGACGCTGAGATGTGCGAGATCCCGATGCGTGACCGTCACGATGCAGCCGTTGTCTGCCAGCGTTACAGCCCGGCGATAGGTCCGTCGGATCAGCGTGTCACCCTGCGGCAATGTGATGAAGGGCTTTGGGAAGTTGCGGCGCGAGACCGGCCACAGCCGCGAACCGGCACCACCGGAAAGGATCACCGGGACGATCATTGGCGCGCCCTCCCCGTCCTCATCCGTTCCGGACGCATCAGGAACCCGCCGAACACCGTCTTCGTCAGGATCTTCAAGTCGAGCCGCAGCGAGAAATTCTCGATGTAGGCAAGGTCCTGGTCGATGCGCCCGCGCGCCAGCCAAGGGTCGCCCGTCGGCCCGCGCAAGCCATTGACCTGCGCCCATCCGGTGAGGCCCGGCTTCATCTGCAGCCGCTGCGCGTAATACGGGACCAACTGCCGGTAGCTCGTCCCGCCGGCACGCATGCCCGGCACATGCGGCCGCGGCCCGACGAGAGACATCTCGCCGCGAAGCACGTTGAGGAGCTGCGGCAACTCGTCGAGGCTGGTGCGCCTGAGGAAGCGTCCGATCGGCGTCAGCCGCGGATCACCGTCCGACGGCTGGCTGATGCCGGTGGCGTCACAACCATCTTCCCGCCATGTCCGGAATTTCAGAAGCCAGAAAAGCTGGCCGTTCAGCCCCTCGCGTTGCTGGCGAAACAGGATGCTGCCGCCGTCGTCAAGGCGGATCGTCGCCGCGATGCAGAGCAGCAGGGGCGACAACAGGACCAGCGCCACGACACTCACGATGATGTCGATCAGTCGCTTGGCGACCAGCCGAGCAAAAAGCGTCCGTGTTCGCTGCAGAACGAATGGCCGCCCCGCCGCCCGACTCAGGGGCAAGCCGGACTGGGACGTTGTTTGTCCGCCGATGCCACCCCGTCCCGATGTCTCTCGGCCAAAGGCCGGTCGCGGCCCGCTACTCGCAGTCACACTACGCATGTTCACCCCCGCCACCCCGCGACCGATCAGATCGCCGTGGCCCGCAAACCCGACACGCTGTATGAAGCAATTAACCGTTTCCTAAATTAACACAGATTAATTTACTTTCCAGTAATTTTTACAACCGCCGCAAGAGTTGCTTTACGCATAGGATGTAGAAGGTAGTACAAGTGAAATTTCTACTTTTAGATCAGACGCATACTGCAGCGCCACGAAAGAAGCCCCTGACTTTGCCGAAAGGATCGAGATGAGCATCGCCGGGATCCAGACACGCAATCCGGAACGCGACCGCAACACCGATCTCGCACGCCTGGAAAGGCTGACGGCGCTGCTGCGGCTGCTGCAGGCCGAGGTCGAAAGCGAGAGTGCGGGCCTTCGCCGGCGCTACAAAGAGGCCCAGGACGCTGCCGCATTCGCACTCGACGCATTCGAAAACGGCGACGGCGAGGAACTCTCCGCCACCGCTGATCAGCTCGGCGAGCGCATGCGCCGCTACCAGCATCGCGTCTCCGCTCTTGGCACCCAGAAGACCTTCCTGCAGGAGCTGGAGGAGAAGGCGGCGCAGTTCCGCGCAGGGCTCCAGATCTAGCAACGTCTAGCGGGGCGCACGGTGGGGCGCCGTGTGGGTTTGCAACGACCAGATGAAGATGCTTAATTTCACGCGGGGGGTGATCTTGCGTTTGAGTCCCGGGGATGAACGACGCAACGTCACACTATGGCGAATTCGTCGTTCCGCGGCTGGTCTATCTTGTCGACGGAGATGCGACTTCGCGGGAAGAAATGGTTGTTGGCCTGTCTCGGCTCGGGCTGCAAGTCGCCGGATTTCCGAGCGCCGCCGCGCTCTATCGCGCCATAGCCGCAGCACCCGCTGACATTGTCATCCTGGAAATGGACTTGCCCGGCGAGGACGGACTGGCCGTCGCGTCGCACCTGCATTCCGGAGGATCGGTAGGTGTCATCTTCGCGACAACCCGCGCTTCGGTAGAGGACCGCGTCAAAGGACTAAAAGCCGGCGCTGACGCGTATCTCACGAAACCTGTAGACGTCGAGGAACTGGCAGCCGTAGTCGTTGCCGTGGCCCGCCGCATCCGCGCGTCAACGCTGGCTGCGTCGGTCATGTCAGGCTGGTCCCTGATCGAAGGCGGTTGGGTGCTGACCGACGCGGCGGGAAATCGACTGTGCCTCACGGGCATCGAGCGCCAGCTGATCCAACGCCTGCTCCAGGAGCGCGGCAGGGTCGTATCCCGCGGCGCGATCGTCGAGGCGCTTGGCAAGGACATCTACGACTTCAACTATGCTTATCTCGACACCATCATCAGCCGCCTGCGACAGAGAGCGAAGAAGGCCGGCATGACACTGCCGCTGCATGCCGTCCGCGGCGAAGGCCTGGCCTTCGCGGGATAATTTTGGGCGCAGACCACACGCAGCAGATAAAAACAGCGGCACCCGTGGGCACCGCTGTCTGCATACCTACGTGGTTCACGTCACCACTTCACACGCAAACCGACGGTGCCCTTGAGCGAATAGCTGTCGCCAAAGTTGTCCAAGCTGGTGGCGACAAGGGCTTCACCATAGACGGAAAACTTGTCGTCGTCCCAGTTGTACGAGCCGCCGACACCTATGCCCCCCCATAGGTCGTCCTTGTCGCTGGCAAAGCTGACGCCCGAGACGTTGACCCGCGTGCTGCCCTCGAACTCCTTGTAGAGATTAGCGATCGCATAGACATGGGCGCGGTTGAGCAGGCCCTTGTCGTTCTGCCAGGAGTTTTCATAGTCGAGGCTGATGCCGAGACGGCCCAGCAAGCTCTTGCCGCCATGCTCCAGGCTGACGGCGGCCCCGAAGGCGTCATTGAAATCGTCGAAGTCGACGCGGGAATAGGTGAGCTGGGCCTGCGGCGTGATCGACCAGGCGGGGCTCAAGGCGATGCGCTGGCCAGCTTCAATCGCGAAGGCATAGCCGAAGCCATCATTGCCGGAAGCAACCGGCAGCCGGCCGCCACCTATGCTCAAGTCGCTGTCATACCACGTGGCCTGCGCCTGGCCGTCGAGATAGAATCCTCCAGAACCATACCAGGTAAGGGTTCCGCCGACGCCGATGCCATTGGTGCCAATTTTGCCGCGCCCGCTGTCAGCATTGTAGGGCGATGAAATATTCGCCGACCCATGTACATACTGAACATTGACGCCGCCGATCAGCGTTCCCGCGGAATCTTCGAAAAGTAGCGCGTCGTAGCCGGCCTGAAGCCGGAAGGTGTTGTAGTCGTACTCGGCCTGCGTCCCTGACAGCGTCGGCTCAATGCTGGTGTGGCTGCCTTCAAGGCGCATCCACGCACCAGTCTTTTCAATGAACGGGCCATAATCCTCCTGAGGTGCGTCGGGAAGCACCGGCAGGTCCGCACCCTGGGAGATCGGCTTGTTTCCATTTCCTGCCCAGTAGCGATTACCGACTCGCTGCTGCAGCGTCGGCAGGCCGGAAAGCCCCAGCAGAAGCTGCGGATAGGTCTCGTAGACCGGATCGCCTGCCTGATAGAGCGGCCCGATCGGCGGCTCAGGGTTGCCGGGATCGGGATTGCCCGGATCCGGGTTTTCGGGATCAGGATTCTCCGGATCGACCGTCATCTTCGTCGAGCGAAGATACCAGTCGCCGTCGTCGGGCGTCGGAATGCCGCCCTGGTAGAGTTTGTAGGCATAGGCTCCGCCGACGACTGCAGGCGCGCCCTCGTGCACATAGTCACCCGCCAGTGGTCTGCCCCCTGAAAAGTGGTCCTCCCTGAAGTAGGCTATTGAGCCGTAGGAGGACGTTGGAATGCCCCAGAAGAAGCACAAACCCGAAGAGATCGTGGCGAAGCTGCGCCAAGTCGATGTTCTGTTGTCGCAAGGTCGTTCTGTCGGAGAAGCGGTCCGTTTGATCGGCGTGACGCAGTTTACGTATTACCGGTGGCGCAAGGAGTTCGGCGGCCTGAAGGGTGACCAGGTAAAGCGGCTGAAGGAGCTCGAGAAAGAGAATGACCGGCTGCGCAAGGCGGTCTCGGACCTGACACTCGAGA
>NZ_JAGL01000047.1 GCF_000526635.1 Aminobacter sp. J41
GGTTCGGTGAAGCCGCACACCAAGTTCAAGGCTGAGGCTTACATCCTCACCAAGGAAGAGGGCGGCCGTCACACCCCGTTCTTCACGAACTACCGTCCGCAGTTCTACTTCCGCACGACCGACGTGACCGGCATCATCAAGCTGCCGGAAGGCACNGAGATGGTCATGCCGGGCGACAACATCACCGTTGACGTCGAGCTGATCGTTCCGATCGCGATGGAAGAGCGCCTGCGCTTCGCTATCCGTGAAGGCGGCCGCACCGTCGGCGCCGGCATCGTCGCCGCGATCATCGAGTAAGACCTTTCGCTTCATGCGAATCGGATCGGACGGGCAGCTTCGGCTGCCCGTTCTTTTTTTTGCCTGGGGATTCGCTTCTGGGGGGGGCGGACGTGCCGTCATTGCGAGACGGGGCAGGGCGGTCCGTGCCGGCGGCCTTGAAACACGCTGCGGGCTACCCCAGTTTTGTGCAGAGAAAAAAGTTATAAAACAGTGCGGAAGCGCGTTTTGGGCTCTTGCATAGCGGCGAGAGTCGACATAGAAGGCACCCACCAACCGGTGCAGGGGTATAGCTCAGTTGGTAGAGCGGCGGTCTCCAAAACCGCAGGTCGCGGGTTCGAGCCCTGCTGCCCCTGCCATTTTACTTCTACATCTCCAGAGCGCTGTCCGGCTTGTTCACAGGGCGGGATGTCAGTTCACGAAATGAGTGATCCGTTAGGACTTGCGTCGCTCGTAAATCGGTTCTATATGCAGCCGACAACGCAAGGCGCGTGGAGCTGAGATCAGGCTTTACGCGCCCGAATTGCATGTCTAGAACTCAGTGTCTCAGACATCGATTCGGTTGAGCGTACGCAGTCTCCGCGGTACGGCGGCGGGTTGTGTGAAGGGTTTCACGCTCCGGATCTTCGGGGTACATAAAAAGAGCGGCAGATGGCGTCAAAAACCACCAATCCCTTCGTCTTCCTTCAGCAGGTTCGTACCGAGACCGCAAAGGTGACGTGGCCCACCCGGCGTGAGACGATGATCTCCACGATCATGGTGATGGTCTTCGCCTGTATTGCTGCGCTGTTCTTTTTCGCGTCCGACCAGTTGATGGCTCTGGCCATCGAATTGATTCTGGGCATCGGGCGCTAGCGCCGTCGACTACGGGGAAAATTGATTATGACCGCGCGGTGGTACATCGTTCACGCTTATTCGAACTTCGAAAAGAAGGTCGCTGAGGATATTGAGAACAAGGCTCGCCAGAAGGGTATTTCCGACCTGATCGAGCAGATTGTCGTGCCCACGGAGAAGGTCGTCGAGATCCGTCGTGGCAAGAAGGTTGATGCGGAGCGTAAGTTCTTCCCGGGGTACGTTCTGATGAAGGCGCACCTGAATGACCAGGTGATCAGCCTCGTGAAGAATACGCCGCGCGTGACGGGCTTCCTTGGTGAGGATCCGCGCACAGCGAAGCCGGTTCCGATTTCGGAGAAGGAAGCGCTGCAGATCCTGCACCAGGTGCAGGAGGGCGTCGAGCGTCCGAAGCCGTCGATCACTTTCGAGATCGGCGAGACGGTTCGTGTTTCCGACGGTCCGTTCGCGTCGTTCAGTGGCTTCGTTCAGGAAGTCGACGAGGAGCGTTCGCGCCTTAAGGTCGAGGTGTCGATCTTTGGCCGTGCTGTTCCGGTTGATCTCGAATTCGGTCAGGTCGAAAAGGTCTGACGAAGAATCCTCCCCGCATGACGGGGAGGTGAGGTGGCTCCGGTCATCTCTGAGTATGGTGGGAGGTCGGGTGGCTTTAGCCGGCCATTTTCTTCCGCACCACCAACTGCAACCGCCGGGCATCTGGGGATGGTCGGCACAAGTCAAAGGCAGATGAGAAATGGCTAAGAAGATTGCAGGCCAGCTCAAGCTTCAGGTGCCAGCGGGTTCGGCTACGCCGTCGCCCCCGATTGGTCCGGCGCTTGGTCAGCGTGGCATCAACATCATGGAGTTCTGCAAGGCGTTCAACGCCGCGACCCAGGATGTTGAGAAGGGTCAGCCGACTCCGGTCGTGATTACCTACTACCAGGACAAGTCGTTCACCTTCGTCATGAAGACGCCGCCGGTGACGTACTTCCTGAAGAAGCACGCCAACCTGAAGTCCGGCTCGAAGACTCCGGGCAAGGTGTCCGCAGGCTCGATCTCGCGCGATAAGATCCGTGAGATTGCCGAAGCGAAGATGAAGGACCTGAACGCGAACGACGTGGAAGCCGCCATGCGCATGGTGGAAGGTTCCGCTCGCTCGATGGGCCTGGAAGTGGTGGGCTGATACGATGGCGAAGAAGATTGCAAAGCGCGTTTCGAAGGCGCGCGAAGGTTTGGATTTCGACAAGCTGTACGATCTTTCCGAAGCCATCCAGCTTCTGAAGGACCGTGCATCGGCCAAGTTCGACGAGACCGTTGAGGTCGCGATGAATCTCGGCGTTGACCCGCGTCATGCCGACCAGATGGTTCGTGGCGTCGTCAATCTGCCGAACGGCACCGGCCGCAACGTTCGAGTCGCCGTGTTCGCTCGTGGCGACAAGGCTGAAGAGGCTAAGGCTGCTGGCGCCGACATCGTCGGTGCAGAAGACCTGGTCGAGATCGTCCAGAAGGGCGAGATCAACTTCGATCGCTGCATTGCGACCCCGGACATGATGCCGCTCGTCGGCCGTCTCGGTAAGGTCCTCGGCCCGCGTGGCATGATGCCGAACCCGAAGGTCGGCACCGTGACCCCGGATGTCGCTGGGGCGGTCAAGGCTTCCAAGGGTGGCGCCGTCGAGTTCCGCGTCGAGAAGGCCGGTATCGTCCACGCTGGCGTTGGCAAGGTCTCCTTCGACACCAAAGCGCTGGAAGAGAACGTCCGTGCTTTCGCTGACGCAGTGATCAAGGCGAAGCCGACGGGTGCCAAGGGCAACTACGTCAAGCGCGTCGCCCTTTCGTCGACGATGGGTCCGGGCCTCAAGGTCGACCTGTCGAGCCTCACCGTAGCCTAAGCTACGTGTAAAGAATTCCGGTTCCCGTTCGCGGGGACCGGATACGGCACCGGTTTTCCGGTGTCATTCCTGTCCGAGATTGCAGGCGGTCTGGTTCGCCGGGCCTTAATCCATCTGGGTCTGCATGAGACGGGTAAGAGCGGATTTCGGGGTGAGTGCCCCGCATGAAGTTCGAACCGTGTTGGCCTTTTGTCCATTCGCCGGCTTGCCGGTGGGAGAAAGGGGACAGGAACCCTCGAGCGTCGCTCGGGCGTGTTCCCGCAAGGAAGACGTCCCTGGCGACAAAAGGCAACCCGATGATCGCCCTGCAGGGAGATCATCAACTGGAGATAGGCAGTGGATAGAGCGGAAAAGCGCGAATTCGTCACGGCCCTGAACGACGTGTTCAAGAGCACGGGTTCGGTCGTCGTGGCCCACTATGCCGGTCTGACCGTCGCGAACATGAACGAGCTTCGCTCGAAAATGCGCGCTGCGGGCGGCACCGTCAAAGTCGCGAAGAACCGCCTCGCCGTTATCGCTCTTCAGGGTACCGAATCCGAAGGCATGAAGGATCTGTTCAAGGGACAGACCCTCATCGCCTATGCGGACGATCCGGTCGCTGCTCCGAAGGTCGCAGCCGAATTCGCCAAGACGAATGACAAGCTCGTCATTCTCGGCGGCGCAATGGGCTCGACCGTGCTCAATGCCGATGGTGTGAAGGCTCTCGCCACCATGCCGTCGCTGGACGAGCTCAGGGCAAAGCTTGTCGGCATGATTCAGACGCCGGCAACCCGGATCGCAGCAGTCGTCAACGCACCGGCAGGAAATCTTGCCCGCGTTTTCGGCGCGTACTCGCGGAAGGACGAGGCAGCGTAAGGCTGTTTCTTACAACACAACAACACCTGTTCGAACTTTTTGAAGGAAAACTAAAATGGCTGATCTCGCCAAGATCGTTGAAGACCTGTCGGCCCTGACCGTCCTCGAGGCTGCTGAGCTCTCGAAGATGCTCGAAGAGAAGTGGGGCGTTTCGGCTGCTGCTCCGGTTGCTGTTGCTGCCGTTGCTGGCGCTGCTGCTCCGGCTGAGGCTGCTGAGGAGAAGACCGAGTTCGACGTCATCCTCGCTGACGCCGGCGCTCAGAAGATCAACGTGATCAAGGAAGTCCGCGCGATCACCGGCCTGGGCCTCAAGGAAGCCAAGGACCTGGTCGAAGGCGCTCCGAAGCCGGTCAAGGAAGGCGTCGCCAAGGACGAGGCCGAGAAGATCAAGGGCGTGCTGGAAGCAGCTGGCGCCAAGGTCGAGCTGAAGTAATTCAGACCGTGGGGCTGGCCGGATATCCGGCCGGCCCTGCGTGTTGTGTAAGGAAAACCTCTTTCCTGTGGGCCGGAAAACGGCCTTCAGGAAACGGGTTTTTACCCGTTTTGATTAGACCGCGCATGTTCGCGGTCAGCAGGTGCGGCGGCGTAAGCCATTACTAAGCCGTAAGGCAGCAAGGAGCGACGATGGCCCAGACCCACACGTTCAATGGTCGCAGGCGTGTACGCAAATACTTCGGGAAAATCCCCGAAGTTGCGGAGATGCCGAACCTGATCGAGGTTCAGAAGGCATCTTATGACCAGTTCCTCATGGTCGACGAGCCGGAAGGCGGTCGTCCTGACGAGGGACTTCAGGCGGTTTTCAAGTCCGTATTCCCGATCTCCGACTTCTCGGGCGCGTCGATGCTCGAATTCGTCAAGTACGAGTTCGAGGCACCGAAGTTCGACGTCGATGAATGCCGTCAGCGTGATCTTACCTTTGCCGCTCCTCTGAAGGTTACGCTGCGCCTCATCGTCTTCGACATCGATGAAGACACCGGCGCCAAGTCCATCAAGGACATCAAGGAGCAGGACGTCTACATGGGCGACATGCCGCTCATGACGGACAACGGCACCTTCATCATCAACGGTACCGAGCGCGTCATCGTTTCGCAGATGCACCGCTCGCCGGGCGTGTTCTTCGACCACGACAAGGGCAAGACGCACTCGTCTGGCAAGCTGCTGTTTGCCGCGCGCGTCATCCCGTACCGCGGTTCGTGGCTCGACATCGAGTTCGACTCGAAGGATATCGTCCACGCCCGTATCGATCGCCGCCGCAAGATCCCGGTCACCAGCCTTCTCATGGCGCTCGGCATGGATGCGGAGGAAATCCTCTCCACGTTCTACCAGACGCTGACCTACCTGAAGGACGGCGATCACTGGCGCATTCCGTACAGCCCGGACCGCTTCCGTGGCATGAAGGTCGTCAACGACCTGATCGACGCCGACACCGGCGAGATCGTGGTCGAGGCTGGCCGCAAGATCACCGCGCGCCAGGCTAAGCAACTGGCCGAGAAGGGCCTCAAGGCGATCAAGGCGACCGAGGACGACCTGTTCGGCTCGTACCTCGCCGAGGACGTCGTCAACTACGCCACCGGCGAGATCTATCTCGAAGCCGGTGACGAGATCGATGAGAAGTCGCTGAAGGTCCTGCTCGACGCCGGTCAGGAAGAGATCAAGATCCTCGACATCGACCACGTCAATGTCGGCGGCTACATCCGCAACACGCTCGCGATCGACAAGAACCAGAGCCGTCAGGACGCTCTGTTCGACATCTATCGCGTGATGCGCCCGGGCGAGCCGCCAACCCTCGAGACCGCCGAGGCGATGTTCAACTCGCTGTTCTTCGACGCGGAGCGCTACGACCTCTCGGCCGTGGGCCGCGTGAAGATGAACATGCGTCTTGAGCTGGATTGCCCAGACACAGTCCGCGTCCTGCGCAAGGACGACATCCTCGCCGTGGTCAAGACCCTGGTCGAGCTGCGCGACGGCAAGGGCGAGATCGACGACATCGACAACCTCGGCAACCGCCGTGTGCGTTCGGTCGGCGAGCTGATGGAGAACCAGTACCGCGTCGGCCTGCTCCGCATGGAGCGCGCGATCAAGGAGCGTATGTCCTCGATCGAGATCGACACGGTCATGCCGCAGGACCTGATCAACGCGAAGCCGGCGGCAGCCGCCGTGCGCGAGTTCTTCGGTTCCTCGCAGCTGTCGCAGTTCATGGACCAGACCAACCCGCTGTCCGAGATCACGCACAAGCGTCGTCTCTCGGCACTCGGACCTGGCGGTCTGACCCGTGAGCGCGCCGGCTTCGAAGTCCGCGACGTGCATCCGACGCACTACGGCCGTATCTGCCCGATTGAGACGCCGGAAGGCCCGAACATCGGTCTGATTAACAGCCTTGCGACCTTCGCACGCGTCAACAAGTACGGCTTCATCGAAGCGCCGTACCGCAAGGTCGTCGACAGCAAGATCACCAACGAGGTGGTCTACCTTTCGGCTATGGAAGAGGCCAAGCACTACGTTGCGCAGGCCAACGCTGAGCTCGATGAGGAAGGCCGTTTCGTCGAAGAGTTCGTGATCTGCCGTCACGCCGGCGAAGTCATGATGACGCCGCGCGAGAACGTCGACCTCATGGACGTGTCGCCGAAGCAGATGGTGTCGGTTGCTGCCGCGCTCATCCCGTTCCTCGAGAACGACGACGCGAACCGCGCTCTGATGGGCTCGAACATGCAGCGTCAGGCCGTGCCGCTGGTGCGCGCCGAGGCTCCGTTCGTCGGCACCGGCATGGAGCCGGTCGTTGCTCGTGACTCAGGTGCTGCGATCGCGGCCCGCCGCGGCGGTATCGTTGACCAGGTCGACGCGACCCGTATCGTTATCCGCGCGACGGAAGACCTCGATCCGGGCAAGTCGGGCGTCGACATCTACCGCCTGATGAAGTTCCAGCGTTCGAACCAGTCGACCTGCATCAACCAGCGTCCTCTGGTCCGCGTCGGTGACATCATCAACAAGGGCGACATCATCGCTGACGGTCCGTCGACCGACCTCGGTGACCTCGCTCTCGGCCGCAACGTGCTCGTCGCGTTCATGCCGTGGAACGGCTACAACTACGAGGACTCGATCCTCCTGTCCGAGCGCATCGTTGCCGATGACGTCTTCACCTCGATCCACATCGAGGAGTACGAGGTCATGGCCCGCGACACCAAGCTCGGGCCTGAGGAAATCACGCGCGACATTCCGAACGTTTCGGAAGAAGCGCTGAAGAACCTCGACGAAGCCGGCATCTGCTACATCGGTGCCGAGGTCCAGCCGGGCGACATTCTCGTCGGCAAGATCACCCCGAAGGGCGAGAGCCCGATGACGCCGGAAGAGAAGCTTCTGCGCGCCATCTTCGGTGAAAAGGCTTCGGATGTCCGTGACACCTCCATGCGCATGCCGCCCGGGGCTTACGGTACTGTTGTGGAAGTTCGCGTCTTCAACCGCCACGGCGTGGAGAAGGACGAACGCGCCATGGCGATCGAGCGCGAGGAGATCGAGCGTCTCGCCAAGGACCGTGACGACGAGCAGGCGATCCTGGATCGCAACGTCTACGCGCGCCTGGCAGACATGCTGACCGGCAAGGAAGCGATTGCGGGGCCGAAGGGCTTCAAGAAGGGCACTGTCCTGACCCGCGAGGCCCTCGTCGATTACCCGCGTTCGCAGTGGTGGCAGTTCGCCGTCGAGGACGAGAAGCTCCAGAGCGAGCTCGAGGCCCTGCGTGGACAGTACGACGACTCCAAAAAGGCGCTCGAGCAGCGCTTCATGGACAAGGTCGAAAAAGTCCAGCGTGGCGACGAGATGCCTCCGGGCGTCATGAAGATGGTCAAGGTCTTCGTGGCTGTGAAGCGCAAGATGCAGCCGGGCGACAAGATGGCCGGCCGTCACGGCAACAAGGGTGTCGTGTCGCGCATCGTTCCGGTCGAGGACATGCCGTTCCTCGAAGACGGTACGAACGTGGACATCGTGCTGAACCCGCTGGGCGTGCCTTCGCGCATGAACGTCGGCCAGATTCTGGAGACGCATCTCGGTTGGGCTTGCGCCGGCATGGGCAAGAAGATCGGGCAGCTTCTCGAAGCCTACAAGACGGGCGGTGAAATCGATCCGCTGCGTGAGACGATCTACAGCGTCATCCCGGAGAACGACCGCAACGAGCCGGTCCGGAACTATGATGACGACTCGATCGTTCGTCTTGCAGACCAGATGAAGCGCGGTGTCTCGATCGCGACGCCGGTGTTCGACGGCGCCAACGAGGCGGACATCAACCAGATGCTGACGCAGGCCGGTCTCGCGACCAGTGGCCAGTCGACGCTCTATGATGGCCGTACCGGCGAGCCGTTCGACCGCAGGGTCACTGTCGGCTACATCTACATGCTGAAGCTGCACCACCTCGTGGACGACAAGATCCACGCGCGTTCGATCGGTCCTTACTCGCTGGTTACCCAGCAGCCTCTTGGCGGTAAGGCCCAGTTCGGTGGCCAGCGCTTCGGTGAAATGGAGGTGTGGGCACTTGAGGCATACGGTGCAGCCTACACGCTGCAGGAAATGCTGACGGTCAAATCGGACGACGTGGCAGGTCGTACGAAGGTCTACGAGGCGATTGTTCGCGGCGACGACACTTTCGAGGCTGGCATTCCGGAGAGCTTCAACGTTCTCGTCAAGGAAATGCGTTCTCTGGGCCTCAACGTCGAGCTGCAGAACTCTCTGTACGACCCGGCTCAGAACCGTCTCCCGGACGCTGCCGAATAAGGCGTCACAATTCGCGCTGCGGGGCTAAGGCCCCGCGGCGCCGCAGACATGAAGCGGCGACGATGCGGCCCTTGCCGTTGCTGCTTAATCAGTTGAGGGGCGAAGCCCCGATAAGGAGAACGGCATGAACCAAGAGGTCATGAATCTCTTCAACCCTCAGGCTCCGGCGCAGACGTTCGATTCCATCCGGATCTCGCTCGCCAGCCCCGAGAAGATTCAGTCCTGGTCCTTCGGCGAGATCAAGAAGCCGGAGACGATCAATTACCGTACGTTCAAGCCAGAGCGTGACGGTCTTTTCTGCGCGCGTATCTTTGGTCCGATCAAGGACTACGAATGCCTTTGCGGCAAGTACAAGCGCATGAAGTACAAGGGCGTCATCTGTGAGAAGTGCGGCGTTGAGGTCACCCTCTCGCGCGTGCGTCGCGAGCGCATGGGCCATATCGAGCTGGCTGCGCCTGTCGCCCACATCTGGTTCTTGAAGTCGCTGCCGTCGCGCATCGGCACCCTGCTTGACATGACGCTCAAGGACATTGAGCGCGTTCTCTACTTCGAGAACTACATTGTCACCGAGCCGGGCCTGACCCCGCTGAAGGAGCACCAGCTCCTCTCGGAAGAAGAATACATGATGGCCGTCGACGAGTACGGCGAGGATTCCTTCACCGCCATGATCGGCGCGGAGGCGATCCACGAGCTGCTCGCTGCGATGGAACTTGAGAAGATCGCTGGCGAACTGCGGACCGAGCTCGCGACCACCACGTCTGAGCTCAAGCAGAAGAAGTACCTGAAGCGCCTCAAGGTCGTCGAAAACTTCATTGAGTCCGGCAACCGCCCGGAGTGGATGATCATGCGCATCATTCCGGTCATCCCGCCGGATCTGCGCCCGCTCGTTCCGCTCGACGGCGGCCGCTTTGCGACGTCGGACCTAAACGACCTGTACCGCCGCGTCATCAACCGTAACAACCGTCTGAAGCGGCTGATCGAGCTGCGCGCGCCGGGCATCATCATTCGCAACGAAAAGCGCATGCTGCAGGAAGCTGTCGATGCGCTGTTCGACAACGGCCGTCGCGGCCGCGTCATCACCGGCGCCAACAAGCGTCCGCTGAAGTCGCTGTCCGACATGCTCAAGGGCAAGCAGGGCCGCTTCCGTCAGAACCTGCTCGGCAAGCGCGTCGACTACTCGGGCCGTTCGGTCATCGTGACCGGTCCGGAACTCAAGCTGCACCAGTGCGGCCTGCCGAAGAAGATGGCTCTCGAGCTCTTCAAGCCGTTCATCTATGCGCGCCTTGACGCCAAGGGCTATTCGTCGACCGTCAAGCAGGCGAAGAAGCTGGTCGAGAAGGAGAAGCCGGAAGTCTGGGATATTCTGGACGAGGTGATCCGCGAGCATCCGGTTCTGCTGAACCGCGCTCCGACTCTGCACCGTCTGGGTATCCAGGCGTTTGAGCCGACCCTGATCGAAGGCAAGGCCATCCAGCTGCACCCGCTCGTCTGTACGGCGTTCAACGCCGACTTCGACGGCGACCAGATGGCTGTCCACGTCCCGCTGTCGCTCGAGGCGCAGCTGGAAGCCCGCGTGCTGATGATGTCCACCAACAACATCCTGCACCCGGCCTCCGGCGCACCGATCATCGTGCCGTCGCAGGACATGGTGCTTGGTCTCTACTACCTCTCGATCATGAACCAGAACGAGCCGGGTGAGGGCATGGCGTTCGCCGACATGGGCGAGCTGCATCATGCGCTTGAGACCAAGGCTGTCACGCTGCACGCCAAGATCAAGGGCCGCTACAAGGGCGTCGATGCCGACGGCAACGTTGTTTCGAAGATCTACGAGACGACCCCGGGCCGTATGATCATCGGCGAGCTGCTGCCGAAGCACCCGAGCATTCCGTTCGACATCGCCAACCAGGAGATGACCAAGAAGAACATCTCCAAGATGATCGACACGGTCTATCGTCACTGCGGCCAGAAGGAGACCGTCATCTTCTGTGACCGCATCATGGCCCTCGGCTTTGCTCATGCCTGCCGCGCCGGCATCTCGTTCGGCAAGGACGACATGGTCATTCCGGACACGAAGCTGAAGCTCGTCAGCGAGACTGAAGCTCTCGTGAAGGAATACGAGCAGCAGTACAACGACGGTCTGATCACTCAGGGCGAGAAGTACAACAAGGTGGTCGATGCCTGGGCGAAGTGCTCGGAGAAGGTCGCCGAGGAAATGATGGCCCGCATCAAGGCGGTCGAGTTCGATCAGGAGTCTGGTCGCCAGAAGCCGATGAACTCGATCTACATGATGTCGCACTCGGGTGCGCGTGGTTCGCCGACGCAGATGCGTCAGCTGGCCGGCATGCGCGGCCTGATGGCGAAGCCGTCGGGCGAGATCATCGAGACGCCGATCATCTCGAACTTCAAGGAAGGCCTTACCGTGCTCGAGTACTTCAACTCGACCCACGGCGCTCGTAAGGGCCTTGCTGATACCGCTCTGAAGACGGCGAACTCGGGTTACCTGACCCGCCGTCTGGTCGACGTGGCTCAGGACTGCATCGTCAACGAGAAGGACTGCGGCACCGACAAGGGCCTCACCATGCAGCCGATCGTCGATGCCGGTCAGGTCGTTGCGACCCTCGGCTCGCGCGTTCTCGGCCGTACGGCTCTCGACGACGTCCTGCACCCGGTTTCGGGCGAGGTCATCGTCAAGGCTGGCACGCTCATCGAGGAGCGTGACGTCGACGCGATCGAGAAGGCTGGTATCCAGTCGCTGCGCATCCGCTCGGCCCTCACCTGTGAGGTTCGCACCGGCGTCTGCGCCGTCTGCTACGGCCGTGACCTTGCTCGCGGTACTCCGGTCAACCTTGGCGAGGCTGTCGGTGTCATCGCGGCGCAGTCGATCGGTGAGCCGGGCACGCAGCTGACGATGCGTACCTTCCACATGGGTGGTACCGCGCAGGTCGTCGATACCTCGTTCCTCGAGGCGTCGTATGAAGGCACTGTGACGATCCGCAACCGCAACGTGGTCCGCAATTCGGAAGGCCACCTGGTGGTGATGGGCCGCAACATGGCCGTCTGCATCATCGACGAGGGCGGCAAGGAGCGTGCGGTTCACCGCGTCACCTACGGTTCGCGCCTCTACATCGACGAGGGCGACAAGGTCCGCCGCGGTCAGCGTATTGCCGAGTGGGATCCGTACACCCGTCCGGTGCTCACCGAAGTTGGCGGCCGCGTCACCTTCGAGGACCTGGTCGACGGTATCTCGGTGCAGGAAACGGCCGACGAGGCAACCGGTATCACCAAGCGCGAGGTCATCGACTGGCGTTCGACCCCGCGTGGTTCCGAACTCAAGCCGGCAATCGTCGTCACCGACGAGAAGGGCAAGGCGCAGAAGCTGTCCAAGGGCGGCGACGCACGCTACATGCTCTCGGTCGAGGCGATCCTGTCGGTCGAGCCGGGTGCTACCGTGCAGCCGGGTGACGTTCTTGCGCGTATCCCGATGGAAAGCGCGAAGACGAAGGACATCACCGGTGGTCTGCCGCGAGTTGCGGAACTGTTCGAGGCTCGCCGTCCGAAGGACCACGCCATCATCGCAGAGATCGATGGTACCGTCCGTTTCGGCCGCGACTACAAGAACAAGCGCCGCATCGTCATCGAGCCGCATGACGAGCAGCTGGAGCCTGTCGAATACCTGATCCCGAAGGGCAAGCCGTTCCATCTCCAGGAAGGCGACACCATCGAGAAGGGCGACTACATCCTCGACGGCAACCCGGCACCGCACGACATCCTGGCGATCAAGGGCGTGGAAGCTCTGGCTTCCTACCTCGTGAACGAAATCCAGGAAGTCTATCGTCTGCAGGGCGTGGTGATTAACGACAAGCACATCGAAGTGATTGTCCGCCAGATGCTGCAGAAGGTGGAGATCACGGAGCAGGGCGACTCGACCTACATCCCGGGCGACCATGTCGACGTGATCGAGCTGGACGAGATCAACGATCGTCTGATCGAGGAAGGCAAGCGTCCGGCCGTTGGTCAGCCGGTGCTGCTTGGTATCACCAAGGCATCGCTGCAGACGCCGTCGTTCATCTCGGCTGCGTCGTTCCAGGAGACGACCCGCGTCCTCACCGAGGCTGCAGTTGCCGGCAAGGTCGACACGCTGCAGGGCCTGAAGGAGAACGTGATCGTCGGTCGCCTGATCCCTGCTGGTACGGGTGGCCGGATGAACCAGATCCGCCGCATCGCTATGCAGCGCGACGAGCTCATTCTCGACGAGCGCCGCAAGTCGACCGGTGCGGAGATGGCTGCTCCGATGCTGACCGACATGACCAGCGCTGCGGAATAATCGTCGCAACAATCTCGAAAGGGGCCGCCGGAGCGATCCGGCGGCCCTTTTTCTTTGTCCGGGGAGGGGCAAGTGGGCACCTGCCGGGTCTGCTTTAGCGCCGGCGGCAAAATCTTGAGTTGTCTTATGATTATCGGAACGTTATTCGGGGATGGGGGAACTGCGCGGTGCCCGCTGCGGAGTGAATTGGGGGGAGAGGGTCATTCAGAGCGACGATTTTGTTCGGCGATCAATAGCTGAAATTCATGGCATTATTCGCGAAGTCGGGTGGGGCCGCGCCGGTTGGGAGGATGTCACCCGCTTAATGGCAAAGATCCTGCCGGGGTCTGCCGCGAGTATCGTCAATTACGACCTGACGCGACCGTCTGTATCTGCCATCTTCGCCACCGGCGTAGAGCCGGAATATCTCGACTCGTACGTGTCCTACTATGTCGAGCGAAATCCGTGGTTCGACTATTGGGGGAATCTGCCGTCTGGCAAGGTCGGCGTGACCGAGCGCGACTATCCATCAAGAACCTTCAGCAATACGGAATTCTATTGCGACTGGCTCTCGCGCCAGCCGCACCTCCAGGCGGGGGCAGGGGTCCGCATCGACCTGGACCCGCGCAAGACCATCTTCATTGCGTGGAACTACGAGGTCGCATCTGCCTTCGGCTACGATGCGCCGGCGGCCGCGATCCTTGAAGGCACGCGCACAGCCTTCCGCGAAGCTGTACAGGCAGCGCATATCCTGGGCGAGCGGCTGGAGGGCAGGTCGCGGCTTGGCCACCTGATCGAGCATATCGACGGCGCTGCGATGCTGGTCACCCGTGACCGCTGCGTGCGAGAAGCCAATGTCCGCGCAACCAAGGCATTCGCGGAAGGCAGCGTCCTCACCTGCGCCGACAACCGCCTTGGGGTCCGCGGATGTCAGCCGCAGAAGCGGCTCGATGACATGATCCAGCGGGTGCTCGACGGGGTCATTCCGGAAGCGACCGAGACCTTCATTATCGGCCAGCATGTGATCAGCGCGGTCGTGACGGCGGCACCGAATCCGCACGCGAGCGAGGCGAGTCTGCTGGTGCCACCAGTGCCGCTTGCCCTGGTCGTGATGAAGCGACTCGCGGGTGGGGCCGTGGCGCTCGACGATGCGAGCCTGCGTGCCGCCTACGGGTTGTCTGCGGGCGAGTGCAGGCTCTGTGGCTTGCTGCTCAATGGCTATTCGATCGTTGAGGCCTCAACGATGCTGGGCGTTACCGAAGGCACTGTGCGGCAGCGGGTGAAGGCGATATTCCAGAAAACCGGGACTCACCGTCAGGGTGAACTCATTGCGCGGCTTGCCGGATTCACCACCACGGTGGGTGGTTTAGGAAGTGAAAACCCGACTCCCATTTGGGAGTAGGTATTTTAGCGATTACACGCTATATGTTCACTCGGGCTGGGAGGACATTTGCGCTGCGCGCGTGGCCGGCTAGCCCGACGGTTGTGGTTTCTTAACGGGATCGCAAACGCATTAGCCGCCTGCCCAGTGGCCCCTGGGTCAGGCGGCCTTTTCGCATTAGCGCTCTTCCTCAAAGGTGATGACGGAGACTTCGCCCTCAAGCGCACCCTGCCAAGCCGAGAGATGCGGCTCTTCGTCAGGCGCGCCTTCCATCTCCCCGATCTGGTCGAGCTCGGCTTCTGCATAGCCTTCGCGTGCGAGCGCCTCGAGCGCGAGTCGCACGGCTGAGTCGTCATCAGGCGCCAGGAGCAGCACGTGAACCCCCTCGGAATCACCGCCCTTGTTGCGCCAGACGCGCCCGACGATAATTGTGACGCGTCGTTCCTCATTGTCATTCATGTCGTGATTCCCTAAATGAAGGTGGCTGCGGCAGATTTACATGTTTCCCACGCGCCGTCTGACCAGTGCAACCGGGCAACGATGTCTATTATGACCTTCCCGCAGCTCATATGGTAATTTTGTTGCAGCACCTGGTGCTGGCAATGACTTCGGCCCCGGGATCGCGCAATTGTTGGGCTCTTGGGGTTGACGATAGGATGCGTTGCGAGTAGAAGCCGCAACGTCTGAGCCGATGTGAGGCTTGTTCTTTCGGAGCGCCGCGCTCTGAAGTTCGCCTCAAACAGGGTTCGTTTTACGAGCGACTTTTACATTGCCGGCTTGCACGAAGCGTCCACGCTTCCTCTGCGTTTGTTCGGGCGGGACCACCGGGGTGGTTTTTGGCCCGAATTCCTGTATGGAACGGGCGCTCAAACGGCTCTGCAAGGGGCGTGAGACACAGGTTCGAGATAAGAAGGAAGGTTTGATGCCTACCGTCAACCAGCTGATCCGCAAGCCGCGCCAAGCGCCGGTAAAGCGCAACAAGGTCCCGGCCATGCAGGCCAACCCGCAGAAGCGTGGCGTTTGCACGCGCGTCTACACCACGACGCCGAAGAAGCCGAACTCGGCGCTGCGGAAGGTTGCAAAGATTCGCCTCGTGAATGGTTTCGAGGTGATTGGTTATATCCCGGGTGAGGGTCATAACCTCCAGGAGCACTCCGTCGTCATGATCCGCGGCGGTCGCGTGAAGGATCTTCCGGGCGTTCGCTACCACATCATCCGCGGTGTGCTCGACACGCAGGGCGTGAAGAACCGCAAGCAGCGCCGCTCCAAGTACGGCGCGAAGCGTCCGAAGTAAGGGATTACCGGCTCGGGCGTAACCGTTACAGCCAGGCCGACGATTGAGAGACAGAGAACATGTCCCGACGCCACAGTGCAGAAAAGCGCGAAATCAACCCGGATCCGAAGTTCGGTGATCTCGTCGTAACCAAGTTCATGAACGCCATCATGCTCCATGGCAAGAAGTCGGTCGCTGAGTCGATCGTATACGGTGCCTTGGATCAGGTTCAGGCGAAGGCGAAGCAGGAGCCGCTGGCTCTCTTCCATCAGGCGCTCGACAACGTTGCGCCGCACGTGGAAGTCCGCTCCCGCCGCGTCGGTGGTGCGACCTACCAGGTTCCGGTCGAGGTTCGTTCTGACCGTCGTCAGGCTCTGGCGATCCGCTGGCTGATTGCTGCCGCCCGCAAGCGCAACGAGACCACTATGGTCGAGCGTCTGTGCGGCGAGCTGCTGGACGCTGCCAACAACCGCGGCACCGCTGTCAAGAAGCGTGAAGACACGCACAAGATGGCTGAGGCCAACCGCGCCTTCGCGCACTACCGCTGGTAATCCGGCGAACGAGAACGAGGCACCCATATGGCCCGCGAATTTAAGCTCGAAGACTATCGTAACTTCGGCATCATGGCTCACATCGATGCCGGCAAGACGACCACGACTGAGCGTATCCTTTACTACACCGGCAAGAACCACAAGATGGGTGAGACGCACGACGGCGCCTCTACCATGGACTGGATGGAGCAGGAGCAGGAGCGCGGCATCACGATCACTTCTGCTGCCACGACCACCTTCTGGACGGGCCGTGATGGCAAGAATCGCCGGTTCAACATCATCGACACGCCCGGTCACGTCGACTTCACCATTGAGGTCGAACGCTCGCTTCGCGTGCTTGACGGTGCCGTTGCTCTTCTCGACTCGAATGCAGGCGTTGAGCCGCAGACGGAAACCGTCTGGCGTCAGGCTGAGAAGTATCATGTCCCGCGCATGATCTTCTGCAACAAGATGGACAAGATCGGCGCGGACTTCTACCGCTGCCTCGACATGATCAAGTCGCGTCTTGGTGCCGTGCCGCTCGCAATTCAGCTGCCGATCGGCGCTGAGAGCGATTTCGTTGGCGTCGTCGATCTCATCGAGATGAATGCGCTGATCTGGCGCGACGAATCGCTCGGCGCCCAGTGGGACGTCGTCGAGATCCCGGCCGATCTGAAGGATAAGGCTGAGGAATACCGCGAGAAGCTGATTGAGACCGCTGTTGAGGTCGACGAGGCTGCTCTCGAGCGTTACCTGGAAGGCGAGCTTCCGTCGAATGACGAGCTGCGCGCGCTGATCCGTAAGGGCACGATCGAAGTCAAGTTCCACCCGGTCCTTTGCGGTACCGCGTTCAAGAACAAGGGCGTTCAGCCGCTTCTCGACGCCGTCTGCGACTTCCTGCCAGCTCCGAACGACATCCCGGCCATCAAGGGTATCGACCCGAAGACTGAGGTCGAGACCACCCGCGTTTCGTCAGATGACGAGCCGCTGTCGATGCTGGCGTTCAAGATCATGAACGACCCGTTCGTCGGCTCGCTGACCTTCTGCCGTATCTACTCGGGCAAGCTCACCAAGGGCGTCTCGCTCGAGAACACGGTCAAGGGCAAGCGCGAGCGCATCGGCCGCATGCTGCAGATGCACTCGAACTCGCGTGAGGACATCGAAGAGGCATACGCCGGCGACATCGTCGCTCTGGCTGGTCTCAAGGAGACCACCACTGGTGACACCCTCTGCGACCCGCTGAAGCCGGTCATCCTCGAGCGCATGGAATTCCCGGAGCCGGTGATTCAGATTGCGATCGAGCCGAAGACCAAGGGCGACCAGGAGAAGATGGGCCTCGCGCTCAACCGTCTCGCAGCCGAGGATCCGTCCTTCCGCGTCAAAACCGACGAGGAGAGCGGCCAGACGATCATCGCTGGCATGGGCGAACTTCACCTCGACATCATCGTCGACCGTATGCGTCGCGAGTTCAAGGTCGAGGCGAATGTCGGCGCTCCGCAGGTTGCGTACCGTGAGACGATCACCCGCGTTGCCGAAGTTGACTACACCCACAAGAAGCAGTCTGGTGGTTCGGGTCAGTTCGCTCGCGTCAAGATCGTCTTCGAGCCGAACCCGGATGGTGAGGATTTCGTCTTCGAGTCCAAGATCGTCGGTGGTTCCGTTCCGAAGGAATACATCCCGGGCGTCCAGAAGGGTATCGAGAGCGTTCTCTCGTCTGGTCCGATCGCCGGCTTCCCGATGCTCGGCGTGAAGGCGACCCTGATCGATGGTGCTTACCACGACGTCGACTCGTCGGTTCTGGCCTTCGAAATCGCAGCTCGTGCTGCATTCCGTGAGGGTGCGCAGAAGGCGGGTGCTCAGCTCCTCGAGCCGATCATGAAGGTCGAGGTCGTGACGCCGGAAGAGTACGTTGGTTCGATCATCGGTGACATCAACGGTCGCCGCGGTCAGATCCAGGGCCAGGAATCGCGTGGTATCGCCGTGGTTATCAACGCCATGGTGCCGCTCGCGAACATGTTCAAGTACGTCGACACGCTGCGCTCGATGTCTCAGGGTCGTGCACAGTACACGATGCTGTTCGACCACTACGAGCCGGTTCCGAACGCCGTCGCACAGGAAATCCAGAAGAAGTACGCGTAACCGCTCGTCGGACGCAATAAGCCGAAACGACTGCCTGTACAGGCAACAAGGAATGGAGAAGTCACATGGCCAAAGGTAAATTTGAGCGCACGAAGCCGCATGTGAACATCGGTACGATTGGTCACGTTGACCACGGCAAGACGTCGACGACGGCTGCGATCACCAAGTACTTCGGTGAGTACAAGGCTTACGACCAGATCGACGCAGCGCCGGAAGAGAAGGCACGCGGCATCACCATCTCGACGGCTCACGTCGAGTACGAGACCGAGGCGCGCCACTACGCTCACGTCGACTGCCCGGGTCACGCCGACTACGTGAAGAACATGATCACCGGTGCTGCGCAGATGGACGGCGCGATCCTGGTCGTGTCGGCTGCTGACGGCCCGATGCCGCAGACCCGCGAGCACATCCTGCTCGCCCGTCAGGTTGGCGTTCCGGCGATCGTCGTGTTCCTGAACAAGGTCGACCAGGTCGACGATCCGGAGCTGCTCGAGCTCGTCGAGCTCGAGATCCGCGAGCTGCTGTCGTCNTACGAGTTCCCGGGCGACGAGATTCCGATCGTTCCGGGTTCGGCGCTTGCTGCTCTTGAGGACTCCAACAAGGAGATCGGCGAGGACGCCATCCGNAAGCTGATGGCTGCGGTTGACGAGTACATCCCGACCCCGGAGCGTCCGATCGACCAGCCGTTCCTGATGCCGATCGAAGACGTGTTCTCGATCTCGGGCCGCGGCACCGTCGTGACCGGCCGCGTCGAGCGCGGTATCGTCAAGGT
>NZ_JAGL01000048.1 GCF_000526635.1 Aminobacter sp. J41
CGCCGGTAGCGCCCGCTTTCGGGATCGAAGAGATCGAGGGTGTCTTTGGAGACGTCGCAGCCGATGAAGTTTGGGTGTAAGGTCATGGGGCCTGTTCCTGTGGTGCGAGGTCTGGGTAAGCAGCCTCGTGCAACTGTTCAGGTTCAAAGCAGCACTGCGGGAAGGGGCCAGGCCATGCCACGGTCTGCTTTCCCAAGCGGAGGCGACCAGGATNCCNNCGGCCTCCTTCCCGCAACCATTCTACACCTCAGCAAACACACAGGATGCCACGGTCAAGCCCTGGCATGACGAAGGCGGAAATGAGCGTGGAACCGCGTGGCATGACAAAGGAGGCAGGGGGTAGCGCGTGGTCTGTAATGAAGGCACATTAGCCGCCCCCCAGCTACAAACAGGCCATTTTCGCTTTGTGGCTCGCGAAATTGCTCGCCTGATGCTATCTGGCCCGCTTGATACGAAGGTTGGCACCACATGGCAGGCGTAGAACAGATTACCGTCGAGCAGGGCGAGGCGGGCATGCGACTCGATCGCTGGTTCAAGACACATTTTCCGGGGCTCGGCTTCGGGCACCTGCAGAAGCTGCTGCGCTCGGGACAGATCCGCGTCGATGGCGGCCGCGCCAAGACCGACACCCGGCTTGAGCCTGGGCAGGTCGTGCGCGTTCCCCCGCTCGGCGTCGACCGGAAGGGCGACGAGCCGCTTACGGCAAAGAGCATCCGCAGCCAGGACGACGGCTCCGTCCTCCGGAAGATGATGCTGTACGAAGACCCGTCCGTGTTCGTTTTCAACAAGCCATCCGGTCTTGCGGTGCAGGGCGGCTCGGGCGTCGTGCGCCATGTCGACGACATGCTGGAAGCATTCCGCAACAAGAAGGGCGAAAAGCCGCGCCTGGTGCATCGTCTCGACCGCGATACGTCTGGCGTGCTGGTCGTTGCCCGCTCGCGCCTTGCCGCGATGAAGCTTGCTGAGGCGTTTCGGGGCCGCGATGCCCAGAAGACCTACTGGGCTCTCGTTAAGGGCGTGCCGAAGAAGCGGGAAGGCCGCATCTCGACCTGGCTGGTCAAGGAACAGACTCCGGATGGTGACCGTGTCCGCATCGCCAAGCATGGCGAGGACGGGGCCGATCACGCAGTCTCCAACTACCGCATCGTCGACCAGGCCGGCCAGTCGCTGACCTGGCTGGAGATGGAGCCGCATACCGGCCGCACGCACCAGCTGCGCGTCCACGCCGCCCATATCGGTTGCCCGATAATCGGCGACCCAAAGTACTTCGAGGCGGACACCAACTGGGAATTTCCGGGCGGAATCCAGAATCGACTACATCTGCATGCGCGCCGGATCGTTATCCCGCATCCGGATGGCAAGGGCGTGATCGACATCACCGCGCCGCTGCCGCCGCACATGCGCCAGAGCTGGAACCTGCTCGGCTTTGATGAGGCAACTGCAGAGGAAGAATGATGAGCGGCCTGTTTGACGGTGACATTCCGGACCCGAAAGATCCGGATCCGATCAAGCGCGCGCAGGCGAGCCTGAAGCCGCAATACCCGAAGCGGTTCTACAAGGAAGCGGCGGTGGCCGTGGTGGGTGAAGGCTTTGCCGTCCAGCTCGACGGCCGTCCGGTGCGCACGCCGGGAAGGGCAGTGCTCGCGCTTCCCACCGAGGCGCTGGCAAAGCTGGTCGCTGACGAGTTCGCCGCGCAGGATGAGCACATCGTCCCGATCAGCATGCCGGTGCTGCGCCTTGCCAACTCGGCGATCGACGGCGTGCTGCCGGAAATGCGCGCGGTGCTGGAAGACGTGGTGAAGTACGCCTCGTCCGACCTGCTCTGCTACCGCGCCGAAGGCCCCGAACGGCTGGTCGAGCGCCAGAGCAAAACTTGGGATCCGGTTCTGGAATGGGCGAAGACCGCGCTCGGCGCGCGCTTCTACCTGGCCGAAGGCGTCATGCACGTAGAGCAGCCGGCGGAGACGCTGGACGCGATACGCAACTGGCTGCTGCAGCGTGAGGAGCCGTTCCGGCTTGCTGCAATCCACACCATGACGTCGATCACCGGCTCGGCGCTGCTGGCGCTGGCGGCTGAAGCCGGCGCGTTCTCGGCCGACGATGTGTGGGAAGCCGCGCATCTCGACGAGCGCTGGACCTCCGAGCACTGGGGCGAGGACGCCGAGGCTATGGAGCGCGAAAGAAACAGGCGGCGCGATTTCGACGCCGCCCTGAAGACCTGCCAGGCGCTTTCGGCCTGATTACTTTTCGAGGCGGGCGAGCAGGGCCGATGTGTCCCAGCGGCCGCCTCCCATCTCCTGCACTTCCTTGTAGAACTGGTCGATCAGCGCGGTGACCGGGAGCTTGGCGCCGTTGCGGTCGGCTTCCCCAAGGCAGATCGCGAGGTCCTTGCGCATCCAGTCGATCGCGAAGCCGAAGTCGTAGCGGCCCTCGTTCATCGTCTTGTGGCGGTTCTCCATCTGCCACGAGCCCGCTGCGCCTTTCGAGATCACCTCAACCACCTTCTCGATGTCGAGGCCCGCCTTCTTGCCGAAGTGGATGCCTTCGGCGAGGCCCTGCAGCAAGCCGCCAATGCAGATCTGGTTGACCATCTTGGTGAGTTGGCCGGAACCGACGGGGCCCATCAGGCCGACCATGCGTGCATACGCGTCGATCACGGGCCGGGCACGGTTGAAGACATCCTCATCGCCGCCGCACATGACGGTGAGCACGCCGTTTTCGGCGCCAGCCTGGCCGCCGGAAACCGGCGCGTCGATGAAGTCGAAGCCGCGCTCCTTCGCGGCCGCATAGAGCTCTCGCGCCACTTCGGCCGAGGCGGTGGTGTTGTCGATGAAGATCGCGCCCTTCTTCATGGTGCTGAAGGCACCATCCGGGCCGAGCGTCACTTCGCGCAGGTCATTGTCGTTGCCGACGCAGGCGAAGACGAAATCCTGGTCCCGTGCAGCCTCAGCGGGCGTTCTGGCGAAGTGGCCACCATTCTCGGCGACCCACTTTTCTGCCTTCGCCTTGGTGCGGTTGTAGACCGTCACCACATGGCCGCCCTTTTCCGCGAGGTGCCGCGCCATCGGATAACCCATGACGCCCAATCCAAGAAACGCAACCTTTGCCATCCGCTCCTCCTATCCGTGTCGTGCAAGTCCAGCCGCCCCTTCGATGAAGTCGGCGATCGCAGAAATGTCGTTCAGGTCGAAGACGGGGACCGTAGCGTCCCCGACCTCATGATCCGCCGCGATGGCGATGATGTTCATGGACGCGGGCAGCGGCGAGCGGAAGCGCGCTTCCAGCCGCCTGACCTCGATCTTCGGATGCGCGTCTTTCTTGAAGCCCTCGACCAGAACGATGTCGCAGGGCGAGAGTTTCACCAGCAGCTCCTCGAGCGCCGGCTCTCCCTCGTCACGCAGCTCGTGCATCAGCGCCCAGCGGCGGCCAGTCGCCAGCAGAACCTCGCTCGCACCTGCGGCGCGGTGGCGAAAACTGTCGGTGCCTTCGTGGTCGACATCGGCGTCGTGATGGGCGTGCTTGATGGTTGAGACCTTGCGGCCCCGGGCGGTGAGCTCCGCGACCAACCGCTCCGTCAGTGTCGTCTTGCCCGAGTTCTTCCAGCCCGAGATGCCGATGACCCGCTGTTCCACGACCTGCCTCAACCGTGCTCCTGCCTTCTGGATACACTCCTGACGTACAGGGAAGTCAGCACGGATGCAAAGGACGAAATCACCATCAGCCAGAGGAGCGGGTAGGGACCCGTTTCGCGCGAGATCAGCAGCCCCGCCATCACGGACAGAGCCGCGCCGCCGGCAATCTGCAACGCGCCGCCGAGGCCCGACGCGCTACCGGCAAGATGCGGGCGCACGCTGACGATGCCCGCATTGGTGCTGGGTAGCGCAAGGCCGTTGCCGACGCCGACGAGCCCTGCGGGCAGGAACAGCGACAGCGGGTGGTCGAATCCGGCGAAGAAGAGGATGAGTGAGACGATCATCGCAACGAGGGCGAGGGCATTGCCGCTCAGCATCATCACATCGACACCGAGCCGCATGGTGTAGCGGCCCGACAGGAAGTTGCCGATGATGTAGCCCATCGACATGATGCCGAAATAGAAGCCGTAGGCGGCGGGGCCGAGGCCGAGGATTTCTGTTGCGACGAACGGGCCGCCGCCGAGGAAGGCGAAGAAGGTGCCGGTCGTGAAGGCGGCCGTGGCGGAATAACCCCAGAAGCGGCGCGACGTCAGCAGCTCCGGATAGCTGCGGAACTGGGCCGCCATGCTGGAGGAACGCACCCGGTTCGTCTCGCCAAGGTCTATCCAGACCAGGACAATGCTGAGGATGCCAAAGGCAAGCATGGTAATGAAGGAAGCCTGCCAGCCATAGGCGACGTCGAGCATCCCGCCGATCACAGGCGTAATAGTTGGCACGAAGGCCATGCCCATGGTGATGTAAGCAATCTTGCTCGCCGCCTCGTTGGTGGCGACCGTGTCGCGAACCATGGCACGGGCCAGCACCATGCCTCCTGCCGCAAAAGCTTGCAGCACGCGGGCGAAGAGCAGCACTTCGATTGTCGGCGCAAACAGCGCGACGATGGTGCCGATGACGAAGGTGATCAGCGAAAACAGCATTACCGGCCGGCGGCCGAAGCGGTCGGAGGCCGGGCCGATGAACAGCTGGATGAAGGCCTGTGAAAACAGGTAGAGGGTTACCGTCAGCTGCATGACCGAGTAATCGGCGGCGAAATACCGCGCCATTCCCGGAAGCGACGGGAGGAACATGTTCATCGCCAGCGGGCCGATGGAGGCCGACAGCGTCAACGTCACGATGTGCGGAGGCGTGACCCGGTTTGGGAAGGACGGCATGGCATTCCGATTCGAAAAAGTTAATACGCTAAATATTCTCCGGCATGGCGGCCGGGGCAATCCCCGATGCGTTTCAGAGCCCGTCAGGTGCCATGCTTGGCCCGGTGCTCTGGGCCGCCATCTTCTTCTTGCCGACCTTGCGCTCGCGGTAGAGCGTGTAGATGCCCGAGGCGATGATGATCGCGGCGCCCGTTAGAGTAACTGCATCCGGAATATCGCCGAAGACGATGAAACCGAGTGCGATCGCCCAGAGCAGCGCCGTATAGCGGAAGGGTGCAACGAAGGAGACGTTGCCCTCGCGCATCGACATGATAAGGAACTGGTAGCCGAACAGCAGCACGACCGCTGCCGACATGATGATCGAGAAGTGGAAGCCGCTCATCGGCCGCCAGCCACCGAGCGGGACGATAATGACTGCGCCTGCGATGGTGACGATCGCTGCGGTGAGCGTCGAAACCAGCATGGATGGCACCTCGCGCGGAATGCGGCTGGTGGCAAGGTCGCGCACGGCGCAGAACGAGACGGAGATAAGCGTCAGAACGGAGTAGGCGTTAAAGCCCTCCATGCCGGGGCGCACGACGATCATCACGCCGGTAAAGCCGGCGGCGATTGCCAGCCAGCGGCGCCAGCCGACCATTTCGCCCAGGAACAGTGCCGCGCCCATGGTCACGGCCAGCGGCAGAGCCTGCATGATCGCGTGGACGTTGGCGAGCGGCATGTGCGACAGCGCCGCCATAAAGGTCATGGTCGCGCCGACTTCGCCGATGCCGCGCCACAGCACGCTCATGTGCAGCAGTTGCTTCCAGTTTCGGAAGAAGCCCTGGTGCCAGGTAAGCAGGCCGATGAGCAGCGTTGCCGCGCAGCCGCGCACGAAGAGCAGCTGGCCGACATTCATGGGACCGATAACATATTTCGAAATGGCGTCGCTGATCGTAAAGCCAGCCATAGCGACAATCATGAAGATCGCGCTGCGCGTATTGGGGGAGAGTGGCAAGGCAGGCTCCGAAAACGCCGAGACGCGGAAGGAGTAGGGCGTCTCCTGGCATTCTGCAACGGACAGATAGGCCCAACGAATGGGCCATCCGCGTTCAGCCGCCGGTAACGCTCATGTGGCGGGAGACGGAAGGCTTCCGGGTACGCCGGTCGATGACGAAGTCATGCCCCTTCGGCTTGCGGCCGATCGCTTCATCGATGGCGCGCGAAACGGCCTCGTCGCCCTCGGACGCCCGGAGCGCGGCCCTCAGGTCGGCTGCGTCTTCCTGGCCGAGGCACATGTAGAGGGTGCCGGTGCAGGTGAGACGAACGCGGTTGCAGCTTTCGCAGAAATTGTGCGTCATTGGGGTGATGAAGCCGACACGCCCCCCCGTTTCCTTGACCTCGACGTAGCGGGCAGGGCCGCCAGTCTTGTAGGGAATGTCGGTGAGCGTGAACTGACGCTCAAGGTCGGCTCGCAGCTTTGACAGTGGCAGGTACTGATCCGTGCGGTCGGCGTCGATCTCGCCCATCGGCATGGTCTCGATCACGGTCAGGTCCATGCCGCGGCCATGCGCCCAGCGCAGCATGTCCGGGATCTCCTGATCGTTGAAGCCCTTGAGCGCGACCGCGTTGATCTTGATCTTGAGGCCGGCAGCCTGTGCTGCGTCGATGCCGCTCATCACCTTCGAGAAGTCGCCCCAGCGGGTGATCTCCCGGAACTTCTGCGGGTCGAGCGTGTCGAGCGAGACGTTGATGCGTCGAACGCCGCAGTCGGCAAGTTCGGTGGCGAAGCGCGCAAGTTGCGAGCCGTTTGTCGTCAGCGTCAGTTCCTCCAGCTCACCCGTTTTGAGGTGGCGGGAAAGGTCGCGGACAAGATGCATCACATTGCGACGCACCAGCGGTTCACCGCCAGTGAGGCGCAGCTTACGCACACCCTTGGAAATGAAGACGGAACACAGACGCTCAAGCTCCTCGAGCGTCAGCAAGTCTTTCTTCGGCAGGAAGGTCATGTCTTCCGCCATGCAGTAGGTGCAGCGGAAATCACAGCGGTCCGTCACAGAGACACGCAAATAGGTGATCGACCGCCCGAACGGATCGATCATGTTGCCGCTGCCAAACGTCATTGGATCACGCATTCTCCGCCCGCCGATGTGCGCTTGTCACCTTGCGGCACCGCCTCCTGTTTCAATCAATGTCGGACAATCCGCCAGCTAATTCAAGGGTGACACGCAGCATCAATCTGGCAAGGCGGCGAGCCGCAGGCTAAGTTCACACTAGTATGCATTGTATTGAGGTTATTTGATGAGTGCCCCGAGCGAGCTGCGCGTGTCGAAGGACAGGCGCCTGCTGACTGTCACCTTTCCCGGCCATCAGCCTTTCGAGTTTACTGCGGAGCTGCTGCGCGTTCTGTCGCCATCCGCAGAAGTACAGGGGCATTCGCCTGACCAGCGGGTGACGGTCCCCGGTAAGAAGGATGTCACGATCACGAAGATCGAGCCGGTGGGCAACTACGCAGTGCGCATCACCTTCAGCGATTTCCACGACAGCGGCATTTACACCTGGGGCTACTTTCACGAACTCGGGCACGAAAAGGAAGCCCGCTGGCAGGCGTATCTCGACGAGCTTGCGGACAAGGGGCTTTCGCGCGAGCCGCGATAGGCGAGGGGCCGTCAGGCAACAAAAAAAGGCGCGTCGGTGACGCGCCTTTGCTGTATCTGGCCGGTGCTTGCTTTAGCGGCCGGCACTCGGCAATTGCGGTGCGCCACCGGCAACGCCGGTGATGAGCTGGCCGATGAAGCTCTGGTCCTTGCCGCCCGTCGGCGTCGTGCGCGAGATGAAGTCGAACACCTTGCCGTCCTGCATGCCGTAGTGCGCGACCTTTTCGACGCGGCCTTCCTTATTCAGGTAGATCGCCAGCACCTGCTGGTCGACGACCTTGGGATTCATGAACGCGATCGGGCGCTTGCGGGTCTGCGAGATGTAATAAAGAACTTCATTATCGAAGGTCGCCGTGGTGGAAGGCGAGCCAAGTGCAAGCAGAACCTGTTCGCGGCTCGAGCCAACCGGAACCATGTCGATCATCGCCTGGTCGATGACGTAGCCGTGGGTCAGCGTCTCGCTGGGCGTCAACTGGAGGCTGTTGGTTGCATTGCAGCCCGCAAGGAGAACGGCGAGGCCGGCAACCGCAAATACGCCACCCGCTTTGATGTTACGCGATCGCACCAATAACTCCATCAGTTCGTGTTCCGTGAACGGCTTGCACCGGACGGCAAAAGCGGTAAACCAGCTTTCAAAGCGATGCAACCGCGCTGCGCACCGAAACCTTCCGGAAGCCATTTGCCATGTTCAAGTTTCTGCGGGCTTTCCGCCGCAACTCCAATCGCGAGGTCACGGACTCGCTCTATGAGGCAATCGTGGCATCCGCGCGGCAGCCGCGTTTCTACGCCGAGTGGGATGTGCCGGACACGCCGATCGGCCGCTACGAGATGATCTCGATCCACATGTTCCTGTTCCTCGAGCGCACGCGCGGCGGCTCCGCCCCGCTTCTCCATCTGGCGCAGGACATCACCGACGAGTTCTTCAAGGACGTGGATCATTCGTTGCGCGAACTCGGCATCGGCGACACGGGTGTGCCGAAGCGCATGAAGAAGCTCGCGAAGATGTTCTATGGCCGCGCGGACTCCTATGGCCGCGCGCTGGCGGCGAAGGACCGTGACGCGCTGATGGCCGCGCTGTCGCGCAACATCATGCCGCAAAGAAATTCGCCATGGCCTCAAGTTGGCCATCTGGCTTCCTATATAGAGCGCGCATCCGAGTCGCTCGCCTCCCAGCCGGAGGCCGAGCTGCTTGCAGGGCGCATCCAGTTCCCCGTTGCGGAGTAATTGCGGGATGTTTGAAGATAAGGTCAGCCCCATCAGCCACAAGGTGCAGGTTTCCCGCCTGCCGAAGAACGGGCTGGAAGTGACCATCGAGGCAGATGAGGAGCAGCGCGAGCAGCTCGCCGAGGAGCATGCGCTGCGCTCGGTCGATGCGCTAAAGGCGACGCTCAATGTGACCGCCTGGAAGAAAGGCGGCGTCAAGGTCGCCGGCCGGGTCGTCGCCAACATCGTCCAGGACTGCGTTGTCACGCTCGAGCCGGTCGAACAGGTCGTCGACGAGGAGGTGAGCGGGCTCTACGTGCCGGAAGGCTCGAAGCTCGCCATTCCCGTTCGCTCGATCGAGGGTGAGATCCTGCTCGACGCCGAGGGCGAGGACAGTCCTGAAACGTTCAGCGGCGACTTCGTTGATGTCGGCCATCTCGCCGAGGAGTTCTTCGCGATGGGTATCGATCCCTATCCGCGCAAGCCGGGGGCTGAGGTGAAGTCCGTCGAAGACGACGAGGACGCACCTCGCGGTCCCCTTTACGAGAAGCTGAAAGCACTCCAGAAGAAGTCCTGATTTAAGCGGATCGCTGCTAAATCCGGTTGTGCGGCGATCCAAAACCGCTATTTTCGCCCGAACTTGCCCAGTCTCCCCGTCGCCCGGGGACCAGATACGAGACGAACCAGCACTTGATACGCATCGCGATTGACGCCATGGGCGGAGACCACGGGCCGGAGGTTGTCATTCCCGGCCTCGACAAGGTGGCCGAGCGCCGCCCGGATGTCCGCTTCCTGATCTTCGGCCGCCAGGAGGCGGTGAAGCCCTTGCTCGCGCGCTATCCGCGCGTCGAGAAGGCCAGCGAATTTTTCCATTGCGAGATCGCTGTCCGCATGGACGACAAGCCGAGCCAGGCGCTGCGCCAGGGCCGATACAAGTCGTCGATGTGGAAGGCGATCGAGGCGGTGAAGAACGGGGATGCCGACGTCTGCGTCTCGGCCGGTAACACCGGTGCGCTGATGGCGATGTCGAAATTCTGCCTGCGCACGATGGTCTCGATCGAGCGACCGGCGATCGCGGCTATCTGGCCGACCGTGCACGGTGAAAGCGTCGTACTCGACGTCGGTGCCACCATCGGCGCCGATGCCGACCAGCTGATCGACTTTGCGATTCTGGGCGCGGCGATGGCGCGGTCGATCTTCGGCATCGAGCGACCGTCGGTGGGCCTCCTCAATGTCGGCGTCGAGGAGATCAAGGGCCAGGAAGAGGTCAAGGAAGCGGGGCGCTTGCTGCGCGAGGCCAACCCGAAGTCGATGGACTACCACGGCTTCGTCGAGGGCGATGACATCGGCAAGGGCTCGGTTGACGTGGTCGTGACCGAAGGTTTCGCGGGCAACATTGCCCTCAAAACGGCAGAAGGCACCGCCAAGCAGATCGCACAGTATCTGCGTGCGGCGATGTCGCGCACCTTGATGTCCAAGATCGGCGCCATATTTGCGCGGGATGCCTTCCGGCGCGTCAAGGAAAAGATGGACGTACGCCGCGCCAATGGCGGCGTGTTCCTCGGACTGAACGGCATCGTGGTCAAGAGCCATGGCGGGGCAGACGACGAAGGTTTCGCCGCTGCCGTGGAGCTCGCTTACGACATGGGACGAAGCAAGCTGGTCGATGCCATCCGGCGCGACCTCGAGGCGTTCCATGGCAGTGCCGGCAAGCGTGATGTGGCAGGCGACGACGCCGTCAGTGAGGATTTGTAGGACATGCTAAGATCAGTCGTGCGCGGGGTAGGTACCGCACTGCCGCGCCGCATCATGAAGAATGCCGAGTTCGAGACGATGGTCGAGACGTCGGATGAGTGGATCGTCCAGCGCACCGGCATTAAGCAGCGCCATATTGCGGCAGAGGACGAGACGACGGCCTCGCTCGGTGAGGCGGCTGCACGCGCGGCACTCGCGAATGCTGGCCTGACGCCCGACGACATCGACCTGATCGTGCTCGCGACCTCGACGCCGAACAACACCTTTCCGGCAACGGCGGTCGATATCCAGAACCGGCTTGGCATGCACCACGGCTTTGCCTTCGACATGCAGGCGGTTTGCTCGGGCTTCGTCTATGCGGTGACCACGGCTGACGCCCTTATGCGCGCCGGCAACCATCGTCGCGCGCTGGTCATCGGTGCCGAAACCTTCTCGCGCATCCTCGACTGGCAGGACCGGACCACCTGTGTGCTGTTCGGCGACGGCGCTGGCGCGATCGTGCTGGAGCTGCAGGAAGGCGAGGGCGGCATCGGCGACCGCG
Source organism: Aminobacter sp. J41 (assembly GCF_000526635.1). Lineage (GTDB taxonomy): Bacteria > Pseudomonadota > Alphaproteobacteria > Rhizobiales > Rhizobiaceae > Aerobium. Next base: position 10,976 of record NZ_JAGL01000048.1, read on the forward strand.
GTGTCCTGGCGTCCAGCCTGCGCGCGGACGGCAGCCACAAGGAAAAGCTCTACGTCGACGGCGGCCCATCGACCACCGGCACGGTGGGGCATCTGCGGATGGAAGGCCGTGAGGTCTTCAAACACGCGGTTGGCATGATCACAGACGTGATCGAAGACGTCTTCGCCAAGGGCGGCATCACCGCCGATGATCTCGACTGGTTCGTCCCGCACCAGGCCAACCGCCGCATCATCGACGCCTCTGCCAAGAAGCTTGGCATTGCCCCGGAGAAGGTCGTCATCACCGTCGATCAGCACGGCAACACGTCCGCGGCCTCGGTGCCGCTCGCGCTCGGCACGGCCGTTGCCGACGGACGGATCAAGCAGGGCGACCTCGTCCTGCTCGAGGCGATGGGCGGTGGCTTCACCTGGGGTGCGGTCCTGCTACGCTGGTAAATCGCGCAGCAGCCACCTGAATCGTTGCAACTTGTAGGCGCGGGGTGCTTGACCTCGGCTGGTCTATTCCTTAACGTCCCGGAATATTGAGCCTTTTTCAACACTTCGAGATGGTTGGACGACCCGATGGGGGGAACTACAGTAACACGCGCTGACCTCGCCGAGGCCGTGTACCGTAAGGTCGGCCTGTCGCGCACGGAATCTGCCCAGCTTGTCGAGATGGTGCTCGACGAAATTTGCGAGGCGATCGTGCGTGGAGAGACGGTCAAGCTGTCGTCCTTCGCCACCTTCCAGGTGCGCGACAAGAACGAGCGGGTGGGCCGCAATCCGAAAACCGGTGAGGAAGTTCCGATCCTGCCGCGCAGGGTGATGACCTTCAAGGCATCGAATGTGCTGAAACAGCGCATACTCCAGGCGCATCAGGAAGCAGCTAAGAAGGGGCGCAAGTAGCGCCCTTTTTGCTTTCGGGCGGGCACATTGCTTGAATGACCGCAGCCAAGTAGCTGTGATATCGTACGATTCGTACAATCGGAGCGCTTGATGCCATGGACAAGAGCCCGGACGCTTTCCGCACGATCAGCGAAGTAGCCGAACAACTCGACCTGCCGCAGCATGTGCTGCGTTTCTGGGAAACGCGTTTCACGCAGATCAAGCCGATGAAGCGCGGGGGCGGCCGACGCTATTACCGGCCGCAGGATGTCGAACTCATCAAGGGCATCCGCCACATGCTCTACGAGCAGGGCTACACCATCAAGGGCGTGCAGAAGCTGCTGCGCGAGAACGGCGTGCAGTTCCTTGTCGCGGTCGGCAATGGCGATGTGGCAGCCATTGATGTCATCACCAAGCGGCGCCAGGCGGAGGCAGCTGCCGAGGAAGAGCATGCACAGGAGCATGCCCGCCTCGACAGCGAGATGCTGGTCGGCCAGCCACGCGTGAAGCCCGGCCGGCGTTTTTTCGGCCTTGTGAAGGGCGACGAGGATGGTCCGGTCGGTGCCGACGACAGCCGGCTGTCGCGCGACAATCGCGCGCTGCTTCAGGAAGCGCTGTTCGATTTGCTGGAGTGCAAGCGCCTGCTCGATCAGGTGAGATAGGCGGGCTGGCTGTTGCCGCTGGCTGCCTGCGACTGCAGCTCGCCGAGCATGGCGTAAATCAGCGGCGGCGGCGGCGGTGCGTAGTCCGACGGTATGTGCCCGTACTCGATCACCCAGTCGCTATACCAGGAAATGTTGTCGGCCAGGTCGGAAATGACCTGCGCGATGTCGTCGATCTCGACGGCGGTATAGCCACTCGGCAGGCTTGCGGCGTGAGCTGCCTCCAGGGCGCTGCTCAAGATCGGATCCCAGTCCTCAAGCTGCGCGGTCCGTGCCGAGGGAAGCTGGATAACGCTTTCATCCCCGGTCTTGAGAACAAGCCGCGGTGCGTTATCGACGCGCTGGATCTGGTACTGGCTGAGCTGCAGCCGCAGGCGGCTGTGTTCGCAAACCATGCGAGAAAGCTGGGTCCATAGGTCCCGCGCCATGTCGTCGTGGATCCGCAGCTTGAGCATGTCCGACACGGCACGGAGCTTCTGCGGGAAGGGAGTGATGTTCTCCCACACGATGTCCGCCGCGCCCGGGTCGCGGGCGTCCATGCATCGTGACAGGACGTCAAGCAGCGAGCGTTCAAGCCGACGCCAGTGATGCAGCGTGCGCGCGACGCCCGTCAGGATGTCTTCAACCTGCGCATTCTTCTCGATCTGGCTCATGCTTCTCGTCCCGCGTCGCAGTAACCCTGTCCAAAAGTTATAGTAAAGTTGGTGTTGGTGCCAATATGGATAATTAATTCTTAGAAAAAGTGATTAACTTAGCGGCAGCTATATCGATTAGAATTCGAGCAGAACTGTACAGGTCGTTTTGGATGCAGTTTGGAAGGGTATTTTGTTTTTGTCGCTAACCGCAGCAAGATGTTGCCGAACGGCCCGAGGGCGGGGCTCTCGTGGGCCGCGCAGAGGGGCGGCGGCGCATTCGCCGATGACTGGACGCGCCATCTTGTTCTCTTTTGTAACAATTCCCGGGACCTGCAGCCTTTTTCCGTTGGCTCGTCGAAAAATGCCCTTGCCTAGCGGGGCCGCAATCTGTAGGGGTTCCGACGGTTCGGAGCGTAGCGCAGCCCGGTAGCGCACTTGACTGGGGGTCAAGGGGTCGTGGGTTCGAATCCCGCCGCTCCGACCATTTTCTCCTTGATATCCTTGGGGTTTATTCCTTGCCGGTTGTTATCGGCTTGGTGGAAAACGGAACGAAAGGCGCTCAAAGCGACTGTTCCGCAACATAAACTCCCGGAAAAGTCCCGAAGCAGTAGCGCGAATGTTCTGCATCCGTGCTGCTCTGCGAATCGGAATCACCCAAAAATTCGGCTTGATAGGAGGGATCAGTGAGAATCCTCTCGATCGTGCCGTGTCCAACTTACGCCAACACCGAGCGCTTTCCCTGCGTAGCGCGCTTCGATGTCGAGGTTGAGGGACGGCTTCGCCTTTACAATCTTCGTCTGCTACGCGCTCCAGACGGTACCCACCTTACGTATGCGCCAAGTGTCGCGGGTAAGCGATGCGCAACCTTCACACCGGATTTCGCAAAAGAACTGACCGCCGCTGCAATGGCGGCATTGGGAGGCCGTACAGCCAATGACAAGCTTTCCGCAGCCTAAGCCCATTTCCTCTCGAGACCGGGAAGCCATCATATTCGGCCTTTGCGACCGGTTGTGGGATCACGGCCATTGCATAACAAATGTCGTCCTCGGGCCAGCAAAGGAGGACGGTTCACCGGACTGGCAACGCGCCGCACCGGAGTTTTTCGAAAGCCTTCCCGCTGACGAATGGCCCGATGACGATCAGACCGCACGACGTGTTGCGGTGTCGGTCGACGGAATCGACGGCTGCGCCCGCGATACGTCATACTTGTTGTGGGTGGACGACGACGGCCAGGTCCAGCACGGGCGGATTGCGGGCTCGGCGGACGACGAGGCAATCGCCGAAGCTATCATCGCGCGCGATATAGGCGCCGAGCCGCAAAAGCGTGACCCTGGTATGGTGGCGCAGGCAGCGCAGAAGCTTCGTGAGGATATATTTCCGCTGAAACCAGCGAATGATAATGCGCCCCGCGGAGAAGAGCGGCTGCGGCGTCTGCAGAGAGAGTTTGGCGGCATTCTTCATGCTGACCGCTTGAGCGCGGTGGTGATTGGCAGAGACGCCGGCGAAATATTCATCAACGCGGCCGATGAGGCCGTTTTTCGAACGGTAAATGGGTTGGAGGTCGTCCTTCCTGAGGACAAGCCCATAACGGCTCGTCCTTTTGTTCTTCGTGATCCCGCCACCATCCCACCGCGTGAATGGCTGTATGGTCGTCACTACATCAGGCGTTACCTGACATCGACTGTAGGCGCTGGCGGTGGCGGTAAGTCTGCACATGCCATCCCCGAGGTCCTGTCTATGGTTACAGGACGACCGCTTCTCGACCCTGATGGCTCGCGCACGTCGCCTCTACGCGTCTGGTATGTGAATGCAGAGGATCCGCAGGATGAGATCGACCGACGCTTCCACGCGGCGGCAAAGCATTTCGCCGTTACCGCCGACGAGATTGCCGACAGGCTCTTCACCGATTCGGGCCGTGATCAAGAGTTTGTCGTGATGCGCCAGGAGGGTCGAGGCTTTAAAGTTTGTCAGCCTGTAATTGACGACATGGTGAGTGAAATTCAGCGCCGTCGGATCGATGTTGTGGTGATTGATCCGCTCGTTTCGACGCACGAAGTCCCCGAAAACGACAACAGTGCTATGCAGCGGGTCGCAAAGGCTTGGACCGAAGTTGCTGATCGGGCGAATTGCTGCGTCGAGGTCATCCATCACGTAGTCAAAGGACAAAACGAGGCGACTGCGGATAGCGCCCGTGGCGGCGGCGCGTTGAAGGATAAGGTGCGGAGTATGCGCGTTCTTAACGCGATGTCGCAGGCTGAGGCGGAGAAGGTCGGGCTGGAATCGCCAGCGGGTTACTTCAGGATCGACTTTGGAAAGGTGAACCTTGTAGCCGTTGGAAAGAGCCTGTGGCGTCGTATCGTTTCCGTCCCCTTGGGTAATGGCAAAGGGCTTGGTCAGGCCGGAGACGAAGTTGGCGTAGTGGAGCCTTGGCGCTGGCCTTCTCAGGAAGACCTTGCCGAGCAAGCCGCAGAGCAGCGACGAAACGTGGTGGCACATGTCTCTCCGGAAACACTCGCCGGCATCAAGGTGCGACTGGCGGCCAGTAGCTACAAGGCCGATCCCAAAGGGAAACCGTGGGCGGGCGAGGTACTACTTGAGGCCGGGCTGGCAACTAGCCGGGACGAGGCAAAGGCGATGCTGGGCGCCTGGGTCGATATCGGCGAGCTTGAGGTCGCCGAGGAAATTGATCCTGTAAGCAGGCATCCACGAAAATTCCTGAGACCAGTTGCGACGATGTAGAACGCGTCGTCGCAATCGTCGCAAAAACAGCTGCGATGACGACCCAATCCCTTGGGGATGGGTCGTCGTTGCGGTGTGGTTGAAAGAAAATCGCATCGTCGCAGATGGCGTTATCGCACAGGCCGTGTTGAGTAAAAGAAACGATAGAGTGTTAGACACTACTTGACGCAAAGTCATTGTTATGGCAGCCAGACAATACCTGTCTAATCAGGCTGCTCGCCCCGCGATGTTGGTAGCGTCGGGGGCATAAGTCGGCGCCAGCCGGCAAAACAGCCATGACGGCCAGTGGGCCCGAGTGGCCCTGCGCCCACGCGCAGGCAAGGTTTAACCTTCAACCCGACCACCGACGGTCGGCCTACCATTCTCCCATTTTGAACTGACACTCGGAGTCCGTCCCTCGACTCCGTAATCGCACGCAGGGATTCCGCCCGCGGCACCGCGCGCCACGACGCGCTGAAACCAGAACGAAGGAGCAACGTATATGGAGCAGATTTTTGGGAACGAAGGAGCATCTTGCGGCCGAGACTAACGGCGAGCATCAACCCTGCCTCAAAGAC
>NZ_JAGL01000049.1 GCF_000526635.1 Aminobacter sp. J41
CAGCTTCTCGAGTGTCAGGTCCGACACCGCCTTGCGCAGCCGGTCATTCTCTTTCTCAAGCTCTTTTAGGCGCTTTACCTGGTCACCCTTCAGGCCACCGAACTCCTTGCGCCACCGGTAATACGTAAACTGCGTCACGCCGATCAAACGGACCGCTTCTCCGACAGAACGACCTTGCGACAACAGAACATCGACTTGGCGCAGCTTCGCCACGATCTCTTCGGCTTTGTGCTTCTTCTGGGGCATTCCAACGTCCTCCTACGGCTCAATAGCCTACTTCAGGGAGGACCACTTTTCAGGGGGCAGACCAAAGAGCCGCGACGTTGCGCCCAGCCACGACCTATTGATCGTGCACCTTCTGTAGGATGCGGAAAACGTAATGCCCGCAACCCAGCAGCTCTGGCAATGCCGGCACGGGGACGCGCGTCGGTACAGCCTCAGGCCAGGCAGGCCTCGATGAGATATGGACCTCGCCGGGAAAGACCGGCGTCGAGAAGCTTTGTGAATTCCTCGGCGGTCTCTGCACGGGCGGCTTCCACACCCATGCCCTTGGCGAGAGAGCACCAATCGAGCGTGGGATCCTCGATCTCGAGCATGCGCCGGGCGTTGTGGCCGAAATCGTTGACGCCCACATTGCGCATCTCGCCCTTGAGAATCGAATAGCCGCGGTTGGAAAACACGATCGTGAGGACGTCGAGGTTTTCGCGGGCCTGCGTCCAGAGACCCTGGACGGTGTACATGCCGCTTCCATCGGCCTGCAGCGCCATGACCTTGCGATCGGGACAGGCCACCGCCGCACCGGCAGCCAAGGGTATGCCGATGCCGATCGAGCCGCCGGTGAGCGGGAGATGGTCGTGTGGTGCCATATGGGGCGCAAGTTCCAGGAACCTGCCGGCGGAAGTGATGGATTCATCGACGATAATAGCGCCTTCAGGAAGGGCGCGGGCCACAGCGACGGAAATCGCCGCCGGCGTCAGCTCGCCTGTCGGCGCTGCGAGCTCGCGTGCCGTGAAGGCGCCCGTCTGCGCGGCCCCGAGGTGCCGAGTTCCCAACTCGTCCGCCAGCATGTCCAAGACGTGATGAAGATCGTGCTCTATGCCGGCAAGCTCGATCACTTCGCAGCCCTCGGGCAGCAATCGGCCCGGCTTGCCCGGATAGGCGAAGAAGCTTACGGGCGCCCGGCCACCGATCAGGATGGCGGTCTCGAATTCCTTTAGTGCCGCAACCGCAAGTTCGATATTGTAGGGCACCGGCTTGGGGAAAACGCGTCCGGCGCCTCGCTGCCATCTGGGGGCACGCTCGGTGAAAAGGGCAGCTCCCGTCCGGGCGGCAATCTTGCCGGCGATTTCCAGCGTATCGGCGCGGGTGGCACGCCCGCCAAGGAAGATTGCGGTTTTGCGGCCGCTACGCAAGGCGGCCACCGCAGCACGCAATGCCTCAGGCGCGACCTCTGGGCGGCTCGGCAATGTAACCCGCTGCAAGGGCTCTTCCTCGACCTCCCCCCATGCGGCGTCAGCAGGCAAGATCAGGGTTGATATGCCAGGTTTCGTGGCAGCGGCGATATAGGCTTCTTCCGCCTTCGCGCGGATATTGGCAGCGCTCGTCGCGCGACCGACCCAATGCGACATCGGCCGCGCGAGGCTTTCGATATCGCTCGTCAGCGGAGCATCATAACCAAGATGATAGGTCGCATGATCGCCCACCACGTTCACCATGGGCGTGCGGGCACGCCGGGCGTTGTGGAGATTGGCGAGCCCATTGGCCAGTCCCGGCCCGAGGTGAAGCAGGGTGGCAGCGGGCTTGTCCGCCATGCGCGCATAGCCGTCTGCAGCCGCCGTCACGACGCCTTCGAAAAGGCCGAGCACGCAGCGCATTTCGGGTTTTCGATCCAGCGCCGCCACGAAATGCATCTCTGACGTGCCGGGATTGGCGAAGCAAACATTGACATCGTTTGCGAGCAGCACGTCGCACAGGCGGTCAGCCCCGTTCATCTATTTCCCCTGATTTGATGGCTTCGGTCAGGCGCCTCAGGCGGCGGACTGCGAAACGAACTTGGTGACGAGATAGGCTTCGATCGCCTCAGACCCGCCCTCGGTGCCATGGCCCGAATCCTTGATGCCGCCGAAGGGCACTTCGGGAAGGGCGAGCCCATTGTGATTGATCGTCGTCATGCCCGCCTCGATTCTGAGGCCCAGCTGCTGCGCCGTCTCCGCGGAACCGGTAAAAGCGTAGGATGCGAGACCGAAGGGCAGACGGTTCGACTCCTCCACAACTTCATCGAGCGTTGAGAAGGGGTTGAAGACGGCGACCGGGCCGAACGGCTCCTCATTCATGATCCGTGCGTCCTTCGGCACGTTCGAGAGCACCGTCGGCTCGAAGAAGTTGCCCTTGTTGCCGATGCGCCGCCCGCCGGTCTTGAGTTCGGCGCCATGGTCCAGGGCATCCTGAATGAGCGATTCCAGGGCCGGAATGCGCCGCTCATTGGCGAGCGGGCCCATTTGCGTGCCTTCCTCCAGGCCGTTGCCGACCTTGATGGCCTTGGCAGCAGCGGTAAAGTCGCTCACCACCCGTTCATAGACGCCCTCCTGCACTAAAAAGCGGGTGGGGGAAACACAGACCTGGCCGGCATTACGGAACTTCGACGCGGCGAGCACCTTGACGGCCTTGTCGAGATTGGCGTCCTCGAAGATGATCGCCGGCGCATGGCCGCCGAGTTCCATGGTCGCCCGCTTCATATGCGCGCCGGCAAGTGCGGCCAGATGCTTGCCGACCGGCGTCGAGCCCGTAAACGAGATTTTGCGGATGACGGGGTGCGGGATGAGGTATTCGGAAATCTCTGCGGGGACGCCGTAGACGAGATTGACCACGCCGGCAGGCACGCCCGCGTCGGCGAAGACGCGGATGAGTTCAGCCGGCGAGGCGGGCGTTTCCTCGGGCGCCTTGACGATGATCGAGCAGCCGGCGGCAAGAGCCGCCGAGAGCTTGCGCACGATCTGGTTGATCGGAAAATTCCACGGCGTGAAGGCTGCGACCGGCCCGACCGGCAGCTTCACGGTCATCTGCATGACGCCGGGCGCCCGGGCAGGAATGATCTGGCCGTAGGTGCGCCGGGCTTCCTCGGCGAACCAGTCGATCACGTCGGCGGCGGCCATAACCTCCACCTTGGCTTCGGCAAGCGGCTTGCCCTGCTCGCGTGTCATAATCCCGGCAATACCGTCCACTCGCTCGCGCAGGAGGGAGGCGGCCTTTCGCATAAGCTTAGACCGTTCGAAGGCCGAGACTTCGCTCCAAATCCGGAAGCCGCGATCCACTGCGGCAAGCGCGGCGTCGAGATCGGGTTTGGTAGCATGCGCTACGTGGCCGATAACTTCACCGGTGGCCGGATCCGTTACCGGGATGGACTTGCCTTCCGCGCCGCTGCGCCATTCGCCATCGATGAAGAGCTTCGTATCGGGATAGTTGCTCTGCGCCATGATCTACCTCTTCCTTCGGATGCTCAGGCTGGTCGGGGGTGCCGGCAAGGAACCGCGCGACGCGCTGCTGTTTCATGCCTGCCGGGCTCAGACCTCGACGGCGGAGAAAGCCGCCTCGATCGAAGCTTCCAAGATATCGAGTGCCTCACCCAATGTCTGCTCTTCGATGGTGAGCGGCGGCAACAGCCGTACTACATTCGCCCGCGTGCCGCAGGCAAGCAAGATCAGCCCGCGCTCCTCCGCTTCCGCCACGATCCGGTTCGTGAGCTGCGGAGCCGCGTTCTTGGATGCACGATCCGTGACGAGTTCAAAGGCGATCATCGCGCCAAGCCCGCGCACATCGCCCAGACGCTCCATTCCCTGGCGTTGGGCAATCGCACGAAGGCGCGATGTGACGCGCTCGCCGATCATGGCCGCACGGGCGCAGAGATTCTCCTCCTCGATGACATCCAGAACGGCGTTGGCGGCCGCCGTTGCGAGCGGATTGCCGGCGTAAGTGCCGCCGAGGCCGCCCGTGTGCGCCGCATTCATCACCTCGGCGCGGCCGGTCACGGCCGAAAGCGGGAACCCGCCCGCGATGCCCTTGGCCATCGTGACGAGATCCGGGCGAACGCCGGAGTGCTCGATGCCGAACATCTTTCCCGTACGCGCCATGCCAGACTGGATCTCGTCGCAGATCAGAAGGATGCCGTGCTGGTCCGCAATCTCCCTGAGGCGTATGAGGAACTCGGCCGGCGCGACGTTGAAGCCACCTTCGCCCTGTACCGGCTCGACGATGAAGGCGGCGATCCTCTGCGGGTCGATATCGGATGCAAACAGGCTCTCAAGCCCGGCTATGGCGTCATCGACAGAGATGCCGAGGAAGGGGTTCGGGAAGGGGGCATGGAAGATTTCAGACGGGAACGGCCCGAAATTCTTTTTGTATGGGTTTACTTTGCCTGTCAGCGCCATGCCGAGCATCGTGCGTCCATGGAAGGCGCCGGAAAAGGCAATGATGCCCGGCCTCTGCGTGTAGGCGCGCGCGATCTTCACCGAATTCTCCACCGCCTCCGCGCCGGTCGTCACCAGCATCGTGCGGTTTTCCGCGCCTGTCGGAACGATCGCGTTGAGCCGCTCGGCCAAGCGAACATAGCTTTCATAGGGCGCGACGTGGAAACAGGTATGGGTGAACTGCTCGGCCTGCTGTCGTACGGCTTCCATCACCTTCGGGTGACGATGGCCTGTATTGTTGACGGCGATGCCGGCCGCGAAGTCGATATAGCGCTTGCCGTTCACATCCCAAAGCTCGGCATTCTCGGCACGCTCGGCATAGATTCCCCGCGTGCCTATCCCCGCCGCCACGGCCGCCTTCTGGCGTGCCCGCAATTCTGTTGAAAGCATTTGCTCACCCCTGATCTGAACAGGTCTCGGCTTTATCACTGCTCATTATTTTGAGCAATAGATGGTCGAGATATTGGCCACTACAGGTAGGGCGGTGTGCAGGCCGAGATGACGACGGTCCGGGCGGACGAGATGTTGCGGAACCGATGCGGAATCCGGCTGTCGAAAAGATATGCCTCTCCCGCTTTCAGGATCCGCACTTCCTCTCCCACCGTCAACTCCAGCTCGCCTTCGACCACGTAGCCTCCTTCGCTGGAGGAATGCTGCAGGAAGGAGGCGCCGGTGTCGGCACCCGGTTCATACACTTCATGCAGAATCTGCAGGTTATATTCCCGCGCATTGCCGATCTGGCGAAACACCATGCGCCCGCCGCCCTCGCCGATGGCGCTCATGGCGACCTTCGACGTCAGGTCGACCAGCTCTTCCACCCCGAAGAACGGCCCGGTCGGGAACTGGCGCTCGGGCTCGAAGAAATCCGCCATACTGACGCCAAGCCCGCTCAGGATCTTGCGCAACGTGGCGATGGACGGGCTGATCTTGTTCTTTTCCACATTTGAGATCTGTGCGTGTGGAACGCCGGCACGCATCGCAAGCTGCCGCTGGGACAGCCCGGCTGCCGCGCGCATCGCTCTCATGCGGGCGCCGATGTCGAAATGTGCCTCCAGCTCATCCGGCTCCGCTTGTTGCTCTGCTTTGGACATGCTCGATCACTGGATATTTTTTTGGCCACAGGACGGAGAGATAGCATGTTCCCGCGCCTGGTACAGCCTCCCGGCAGTTTCCGAACTCCTTTCGAAGACAGCTATCCACCGTCTTCGCCGGCCAATCTTCCCCGATATTCCTCCGGATGTGGGACCCTTTGCCAGGGCTGTAGAAAATTTTGAGCACCCGCCATTGACTCGCGCAGAAAATCGGGAATCATATATCTGAAATGGATACGGTATATTCAGATAGAATACAGTCAGAAGGTGGCGTCCGGCCGCTCTCGACGGCGTTGAAGACGTTGGCCGTGCTGGACGTGTTTGCCGGCAGCGCTCGCGGCATGCGGCTTCCGGAGATCGCGCGGGCGATGGGCCTCTCGCGACCCACAGCCTATCAGCGTCTCCTGACGCTCGTGGAAGCGGGCTGGATCGAGCAGGACGAGGAGGGGCGCTATCGCCTCTCCATGCATGTTTGCCGGTTGGCTGCCGCGGCTCTCGAGCAGGCGGATCTCGGCTCGCGCGTACAGCCGATCCTCGAAGCGCTCGTGCATGAAGTAAAGGAAACGGCATCGCTTGCGGTGCTTGACCGGGGCGTTCCCTGCATCGTCTCCCGCGTGGAATCGGACAGCCTGCTGCGCGCCGAGCAGAAGGTCGGCACGACCATGTCTCTCGAAGGATCGGCATCGGGCCGCATCCTCACCGCCTTTGCCGACGAGGGCACCTTGCGGCGGCTGCAGGAAAGCGGAGGGCCGCTCGCCTCCGAAGAGGTGCTGGCTGCGGCGCGCGCCGACGGCTACGCGCTTTCGAGCGGGTACACTCACACAGGTGTGCGCGGCATCGCTGCCCCCGTTTTCGACATACATGGCAGATGCACGGCGACACTGTCGCTGGTGATGCCGGAAACCCGCTTCAAACTGGAAGCAATCCGCGAGCCGCTTTTGCGGGCAGCGGAGAAGATCACGAAAATGCAGCAAGGAGCGCGATAACCCGCATGTCCGTAGTGCGTGAGACATTGATGGAAGAAGCCCCGCGTCCGAGATCCGGCCAGGAGCTGATGCGGCCGGAAAAGCTCGCCGCCTTCCAGCCCAGCCGGGTGAGCATCACCCGGGCGCTCATGAACAAGCTCATTCGCGAGCGCTGGGAAATCTCCGTCGAGCGCTTCGACGTGGATGAGACCTCCACCGGCACGGCCGTCTATTCCATCAAGGCGCCACGGCAGGAATTCAGTTTCATCGCCTTCTCCCGGCCTCCGAGCCGCAAGGCCCGCACCGGCCGGATCATCGGCAAGGCCTGGGACATGATGGGCACGCTGAACGAGGGTCCTGCAACCGAGGCCGACATCCGATCGGCTCGCGAAGAATTGCCGAAGCTCTATCGCGGCCGTGCAACGCCAAACGCCCTGGTGTGGTGCCGCTCTAACCGTTCCATGCGGGTCTTCGACCAAACGCTCGCCGCGCTTGCCGAAGGCAGGCAGCCCTCGATCGATGACCTGTCGCAGGTCTGCTATCTGATGCGTAATACCGGGCTCGACGGCAACGGCACGTTCGGCACGCGCCCCTTTCCGTCGCTCGGTCGCGATCACGCGCTTGGGCGCCCGCTCGAAGCGCAGCTCCTCACCGCCTATCTGATGCGGGAATATTCCTGCGACCTGGTGGAGCATCTCGCCCGGCTTGCATCGCCAAAGGCCGTTGGGCTCGATCCGGCGATCCGGCGCTATCTCGGTGTTGGCAACGGCTCTGCCCTCGGCCTCATCTTCTTCATACACAAGCACCCGCAACTGATCAGCAGCTTCGTCGCAGCGCGCGAGCAGGCGATCGCGATCGCGCGTGGGCTCAGGCTGGCAAAGGGCGACAAGCGGATCGATGAGCTCCTGGGGCTGGTCCGCCGCGCGATCACATTCCGCCGCGAGGACCGGATGATGTACGAAGCCTTCGCCTCCAGTGCCGAAGTGGCCGAGGATCTGGAGAAGGTGACAGTAGCCCTCAAGGAGCTGCGTGAAACCGGCATGGTCGGCGGTGCGCACCGGACCTATCCGCTGGACGTGCTCGCGCAGCGCTTCGAGGCGGAACTCAAGCCCGAATCCTTCGAGACATATCTGTCTCTGCTTATCGAGCTCGTGCCGGAGGAAGCAGATGCGCTGCTGCCTTCGATCGGCGGTCAGGATGAGGTGAATGTGTCTCCTGCCGAGACGGTAGAAAGCCTCAGCGATCTGATCCGGCAGCAGTATCAGTGGGCGCTGGGCATCGATATGTCGACGCCCGATGCCTACAAATATGTCTGGTACAAGTCCGAAACGGCCGAAGAGCCGCGCCGTGGCGCTCGCGAGGAGGTGCCGGAGGCTCTCGATCTCGGCCTCGATATCTGCGGCGGCGTGCAGTCGCTCATGGCCGATCTGAGCCGGGAGGCTCCGGACCTTTCGGTGGCGCGCTTCCTCATGAAGCACCCCGGCCACCGTCATCTCGTGGCGCGCATACAGACGCTGCGGGATCTGCCCTACCACACACCGATGGCGAACATTAACGCGGAGGATTTCATCCCGATCGATCTCGTGCGGCTGATGAATGTCGGCATCCATGGCATCGATAAGACGCGCGACTTCCTGCGCCGCAATTTGCGCGGCGTGCTTTATCACGGCGCACCGACGCCGGCCGAAATTCGTGCCGGCCGTGCGGAGTTCTGGGCCTATCCGGCGGAGCCTCACTGATGCAGAATTCGCAGACCACAGAGATGCTGCGCATAATGCCGCGCGAGATGCGGATGATGACCGAGCGCATCTTTTCCCTCACCGGTCTTCCCAAAGGCTTCTTTCTCGCTGCGCAAGACGTGGTGATGTACTCGCAAAAGCTTGGCTTGGGGGGCTTTGCACTCCTGGAGGAGCGTTTCGAGCAGCTGAAAAACGCAGATCCGGCGCGGATTTCGATCCTGTCGCAGGATGGGGCGGCGTTGCGGCTTGATGCCGGCGGCCAGCATGCCTGGTTTGTCATCCCTGGCGTCATCGATCTTTTGGGTGAGCTCGTGCATCATTTCGGCGCAGCGCGCCTGTCGGTCGTGAATGCGATCGACCCCGCCGAGCTTCAGCTTGCTGCGCCCCTGGCTGCCCGCAGCGGTATCGCCGTCATATTCACCGGCGGCGACGAACCTCTCCTGTCCGCTTCAGCAGCACCGCTTGGCGGCGATCTTGGCCATGACGAGCCGCTGCTGTGGGAATTGCTCCAGCAAGGTACGCAGATCGAGGCAGGGCTTTGGTGGCGCATCTACCACCTGGCGCAGAAGGCACTCACGCCTGACAGCGTCGTCTCGCGCCGCCATGCGGGACCCCTGATCGTCAACGACGACGGCACCGTCATTGGCCGCAAGGACAATGACGACGAGACAGACATCAGTTTCCTCACCTCGCCCAAGATCGGCGGCTACGAGGCTGCAATGCGGCCACTTCGACCGGCAGGCCTTCACCTCGCTCAAGACAGCGGGCGTGGGTGGCGTGGTGGTCACCTGCGGCTTCTGGGAAGGCGCGGTGGAATCGCTGGATTCCCTCGGTAAATGGCGTGATCTCGTTCGGGAGAATGCAGATGTGGCGGAGATTGCCACCACCGCCGCCGCCGTGCAGCGTATAGGTGCCGCAGGCAAGGTAGCCGTCATCCTCGGTTTCCAGAACGCCAATCTTTTCGAAGGCCGCATCCGCTTTGTGGAGCTTTTCGCGGAGCTGGGCGTTCGCGTCGTCCAGCTGACCTACAACAACCAGAACGAGCTCGGGGGAAGCTGCTACGAGGCCGAGGATTCCGGCCTTGCCCGATTCGGCAAGGAAGTGGTGCGCGAGATGAACAGGGCGGGCATCCTGGTGGATTGCAGCCATGTCGGCGATCGCACAACCCTCGATGCGATCGAGGTCTCCGAAAAGCCCATCGCCGTCACACACGCCAATGCGCGCTCCCTGTTTGACCACAAGCGCAACAAGTCCGACGACGTGCTGAGAGCCCTTAAGGAAACCGGCGGTGTCATCGGTTGCGCCGCCTACCGGAACATCACCGGCGATGAATACTGCAAGTCGATCGAGGCCTGGTGCGGCATGGTCGCGCGCACTGTGGAGATCGCCGGCATCGATTCCGTCGCCATCGGTACCGACCGCAGCCACAACTTCACCGCCCCCGATTACGCCTGGATGCGCCAGGGCCGCTGGACGCGCGGCGTGGACTATGGCGCGGGTTCTGCGGCCCGACCCGGCAAGGCGCCCCCGCCGGATTGGTTCCAGACCGTCGAAGATATGCAGGTGATCCCAAACGGCCTCCGCACCGTGGGCTTCTCGGAAGAAGAGGTCGCAAAAATAACCCACGGGAATTGGCTGCGCCTCTACGAGGCGACCTTCAGGAACACGAGAGAGGAGAATTGATATGACCGCAACCGGCAAAGGGTTCTCGACCCTGCTCGCGCCGAACCGTCGGACGTTTCTCAAGGGTTCCGGCGCCGCGCTGACGACGACGCTCGCTATGCCCTATATCGCGCGTGCGCAGGAAAACGTGCTTTACATCAATACCTGGGGCGGCCCCTGGGAGGAAGCGGCGAAGGCTCATCTGTTCGATCCCTTCACCGCAGAGACGGGCATTCAGATCCGCACGGTTTCGCCCGTTTCCTTCGCCAAGCTTGCTCAACAGGTGCAGACCGGCACCTATGAATTCGACATCACCACGCTCGGCGGCGGCGAGCTGATCCGGGCCGACCAGGCCGGTATCATCGAAGACATCGCCGAGGCGCCGTATGAGGGCGGCCTGTTCCACAACGGCGTGGCCTCGCATGCCTTTGCGACCGTCATTGCCTACCGTACCGACAAGTTCCCGAATGGCGGTCCGCAGAACTGGGCCGAGTTTTGGGACGTGGAGCGCTTCCCTGGCTCGCGCTGCCTCCAGCGCTATCCCGCCCGCGTCCTGCCGCTCGCGCTCCTGGCCGACGGCGTTGCCGTGGAAGACCTTTACCCGCTCGATATCGACCGGGCCTTCGCTTCGCTCGACAAGATCAAGGATCACATCCTCGTCTGGTGGACCGCCGGAGCCCAGTCGACGCAGATCCTGCGCGACGGCGAGGTCGACCTGATCGGCATCTGGCACGGCCGCTACTTCGAAGCGCTGGATGCTGGCGCGCCAGTCGGCATGACCTGGAACCAGGGCCAGATCGACCGCGCCTATTGGGTGGTGGCCAGGGACACGCCGAACGCGGAAAACGCGAAGAAGTTCATCGAATTCGCTACCAGCGCCAAGCCGCTGGCAGGCTTCGTGACGCAGGCGGACTACGGCCCGCTGAACCCGGCGGCGAACGAGTTCATCTCCGCCGAAGACGCCAAGCGTATGCCCACCTCGCCGGAGAATTATCCGCTCACCTTCGAGCAGGATATCGAGAATTTCGGCGCGGATATCGAGGAAGTGGCGCAGCGCTTCGAGGAATGGATCGCAAGCTGATGCGATGATTGCGGGACCTCGGGAAGGGTGATGCCGCTCCTGGCCGGCCCTTCTTGAGCCCGCTCCGTCACGCCCGAAAGAACGGGTGTCTTTTCACCCGAGCAACAAAAAGGGGAGCGGCATGGGAGCCACGATTTCCAGACTTTCTGAAAAGCCAAATCTCTGGCCATGGCTGCTGCTTGCACCGCTTGCCATCTATCTGGCGATCTTCTTTCTGGTGCCGCTCATCGACGTTGCGATCATGAGCTTTACGGAGCCGCGTCTCTCCATCGCCAACTACCAGAAGGTCCTCACCGGAGCGCTGTATCAGAAGGTCTTTCTCAACACCTTCATGACAGCCGGCCTGGTGACGTTCGCCTGTCTCTGCGTTGGCTACCCGCTCGCCTATCTGATGAACGCCTCCAAGCCGCGCACGGCGATGCTCATCCTGCTGCTCGTCACCATGAGCTTCTGGACCAGTTTTCTTGTGCGGACCTACGCGTGGATGGTGCTCCTTGGTAATAACGGGCCGATCATCGCTTTCCTAAGAGCCGTCGGCTTTGAAACGCCGCCGCAGCTTCTCTTTACGCGTTTCTCCTCCACGCTTGCCATGGTGCACATCCTGGCACCCTACATGATCATGAACATCTATTCCGTGATGCGGAAGATCGACCCGGTTCTTATCCGCTCGGCCGAAAGTCTCGGCGCGCGCGGCTTCTCCCTCTTCCGTCATGTCTATCTTCCGCTGACGGCCCCCGGTATAGCCAATGGCTGCGTGCTCGTCTTCGTCATCTGCCTCGGCTTCTATGTTACACCGGTGCTGCTCGGCAGTCCGCGCGAGCAGATGATTGCCGGCCTCATCGGGCATCAGATCGAGGAATTTCTGGCATTCGGCATGGGTTCCGCCATGGCGATAGTTCTGCTGGCGATTACTCTTGCGATTCTCGCGATCTATCACCGCCGTTTCGGCCTCGACAAATTGTGGGGCTGACATGGACCGCTTCATGCGCCTGATCGGCATTCTCGTCATCGTCTTCATCGCCGCGCCGCTTGTCATCGTCGTGCCGATGTCCTTCTCCGATGCCCGCTCGCTCCAGTTCCCGCCGCCAGGCTACTGGCTCGGCTATTACCGGGCTTATTTCTCCGACATGAACTGGCTGCTGCCGACCTGGAACAGCATCCTGATCGCCACCGCCACGACCGTGCTCACGATGGCGCTCGTGGTGCCCGCCACCTTTGCCCTGGTGCGCCATCGTTTCGCCGGAAAGAGCTTTGCCGATCTTATGATGCTGATGCCGCTGGCCGTGCCGCATATCGTCATGGCCGTGGGATACTATTCCTTCCTGGGCGACCTGCGGCTGGTGCACACCCATTTCGGCGTCGTGCTCGCGCATACCTGTCTTTCGGTGCCGATCGCCTTTCTGGTGCTCTCGGCCAACCTGAAGGGCTTCGACCGCAATCTGGAACGTGCAGCCCAGAGCCTCGGCGCCAGCCCGGTGCAGACCTTCATCCATGTGACGCTCCCCATCCTCCGGCCAGGCCTCCTGATCAGTGCGCTCTTCGCCTTCATCCAGTCCTTCGACGAGACGGTGGTGGCAATCTTCATCTCCGGCCGCAACGCCGAGACGCTGCCGCGCAAGATGTTCGACAGCATCCGGCAGGAGGCTGATCCGGTGATCGCCGTGATCTCCACCCTTCTCTTCCTCGCCGTGCTCGTGGCCCTGGTGGCGCCCTTCGCTTGGCGCGGCCTTCGCAGCCGCCTTGCGGAGAGTGCCCCGCGCTCCGCGTCACCCGCCGGCCAGTAACGCCAGGATCCAAGATGCATCAATATCTTCAGCTCAACGGAATTACGAAGACCTACGGGGATTTCACCGCCCTCAAGAAAGTGGATCTCACGATCGAGAAGGGCGAGTTCGTCACCTTTCTTGGTCCGAGCGGATCCGGCAAGACCACGACGCTGATGATCATTGCCGGGTTCGAGAAGGCAACGGCCGGCGACGTTCTGGTGGAAGGCAAGTCCCTTTCAGGACTGGCACCGCACGAGCGCAATATCGGCATCGTCTTCCAGAACTACGCGCTGTTTCCCCATAAGACGGCGGTGGAGAACGTCTATTTCCCGCTGCAGATGCGTGGCGTGCGCCGAGGCGAGGGCCTGAAGAAGGCAGAGGAGATGTTGGCGCTGGTCGGCCTCGGAGGTTTCGGCAAGCGCTATCCCAAGGAGCTTTCGGGAGGACAGCAGCAACGTGTGGCGTTGGCCCGCGCACTCGTTTTCGAACCCTCGCTGCTCCTTCTCGACGAGCCGCTCGGCGCCCTCGACAAGAACCTGCGCGAGCAGATGCAGATCGAGATCAAGCGTATCCAGCGCGCGCTCGGCGTGACCACCATCTTCGTCACCCATGATCAATCGGAAGCCATGTCAATGTCCGACCGGATCGTGGTTTTCGAGAAGGGCGAGATCCAGCAGGCGGCGACCCCGCTCGAGATTTATCACAAGCCGCAGACACGCTTCGTGGCGGGCTTCATCGGCGAAAGCAATCTCGTCCCCGCAAGGATTGCCAGCGCCGCGGCCAACCAGGCGGAGAGCACGGCCCTCGGCATCTGCGATTACGCGCCGACTGAATCCGCCGTAATCGACGGACGGGAGGTGACCCTGCTGATCCGCCCGGAGCATATCCGTCTTTCGCGCAACCCGATCGCGGGGCGCAAAAATGTACGCATGCAGGTCGAGACCATCGTCAATTATGGAGACAACGCGCTCGTCATCGGCAAGGTCGGCGATCTTCAAATGCGTGTCCGAGTGCTCGGCGCGGACGTGGTCATCATCAAGGAAGGCGAGGAATGCTGCATAAGCTGGCAGCCTGAAGCCGTCTTCGTCGTGCCTCGCTAGGCATTTGAAGTCGTGGATCACACGACGAGCGGCAGGCAGGCGAGAGCTTGCCTGGCCAACATCTGACAAGAGGAAACCCATGAACGAAAACGCTACCGGGCCTGCGGATCTCATCACACGCTTCGGCGTCGGCCAGCGCATGAGCCTCGCAACGGTTTTGAACGGCACCGGCTATTTTGCCGTCACACCCGAGGCGCCTTATGACGGAAAGCTAAGCACGGCTGAGCAGACTCGACAATTGCTCGCCAAGGCAGAGGCACGCCTTGCTCAAATCGGCAGCGGCAAGGATCGGCTTGCATTCGTTGCGATCATCCTCGCCGATATGGCCGATTATCAAGCCATGAACGCGGTATGGGACGAGTGGGTGGCGGATATCGAGCCTCCTTCCCGCGCCTGTTTCGAGGGCCGCCTCGCCAGTTCCGACCTCAAGGTCGAGATGATCATGGTTTCTGCGGTGTCGTAGATCCAGCGTTTCCGCGGCATTCTACGGAACGAGCGCTCTGGCGGACGCTGCCCGCGTCCGCTCCTGACTGAGAACGGCGGTGAGAAACTAGTCCACGGAAGCGGCGGCATGGAGCTGCTGCGGGCGGCGTAAAAGTCGTCCACCCTTTCCCTTTCTGCGACAGCAGGGAGGGCGCGAGGATTTTCAGCGTGGAACTATATCTCAGGGTTCGCCAGGCCTGCGCGGGGGGCATGAGCCAGCGTCAGGCGGCGAAGGCCTTCAACATCTCCCGTGATACGGTTGCGAAGATGATGACGTTCTCGGTGCCGCCGGGCTACCGGCGGACGGCCGAAGTCAGGCGGCCGAAGCTTGATCCCTTTATCCCGATCATCGAGGGCTGGCTTGAGGCGGATCGCTCCATGCCGCGGAAGCAGCGGCACACGGCGAAGCGGGTGTTCGACCGGCTTCGTGACGAGTGCGGGTTCACCGGCGGCTACACGATCATCAAGGATTACATCCGGGAGCGAGAACGGCGGGGCCAGGAAGTGTTCGTGCCGCTGGCGCATCCCCCGGGCCATGCGCAGGCCGACTTCGGCGAGGCGATGGTCAAGATTGGCGGTGTCGAGCAGAAGGCCCACTTCTTTGTTTTGGATCTGCCGCACAGCGACGCCTGTTACGTCCGCGCCTATCCGGCGGCTGTGGCCGAGGCTTGGGTGGACGGCCACATCCACGCCTTTGCCTTCTTTGGGGCAGTGCCGCAGTCGATCGTCTATGTCAATGACCGGTGCCTGGTGGCGAAGATCCTGCCCGATGGCACCCGCAAGCGGGCCGTCCTGTTCAGCGGCTTCCTGTCGCATTACCTGATCCGGGACCACTACGGCCGTCCTGGCAAAGGCAATGACAAGGGGAATGTCGAGGGCTTGGTGGGCTATTGCCGCCGCAACTTCATGGTGCCGCTTCCCGAGTTCACGAGCTGGGAGGCATTCAACCTTTGGCTGGAGGAGCAATGCCGCAAGCGCCAGCACGATGTCCTGCGCGGTGAGAGCGAGACGATCGGCGAGCGGTTGCAACGTGATCTGGTTGCCATGCGCCCCCTCCCGGTCGCGCCTTTCGACGCCTGTGACCAGGACAGTGGCCGCGGCTCTTTGGTCTGCCCCCTGAAAAGTGGTCCTCCCTGAAGTAGGCTATTGAGCCGTAGGAGGACGTTGGAATGCCCCAGAAGAAGCACAAANCCGAAGAGATCGTGGCGAAGCTGCGCCAAGTCGATGTTCTGTTGTCGCAAGGTCGTTCTGTCGGAGAAGCGGTCCGTTTGATCGGCGTGACGCAGTTTACGTATTACCGGTGGCGCAAGGAGTTCGGTGGCCTGAAGGGTGACCAGGTGAAGCGGCTGAAGGAGCTCGAGAAAGAGAATGACCGGCTGCGCAAGGCGGTCTCGGACCTGACACTCGAGAAGCTG
>NZ_JAGL01000050.1 GCF_000526635.1 Aminobacter sp. J41
GCTATGCCACCACCGACCGCAACGGCTACCGGCACTACCGGTCCGACCCGGCAGTGTGCCGCGACTGTCCGCTGCTTGCCTCCTGCACGTCGAATGCCAAGGCGGTTCGCACCATCACCCGGCATGTGTGGGCGGACGCCCGCGAACGGACGGACAGTTACCGCAAGACGGCGTGGGGCAAGGCGATCTACAAGCGACGCAAGGAGACGGTGGAGCGCTCGTTTGCCGACGCCAAACAGCTGCACGGGCACCGTTATGCGCGCTTGCGCGGGCTGATGAAGGTGAGCTGGCAATGTCTGCTGGCGGCGGCCAGCCAGAACATGAAGAAGATCGCGCTGGCGCTCACCCGCCAGCCCCGCCTGGCGGGGGCATGAGGCCCTCTCGCCCCTTCATTATCTTCACTTCGTCAGGCACCGGCAGCGCCCCTGCGCTCGGTCATCCCGCCCCAACGAAAAACCCGCCAAAAAATCGGCGGGTTTGTCAGTGGTCTGAAGGCCGGCAGAGCCGGCCTTCTCATTCGCTATGCAGTCGCCTTCAGGCTGCGAGCGCGCCCTGCAGCGTCTGCAGCTGCGACAGCAGCTCTTCGGCTTTGGTGCGGGACTCGTCGTCCTTGGCATCCGCAACGTCTTCCTTGGCGTCCTGGATGCGGCGGGCGAGTTCCTCGCGGTCAAGGTCTGCGACTGCAACGGCGGATTCCGCCAGCAGCGTGCAGCCTTCCGGGACGATGTCGGCAAAGCCGCCGAACACGACGAAACGGGTTTCGCCGCCCGATGCCTGCTTCACGGTGACGACGCCCGGCTTGACCGTGGTCATGACCGGCGCGTGCTTGGCCATCACCGTCATCTCGCCTTCCGTCGCCGGAATGGTGACAGCTTCGACCATCTCGGAAACGAGCAGCCGCTCGGGCGAGACCAGTTCAAACTTGAAGGCTTCAGCCATGCAATCCTAGCAGCTGGCGGAGGCCGTTTGGCATCCGCTGGCCACTACTCCCTTTGTTACGCCGCTTCCGCAGCCAGACGCTGTGCCTTCTCGATCGCTTCCTCGATGGTGCCGACCATGTAGAAGGCGGCTTCCGGAAGGTGGTCGTACTCGCCGTTCACCAGGCCCTTGAAGCCCTTGATGGTGTCCTGCAGGTCGACCAGCTTGCCCGGCGAACCGGTGAAGACTTCAGCGACGAAGAACGGCTGCGACAGGAAGCGCTCGATCTTGCGGGCGCGGGCAACGGTGAGCTTGTCCTCTTCGGACAGCTCGTCCATGCCCAGGATCGCGATGATGTCCTGGAGAGCCTTGTAGCGCTGCAGCGTCTGCTGAACGGCGCGAGCAACCTGGTAGTGCTCCTCGCCGACGATCTGCGGATCGAGCATACGCGACGTGGAGTCCAGCGGATCCACAGCCGGGTAGATACCCTTTTCAGCGATCGCGCGGTTCAGCGTCGTGGTCGCGTCAAGGTGCGCGAACGACGTTGCCGGCGCCGGGTCGGTCAGGTCGTCCGCAGGGACGTAGATGGCCTGAACCGAGGTAATCGAGCCCTTCTGGGTCGTGGTGATGCGCTCCTGCAGAGCACCCATGTCGGTTGCCAGCGTCGGCTGATAACCCACGGCCGAAGGAATACGGCCGAGAAGAGCCGACACTTCCGAACCAGCCTGGGTGAAGCGGAAGATGTTGTCCACGAAGAACAGCACGTCCTGACCCTGGTCGCGGAAGTACTCTGCAACGGTCAGACCGGTCAGAGCAACGCGAGCGCGGGCCCCCGGAGGCTCGTTCATCTGGCCGTAAACGAGTGCGGCCTTGGAACCTTCGCCGCCGCCCTTCTTGTTCACGCCCGATTCGATGAACTCGTGGTAGAGGTCGTTGCCCTCACGGGTACGCTCACCGACGCCAGCGAATACGGAGTAACCGCCGTGCGCCTTAGCGATGTTGTTGATGAGCTCTTGGATGAGAACCGTCTTGCCGACGCCAGCGCCGCCGAACAGGCCGATCTTACCGCCCTTGGCGTACGGAGCCAGCAGGTCGATGACCTTGATGCCGGTGACGAGGATTGCCGCCTCGGTCGACTGCTCGACATACTCCGGAGCCGGAGCGTGAATGCCACGAACTTCACTCGCCTCGATCGGGCCGCACTCGTCGATTGGCTCGCCGACGACGTTGATGATGCGGCCGAGCATCTGCGGGCCGACCGGAACCGAGATCGGACCACCCGCGTCGCGCACCGGCTGGCCGCGGACGAGACCTTCGGTCGCGTCCATAGCGATGGTGCGGACGATGTTCTCGCCGAGGTGCTGCGCGACCTCGAGGACGAGGCGGTTGCCCTGGTTGTCGGTCTCGAGCGCGTTCAGGATCGCCGGCAGCTCGCCGTCGAAGGCGACGTCGACGACAGCGCCGATGACCTGGTGGATCCTGCCGGTCGCGCCATTTGCCGCGACGCCGGCGGCTGCGCCGACCTTCGCCGAAGCCTTCTTGGCCGCGGGCGCCTTAGCGGCCTTGGCGTCAGACGCCTCGGCCGACTTTGGGGTAGCTGCTTTAGCCATTCTAAATACCCTCTTCAATCGTTCCTGTTGTCCGGCCTGCGGCGGCTTTCACCGCGCAGAACGGCACTAGAGCGCTTCCGCACCCGCGATGATTTCGATCAGTTCGGTGGTGATCTTCGCCTGACGCTGGCGGTTGTACGTGATCGACAGCTTGTTGATCATGTCGCCCGCATTGCGCGTCGCGTTGTCCATGGCCGACATCTTGGCGCCCATTTCACCGGCGGCATTTTCCAGCAGCGCGCTGAAGATCTGCACCGAAATGTTGCGCGGGATCAGATCCGACAGGATCGCGCCGGCATCCGGCTCATACTCGTAGATCGCGCAGGCACCATTCTGCTCTTCAGCAGCCGGCGCGGCGGCCGGGATGAGCTGGCGCGCAGTCGGCACCTGGCTGATCACCGACTTGAACTGCGAGTAGAACAGCGTCGCAACGTCGAACTCGCCCTTGTTGAAGAGCGAGATCACCTTGCGAGCGATCGCGTCAGCATTGGCGAAGCCGATCTGCTTGACGTCGCGCAGCTCGATGCGGTCGATGATCTTGTCGGCGAAGTCGCGACGAAGGATGTCGTAGCCCTTCTTGCCGACGGTGATGATCTTGACCGTCTTGCCCTCGGCGATAAGCCGGCGGGCATGATCGCGCGCAAAACGCGCGATCTGCGAGTTGAAACCACCGCAAAGGCCGCGTTCGGCGGTGGCGACGATCAGCAGGTGAACGTCGTCCTTGCCGGTACCGGCCATCAGCGCCGGGGCGTCAGCCGGATCAACGACCTTGCCAATATTGGCCATCACCGCAGCCATTCGCTCCGAATAGGGGCGAGCGGCTTCCGCAGCCTCCTGAGCGCGACGCAGCTTCGCCGCGGCGACCATCTGCATCGCCTTGGTGATCTTCTGCGTTGCCTTCACCGAGGCGATGCGGTTGCGAAGTTCTTTCAGTGAAGCCATTCGGCTGCCCCTGTTCCTCTACGCTTTGCCTCAGGCGAAGGACTTGGCGAACGCGTCGATCTCGGCCTTGAGCTTGGCGCGCAGATCGTCGGAAAGCGCCTTCTCCTTGCGGATGGCTTCCAGGACCGAGCCCTGCGAACGCAGGTGCGTCAGCAGACCCTGCTCGAACTTGCCGACCTGATTGATCGGAAGATTGTCGAGGTAACCCTGGGTACCGGCGAAGATGACGGCGACCTGCTCTTCCGTCTTCAGCGGCGAGAACTGCGGCTGCTTCAGGAGTTCGGTCAGGCGAGCACCGCGGTTCAGCAGGCGCTGGGTTGCAGCGTCAAGGTCCGAACCGAACTGCGCGAACGCAGCCATTTCACGGTACTGGGCGAGCTCACCCTTGATCGAGCCTGCGACCTGCTTCATCGCCTTGATCTGGGCGGCGGAGCCGACGCGCGACACCGACAGACCCACGTTCACGGCCGGGCGGATACCCTGGAAGAACAGGTTGGTCTCGAGGAAGATCTGGCCGTCGGTGATCGAGATCACGTTGGTCGGGATGTACGCCGAGACGTCGTTCGCCTGGGTTTCGATGACCGGCAGAGCGGTCATGGAGCCGGCGCCCATCTCGTCGCTCATCTTCGCAGCGCGCTCGAGCAGACGCGAGTGCAGGTAGAAGACGTCGCCCGGGTAAGCTTCACGGCCCGGCGGGCGGCGGAGCAGCAGCGACATCTGGCGGTAAGCCACAGCCTGCTTGGTCAGGTCGTCGTATGCGATCAGCGAGTGCTTGCCGTTGTCACGGAAGTATTCGCCCATCGCAGCGCCCGCGAACGGGGCGAGATACTGCAGCGGAGCCGGGTCCGAAGCGGTCGCGGCGATGACGATCGAGTACTCGAGAGCGCCACGCTCCTCGAGGACCTTCACGAACTGCGCGACGGTCGAACGCTTCTGGCCGACAGCGACGTACACACAGTAGAGCTTCTGGCTCTCGTCGTCGCCGTCGTTGAGCGGCTTCTGGTTGAGGAAGGTATCGAGAATGATCGCGGTCTTGCCGGTCTGGCGGTCGCCGATGACGAGCTCGCGCTGGCCGCGGCCAACCGGGATCAGGGCGTCGATGGCCTTGAGGCCGGTCGACATCGGCTCATGCACCGACTTGCGCGGGATGATGCCAGGAGCCTTCACATCGACGCGGCGGCGTTCCTTGGCGTTGATCGGGCCCTTGCCGTCAATCGGGTTGCCGAGCGCGTCAACGACACGGCCGAGCAGCTCCGGACCGACCGGGACGTCCACGATCGCGCCGGTACGCTTGACGGTGTCGCCTTCCTTGATGTCGCGGTCAGAACCGAAAATAACGACACCGACGTTGTCGGCTTCAAGGTTGAGCGCCATGCCGCGGATGCCGCCCGGGAACTCAACCATCTCACCGGCCTGGACATTGTCGAGGCCGTAGACGCGAGCAATACCGTCGCCGACGGACAGAACCTGGCCAACCTCGGAAACTTCGGCTTCCTTGCCGAAATTCTTAATCTGATCCTTCAGAATTGCGGAAATTTCCGCAGCGCGGATATCCATCAGCCGACCTCTTTCAGTGCGAGCTTAAGCGAAGCGAGTTTGGTTTTTAGCGATGTGTCGATCTGGCGCGAGCCCATCCTGACCACAAGACCGCCAAGAAGCGAGGGGTCCACCGTCAGCTTGATTGCGACATCCCTGCCGGCAACCTCAGACAGTGCAGCCTTCAGCTCCTTTTGCTGGGCGGCAGTCAGCTCATGCGCAGACGCCACCTCGGCAGCGACTTCGCCGCGCGCACGCGCTGCGATCTCGCGAAAGGCACGAATGATGCTCGGAATGGCGAACAGGCGGCGATTCTGCGCAACAACGCGCAGGAAATTGCCGACCAAACCGCCGATCTCGGCCTTGTCGGCAATCGCCGACACAGCCTTGAACTGGTCTTCTGCAGAAAACACGGGACTGGAGATCAGGCGCTTGAGATCATCGCTCTCTTCGATGAGAGCCTCAAAACGCGCAAGGTCCTGCTCGACCTGCGCCACCTGTCCGGCTTCTACGGCGAGGTCATGAAGCGAACCCGCATACCGCTCGGCCACCGCTGAGATCATCGAGCCTGACTTTGCCACGGACCGCCTTTTCTCTGCTCTGCGGACATAGATTCGGGAGCCTGAGTCGGTGCTCTGCCTAAATCTCTGACCGGGTTGAAATTTTCCACGGGGATTTAGGGCCAGGCCCCGTCCCCAACTGAAAGTCGAATGCCGTCTAGCACAGGCTTTCCTCGGTCGCAACACGGGGAAAACCGCTCTTTGGGGCTGATTTGTCGCAGCCGCGCAAATCAATCACGCGGCGGCGGCAAGAATCACGGCACCATGCCGAGCGCGAAGGCCAGCACGCAGGCGGCGAGAGCCAGGTCAACGACCAGCGCAACCCAATTGTAAACCGTATTTCCATTATCCGACAGCATCGAAACGATGCGGCCGAAAGCCGTCAGCGCCCAGCATACGCCGAGCGTGAGATAGATGAGCGGTTGGGCCAGCAGGATCGCGGCCAGCCCGACGCCAATATAGAAGCCGGACATGGTCGCGCGAGCTTCGGCCACCGCCTCGGGATGTTCGGACGCGGGCTGCAGCCGCAGGATTTTCAGGGTGAGCCTCGGCGCAAACAGCATGACGAGGCCATAGACGAGCGTAAATGCCGCCACGGACCAGGCCAGCCATTCGCCCTGGGTCAGCGGCCATGGAAACGCGAATTCCATCGGGTCCCTCCAAGAGATTCGCGCGCACAATAAGCGATGGCTTCGCGGCTGTCGCGAAGCCTCGCACGCCCCGCAGCAATTTGTCGGCGTCAGAGAAAACTCTGCGGATCGACGTCCACCTGCACCCTGACCGAGCCGCGCTCCTTCGGCGCATCGGCAAGCAGCTTGCGCAGATAGGACTGGATATCCGACTTGCGCTCGCCGTGGACGAGCAGCCGGAACCGGTGACGTCCCGCGATCACCGCCAGCGGTGCCTCGGCCGGGCCCAGAATCGCGATGTCCGACACCTCGGGAGCAGCCCTTCGCAGGGCGCGGGCATGCGCCTCCGCTTCAGCTCTGGTCGCGGCGCTCACCACGAGCGCCGCAAGCCGGCCGAACGGCGGCAGGTGCTCACGCTCGCGCGCGGCGATCTCCTGCTCATAGAAAGCTTTCGCATCGCCGGACACCAGCGCCCGCATCACCGGATGGTGCGGCTGGTAGGTCTGGATGAGGCCAAGGCTCTTCTTGCCGGTGCGGCCGGCACGGCCAGTCACCTGGTTGAGCAGCTGGAAGGTGCGCTCTGCCGCGCGCGGATCGCCATTAGCAAGGCCGATATCGGCATCGATCACGCCTACCAGCGTCATGTTGCGAAAATTGTGACCCTTGGCGACGAGCTGGGTGCCGACGACGATGTCGGCCTCACCATTGGCCACCGCCTCGAACTCGAGCCTGAGCCTTTTCACGCCGCCCATGTCGGAGGAAAGCACGATGGTTCGCGCGTCCGGAAAATGCCGGTCGATCTCCTCGGCGATTCGCTCAACGCCGGGACCGCAGGCAACTAGATGATCAAGCGTGCCGCAGGACGGGCACGCCTCCGGCCGGTTCTCGTTGTGACCGCACTGGTGGCAGACGAGCTTGCCACGGAACCGGTGCTCGACCAGCCAGCTAGAGCAGTCAGGACACTGGAAACGGTGACCGCACACCCGGCAGAGCGTCAGCGGGGCATAGCCGCGCCGGTTGAGGAACAGTAGGGCCTGCTCCTTGCGCTCAATAGTCCTGGCGACTTCCTCCAGCAGCGCCGGGGACAAAAAACCGCCGCGCGCGGGCGGGGATTTGCGCATATCAATGGCGCGCAGATCCGGCATTGCCGCTGAGGCAAAGCGGGTTGGCAGCACGACGCGGGAATAGCGGCCCTGCAGCGCGTTGACCTGCGTCTCGACAGAAGGCGTTGCCGAGGCCAGCACCACTGGAAATTTGCCGAGGTGGCCGCGCACAACCGCCATGTCGCGCGCGGAATAATAGACGCGGTCTTCCTGCTTGTAGGCAGGGTCATGCTCCTCGTCGACGACGATGAGGCCAAGGTCGCGAAACGGCAGGAACAGCGATGAGCGTGCACCGGCGACCACCCGCACACGACCTTCGGCCACCTGCCGCCACACCCGCTCACGGGTGCGCGGGGCAAGGTCGGAGTGCCATTCGGCGGGCCTCGCGCCAAAGCGGTCGTGGAAGCGTTCGAGGAAGGCGGCCGTCAGAGCGATTTCCGGCACGAGCACCAGCACCTGCTTGCCGCGCCGTACTGCCTCGGCGATCGCCTCGAGATAGACCTCCGTCTTGCCCGAACCTGTTACGCCGTCGAGGAGCGTGGTGGAAAATCCCGCGCCGATCTTCTCGATCAGCGAATCGGCCGCGGCCTGCTGGTCCGGCGACAGCGACGGCTGCGCGTAGTCGGGATCGGGTGCTGCGACGACCGGCGGGGCCGGAATGTCGACGGAGTCGAACAGGCCCTGTTCGGCAAGGCCGTTCACCACCGTCGGAGACACACCTGCGGCCCGTGCGATACCTGAGCGGGTCCAGGCCATGCCGTCGCGGGCAAGTTCCAGCACCCGGCGCCGTGCGTCCGTCATGCGGTCAGGCTCGCTTCCCGCCCAGCGGATACCTTCCATCGGCGGCTCGGGATCGAAGGCAGCCGGCGCACGAAGGAACATGCGAGCGACCATGCCAGGGGCGGCCAGCGTCCAGTTCGCCACCCAATCCACGAAACGCCGCGAGGCTTCATCGATCGGCGGGCAGTCAAACACCTGGCTGATCGGCCTGAGCTTCTTCGGATCAACCCGATCTGTCGGCGTGTCCCAGACAATACCGGCAACCTCGCGCGGGCCGAGTGGCACGCGAACGATCGAACCCGGCTCCACCTCCATGCCCTCCGGCACGGAGTAGGAGTAGGGCCGTTCGGCCGGCATCGGCACCATGACGGGCACGATGCGCAAGGTTTTCGAATCTTCATTCATCGGGCGTGACCTTGCCCGCTTCCTGCGCTAGAGCAAGTGGCAATCGGAACAGACAGGGCCTCCCCCCTGCCCGAGTCTCCAAGGAAGGAAGCCATGAAATTCTTTGTCGACACTGCGGATGTGAAGGAAATCCGCGAACTCAACGACCTCGGCCTGCTTGATGGCGTGACGACCAACCCGTCGCTGATCCTGAAGTCCGGCGGCAACATCCTCGAAGTCACCAAGGAAATCTGCGACATCGTCGACGGTCCGGTTTCGGCTGAAGTGGTCGCCACCGAATACTCCGAGATGATGCGCGAGGCAGACATCCTGTCGAAGATCGCCGACAATGTCTGCATCAAGCTGCCGCTGACACTTGACGGCCTGAAGGCATGCAAGGCGCTGACCTCCAGCGGCCGCATGGTCAACGTCACGCTCTGCTTCTCGGCCAACCAGGCGCTGCTTGCTGCCAAGGCTGGCGCGACCTTCATCTCGCCGTTCATCGGCCGCGTTGACGACCTGGGCCTCGACGGCATGGAGCTGATCTCCGAGATCCGCACCATCTACGACAACTACAGCTTCAACACCGAGATCCTCGCGGCCTCGATCCGCACGGTCAACCATGTGAAGCAGGCCGCGCTGATCGGTGCGGACGTCGCGACCGTTCCGCCGGCAACGCTGAAGGCGCTGGTCAAGCATCCGCTGACCGACAAGGGCCTGGAGCAGTTCCTCGCCGACTGGGCGAAGACCGGTCAGAAGATCGGCTGATACGAGTGATGGATGAGCCGGTCAGAAGCTGGCCGGCTCTCCTGGCCTGTCGCGTTCCTGAAGCTCTTCAGGAGTGGAAATGATCGCCGGGCTTTGCGTCGAGGTGGCAGCGCGCAGTTCCTGCGCGATCACGAGCCGCATCAGCTCCGCAAGCTCGCGCGCCGCGCGGTTCTGCGCATCGCGCCGCGCCCGCAACGCCGCAAATTCCTGTGCCGGAATATCGAATGCCGCCTGAACCGAGCGCACACCGCGCGAGATGACCTTGCCGGTCGCGATCTCGGTGAGCGTGTACCGGCTGCGCACCGTCATGATGCCCGATGAGGGCTCGAGCGTGCTCGCTTTGGTCTCGATGGTCGGGCCGCTCGATTCGAGCGCTGCAACGCCGAGATCGATGCGGTAGACCGGGCTGGACGGCTGGCCCTTGCCGCCGCCCAACAGGAAGATCAGGTGATTGCGGACCTCCTGCCCGACACGGTCGCGGGCGGGCGCCACATCGACCGAGGCAAGCACCGCGCTGTCAAACGCGAGCGCGCCAGCTGCCGGCGAGCGGTCGCCATAAAGCGGCTGCACCGTGCAGCCGCCCAGAGCGACGAGCGCCAGCAGGATGGCGGCAACCCCGCGCCTGCGAGATTGCCTGGCTGCCCGGTCAGATGACGACATTGACGATCCTCTGCGGTACGACGATGACCTTGCGCGGCTCCTTGCCCTCCAGCGCCGCGCGGACGACGTCGGTCGCGAGGGCCGCCGCCTGGATCTCAGATTGATCCGCGTTTCTGGAAATTGTCAAATCGCCGCGCTTCTTGCCGTTGATCTGCAGCGGGATGACGATTTCGTCGTCCACGACGAGCGACGCGTCGTAGTCCGGCCAGGCCTGATTCGCGACCAGCCCCTCGCAGCCGAGCGTTTCCCAGCACTCTTCGGCAAGGTGCGGCATCATAGGCGCAATCATCTTGACCAGCGCGACCACGGCATCACGCAGAGCCGCCTTCGTCACATCGTCCGCAGAGGCTGCCTTCTGAGCAAACGGCGAGATCGTGTTGACCAGCTCGTAGAGCTTGGCGACGGCCTTGTTGAAGCCGAGGCGCTCGATCTCCTCGCCAACCGCCTTGATCGTCTTGTGAACGGCCTTGGACAGCGCCGCGGCATCGCCCTCGCGCGCCGGGGCTTCCGCAGCACCGGCGAGCAGCGGAGCCACTTCCGAGATCAGGCGCCAGACCCGCTGGACGAAGCGGTGCGCGCCCTCGACGCCGGCCTCGGTCCAGATCACGTCGCGCTCCGGCGGCGAGTCGGACAGCATGAACCAGCGAGCGGTGTCCGCGCCGTAGCTGCCGATGATGTCATCAGGGTCAACGACGTTCTTCTTCGACTTCGACATCTTCTCGATCGAGCCGATTTCGACCGGCTCACCGGTGGCGTTGAGCTTTGCCGTGCGCTTGCCGTCAGCCTCGGTGATGGTGATTTCGGCGGGGGTGACCCAGCCGTTCGGACCCTTGTAGGTCTCGTGCACCACCATGCCCTGCGTGAACAGGCCCTTGAACGGCTCCTCGACCACGTTGAGGTGGCCGGTCGCCTTCATGGCCCGGGCGAAGAAGCGCGAATAGAGCAGATGCAGGATCGCATGCTCGATGCCACCGATATACTGGTCGACGCCGAGCCAGCCCTTGTCGCCATCGACATATTCCAGCGTCGTCGGAGCGTTCTCGTTCCACGGATCGGTGAAGCGGGCGAAGTACCAGGACGAGTCGACGAAGGTGTCCATCGTGTCGGTATCGCGGCGCGCATCCTTGCCGCACTTCGGGCACGAGGTGTGCTTCCACGTCGGATGATGGTCGAGCGGGTTGCCCGGCTTGTCGAAGGTGACGTCGTCAGGCAACAGCACCGGCAGCTGGTCCGCCGGAACCGGCACCGCGCCGCAGTCGTCGCAGTGGATAACCGGGATCGGGCAGCCCCAGTAGCGCTGACGCGAGATCAGCCAGTCGCGCAGGCGGAACTGGACCTTGCGCTGCGCCTGCGGACGGTTGCCGAGCGTCGTGGCTTCGAGGCGGCTCGCCACCTCCTCGAACGCTTCCTTCGGCGACTTGCCGTCGAGGAAGCGCGAATTGATCATCACGCCGTCCTCCGTATAGGCCTCGTCGCCGATCTCGAAGGTTGCGGCGTCGCCGTCCTTCGGCATCACCACCGGCACGACCGGCAGGCCGTACTTGCGAGCGAAATCGAGGTCGCGCTGGTCGCCCGACGGGCAGCCGAAGATCGCGCCCGTTCCGTAGTCCATGAGCACGAAGTTGGCGACGTAGACCGGCAGCGTCCAGTTCTCGTCGAACGGGTGGACGACGCGGATGCCCGTGTCAAAACCCTGCTTCTCGGCGGTCTCGAGCTCGACGGCGGAGGTGCCACGGCGGCGGATTTCCTCGATGAAGGCGGCGAGTTCCGGGTTCGACTCCGCCGCCTTCCTGGCGAGCGGGTGGTCGCCGGCGATTGCCATGAACGAGGCGCCGAAGATCGTGTCCGGACGGGTCGTGTAGATCTCGAGCTCAGTCTCGCCCTCCGGCGCGGTTGCCGGATCGAGCTTCCAGCGGACCTGCAGGCCTTCCGACCGGCCGATCCAGTTCGACTGCATCAGCTTGACCTTCTCCGGCCAGCGGTCGAGCGTATCGAGGCCGTCGAGCAGGTCCTGCGCCATCGAGGTGATCTTGAAGAACCACTGCGTCAGGTCGCGCTGCTCGACCAGCGCGCCGGAGCGCCAGCCACGGCCGTCGATCACCTGCTCATTGGCAAGCACGGTCATGTCGACCGGGTCCCAGTTGACCTTGGCGTTGCGGCGTTCGACGAGGCCGGCCTTCCAGAAGTCGAGGAACATCTTCTGCTGGTGGCGGTAGTAGGATGGGTCGCAGGTCGCGAACTCGCGCGCCCAGTCGAGCGACAGGCCCATCGTCTTCAGCTGGCCCTTCATCGTCTCGATGTTGGCGTAGGTCCACTTGCGCGGGTTGACCTTGTTGTCGCGCGCCGCGTTCTCCGCCGGCAGGCCGAATGCGTCCCAGCCCATCGGGTGGAGGACGTTGAAGCCCTTCGCACGCTTGTAGCGCGCTACGACGTCACCCATCGTGTAGTTGCGCACATGGCCCATGTGGATGCGCCCCGACGGGTAGGGGAACATCTCCAGCACGTAATACTTCTCACGCGGGTCGTCGTTCTTGGTGGCGAATAGCTGAGCCTCGTCCCATGCCTTCTGCCATTTGGGTTCGGATGCGCGGGGGTTGTATCGTTCGGTTGCCATGACCAGAAATTCACCTAAAAGACGCCCGAAAGGGTGCCGGAAGGGTTGCAAGGTGCCGAGATGTCGAATTGCACGGCATGCCTTCACCATGGTTTCCGGGAACCGTCAACCAAATCGGGCGAAATGACGCCGAAAACAGCGGAATTTGAAGCATGAGTGATGCGGTTGAGCGGCTTGAGGCCGTGAAAAGCAGGATTGCAGAAGCCGAGCGCGAAGCAAAGCGCCCTGCCGGATCGGTGGCGCTTGTTGCGGTCTCGAAGACCTTCGACGCAGACGCGATCCGGCCTGTCCTTGAGGCCGGTCAGCGCGTCTTCGGCGAGAATCGCGTGCAGGAAGCGCAGGGCAAATGGCCCGCACTGCGCGAAGACTTTCCCGACATCGAGCTCCACCTGATCGGCCCGCTCCAGTCCAACAAGGCGAAGGAAGCCGTCGCCCTGTTCGACGTGATCGAAACCGTCGACCGCGAGAAGATCGCCGCTGAGCTCGGGAAGGAAATCGCGAAGCAGGGCAAGGCGCCAAAACTCTACGTGCAGGTGAACACCGGCCTTGAGGAGCAAAAGGCAGGCATCGACCCGCGCGAGGCGGTGGCCTTCGTCAACCGCTGCCGCGAGGTGCATGGCCTGAAGATCGAAGGGCTGATGTGCATCCCGCCGGTCGAGGAAAATCCCGGCCCGCACTTTGCGCTCCTCGAAAAGCTCGCCCGCGAGGCGGGCGTCGAGAAGCTGTCGATGGGCATGTCGGGCGACTTCGAGACCGCGGTCGCCTTCGGCGCGACTAGCGTGCGCGTGGGCTCCGCCATCTTCGGCAGTCGCTAGATCACCGGTAGAAGCGCGCGAAGCGCGGGTGTCGTGCGAGCGGGTTCGGCCGATAGGGCGGCGCAAACCTGCTGAAACGGATCTCGAGATTTTCGGCCGCCGCATCGCGGTCGATCGCCTCGCCGCGAATCGTCCGCTCGCCCGGCAGCCACATCGCGCCCATGCCGGTGCGCTCGTCGTGGTGCGGGGCGAGCAGCTTGTCGTCGATCGTCACGGTCAGCGGAATTTGCAGGCCGACGAGATCCTTCAGCCGCTGCACCATCCAGGCGAGCGGCAGGTCGGCAAGGCGGTTGTCGTCATAGCCGCCGCCGACGTCGGAATGCACCCCCGGGAACCATACCTGCTCGATCACCTGGCCGCGCGCCCGCGCCTCCTGGTCGGGATCGTCCCACAGCACCGGCGCAAAAGTCTTGCGGTTCTCGTCGATCGACAGCGCCTGCAGCCCGACATCGACTGCCTTCGACAGCTCATGGTCGTGGAACTCGTGCCGGAACGGGTTCACCGCGTCCATCACGCCGGGAAGACCCAGCGCCTTCACCGTGTCGAACACGCCGATCACTTCCGGCACACGCGCCTTGGACCCGTAGCGCCGCATGAACGCCTCGCCGGCAGCCTTGCGTTCGTGCCTGTCGCTGATCTTGTAAGCGGCGACCGCTTCCTCGGCGACCTCGCGCCTGCGCTTCGCCGCCGGGCCGCTCTCATCCTTCGGGATCGGCCGGCCGTCAATCTGCGTCGCCACCCCGCAGGTCGAAAGCACTCCGCCGAGGGAGCGAACCGTGTAGGCGCCGCGGCTGAAGCCGAACAGGCCGATCGGCATCTCCGGCTTCCAGCGCATGATCAGCGCCTCTTAGCAATCGACGATGTTGGCGGTGATCCCCCAGCCGGTCGCCTTGCTCCACAGGTTGCGGAACGTGCGCGTCCAGGCAAGGCTGCCTTCAGCCGGAGCTCCCAGCCCCGGATCGTAGAAGGCTTCGAATCCCGGCTTGTCCTCGACGGCGATGTAGAGCTGAAAAACGTTGGTGTTCTTGATGCTGGCGTCGTCGCGCACTCCGCGCTGACCGGTCCCGTCGGAAAAGATCAGGATCCAGTTCGCGTCGTTTCCCGGCATGGGCATCCCTCCAGCGCCACCCGCACCGCACGGAGACTAGCATGATTTGGCCGCTTGGTTGATTGTCGCCGGCTGCAAGGTTTCAAACTGCAGCAACGGCGATATTGTCGTGGCGCTCATTTTGGGAATAATGCCCGCCCGGCACCGCAGATCGGGAGCCGTCTTGAGGAGGAGAATTGCATGTCGAGTAGCTTGGTTCACCCTGTCCAGTCTGCGTGGAAGAAGGACGCGCTGATCGACAACGAGACCTACCTCAAATGGTATGAGGCGAGCATTACGGATCCCGACGGGTTCTGGGGCGAGCACGGCAAGCGCATCGACTGGTTCAAGCCGTATACGAAGGTCTCCAACGCCTCGTTCGAG
Source organism: Aminobacter sp. J41 (assembly GCF_000526635.1). GTDB lineage: Bacteria > Pseudomonadota > Alphaproteobacteria > Rhizobiales > Rhizobiaceae > Aerobium. Next base: position 14,791 of record NZ_JAGL01000050.1, read on the forward strand.
GGCAATGTCTCGATCAAGTGGTTCGAGGACGGCGAGACCAACGTCTCCTACAACTGCATCGACCGCCATCTCGACAAGCGCGGCGATCAGGTCGCCATCATCTGGGAAGGCGACAATCCGTACGACGACAAGAAGATCACCTATCGCGAGCTTTACGAGCATGTCTGCCGGCTCGCCAACGTCCTGAAGGCGCANGGCGTCAAGAAGGNCGACCGCGTCACCATCTACATGCCGATGATCCCCGAGGCAGCCTATGCGATGCTTGCCTGCGCGCGCATCGGCGCCATCCACTCGGTCGTCTTCGGCGGCTTCTCGCCGGAAGCGCTGGCCGGCCGCATCGTCGACTGCGAGTCGACCTTTGTCATTACCGCCGACGAGGGCCTGCGCGGCGGCCGCTCCA
>NZ_JAGL01000051.1 GCF_000526635.1 Aminobacter sp. J41
CCTTGAGGCGCGAGAAGGCCTTCTCGATAGGATTGAAGTCCGGGCTGTATGGCGGGAGGAAGCGCAGGGTTGCACCGGCGGCTTCAATCCTGTCCTTCACGGCGGCCCGCTTGTGGCTGGAGAGGTTATCCATGATGACCACGTCGCCGGGGCGCAGCTCGGGCACCAGGACCTGCGCGACATAGGCTTCGAACCAGTCGCCGTTGATCGGTCCGTCCAGCACCATTGGCGCAACCATGCCGGTCATTCGCAGGCCAGCGACGAGCGTGGTGGTCTTGCGGTGGCCATGCGGAAAGCCCATCCGTAACCGCTCGCCCTTCGGGCAGCGACCGTGGCTGCGCGTCATGTTCGTGGCAGTCCAGGTCTCGTCGATGAAGACGAGGCGCTCGGGTTCGAGATCGATCTGGCCGTCGAACCATTCTCGGCGCTGTTTCAGGATGTCGGGGCGGTCCTGCTCGATTGCATGCCCAGTCTTTTTTTGCGCGTCATGCCCCGGCGCACGAAGAAGCGATGCAATCCGGCGACCGAGACGATCAGGCCGATCTCGGCCAGACCAGCGCGCAGTTCCTCAAGCGAGATGTCCTTGCGGGCCTCCCAGAGGGCGAGGATGTCCGATGCACGCTCTTCGACCCGCCGGGATCGCATGTCGCCGCCCTGCCGCTTCGGGGTGAACTCACCCGTCTCGCGCCGCTGCGCATGCCAACGGATCGCCGTCGAAGGCGCAACACCAAACCGGATCGCAGCAGCACGGCAGCTCAACCCGCCATCAACCGCCGCCAAAAGCCGTGAACGCAAATCCATCGAAAGAGGTTGAGCCATCCATGCTGGCCTCCTTCACCAGCACGGATTCTTAATCAGAAATCACGCCCGGCGGGAATCCCCACGCGATTCAAAACGGTCGAAAACCGCTCTAATGTGACAAACCTGATGGACCAGAGCCTCCGTTAGCTCACGCGGCCTGTTGTCCCAAAAACCCTGACGACGGACAGTCGTCGGCTATGGCCGGCCGCGGCGTACGATCTCGTCGTCGCCATCTTCATCCAGTTCGCCGACCCGCAACTGCGGGACGATATGTTCGCCGGGATGATCAGAACGCTGGCGCCCGGCGGAACGCTGTTGATGCAGGGCTATAGGCGGGAGCAACTGGCCTACGGCACCGGCGGTCCTCGTGACGCAGATCATCTCTACACCGAGGAGATGCTTCGGGATGCTTTCGACAGCCTCGAGATCGTCGAGCTCAATTCCTACGATGCCGAGATACGGGAAGGTCCGGCCCACGACGGCATGTCGGCTCTGATCGACCTCGTGGCTCGCAAGCCGGAGTAAGGCGGCCGCGGTTTCGCCGCGCGACATCAGCTTGCGTAGGGATCATCAGGCGCCTTCCGGCCCTGCAGATTCACGCCCCGGCGACGGCTCCCGCCACACATTTCCATGGACAGGCCAGGTCCGCTTCCAGGCCATTTTTGACAGCAATCATTGCAGTATTTTGCAATCGTTCCTATTTAATCGTCATCACCCGATTGAATCCACTACACACAGAGGAGCCAACGCATGAAACAGATTTCCGAGAAGCTTTATGTCGCGCCGCAGGTCACGGCGAGCGATATCCGCCAGGCCAGAGCGCAAGGTTTCGCGATGATCATCAACAACCGCCCGGATGGGGAGGAGCCCGGTCAGCCCAGCGCCTCGGACAGCCGTTCGGTCGCGGAAGGCCAGGAGCTTGCCTACGCCCACATCCCCGTGACTGCAGGACAGATCAGCGAAAGGCAGGTTCGGGCTTTTCAGGAGGCGCTCTCCGAGGCGGAAGGTCCCGTGCTGGCCCACTGCAAGACGGGCACGCGCTCCGCAATGCTCTACGCCATTGGCGAGGTTCTCGATGGCCGGATGGGCAAGAACGAGGTCGTTCCGTTCGGCCAATCCGTCGGTCTCGACCTTTCCGGCGCCGTCAAATGGCTCGACGCGCACGGCCGCTAGTCGTCTGACCTGATCTTCCCGGAGCTATTGCAATGAACATGATCAAGCCGCTCGTGAAGGGGTTCTTCGACGAGCGCACCTTCTCCGTCCAGTATGTCGTCGCCGATCCGGAGACGAAGAAGTGCGCGATCGTCGATCCTGTCTTCGATTTCGACGAGAAGTCGGGGGCGACCTCCACCAGGAACGCTGACGCGATCCTGTCCTACGTGGACGAGCAGGGATTCGAGGTCGAGCGGATCCTCGATACCCATCCGCATGCCGACCACTTCTCGGCGGCGCAATACCTCAAGGAAAAGACCGGCGCGCCGACCGCAATCGGCGAGAAGGTGATCGAGGTGCAGAGGCTGTGGAAGGGCATCTACAACTGGCCCGATTTCCCCGCTGATGGCTCCCAATGGGACAAGCTCTTTGCAGAGGGCGAGACCTTCCAGGTGGGCAACATCCCTGCCCGGGTACTGTTCTCGCCGGGACATACGCTGGCGTCCATCACCTATGTGATCGGCGACGCCGCCTTCGTGCACGACACGCTGTTCATGCCGGATTCGGGAACGGCCCGAGCCGATTTCCCCGGCGGCAGCGCCTCGCGGCTCTACAGGTCGATCATGGAAATCCTGTCGCTGCCCGACGAGACCCGCATCTTCACGGGACACGATTACCGGCCCGGCGGGCGCGAGCCGCTGTGGGAATCCACGGTCGCCGAGCAGAAGGCCAAGAACACGCACATGTCGAAGTGCAGGACGGAGGCGGAATTCGTGGAGGTGCGCGAGGCCCGCGACAAGACCCTCTCGATGCCGAAGCTCATCCTGCACGCGCTGCAGGTGAACATGAACGGCGGACGGCTGCCCGAGCCGGAGGCGAACGGAAAGCGCTACCTGAAATTCCCGCTCAACGCGTTTCAGGGCGCCGCATGGGACGACCGATGAAGCGCGAGCTCGCTCCCCAGACCGCCGACCTCGTGGCGAGCGCCGGCGAGGCTGCCGAATTCCTCAAGAAGTTCGCACATCCATCGCGCCTGATGATCGTCTGCGCGCTGGTGGAGGGCGAGCGCTCGGTCCGCGATCTCGAGGACACGCTCGGCATTCGCCAACCGGGCCTGTCGCAGCAGATTGCCGAACTGCGGGAGGCGGGCCTCATCGTCGGACGCAAGGAATCGAAGAACATGTTCTACCGACTCGCGGACGGACGGGTCACCGAGTTCATCGGCCTGATGTACCGGATGTTCTGCGCGCTCCCGGAGAAGGATCAGCAAGGAAACGTTCAATGACCGAATTCACCCCCATCGCCTCCCTGATCGGCGGCATGATGATCGGCCTCTCGGCCGTCCTTCTCATGCTCTGGGAAGGGCGCATAGCAGGCATCTCCGGCATCGCCGGCCGGCTCCTGCCGCCTTATCGCGACGGTGCGTTCCTCTCACGGCTCGGCTTCGTCGTCGGCCTCATCGCCGCGCCCCTCGTCATTGCCGTGGCGACGGGCGAAGCGGTCGGACAGACCGTCTCCTCGAATATTCCGCTGATGGTCGCCGCCGGGTTCCTCGTCGGATTCGGTTCGGTCTGGGGCAATGGCTGCACCTCGGGACACGGTGTGTGCGGCTTGTCGCGGCTTTCGGCGCGCTCTTTCGCGGCGACCGGCGTCTTCATGGCGGCCGCCTTCGTCACCGTCTTCCTTGTCCGCCACGTGATCGGAGGCTGATCGGATGTCCTTTCTCGTCAATCTCGGCCTCGGCCTGCTCTTCGGCGTAGGACTCGTCATTTCGGGCATGGCGGATCCCGCCAAGGTGCTCAACTTCCTCGACCTGTTCGGGACATGGGACCCGTCGCTCGCCTTCGTGATGGGCGGTGCCGTCGTCGTCGCCTTCGCGGGCTATCGTCTGGTGCTCGCACGCGGCGAGCCGATCGTCGGCGGCAGCTTTCACCTGCCCACCAGGAACGACATCGACGCTCGGGTGATCGCAGGCCCGGCGATCTTCGGCATCGGCTGGGGGCTCGGCGGCTTCTGCCCGGGACCGGCACTCACCGCGCTCGGCCTCGGCGCCTCGGGCACGCTTGCCTTTGTCCCTGCGATGATCATTGGCATGTGGACGGCGCGGCTCATTGGCGAAGCCGTCTCGCGGACCTCCAACGTATAGGGCTGCTCCACCATGCTCGACCCTTTTCAGTACCTGCTGGGCGCGCTGTCAGGGTCCCTTGTCGGCTTCTCGCTCGGGCTGTTCGGCGGTGGCGGCTCGATTCTCGCCGTTCCGCTGATGGTCTACCTGGTCGGAGTGCCGGTACCTCATGTGGCGATCGGCACCAGTGCGCTGGCCGTCGCGGCAAATGCGGCCACGGGCCTGGTCAGTCACGCGCGGCAAGGCAATGTGATCTGGCGCTGTGCGCTGATGTTCAGCGTGGCCGGGATCGCCGGAGCCGCTCTCGGTTCGTCGCTGGGAAAGGCGTTCGACGGACAGAAGCTCCTGTTCCTCTTCGCGATCGTGATGGTGGTGATCGGCATCGGCATGCTCAGGCGCCGCGGACATGAAGGGACTCCGGACGCTGCCTGCGACCGCGGCAACGCGCCGAAGGTTCTGGCCGCCGGCGGCCTGACGGGCCTGTTCTCCGGCTTCTTCGGGATCGGCGGGGGTTTCCTGATCGTGCCCGGCCTGATAGCCGCGACCGGAATGCCGATGCTCAATGCGATCGGCTCCTCACTGGAGGCCGTGACGGCATTCGGCCTCACGACCGCAGCAAGCTACGCCTTCTCCGGGCTGGTCGACTGGCCCCTGGCGGCCGTTTTTATTGCGGGAGGAGTGGCAGGCGGGATGCTCGGTTCGGTGGCCGCCCAGCGCCTCAGCAGCCGCAAGGGGGCTCTGAACACCGCTTTCGCGCTCCTCGTCTTTGCGGTGGCAGGCTACATGCTCTGGCAAAGCGGGCGGGCGATCCTGGGCTAATCGACCGAAGCTGCTGATGAAAAGCCGCCTGAGGGAACGTTCTCCCTGTCTGCCACGTTCGGATGGACGGCCCTCCAGGAGACGGACATGGTCTCATCCAGCGCGGAACGGGTGCCGGCGCAGACGGCGGAAGACATCAATCGCCGCATTCGGCATGAGACAGAAGCCAGCATCAGGTACTACGCGCACCATCGCGGAGAAATCGGCGACCGCCTGCGGGCGCTCGACCGCGAGTGGGATATCGAAAGGGCGATTGAAGCCAACGCCTCTGCACTCGCCCTGGCGGGCGTCATACTCGGCGCGACGTCCGATCGCAGGTGGCTTGCACTCCCTATGGCGGTGAGCGGATTCCTCCTGCAGCATGCCATTCAGGGTTGGTGCCCGCCTGTGCCGGTCCTCCGGCGGCTGGGATTCCGGACCGCCAGGGAAATCGATCAGGAGCGCTACGCGCTGAAGGCCTTGCGAGGCGATTTCGGTGGAGTCGACAAGGCGGAAAACCGATGGGAGGCGGTCCTGCAGGCCGTCGGCCTCAGGGCAAGATCGCGGGGCGGAAGATCCTCGGAAGCTGAATCGTCATGATCGGCAACGCGCGCGCATAGCGAAGGTCTCGATCCGGCCCATCGAAGTCAACGCGCTTCGTCAAACGTCACGTCCGGTTTCAGCGTCTGTCCAGATCGCCTGTAGATGGCCAATAAGGGCGCGAACCTGAAGGTAAGCCGGTTCGGGCTGAAGGTCCGCTTCCGCAACCCGCTGGCCAATAGCTGACCGACCGGAAACCATCCCACAATGGCCGGAGGGGAGTTTGAAGGCCTAGATAAAGCGGCCATCCGCGTTCGATCCGGATGGCCGCTTTAGTTCAGATTTCAGTTCTCTCTGCGAGGAGGAGGGCGTCCTCCACGTCGACGCCAAGATAGCGCACCGTGTTCTCGATCTTCGAGTGACCAAGCAGGATCTGGATGGCGCGGATGTTACCTGTCGCCCGGTAGATCATCGACGCTTTCGTCCGTCGCAGCGAGTGGGTTCCATACTCTTCCGGACGTAGACCGATAGCGGCTACCCATTCGTCTACCAAGCGCGCGTACTGCCTCGTGCTCATGTGCCGTGTGTGATCGACTCGGCTCGGGAACACATAGTCCTCAATCGAGCCCCTACGTCGTTCGAGCCATGCCAGAAGGCTCGCTCTCACATCGCTGGTGATCTCGAACTGGACCGGCCGCCCCGTCTTTTGTTGGATCACGATCGCCCGAGTGCGTATTTCAGGTCCGGCAACAACATCGCGGATCTTGATCTTGACTAGGTCACACCCGCGCAACTTGCTGTCGATCGCCAAATCGAACAGCGCGCGGTCCCGAACGCGTCTCTCGCGATCGAGGAAAAAGCGAACTGCCCAGATCTGCTTCTGGGTAAACGGACGCTTGGTGCCGACCTTCTTTCCGGCATTCCAAGCTGCGCGGTCGCGGCTGGCATCATCAAATATCGAATGGCCCATGTGAGTTCTCCTCGGCCGGGATTGGCCGCAAGAGAAACGTCATGGAACACTACCGTTCAGGGGCCGACTGCGGACTGTCCGGTTTCCGCAGAAGACTTGGGTAAGCCGACATTCCGTTGTCGACCCCTTTCTCGTCATTCCGCCCACCGCTGACACTGCCTAGAAGCGGACATTGTGCCGAGAGGATCCAGGCCGGGGCAATGTCGGCACCTTGATGTTTCCCTGTTGACTGGATATCTCCATATATCGGAGATCATAGATATATGGATAACGCAGCAGCTCTTGCAGCTTTGGCGGCTCTCGGCCAAGAAACCCGCCTCGACGTCTTCCGGCTGCTCGTCAAGGCAGGCCCTGAAGGACTTCCCGCAGGCGAGATCGGGGAGCGTCTCGGTACCGTCCAGAACACAACTTCTTCGCACCTGAAGATCCTTGCGCAAGCCGGACTGATCCACGCCGAGCGCGACGGCCGCACCATCCGCTATGCCGCCGAGATGACAGGTTTCCGCGATCTGCTGGCTTTCCTGATGGAGGATTGCTGCAACGGCGCGCCGGAACTCTGCCGTCCGGTCATCGACGCCATTACCTGCCGCTGCTGAGCAGCAGGGCCGTCTGAAGGATAAATCATGACAGATACCACACTCGCCGCGCCTCGCCAGATGCCCGCCGCCATCGGCTTCTTCGAGAAATACCTGACCCTGTGGGTGGCCCTCTGCATCTTGGCGGGCATCGCGCTGGGCTACCTGATGCCTGGCTTCGTTGGAGCGGTCGCGCAGGCCGAAGTGGCCCGCGTGAACCTGCCTGTCGCGGTCCTGATCTGGCTGATGATCGTGCCCATGCTGCTGAGCGTCGATTTCCGCTCCCTCTCCAGGGTGGCGACCTACTGGCGCGGCATCGGCGTCACGCTGTTCATCAACTGGGCGATCAAGCCGTTCTCGATGGCGCTCCTCGGCTGGCTCTTCATCGGCTGGCTGTTCCGGCCCTACCTGCCCGCCTACCAGATCGACTCCTATATTGCCGGCCTGATCATCCTCGCGGCGGCACCCTGCACCGCCATGGTGTTCGTCTGGTCGGCCCTGACGAAGGGGGAGCCGAATTTCACGCTCTCGCAGGTCGCGCTCAACGATGCAATCATGGTGGTGGCTTTCGCGCCCATCGTCGGCCTGCTGCTCGGTCTGTCGGCGATCACCGTTCCATGGGACACGCTGGTTCTCTCAGTCGTCCTCTACATCGTCCTGCCCGTGATCGTTGCCCAGGCAATTCGATCGCGGCTACTGGCTTCAGGCGGCCAGGCCGCTCTCGACAGGCTGCTCGCACGGATGCAGCCGCTTTCCCTGATCGCGCTCCTTGCGACGCTGGTCCTGCTCTTTGCTTTCCAGGGCGAGCAGATCGTCGCGCAGCCGATGGTGATCGCGCTGCTCGCAGTGCCGATCCTGATCCAGGTCTACTTCAACTCCGGGCTCGCCTACCTGCTCAACCGAATTTCCGGGGAGCGGCACTGCGTTGCCGGACCTTCGGCGCTGATCGGCGCTTCGAACTTCTTCGAGCTGGCCGTCGCCGCCGCCATTGCGCTGTTCGGCCTTCAGTCAGGCGCAGCGCTTGCCACCGTCGTGGGCGTGCTGGTCGAGGTTCCCGTCATGCTGTCTGTCGTCTGGATCGTGAACCGCTCCAAGGGCTGGTACGAACGCGGCGCTGCGGTGAAACAGACATCCTGACCTGGAGGCGACCATGACGATCACGATCTACCACAATCCCGCCTGCGGCACGTCCCGCAACGCTCTCGCCATGATCCGCCAATCCGGCGAGGAGCCGGAGGTGATCGAGTATCTGAAGACGCCGCCGTCCAGGGAGAAGCTCGTCCAGCTGATCGCGGCAATGGGGATCAGTCCGCGAAACCTCCTTCGCGAAAAGGGGACGCCCTATGCCGAACTCGGGCTGGGCGATCCCAAGTGGAGCGATGACGAGCTGATCGACTTCATGATGGAGCATCCGATCCTGATCAACCGACCGATCGTGGTCACGCGGCTCGGCGCTAGGCTCTGCCGCCCCTCCGAGGCCGTGCTCGACATCCTGTCGAACCCGGACATTGGCCCTTTCACCAAGGACGACGGCGAAGTTGTCATCGATAGCGAGGGCAGGCGCGTCAGGTGAGGCGAGCGCCCCGCGGTCGGCCAGCATCCCCTGGATGTCCACTGTCCCGTGTCAGCCGGACCAACTCGAACACCGCGGCGAGGATGACCGCCGCCCCTGCCCATTGCACGGCTGACAGCCGCTCTCCGAGAAAGATGAACGCGAACGTCACGCCGAACACCGGGATCGCGTTGAAATAGCTTCCCGCCACGGCGGCCGGGACCGACCGCAATGCCGCGACGTAGAGCTAGTACGCGGCCGCGTAGTAGAGAAGCCCTGAGAGCGCGGCAGCCGCGGCCAGTCCAGGGGAGAGTCCTGCGAGATCGGACGGACTGCCGTGGGATGTTCCCCACAGGAGGAGCGCGACCGCCCAGCCCAGTCCCGCAGTCTGCTGGACTGCGACGATGAACAGGGGATCAAGGCTCTCGCTCAATCGGCGCGAGAAGACGGTGTAGAAGGCGCAGGACAGCACGGCTCCGAGCAGGAGAAGGATTCCCGCGGGGTCGTTCTCGTTTCCCTGGAAGCCGCTCCAGGCGTCGGAGACCAGCGAGACCCCGAACATGCCCGCCAGCATCACGGCAAGCAGCCGCGGCGTCACCGGCTCGCGCAGGAACACTGCCGCCAGCCCGAGAATCATCAGGGGCTCAGCCGCCCACAGCAGTGTCGACACGCTCGCGGAGATGCGGGCGAGGCCCATCAGGCTCAGCGTGTAGGAGATGCCCGGGTTAAGCAGGCCGAGCAGGATGAGCGGCAGCATCAGCCGCGGCGACCCCACCCGTTCCCTGGAGAAGGAGAACGCGATCCAGAGCGCGGCGGCGCTGGGGGCGAGCTGAAGTACCAGGAGGGTGACGGCCGGGATCGAGGCAAGAAGGGCTTTGCTGAGGACGGTGGCGCCGCCCCAGAGGGCGCAGGCGAGGACCAGGAGGACAGCCGGAGAACGGCGCGTAGAGGTGCGCATCGAAGGACACTCCAGAAGGGGTTCGTCAGGGTGAAGCGAATTCAGCCGTGGCGGCTGTCGCACCCGTCCGCGTCGCAGCGGTCGTAACTGGGCCTTCTGGGAGGTCGGGACATCTGGCCTCACGAACTGTGTCCGAAGACGACGGTAGCACCTCGGGCCGTCGTTCGGCAATTCGGCTTGCTGAACTCTTAATTCGACAATCGTCGAAATTAAATTGACGACACCCGATAAGGCGTCTAGCCTATTTCCATGAAACTCGAATTAGCAGCATCCCAGCTCGAGGCGCTCGGCAACCCCACGCGCCTGCAGCTATATCGAATCCTTGTTCGCGCCGGCGGCGAAGGTCTTCCCGTGGGCAGCGTCCAGGAGAAGCTCGGGATCGCGGCCTCGACGCTCTCCCACCACCTGAAGAGACTGGTCGACACGGGGCTTGTCACTCAGGAACGGCAGGCGACGACGCTCATCTGCCGCGCCCATTATCCCGCCATGCAGTCGCTGATCGGCTTCCTCGCAGACGAATGCTGCGCGGATGGCTCATGCCCGCCCGAATCCCGCCGCGGCAGCGCCTGCGAGCCTGTCCGCTAGACAAAGGAGACCCTCATGAACGCGATCCCTGCACCTGACCTTCCGGTCGCCGTCATCGGAGCCGGACCCGTTGGCCTGGCCGCCGCCGCCCGGCTCGTGGAGCGCGGCCTCCGTCCAGCGGTGTTCGAGAAGGGAGCGCGCGTGGGCGCGGCCATCCTGGACTGGGGCCACGTCCGCGTCTTCTCGCCGTGGGACTACAATGTCGACGAGGCCGCGCGAGCGCTGCTGGCGGACCGCGGCGCCGCCGCCCCCGAGGGAGAATATCTGCCGACAGGCGAGGAGATCGTGAGGGACTACCTCGAGCCGCTGTCACGGGTGCCCGCGATCGCCGAAGGGCTGCGCCTTGGAGCCGAGGTGACCGGAATCACCCGGCTCGGCCGTGACCTGATGTCGAACGACGGCCGCGCCGAGGCTCCCTTCGTGGTGCGTTACCGCGATGCCGCGGGCGAGCAGCGCATGCTTGCAAGGGCCGTGATCGACGCCTCCGGCACCTGGTCAAAGCCGAACCCGATGGGCGTCGACGGCCTGCCCGTTCCCGGTGAGGTGGAGGCTTCCGACCTGATCGCCTACGGCATTCCCGATGTGGCGGGCGCGGATCGCGAAGCCTATGCGGGCAAGCGGGTCCTCATCGTCGGCAGCGGCCACTCCGCGATCAATGTCGCGCTCGCGCTCCTCGAACTGCAGGCCAAGGCTCCCAACACCGAAATTCTGTGGGCGCTTCGCCGCAACCGCATCGAGAAGCTGCTCGGTGGCGGGCTGAACGACCAGCTCCCGGAGCGCGGGGCGCTCGGCCTCGCGGCAAAGGAAGCGATCGTGGCCGGACGGCTGCGCATGCTGGCTCCGTTCGCTGCCGAACGCATCCGGCGGAGCGGTGAACGACTCATCGTGGAGGCGACGCTGAGCGGTATGCCCGTCACGGAGAAGATCGACCGCATCGTCGTGGCAACCGGATTCCGTCCCGACTTCTCGTTCCTGCGGGAGGTGCGGCTCGCACTCGATCCGGCCGTCGAGGCGCCACCGGCGCTCGCCCCTCTGATCGACCCGAACTTCCACTCCTGCGGCACGGTTCCGCCGCACGGGATCGACGAGCTCAGCCATCCGGAACCGGGCATAGTGATTGTCGGGTCGAAGTCATACGGCCGCGCGCCGACGTTCCTTATGGCGACGGGCTACGAGCAGGCGAGATCGGTGGTCGCTGAGATCGCAGGCGACCTCGTAGCCGCCCGCGAAGTCCGTCTGGAGCTTCCTGAGACAGGCGTTTGCAGCGCGCCAGCCGCCGTGTCTGCCTCGTCCTGCTGCGGCGGCCCGGCCCCGGCAGGCGCGGATGCATGCTGCGTTGCCGACGCGGTGGCCAAGGAGAAAGGCGAGGCCGGATGCGGCTGCTCGGAGAACTCCGCAGCCCCCGTTGCCTCCAGCGCCTGCTGCCAGAGCGCTGCGTGACAGCCGTTCCGGATGCCGGGGACACCCGCTGGTTCATCAGCGCCCTCGGGGCGGCACAGATATGCTCGTGGGGAACGCTGTTCTACGGCTTTCCGCTGATCGCCGAAGCGATGCGGACCGACCTTGGCTGGTCGAAGACCGAGCTATACGGGGCCGCCACCTGCGGCATGCTGCTGGCGGGGCTCGCAGCGTATCCGGTCGGGGCGGCCATCGACCGCGGCCATGGCCGCTACCTCATGGCGGCAGCGTCCGTCGTGGCGGGGCTGCTGCTAGCCGCCTGGTCTCAGGTCACGAGCATCGTCGCCTTCTACGCGGTGCTCGCCGTGCTGGGCTGCATGCAGGCGGCGACCCTCTACGAGCCTGCGTTCGCCGTGATCGCGCGCCGTTTCGGCCCCTTGGGAGCGCGCAAGGGCATCACCGCCCTGACGCTGTGGGGTGGCTTCGCCAGCACTGTCTTCATCCCCCTCATCCAGTTCCTGATCGACACTCAAGGGTGGCGCGGCGCGCTCCTTGGGATGGCCGCCGTCAACGCGGTCGTATGCTGCGGCCTCTACTTCCTGGCCATCGATCCCAGGAAGGACGCTCCGATCCGTACGCACCATCCGGACGAGGCTGCGCCGCTCGCCGGGCGGGCGGCTGTCCGCGCGGCCATGCGCAGGTCCGCCTACTGGGGCCTCATGATTGCCTGGATCTCCTATGCCGCGGCATTCTCGTCGCTGACCTACCACTTCTATCCGCTGCTGCTGGAGCGCGGGCTGGATCCCTCGGGAGTCGTGATGGTGTTGGCCGTAATCGGACCCGCGCAGGTAGCCGGCCGCATCATGATCCGGGCTTTCGCGTCGGAGGCGCCAGTCCGGAAGCTGGGATCGGCGATCGTGATCGTCTTTCCGATCGCCGTGATCGGCTTCGCATACGCGCCGCCGCAGGTTGCGGTGATCGCCTCGATCGCCGCCTTCTATGGAGCAGCCAACGGAATGGTCACCATCGTCCGCGGAATCGCAGTTCCCGAGATGGTCACCCGCGAAGCCTACGGGGCGGTGAACGGGTCGTTGGTGGCTCCGATGAACATCATGCAAGCCCTCGCGCCCTTGGCAGCGGCGGTCATCTGGCAGGCCAGCGGAGGCTACGATGCGGTGCTTGCCGTGATCTTCATTGGGTCGCTCACCCTATGCGCAGGCTTCTGGATCGCGGCCATCCGATCAAGAGGCATCTAGCCGTTAACAGGATCATCGGTGTGCCTTTCCGCAGGAGAGCCCATACGGCGGCTTCACTACAATCCGGTCCAGAAGCAGATGGACCTGATTTTACCCCATAGTAGTCGTACCCGCCGGCCCGGTGTGCGCAAGGATTGTCTTCGGCAGAACGGAGGTCATCTTCGGACTGTGGGCTTTCAGAAGCACCTGGCGAAAAACTACCGTTCCAGCCTCCGAGCCATGGGGCAAAGGTTGCCTCGCCGAGCCATTCGCGGCGCTATTGTAGCATTCCCTTCGCCGCCCACGCGGTAAGCCTCCGGCGAGGACCGCAGCCGCCTCGGATCATCAGCGCGCCTGACTGCGGCTTTTCTCGAAGCCGGCCTTGCCGAGAGCGCGGCGTCTGGCGAGCTTTTTGATCCGGGTCTGGATTTCGTCTTCAGCAGCATGTGCGGGATCGAACGGGCGGCCGTGCCAGCGTTTGAGTTCGCGATGCTGCTCGTGTTTGGAATCGGTGATCGCGTCGAGGAACAATTCGAAGCCGGGGATGCCGCCGACATCTTCGGGTGGCGCGCGGCCGGCACCGTCGATGTAGTGGGGATACTCGACAGCGGGATCGGCGTCGGCGATTGCCTCGATGGTGATCGTGTGCCGCCAGTCGTCACCGAAGTCGTAGGTGTAGGCCAGTTGCGTGATGCCGCGATCGACCAGCGCTCCGAGCCGCGTCGTCTTCGCCGAGTAGGTTCTGTCGCGCAGGCTGTCCCATTCGGGATCGGGAATGGCGTAGCGCTTTCCGTCGGCGCGGAACTCGAACAGGTGATAGTCGTCGAACGGCATTGCCGCCTGGATGACGTCGTGCAAGGCCTTGAGCGTTGCCGTCAGCGGCACCTCGGCGCGCCGCCATATGGCGGGTTGCCAGTCATCGAGTTGGATCATGATGCGGGCGATGCGATCGGCGTGGCTCATGCCACCAGTCTTGCAGATTGCGCCGTCCAGTTCCACGGCAAGAGATCACTCAGCCGGCCCTGCGGCGTATCGGCGATGCGGGCGAGCACATCGGCGAGCCAAGCCTGCGGGTCGACATCGTTGAGCTTTGCCGTGCCGATGAGGGTATACATGACGGCCGCACGCTCGGCACCTCGTTCGGAGCCGGCGAAGAGCCAGGACTTTCTNCCGAGGGCGAGACCGCGCAGCGCCCGCTCGGCTGCATTGTTGGTCAGGCAGATGCGCCCGTCTGCGAGGAAACGGCTGAACCCCTTCCAGCGCCTGAGCATGTAGTCTATAGCCTGTGCGGTGGGCGCGTGACGCGACAGCTTGGCCCGCTCGTCACGTATCCACTCTTCCAACTCGGCGACCAGCGGCGCGCTCCGCTCCGACCTGATGGCGAGGCGCTCCTCCGTGGGCAGTCCGTTGATGTC
>NZ_JAGL01000052.1 GCF_000526635.1 Aminobacter sp. J41
GGAGCTTCGGAATGCGAAGTTCTACTGTTCCGGCCCGCGTCTCCCAGTCTCTGTCGCGGTAGCCGTTGCGCTGGGCCAGCCGAAAGGCATTCTTCTCGCCATAGGCAGCACCCGTCTTCGCGCCGACCTCCAGTTCCATCAGCTTCTCGGCGGCAAAGCCGATCATCTCGCGCAGCAAATCGGCGTCAGCACTCTTCTCAACGAGCGAGCGCAGGTTCATCATATCGTCGGTCATCGGTGGACTTTCCATCAGGTTGAGCTTGAACAACCCGACCCTACCGGAAAAACACTGGTGANCGCCGCTATCCTGCTACACCACGCCCCGGCACATCATCCAAATATCCGCTGATGGTCATGAACAAAGCTACGCCTGTGTGTCCCTCATCGATCACTGAGAGAAGGAACAGCTTTGGGCGCCATCAAAAGGTATTGGATGGCCCGATGCGCCGTGGCCGAAGTGCCAAGCAAACACCATGAAAGCAGCTAGCGCACGGACATGGTCAAGAGCGAGATAGTGTTGCCCGGTTGAAGATTTCATGCTGAACGAAAAGATTCGGATCGAGGTGGGACAGGTTTTTGGAGGCTGCGCCCCTCCTAGTAAATGACAATCGCTGCAGCGGCAATCGCAGCATCGTCGGTCTCGTGCCATCGGATTTTAGGGGATGACCCTCGGTCCAATTCTGGACTGCTGGAGGATATTAGGTCTTCTTCGTTTCGTGTTGGATCTGGAAGAGCCGCCCTCCTGGGGACATCCCGTGTTCCCATGTATCCCGTCTTGCCACCTGCTCGGACTGTGTGTTTCCCTTTCCTGCGAGTGAGGGGGCGTGCATGCGTAAGGTGTCTGCGTTACTGGCGGTGGCTTGGTCGATCTGTTTGATCGCAGGGGCAGGGGCTGCGGAAACGACGTTCGGGCCCTTTACTGTCGATGACGGCACGCCGGAAATCATCCGCATGGACGGTGAGATCGACACGGGCGCCGCTCTGAGCTTCCGCCGCGCGCTGCAGGCCACGCCGAATGCGAAGCTGGTGACGCTGAACAGCCCCGGTGGCAGCGTCCAGATGGGCCTGCTGATTGCCGACGACATCCACCAGCGCCAGCTTTCCACCTACATTCCGAAGGGGAGCGGCTGCTACTCTGCCTGCTCGTTCATCTTCCTCGCCGGCCATGAAAGGAAGGCCGATGGTGAGCTCGGCGTCCATCAGATATCCAACGACACGAAGGATCTGGTCGGAGCCCAGTATGCGATTTCGGACATCATCGAGGTCCTGAACCGTTTCGGCACGCCGGTCGATGTCATGCACATCATGTTCAGGACGCCGCCCGATGACATGTATGTCTTCAGCCAGGAAGAGATTGAGCGCTACGGTCTGAACCGGACAGGCGGTACGTCGATCGCCGCAACTCCGCAGGGCGGTGCATTCCAGTCGCCCGCACCGGAGGGGACGGCTGCGGCTGGCGCAGTTGTCGAGGCGGAACGTGGTGCTGCGGCCGTGTCCGCGCTCGAGGCCTACACCCGGCAGCCGAACCGCATGGCGATATACACGGGACTCGACCTGTTCGGCGACGATATCACATCTATACGCACCAGTGATGCCGGGGCCTGTGCCGACAACTGCCTGCGCATGGACGGTCAGTGCAAGGCCTTTACCTTCAACACCGACCAGAGTCTGCGCCGGGGGCCGAACTGCTTCCTCAAGGCGAGCTCCGGGCGCGCCGATGGAAACAGCGTCGCGCTGTCGGGCCATCTTCTGGCTGCGGGCGAGGCGGATCCGAAGCCGATGACGTTGGCAACGATCGATCCGAATTCCTCGCTGTTCGAGGACGTCGACCTGCCGGGCGGCGACCTCAGCCGGCGCCCGTATCCCGGCGCCAACTCGCCGCTCGCCTGCCGGCTCGCCTGCATCGACAACAACGCCTGCATTGCCTTCACCTACGTGAAGGCGAAGAAGGAGTGCTGGCTCAAGGGCGTTGTCGGCAAGCCGGCTTACGGCAAGGGCATGGTTTCAGGCGTCAAGAAGATCGAAACCTTCCGCCCGGCAAAGATCATCAGCCTGAACTGATGATCTGGCCCGATACATGCCGCCTCTATTCGCGCTAGAAGGGCGGCATGACGGATCGATTCATTCTCGCCGGGGTGGCGAGTTTTCGCCAGGAAATCAAGAAGAGCCGGTTTCTCGCCCAGGCTGCCCCCATTGCTGACGAGGGCGAGGCGCGGGAGTTTCTCGCGCAGCATTCGGATCCGTCGGCTAACCACAATTGCTGGGCCTGGCGGATCGGCCAGAGCTACCGTTTTAGCGACGATGGCGAGCCGAGCGGAACCGCCGGCAAGCCGATCCTGCAAGCGATCGACGGGCAGGGGCTCGACCGCACAGTCGTCGTCGTTGCGCGCTGGTTCGGCGGCGTGCTGCTGGGTAGCGGCGGGCTGATCCGCGCTTATGGCGGCACGGCAGCATCCTGCCTGCGCGAGGCGCCGAAGCTGCCGCTCGTCGAACTTGAGACCATTTCCATCCAATCCGGCTTCAGCGATGCGCCGCTGCTGCGGGCGCGGCTGGAGGCGTTGCCGGGCGTGAGCATGAGCCGGCAAGAATTTCTTGCCGAGGGCGTCGTCCAGCATTTCCGGCTGCCGGCCGAGATGGCGGAGAAGGTGAGGGCGGTCGCGGCGGACGTGACTAGCGGCCGCGCGCTAATCCTCGGTGACGACTAGCTAGGCCAGCTTCGCCTTCACGAACACGTCGTAGCGCGTGCTCTTGCCGAGGATCTGGTACGAGGGTTTGCGGATTCCCTCCATCGGCGGGGCACGCAGCGGCCATTTCAGCACGACGCGGTTTTGTGCGTGCTCTAGCGCGACGCGCATAAGCTCCTCGGCGTCGGGATCGCTGCCGACGATCTCGCGGATCTGCCGCATCTCCTTCTTCACCAGTGCCGTGTTGCCGCGCGGCGGATGCATCGGGTCGACCAGCACGACTTGGGGCGCAAGCTGCGGCAGCAGTTCGCGCGAGTCGCCGTGCAGCAGGGTCATCCGCGCGATCGTCTCGGCGAGGGCGCCGCCTTCGGCTGCCGCGCGTTCGAGGCCGGCGGCAAGCAGGTCGTGCATCTTCGTCGAGCGTTCGATGAGCGTCACCTTCGAGCCGAGCGAGGCGAGGAGGAAGGCGTCGCGGCCAAGGCCCGCGGTGGCGTCGACGATTTCGGGCAAGGCGCCCTTCACGAGGCCGGCAGCCTTGGCAAGCGCGTGGCCGCGCGCGGCGCCCGTGCGGAACTGGTGCCCGACGGCGCCGCCCACGAAATCGACGATAGGTTCTGTGGTGTCCTCGCTGCGCGCCATGACGAGCCTCAGAACGGGCAGGGGGCGGTGAAAGTGACGTCGCTGCCGTCCGGGTGTCGGAAGGAGAGTTCCTCCGCATGGAGCAGAAGGCGGTCGGAGGCAGCGAGCGCCTCCCCTTCGGCATAGAACTCGTCGCCGAGGATGACGTGGCCGATCGCTTTCATGTGCACGCGCAGCTGGTGGGTGCGGCCGGTGAGCGGGAAAAGCCGGACGCGGGTGCGGTCGCTGCCGCGCTCGATGACCTGCCAGCGCGTCTGGGCGAGCTTGCCGCCTTCATGGTCGACGCGGTGGCGCGGCTTGTTGTCGGGGTCGATCGCCAGCGGCAGGTCGATCAACCCTTCGTCCTCCTCCATGATGCCCCACACGACCGCGACGTAGGATTTCTTCGTCGTCCGCCCCTCGAACTGGGCTGCGATGGCGGCGTGGGCCTTGCGGTTGAGAGACATCAGCACCAGCCCCGACGTGTCCTTGTCGAGGCGGTTGATCATCTGCGCTTGCGGAAAGTCGCGCTGCACGCGGGTTGCCAGGCTGTCCTTCAGCGCCGGGTGCTTTCCTGGTACCGACAGCAGCCCGCTCGGCTTGTCGAGCACGAGGATGTCTCGGTCGCGATGGCGGATCGTGACCCAGGGCTCAAGCGGCGGGTTGTAGACCGGGGAGTCGGCAGACAGCACATTCATGCGCTTCCCTTACATCCTGAAGCCGGCAAGGGGTAGTGCGTGGCGCCCGGTAAGGGTTAGCTTGTGACGAGAACCAGACCAGGGACGCGGTCGATCAGCGACTTGTCCTTCATTACCCGGTCGAGGTTGATGCGGGCGAGGCGCGCATGCTCGCGGGCGATCGCTTCGGCGCGCGAGCCTTCGCGCATTTCGATCGCATGAGCGATGGCGCGGTGCTGCGCCTGGCCGACGATCAGCGAGGTGCGGAAGGCTGGCACGCTCATCTGCGCCTCGAGGAAGGCGCTGGGGCTGGCGAAAGGCAGGTGGAGTACGCGCTCAAGCTCGCGCTGGATGATCTTGCTGCCGGAAAGCTCCGTGAGCATCTCGTGGAACTCGGCGTTGAGCGTCATGTAGGTGTCGAGATCCATGTCATCGACACCGGACTCCACCACCTCGTCGAGCCGCGAGATCAGTGACTTCAGCGCGTTGATCTTTGCGGGCGTTGCGCCGCGCTCGGCGGCAAGGCGTGCGGCCGTGCCTTCGAGCACACCGCGCAGCTCGATCGCGTCGGCAACGTCGGCGATCGAGAACAGGCGAACCGAGTAGCCGCCGGACGGAATGGCTTCGAGAATCCCTTCCTGCTCAAGACGCGCAAGGGCCGCGCGAACCGGCGTGCGCGACAGGCCAAGCTTGGCGCTGACGTTGATTTCCGAAAGCCGCTCACCTGGCGCGACCGTACCGGAGAAGACGAGGTCACGTACGCCCATGACCGCTTTCAACGTCTGGGATGCGCCTTTGTCTGAACGGGGGCTGCGAGCCATGAAGGGATTCCTCTGCACGTGAGTCTGCAAAAGGGCTAACCTGTTCTTCCTGCAGGGGATGTCATGCTGTGTACAAGTCAAAGTCAAGAGTGCGGGCCGCGCCGCTGGCAAGGTGACGTAACGTATGCTAGCCACCTCGAAGGGAATTCCACAGCAATTTGGCTGTGACCAGCGGTTGGAGGAGATGAGATGACTGATGTGAGCGCCGCTCCGGCGGCTTCTGTTGCGCGCCCGCCCTATCGGGCAGACCATGTTGGAAGCCTGCTCCGCCCCAAGGCCGTGAAGGAGGCCCGCAAGCGCTTCTTCGAGGAGAAGTCGATCGAAGCGGACGAACTGCACGCGGCCGAGGACGAGGCCATCCGCGCCGCGGTCAAGGCGCAGCAGGATGTCGGACTGCCCGTTGTGACCGACGGCGAGATCCGACGTACCTACTGGCACTACGACTTCCTGCGCATGCTCGACGGCATCGACCTCGAACACCGCGAGAAGGAGGCGATCCAGTTCCACGGTATCGCCCTGAAGCCGGAGTTTCTGACCATTAACGAAAAGGTCGATTTCCCGGACGATCACCCGATGCTGGAGCACTTCAAGTTCGTGGCCAGCGTCACGAACGTGATGCCGAAGATCTCGATCCCCGGGCCGAGCTGCGCGCACTTCCGCACCGATCCCGAAGACATCCGCTACGCGCCCTACAAGGACCTCGAGGTGCTGTTCGCGGATCTCGCCAGCGCGTATGCTAAGGCGGTGAAGGCGTTCTACGACGTTGGCTGCCGCTACCTGCAGATGGACGACATCTTCTTCGCCTATCTGTGCGATCCAAAGCATCGCGCCGCCAAGGCGGCACTCGGCCAGGATCCGGACTGGCTGATCGACAAGTACGCCTGGATGATGCACGAGGCGATCAAGGACCGCCCGTCGGATATGGTGATCGGCATGCACATGTGCCGCGGCAACTTCCAGTCGCACCATGCGGCGGAGGGCGCCTATGACCTGTGCGCCGACGCGATCTTCAACAAGACCGACGTCGACATCTACTTCATGGAGTATGATACCGATCGTGCCGGAGGGCTCGAGCCGCTGCGTCTTCTGCCCAAGGGCAAGAAACGGGTCATGCCCGGCTTCATCACCACCAAGACCGGCGAGCTCGAGAGCCTGGATGATCTCAGGCGCAAGTTTGACGCTGTTTCCAAGTTCGCCGACCTCGACCAGTTTGGCATCGCGC
Organism: Aminobacter sp. J41; assembly: GCF_000526635.1. GTDB lineage: Bacteria > Pseudomonadota > Alphaproteobacteria > Rhizobiales > Rhizobiaceae > Aerobium. Next base: position 6,023 of record NZ_JAGL01000052.1, read on the forward strand.
CGCAGTGCGGATTTGCCTCGACTGAGGAGGGCAATGCGATCTCGGAGGCGGACCAGATGCGCAAGCTGGAGCTCGTCGTAAAAACGGCCGAGTCGATCTGGGGCAAGGTGACGGGCTAGTATCCCAGGGATTGACCCGAAGACCCGGAAGGCTGCGATTCCTGCCGGGTCTTCGATACTTGCAGTGCTGTTTGTAACAGCTTTCGCCTGCGGGGCCTTGCCATGCCTTCGACTTTGGGTTATTTCGCCGGCATGTCTTATCGTCGCGCCATCAATATAAAGCGTCCGGCCCACTTCGTGGGGCAGACTGCGCGCGCGATGCTTTCTACCGTCCTTCTACTCGGCCTTAGCGGCGATCGCCGGGCTCGTTGAAGGAGCACCCGGCGATCGATTTCGCCGGCCTCGGCACCAGCTCCTTGCCCGAAAAATTTCCGTAGACATTGAAATCGTGCGCAGCGCCGTGCCATGAGAGCGCGCCCGCACCGGAGTGAAGACGATGAACGAACAGAGCCGTATTGATGCTGTAGCTGCCTCTCGCAAGAAGGGCATGCCTGATGCCGCGATCAAGTATCAGCCGTACCCGCTGGTCGACCTCAAGGACCGCACCTGGACGAGCAAGCGCATCGAAAAGGCGCCGATCTGGTGCTCGGTGGACCTGCGCGACGGCAATCAGGCACTGGTCGACCCGATGGGCCACGACCGCAAGGCGCGCATGTTCAATCTGCTCGTCGACATGGGCTTCAAGGAAATCGAGATCGGCTTCCCATCCGCGTCGCAGACCGACTTCGACTTCGCCCGCTGGTGCGTCGAGGAGGCCAACGTTCCCGATGACGTCGATCTCCAGGTCCTGGTGCAGTGCCGTCCGGAACTGATCACGCGCACCTTCGAGGCTCTGGAAGGCGCGAAGTCGCCGATCATTCACTTCTATAATTCGACCAGCGAGCTGCAGCGCCGCGTCGTGTTCGCCAAGGATGTCGCAGGCATCAAGCAGATCGCGACCGACGCCGCCAAGATGATCGTGGACATGGCCGCGAAGGCTGGCGGCGGCTATCGCTTCCAGTATTCGCCGGAGAGCTTCACTGGCACCGAGCTGGATGTCGCACTGGAGATCTGCAACGCCGTCATCGAGGTCATCAAGCCGACTCCGGACAACAAGCTGATCCTGAACCTGCCGTCGACGGTCGAGATGTCGACGCCGAACATCTACGCCGACCAGATCGAGTGGATGTGCCGCAATGTCGACAACCGCGAGAGCCTGATCATCTCGCTGCATCCGCATAACGACCGCGGCACCGGCATCGCCGCGACCGAGCTGGGCCTGATGGCCGGCGCCGACCGCGTGGAGGGCACGCTGTTCGGCAATGGCGAGCGCACCGGCAACGTCGACGTCGTGACGCTGGCGCTGAACATGTACACGCAGGGCGTCGACCCTGAGCTGGACTGCTCCGACATCAACCGCATGAAGGAAGTCTACGAGTACTCGAACCAGATGAAGATCGGCGAGCGCCACCCCTATGTCGGCGAACTGGTCTACACCGCGTTCTCGGGCTCGCATCAGGATGCGATCAACAAGGGCATGAAGGCGCTGAAGGCGTCGAATAAGCCGCTGTGGGAAGTGCCATATCTGCCGATCGACCCGCAGGATGTCGGCCGCACCTACGAGGCTATCATCCGCATCAATTCGCAGTCGGGCAAGGGCGGCATCGCCTACGTCCTGCAGGCGGACTACGGCCTCAATTTGCCGCGCAACCTGCAGATAGAGTTCAGCCAGGACATCCAGCAGATCACCGACCGCGAGGGCAAGGAGCTGCCGGCCAAGCGCATCTACGATCGCTTCATCGAGGCCTATGTCGACCAACCGGGCGCACGCCTGAAGTTCGTCGACCACCACACAGTGCCGGATCCGGATAATCGTGGCCGCCGCATCATGGAGGCAACGATCTCCGACAACGGCAAGGAAGTGACGATGACCGGCACTGGCACCGGCCCGATCGACGGCTTTGTTGACGCGCTGTCACGCTACATCGGCATCGACTTGTCGGTGCTCGACTATTCAGAGCACTCGATGCATCGCGGCTCCAACGCCGCGGCGATCAGCTACGTCGAGGTGGAATATCCGGGCGGCCGCCTGTTCGGCTCGGGCATCAACACCAACATCGTGGCGGCATCGCTGGCGGCGATCGTCTCGGCCGCGAACCGCATTCTCGCCCAGAAGAACTAAGAGATTTGTCCCGGCGTAAGAATCACTTGCGCCGGGATTTTCATCTGAGCTGGCAGCATCTGCTGCTCCACTTCACGTAGTACTTTACCCTCCATCGCCAGCGTGTAACCGTCTGTCCGTCCTGAAGAGTCGGAGTAGTCGATGACCTTGCATGCGCAGCTTGCCGGTAGCGGCGCCGACCCGATCGTGCTTCTGCACGGCTTTGGCGGCGATCACACCGCGTGGCGGGAAATCCAGCCGGCGCTGGCGGAACATCGCGCGACCATCGCCTATGATCTGCCGGGGCACGGCGGCTCGCTGAATTATCCTGGTGCCGGCTCGGCGAAGACGGCCGCGAATGCCGTGCTCGATGATCTCCGGTCGCGCGGGATAGAGCGTGCCCATCTCGTCGGTCATTCGATGGGCGGGGCGGTGGCGAGCCTAGTCGCGCTGTTCGATGCGAAGCGGGTGGCGTCGTTGACCCTGCTTGCGCCTGGAGGCTTCGGCCCCGACATCAACCGCCGCCTGCTGACTCGCTACGCCGCTGCTGAGACGAGGGAGCAACTGACCGCTTGTCTCGAAGCCATGACCGGGTGGTATTCGCCGGTCCCCGAGGAGACGGTGGAACATTTCCTTGCCGCGCGTGCCGTGCCCGGCCAGCGCGAGATGCTCATCGAGATGGCGAAGGGGCTGGCGCGGGATGGCCGCCAGGGTCAGCTGCCGCTCGACAAGATTGCGGAATTGCCAGTTCCGGTAACGGTCGTTTGGGGCGAGCTGGACAATGTCCTGCCTGTCTTGCAGCTCGAAGGTTTGTCGCCGAGCTTTGCGGTTCACCGCCTGCCGCGACTCGGCCACATGCTGCCCGATGAAGCGCCGGCACAGATGACGGGGATCATTCGGGCCGTTTGTGGATTTTAACGATACTTGGCGCCCTGCAAGACAGCGCCGTGATTTTGTCAACCGTCTATGTTAATCGTCGGTTAACCTTAGTCATGTGGAGGCCGCCTGTGAGTGAGCCGCTGGAAGATCGAACTGAAACGGCAAAGAGCCGCCTGGCGAACGCGATTCGCGAGGTGAAGAACGCCGTCGCGGATCGCGACGATGTTGTGGTCGACATCCGCGAAGCCCAGCTCACGCGACTCGAACTGCTGGCCGAGGACCTGGCGCCAGTATTTCGCGATGTGCCGAAGGACGACGACCGCTTCGACTTCGCCATCTCCAAGGGGCTGCAGCCGCGCCTCTGGATCGACGCCGTCACGCACGTCACCTTAGGGCGGGACCGGCGCACCTATCGCTTCCTGCGCGACACGCGCCTGGGCAGGGTGGTGCTTGCCGAGACGGCCGACATCAACGCCGCGGCGGACCATGTGACGCGCTACATCGCCGAGCGCCTGATCGAGCGCCAGCGAATCCTGGAAGGGGACGTCACCTATATCGGCGTCGACACCGTCGTCGGCAGCGAGACGCCGGAAAAGGCGTCGAGTTCGTCGCGACCGTCGGCCGGCTTCTTCAAGGGCATGGGCATCGCGATCCTTGGCGGCATCCTCGGCATCATCGCCTTTGCGCTGATCGCGTGGGAGCGTATCGCGGAACTGATCCGGTAAGCCCGGCCCTCAGCCCTTCAGCACACGCTGCTCGACCGTCGCGATTTCCATACCATTGCCGTTGAGGCCGCGGCGGGTCAGGGCAATGCGCCAGCTGCCGCTGTGGCCCTCGATCTCCAACAGATTGTACTGCGCCGCGGGCTTCTTGCCGCCGAACGCCTGTCCGGCGGCGGCGACGCCGATGACAGGCACCGGCCCATGCTTGCCACTGATTTCGTAGGCTGTCGGAAGGTGGGTGTGGCCGTGCAGCACAAGTTCCGCCCCGTGGCGCTCGATCACCTTCTGGAAACGGCCGATTCCGAGCAGGCGCTTGTGAGCGGGAGCGGCGCCACGCACTGGCGGATGATGGATCGCGACGACGCGGCAGTGACCGTTTTCCTTCGCGGTGTCGAGCATTTTGCCGAGACGCTTTGCCTGCGCCTCGCCGAAGAAGCCGCTCGCCATGAACGGGCCGGTCGCACGCGAGGATGAGACGCCGATGATGGCGACGTTGCCGCGCACGCGCATGAAGGGGAACTTGCCGATGCGGGCCGGCTCCTTTTCGCCGTCGCCATGCATCCAGGCTCCCCAGGACTTGCAGGCGCGGTCGATGGACCCCGGCACGTAGGCGTCGTGGTTGCCCGGCACTACCGAGACATCGTTAGGCTTGCCAAGGTTTTCGAGCCAGAGGCGAGACAGTTCGATTTCCCCATCAAGGGCGAGGTTCATCAGGTCGCCGGAGACAATCGTGTGGTCAGGCTTTGACGCCTTGAGGTCGGCGACGATCGCGTCGATGACGCCCTCGTGCAGGTTGGCGGCGCGGTTGCGGCGCCAGTTGATATAGCCCGTTATCCGTTTGGAGATGAGATCCCGATAGGTTACGGCTGGGAGAGGGCCCAGATGGATATCCGAGAGATGCGCGAGCCTGAACATTCAACACCCATAGGGCAGCAGGCCCGTCCTTGCCAACAGGCAGTCGCTCTGTGAACACGCCCGAGCCTGCATTCATGCACGAAGTGTGGTGGCGTCGGGTGCGTGCGCGGGCGTTCCACCTGTGGTTCGTGCTGCGCCGGCCAATGACGCTCGGCGTGCGTGGCATCGTCTACGACAAGGCGAACAATTCGGTCTTCCTCATCCGTCACACTTACGTGCCGGGCTGGCAGTTTCCCGGCGGTGGGGTCGAGCGCGGTGAGACCGCGGTCGAGGCCCTGTCGCGCGAGCTTTCCGAGGAAGGCAACATCGAGCTGCGCGGCGAGCCGGTGCTGAAATCGCTGCACTACAACCGGCGGCAGAGCCCGCGCGACCATGTCGCCTTCTACCTGATCACTGATTTCGTGCAGACGGCGCCGAAGCGGCCGGACATAGAAATCGCTGAAGCAGGGTTCTTCCCGCTGGATGCGTTGCCGGCCGAAACCTCGCCGGCGACGCGCCGCCGCATCGCCGAACTGTTTGAGGGCGTGCCGGTTGATCCCTACTGGTGATCAGGCGGCAAGGCTGAGCCTTGCCCGGTCGTGCGGCGCGTTGAAGTCGAGCGCCGGGCCCTTCGGCACGATCCCGGTCGGGTTGATGGTGCGGTGGCTGCCGTAATAGTGCGCCTTGATGTGCAGCATGTTGACCGTCTCGGCGATGCCGTCGGTCTGGTAGATGTCGCGCACATAGTTCGACAGGTTCGGATAGTCGGCGATCCGCCGCAAATTGCACTTGAAGTGCGAGTAGTAGACCGCATCGAACCGCACCAGCGTCGTGAACAGGCGGATGTCGGCTTCGGTCAGCCGGTCGCCGATCAGGTAGCGCGAGCGTGACAGCCGCGCCTCGATTTCATCGAGTGCAGCGAAAAGCTCATCGAAGGCTTCCTCATAAGCTTCCTGGGTGGTCGCGAAGCCCGCGCGATAGACGCCGTTGTTGATCGCCGGATAGATCCGCGCATTCAGCCGGTCGATCTCTGGGAGGAGATGGTCAGGGCTGAGGTTGATCCGGTTGCCGGCCCACTCATCGAACGCCGAGTTGAACATGCGGATGATCTCGGCCGACTCGTTGGAGACTATCGTCTCCGTCTTCTTGTCCCAAAGAACCGGCACGGTGACGCGGCCCGAATAGTTCGGATCGGCGCGGGTGTAGAGCTGATGCAGGAAGTCGCTTCCGTAGAGGCTGTCGCCGGTCGCGCCATCTTCCTTCACGAACGTCCAGCCGTCCTTGCCCATGTAGTGGTGGACGACGTCGACCGAGATGACGTGCTCGAGCTTTTTCAGCTTGCGGTAGATTAGCGTCCGGTGCGCCCAGGGGCAGGCGAGAGAGACGTAGAGGTGATAGCGGCCGGGCTCGGCTTTGAAGCCGCGTTCGCGATCCTCGGCGGGCTTGCCGTCCCTGGTAACCCAGTCTCGGAACTGCGAGGCGGACCGCTCGAAGCGTCCACCGCTCTTCTCGGTGTCATACCACTGGTCTTTCCAGACGCCGTCGACGAGCAGACCCATATCGTAACTCCCTTGCTTTCGACCCAATCTAGGGACCGTTCCAGACAGGGAAAACGCGCGGATGGCTGAACAGATCGTCACCCTTCGTACAAAAACGCCGTTGCGCGCGGCGAGATTTGATGTTAGCGGGATTTTTGCTGGCGGATGGGCCAGCGGAGGATCTCAACTTTGGCAAACGTGGGTTTCCAGCGACGACGATTGGGCTGATGCGCTCCAGCAGGGAGCGCAGGCGGTGTTTGCCGCATCCACCATCCTGTTCGCTTGTACCACGGAAATTGCCATGATCCCCGCTGACGTCGTCTACGTGACGGAAACCGCCGCGCACGATCCCGAAATCGAGGATATCAACGCCGAGGCCTTCGGTCCGGGCCGGTTCACGCGTGCAGCGCATGCGATCCGGGAAGGTGGCCCGCACAGGCGTGACCTGTCCTTCGTCGCGCTGGTCGATGGCAAGGTGGTCGGCTCCGTTCGGATGACGCCGATTGCTGCGGGCGAGGGCAGGGCACTGCTTCTCGGGCCGCTCGCCGTGCGGCCGGCGTTCAAGAGCCTTGGTATCGGCCGCAAGCTCGTCGCGCTGGCGCTGGACGCTGCGCGCAAGGATGGCTGGGGTCTGGTGATCCTTGTCGGCGATGCGCCGTACTACGCACCGCTCGGATTCTCGATTGTGATCCCGAAGGAGCAGGCGATCATGCCGCGGCCGGTCGATCCGGCACGCTTCCTCGCCTGCGAGCTGGTTCCGGGCTCGCTGTCGAACTTCGTTGGCGATGTCGTGCATGCGGACCTTGCCAGGCCGGCAATGAGGCTAGAGCAGATTCGATTTAGTCCGGGTCATATCCCGCCGCCTCGAAGTAGTGCCGGCATTCCTGCGGGGTGAAGGCGGAGAGGCAGTCGGCGACCGCTGACCAGAGATCGTCAATGGTTCTGGCGGCGGCTTTTCTAAGCAGGGCCTTCAGCTTCGAGAAAGCCATCTCGATGGGGTTGAAGTCTGGGGAGTATGGCGGGAGGAACAGGAGCCGTGCGCCAACCTTCTCGATAGCCTCGCGCACACCGCTGATCTTGTGAGCAGGCAGGTTATCCATGACGACGATGTCGCCTGGCCGAAGCTCGGGTGCGAGAACCTGCTCG
>NZ_JAGL01000053.1 GCF_000526635.1 Aminobacter sp. J41
CTGATATCTCTTAGCGGTACGGGTAGCCGGCCTTTTCCTGGTCGGCAGCGTACTTCTTGAAGATCTTTACGACCTTGCGCGCGCGCTCGGATTCGCCCGCGATCTCGTCCCAGAAGCTCTCGGCATCCTTGACGATCTGTGCCCACTCTTCCTTCGGAAGCTCGGTCTGCTCCAGCTTCTCGCCGTGGACGCGCAGCTGTGCCTCGCCGCCCCAGTACCAGACGTTGCGGTAGTAGTGCGACTGGTCAATCGTCGTGCGATAGAGCTGCTGCAGGTGCGGCGGCACCTTGTTCCAGCTCTCGGTGTTGACGAAGTAGGAGCCAAACCAGGCGCCGGTGACCGAGTTCGACAGCGCGTACTTGCACACGTCCGCCCAACCCACTTCATAGGTCTCGGTGAAGCCGCACCAGGCAACGCCGTCGAGGTCGCCCGTGCGCAGCGCGACTTCCACGTCGTCCCACGGAACCGTGACCGGCACCATGCCGTAGCGCGACAGGAAACGGCCGGCGGTCGGCACGCCGAAGACGCGCAGGCCGTTAAAGTCGGCGATGCTGCGGATCGGCTTGTTGGTGGTGAAGATGTGGAGTGGGTCCCAGGCGCCGGTCGACAGGTAGGTGACGTTCTCGACTTCGGCGTAAGCCTCCTCCCAGATCTTGTCGAGGCCGTAGTACATGAACATCGCCGCCACATCGAGGCTGTAGCGGGTCGCGAACGGGAAGTAGCCGCCGAAGACCGCGATGTCGACCGGCGAAGCCATCGTAGCCTCGTCCGACTGGATCGCGTCGAGCGTGCCATTCTGCAGGGCGCGGAACAGCTCGGCGGTCGGCACCAGCTGGTCGGCGTAGTAGAGCTCGATCTCCATCTCGCCGTTGGCGGCGGCGTTGAAGGCGTCGATCTGCGGCTTGATCACGTGCGCGCCGAGCGGGGCACCCGAATAGGTCTGCAGGCGCCACTTGATCGGAGCCTGCGCCTTGACAATGGCCGGCGCAGCGAGTGACGCCGGCGCAGCAAGGCCGGCGGCGGCCAGGAACTTGCGGCGGGTAGCGAGGATGCGCTCGGACGGCGATTCCTTCTTTATGTTGTCAGTCATTCCACTCTCCTTCGGTTTTTTGTTTTTCATCCACGCACGTAGCTTGGGAGCCAGGTTGCGATCTGCGGGAACAGCATGAGCAAAGCGATCGTCAGCATGATCATGATGACGAAGGGCCAGATCGAACGATAGATGTCGACCAGGGTGATCTCCTTCGGCGCCAGTCCGCGCATCAGGAACAGATTGTAGCCGAAGGGCGGGCTGATGTAAGCGATCTGGCAGGTCATCGTGTAGAGGATGCCGAACCAGACCATCTGGTTGTCGATGCCGAGGTCGAGGCGCGCAACCAGCGGGATGTAGAGCGGCGCGACGATCACCAGCATGGCAGTGTCGTCAAGGAACATGCCCATCAGGATGAAGCTGAGCTGCATCAGGATGATGACCGCCCAGGGCGACAGTTCCCAGTTGTGAATGAAGACGTTCTCGATCGCGCGTACGGCGCCGATGCCGTCAAAGACCGACGAAAATGCCAGCGCACCGAGGATCACCCACATGAACAGAGCGGTGATCGACATCGTCTCGCGCGCGGTCTCGTTGATCAGCGCGAGCGACAGGCGGCCCTTCCACGCGGCTGCAAGCGTCGCCGAGAGTGCGCCTACCGCGGCACTCTCCAGCAGGCTGGTGTAGCCGGTGAGGAACAGGCCTATCATCAGCACGAAGATGACTACTGGGATGATGCCGGCCCGCAGGAGAATGAGCTTCTCGCTGAGCGGCATCGACAGTTCCTCGTCGCTCAACTTCGGCGTGAGGGACGGGTTCAGCTTGACGCGAATGAAGACGTAGATCGAAAAGATCACGGCCATCATCAGGCCAGGGAACACGCCGGCCAGCCAGAGGTCCGACACCGGCTGACGGGCAATCACGGCGAAGAGCACCATCACGACGGATGGCGGCAACAGGATGCCCAGGGTCGAGCCGCCCTGCACGACGCCAGTGATCAAAACCTTGTCATAGCCTCGGCGCAGCATTTCCGGCAGCGCGATCGCCGAACCGATCGCGAGGCCCGCGACGGAGAGGCCGTTGATCGCACTGATGATGACCATCAGCAGGATGGTGCCCAGCGCGAGGCCGCCCGGCAGCCGGCCGAACCAGACATGCATCATCTGGTAGAGTTCTTCGGCGATGCCGCTCTTGGAAAGCATGTGCCCCATGTAGACGAACAGCGGGAGCGTGAGCAGCGCGTGCCAGGAGAACAACTTGAACGCCGCATTGAACGGCAGTTCGGCAGAGGCATTTCCGTAAAGAGACAAGGCGCTCGCGGCAGCAACAGCGCCGATCATCGCGAAGACCCTCTGGCCCGTCAGCATGAGCACGACCATGCTGGCGAACATGAGGATGGCGATCAATTCGTAGCTCATGCCAGCACCTTGCCCCGCACCTTGGCGACGTCCTTGAAGAAGATTGAAATGCACTGAAGGATCATCAGCACGATGCACACCACCATGAGCACCTTGATCGGCACGACCGAAGGCGCCCAAAGGGACGGGAGCCGCTGGTTGGTCGCCCACGAATATTTCAGCGACGAGATCGCCCCCCACAGCATGACCGACAGATAGAAGATCACGATCCAGACCGTGAATGCGTCGATCAACGCCTTGGCCCGTTCGGACAAGTGCGCGTAGATCAGGTCGAGGCGCACATGGGTGTCGTCCTTCAGGGTCTTGGGGCCAGCCAGGAAGTACATGGCCGCCAGCGTGAACTGCGCCGTCTCAACCGTCCAGTTCTGGACCTTATCGAACGCCTTGTCCGAGATGACGTCGAACAGCAGGACGAAGATCATCACGTAGATGAGATACTTCGCGAACGCACCAATGAATTCGGCGAGCCCGTCCATGAACCGCACGTAGGATCTAATGGCCGAGGACATGCTCTGCCTTTCGGTTGGGATTGTTCGTCTTGTTTGGTGTCACGCCAGAGTTACCCCCGTAGATCTTATTAGCGCGGCCTCATCTGCCCCGATCAGGACGTCACAGACTAGAACATCGATTTCGTGTAGACGACAGATCCGATGTGCTGCCTGGCGGCCGAATTTGTCGTAATGCGCGACCACGATAATCTTCTGAGCATTGGCACACATTGCGCGCGCAATTGAAGCCTCGTTGAAATCGGCATCGAATACGCCTGCCGAGATATCCACAGCTGCGGCGCCAATGATCGCGTAGTCAAGGCGAAATCGGCTGATCTGCTCAATCGCGTCGGGACCGACAGACTCCCCGTTGTCGGGATCGAACTGCCCGCCGACCAGGTGAACCCTTGGCTTTCCGCTACCGCGGGCAAGCGCCTGCGCGTTGCGCACGGAATTGGTGACGGCTGTCAGATCCTGGATTTCGGCCAGCTGGTGCGCGCAAGCGAGCGTGGTAGAGCCAGTGTCGATGAAGAAACTGTCACCCGGCCGGATCACCTTGGCGAGCTTGCGGGCGATTTCTGCCTTGCCGGCTGCCGCCTCAGCCATACGCTCGTCAAACGAACCCTCGGCTGTGATGCGGATGCGCCGCGCACCGCCATGCACCTTCAGCAGCAACCCGTTCTCGGCAAGTGTTGCCAGATCGCGGCGGATAGTTTCGGGCGAGACCCTGAATTCCGCCGCGAGGCCATCCACGGTGACCTCGCCATCGCGCTCAACGAGCGCAACTATGCTGGCCTGGCGGCTTTTCGGCTTCACACACCGTTCCCCATTTTTGCTGGCTCTTGCCGACCAGCTCGCCACAATTTTGGCCACATCTATGACCGTGTCAACACGATCAATGTGGTATTTGGACAAAGTCGGGCAATTCGTATGGGTTGGGTTGACTGAATGCGCAATTGTGCTCAGACTTGAGCCTATCAGCAATTCAGAATGTCCATGCCGAACGACGATCTCCCTGCTTCCGAACGCTTTGACGTCGCCATCATTGGCGCGGGCGTCGTCGGCTGCGCACTCGCGCGCCGCTTTGCTTTGGCTGGTGCAAAAGTCGCCGTGATCGAAAAGGCGGTCGACATTCTCGACGGCGCTTCGAAGGGCAATTCTGCGATCCTGCATACCGGCTTCGACGCGCCGGTCGGCTCGCTTGAGCAGGCTTGCGTCGCAGCGGGCTATCAGGAGTATCTTGAGATTCACGGCCGCCTTGGGCTGCCGCTGATCAAGTCCGGAGCGCTGGTCATTGCCTGGAGCGAGGAGGAGGAAGCGCTGCTTCCCTCGCTGATGGAACAGGCACACCAAAACGGCGTCACCGACGTCGAACCGCTTGGCGAAAGGGCGATGCGGCAGCTGGAGCCCGGCCTTGGCAAGGGTGCACGAGCCGCATTCCGTGTGCCACGCGAATATCTGATCGACCCATGGTCGGCGCCGTTCGCCTATCTGCTTCAGGCGGTCGAAAACGGTGCCAAAATCATCCGCGGTGCGGAAGTGACTGGCGGAGAGCGCGACAGCGATGGCTGGACGCTACAGACGACGCGCGGCAAGGTCGCGGCGCGGCTGGTGGTTAATGCCGCGGGCCTCTGGGGCGACCTCCTCGATGAGAAGCTGATCGGCGGCCGCGACTTCCACATGAAACCACGCAAGGGCCAGTTCGTCGTCTACGACAAGCCGGCCTCGAAGCTCGCCTCGCACATCCTGCTGCCGGTGCCAAACAAGATCACGAAGGGTGTCGTCGTCTGCCGCACCGCCTTCGGCAACCTGCTGGTCGGCCCCACCGCCGAGGATCAGGACGATCGCGAGCACGCGGTGCTGGTCCCCGAAACACTCGAGGCGCTGAAGAAGCGGGGCGAGGAAATCCTTCCCGCTCTGAAAGACCACCAGGTGACTGCAATCTATGCCGGCCTGCGCCCGGCAACGGAGTTCAAGGACTACTGCATCAAGGCACATGACCGCAGCTACATCACCGTCGGCGGCATCCGCTCGACGGGCCTGTCGGCCGCGCTCGGCATCGCCCAGCATGTGCTGAAGCTCGCGGAACTGCAGTTCAACCCACGGGTCGATCCGGTCTGGCCGACGGTCTCCAACATCAGCGAATATTTTCCGCGCGACTGGCAGAGCGAGGGCCACGGCGGCATCGTCTGCCACTGCGAGATGGCAACGAAGCGCGAGATCCTCGCTGCGCTCGACGGCCCCCTGCCCGCGCGTAGTCTTGCCGGCCTCAAGCGCCGCACGCGCGTCACCATGGGCCGCTGCCAGGGCTTCTTCTGCTCGGCGGAACTCGCCCGCCTCACCGACGGGCATTTTGACCGGCCGATGGCGGAGAAGGCACAATGACGCTGCCGCAGGAATCCGACATTCTTGTCATCGGCGCCGGCCCTGCAGGTCTTGCAGCCGCGACAATCCTGGCAAAGACCGCACGCGTGCTCGTCATTGATCGCGAGGCAACTGCCGGCGGCATTCCGCGTCACTGCGGCCACTATCCGTTCGGCATGCGCGAATTCCACCGGCTGATGAAGGGACCGGACTATGCCCGCGCGCTCGTCGAACGTGCGAAGCAGGCAGGCGTCACCATCGCCACCCGCGTCAATGTCGTGCGGCTCGAGCCCGGCCCGCGCGTGACGGTTACCTCCGACGCCGGCCTCTCCGAGATCCGCGCGAAAATCGTGCTGATCGCAACGGGCGTGCGGGAAAGCTCGCGTGCCCAACGCCTGATCGGCGGTGAAAAGCCCGGTGGCATCATCCCAACAGGTGCGCTGCAGGGCCTCGTTTATCTCGAAGGAAGGCGTCCGTTCCGCCGCCCTGTCATCCTCGGTACCGAGCTCGTGTCGTTCTCGGCGATCATGACATGCCTGCACGCGGGCATCCGTCCGGTGGCGATGATCGAGCCGAATGCGGAAGCAACTGCCCGCTGGCCGGGCGCACTCTACCCGCGCCTCAAGGGGATTCCGCTGCATCTGTCGACGTCGATCCGTGCCATCGAGGGCCGCGAGCGCGTGGAACGCGTCATCGTTGACGGTCCTACGGGGATGCAGGCGATCGAGACCGACGGCGTCATCGTTACCGGCAAGTTCCGTCCGGAAGCTACCCTGTTCGACGGCGGCCACCTGGAGAAGGATCCCAAAACCGGTGGCCCGGTGGTCGACAATTTCGGCCGCTGCTCCGACCCGGCCTATTTCGCCGCTGGCAACCTGCTGCGCCCGGTCGAGACCGCCGGCTGGAGCTGGTCGGAAGGCGTTGCCGTCGCGCAATCCATCAAGGCTGCACTTACCGGCAAGCTGCCCGCCCCGACAAGCCAATCGGTCACTCTGAAGGGCGACGCTCTTTCCTGGGTCGTCCCGCAGCGGATCAGCGCACCGTCGGACGGCGCTCACGAGCGCTTTCAGCTGCGCGTGAACCGGAAGGTTAAGGGCCGCCTCTCTGCCCGCGTGGGCGGCGTCGAGTATGCCTCACTCAGCATCGACACCCGCCCCGAACGCCGCATCACCCTGCCGCTTCCACCGACGGCCCAACCGGTGGAGATCGTGCTGGAGGCGAAATAGAGGCTTCAAGAGCGCCTCCGGGCTTACCACTGTCAATGCCCCCGGCGCGGCGTCTCGCGCACGGCAAATTCGATCTGGGTGTCGCTCTTAAAAGCCGGTCACGCGATCCTTGCGCTACGTTCGCGTTCGCGGACCTGTGAGCAGAGGCAGGACCTGCGCTTTCTGGGCAAGCTCCTGAATCACAACCGCCACAATGATGACCAACGGAAACTGCCCTATCCAGATCAATGGAAAATAGGGAGCGTCCGGTGAGAAGCCTATTACCCCCGCGGCCGCGGCAACCACGGTAACGGTCAGCATGTGGCTGCAGAAGACCATGAAGATGTAGGGCTCCACCCGGCGTAAACCGGCGGAAAGCGCGCCTCCCCAGCCTTCGATGTCAACGGCGATCCGCCACATCAGCACGGATATGCAAATCCGGTTCAGCCAATCCACCAGTTCGCCCTCCATCCACCCGTGAGCGGCCACGTCGAGGATGAGCAGGTTCACCACGAGGGAGATTGGGGGCACCAGGTGCGTCTTTCCAGAAAGCCCGATCACAACCCCTACCGCGAAGAATGCAAGGATCTGCGGTCTGAGCGTCAGAACGCCACCACTGAGCGCCTCGACGAGCACCATGATGAGAAGCAGTGCGCCACCAGCAACCCTGTTCCTGCGGTAGAGAAGGATGCTCGCAACGCCGATGATCGCGCACATGAACACGTCTCGAAGAAATGCGAGAGGCTCGTTGACCGGCGCGGACGTGACCGACAACAAACCGTTGATCCACTCGGCGGGGCTATGCGGCACCCTGGTCTCGTCCCCTGTGGCAATCGCATGCCCCTCATAGACGCCCAATAGCAGTGCTGACCACACCGCCATCGGATAAAGCAGGGAAAATGCCTTATTCAGGAGGAGCTTGAGGGGCGGTCGCCGAGCAATCGTCGTGGTGAGCAGGACGCCGGAAATGAGGGACAGAAGCGGGACAGACCCGCGCCCCAGGTACTCAGCGACGAAAATGTAAACCCAGTGAAACCAGGTATCTGCCGCCTCGATCTTCGTGGCGCCAGGCCAGATATGCACGGAGATCATCGAGAGGATGCAGAGGACACGGGCAATGCGGATCGCGTCCGAAGTCGCGTGGTTGAGGCCGCTGCCCGGCACGGCCTGCCGGCTCTCCGATACCGAGGAATGCCGGGAACGGATCAACGTTCCGGCTGCTTCTGCTCCGGCAGGCCCCTCATTGAACCGCTGCATGGCAGAGCGTGGCTCCTCAGCACACCCGTCGATAACTATCAAGCATAGCAGTTGCGTGACAGGGGCAGCAGATGACCTGCAGTATACCTTTTTGATGATGTGCCGCCCTCTCGGCTGACCAGAAGTGGACCCCGCCCCCCTTCAACTGGCTCTGTATGCGGCCGCGTGCAGCTGTGTCATCAATTCCCTCTCATCTGGGAGTGATGGAATGAGTGCGGAAATCAGGGAGCGGCTACGCCGCCTCATCTCGGAAATGTTGGTGGCGCGCGGGCATCCTGGCGTCATCGATGACCGGGAGTCCTTATTCACCAATGGCCACCTGGACTCACTTGCCGGCACAGAAATGATGATGCTGCTGGAATCTGAGTTCAACGTCGACTTCTCCGATCCGGATTTTGAAATCGATGCGCTGGATACCATCGACGGCATCGTTACCGTCGCCGAGCGAGCAGCTGCTGCACGCGTCTGATCGGGCCCAGAACGTGGGGGATCCGGCGATGCAGATTGCCCGAAGTCCCTACCTGCTACACCATTTGCTGGAACAGAGCCCCGCTCGACCCGAGGATCTCGCGATCGTTGATCGCGATCGCCAAGTTACCTACGGCGAGTTCGCAGGCTTGGCTGCCGCCTGCGCAGCAACATTGGTGTCGCAAGGGCTTCGCGAGGGCGATCGCGTCGGGATCTTCCTGCCGAAGTCGATCGAAGAATGCATGGCGATCTTCGCCATCAGCATCGCCGGCGGCGTGTTCGTGCCGATCAACGTTAATCTGCGCCCGCTACAGGTCCGGCATATCCTCGAGGATTGCGGCGCACGTTTCCTGATCACCAACCCCCAGGGTCGTGAGATCGCCGAAGACATACCGGGCCTCGCGATCATAGATGCTGCAAACGCGGCGCAGTTCTCCTCGCAAGAGCCACAAAAACCGTGCGGCCGCATCGGTGAGGATCTCGCCGCTCTGCTTTACACCTCCGGCTCAACCGGGACGCCGAAGGGCGTCATGCTCAGCCATCGCAATCTTGTGGCCGGGACACGAATTGTGCGCACCTATCTCGGCATCAATTCGAGTGACCGCATCCTGTCAGTCCTGCCTTTTAGCTTTGACTATGGGTTGAACCAGCTACTCACCGCGATCGAGCAGGGCGCCACGCTGTACCTTTGTCAGTTTCAGTTCGGCGATGAGATCGTCAAGGCTCTGGAGGAGTACCGTATAACCGGCCTTGCGGGCGTGCCGACCATCTGGGCGATCCTGACCCGCCTCGCACCGAGCCTGCGCAAGACACCACTGCCGCACCTGCGCTACATCACCAACTCGGGCGGTGCGGTGCCTACCGAGACGGTCAAGCGTTTGCGGGAGCTGTTGCCGTCGACGCGCATCTTCCTCATGTACGGGCTCACAGAGGCCTTCCGCTCGACTTATTTGCCCCCTGAAGAGCTGGATCGCAGGCCCAATTCAATCGGACGCGCCATTCCGGAAACGCAAATCTTCGCCCTTCGCGACGATGGCCAGCGGGCAAAGCCGGGCGAGCCCGGGATCCTGGTGCATCGTGGTCCGACCGTCTCGCTCGGCTACTGGAAGCGTCCGGACGCTACGGCCGAGGTCTTTCGCCCCAATCCGCTGGTTCCCCCGAACGCAGGGGGTGACACCGTATGTTATTCCGGCGACCTCGTCGTCGAGGATGAGGAAGGCTTCTTCTACTTCGTCGGCAGACGCGACGCGATGATCAAGTCGTCAGGATACCGCATCAGCTCCACGGAAGTGGAAGAGGCACTCATGGCAACCGGTGCCTTCCGCCAGGTTGCGGTGATCGGAAAACCTGACCCTCTGGCGGGGCAAGTAGTGCATGCAGTCGCAGTGCCGATGCGCGACGAGACGAACATTCCCGAGGTACTTTCGGCGGCCGCGCAAAGCCTCGCTCCCTACATGATGCCGCGCGCGATCGAGCTGGTACAAGCCTTGCCAATAACGCCGAACGGGAAGGTCGACTACCTGACTTTAACCAGGGAGAGATCGGGTGGCTGAACCGTCCCGGGCGCTTGCTTGCGATCTGATCTCGGAAAACTTCTCGATCGTCTCAGAAACATTGCACATTGGCGGCCTGAGCGTGCCGGACTTGGCTCGCCGCTTCGGGACCCCCCTGTTCATCTACGATCTGAGCATCGCGCGCTCGAAGCTTGCCCAGCTCCGATCTGCACTACAGGGCTTTGCCGACGTCTTCTACTCCGTGAAAGCAAATCCGAACCAGGAGGTCATCCGATTCTTTGTCAATGAAGGTGCGGGGCTGGAGATCGCGTCGGGTGCTGAGTACTTGCGCGCCCGCGCAGCAGGCTGCCCTCCCGGCCGCATCTTCTTTGCAGGACCTGGAAAAACCGACGAGGAACTTCGGCTCGTTCTTCGCGAGGGGATAGGCGAGATCCACCTAGAAAGCTTCGAGGAGATCGACCGGCTGGATGTTCTCGCTCGAGCGGAAGGAGTGCGGCCGCACGTCGGACTGCGGATCAATCCTGAAATGTCCGCCCAGGGCGGGGCGATGCGGATGGGCGGGCGGGCAGCGCCCTTCGGCTTTGATGAGGAACTCCTCCCTGAAGTCGTCGCCGAGATTGAGAAGCGGCCGTCACTGCACCTCCAGGGCGTTCACCTCTACTCCGGCACCCAGATCCTTGACGCGGACACGCTCGCCCGGCAATGGCGCCATGGGCTCCACGTCGCACGAAAGATGGCAGGACTTCTCGGGCGGCCGCTAACCACGCTTGATCTGGGTGGCGGGCTTGGCATTCCCTATTTCGCTGGTGACCGCTCGCTTTGCCTTGAGTCTCTGCAAGGCCATGTAGCGGAGCTGCGTGCCGAGTTGGCGGCCACTGAGGAATTACAAGGAACGTCTATTGTCATTGAGCCCGGCAGGTACCTGATCGGCCCCGCCGGCATCTATGTTTGCGGCGTGCAGTCCTGGAAGGTTTCGCGCGGCAGCACCTTCGTCGTGACTGACGGCGGCATGCACCATCATCTGGCGGCGAGCGGAAATCTCGGGCAATTCGTAAAGCGCGACTATCCGGTTGTTCCGGCGACCAATCTCGCCGCGAACGAGCTCGTCCAGTGCAGCGTCGTCGGGCCATTGTGCACGCCTCTCGATACGATCGGGCGCGACGTGGCCCTGCCCCGCATGGCGCGCGGCGATCTTGTCGTCGTGCTGCAGTCGGGAGCTTATGCCCTGTCGGCCAGCCCGAACGGCTTCCTAAGTCATCCGGCGCCGGCTGAGGTAATCGTCGAGGGCGGCGCCGCGCGAGAGGTTCGCCCGCGAGGCTCCTTTAGCGCACCACTGAGCCAGCTTCCGCTTGCATAGGTGTCGGCTCGCTTTGCTAAGCAACGAACCCACAATGGAGCCACGCAATCCTCCGGAATGGGTAGGTACAGTCAATTGCGGGCGCGAGCGCGCGCTGTAAGAAATACGGTAGAAAGCAGATGTTGCGGACCGTGCCATGCACCAGCAAATCGAGAAGATCCCGAGCTCTGCCCGGAGCGCGAGCCGCGTCAGCTTCCGCGAAATCACCTTCAACGACCTCGAGGCGATCCTCGAATTGCTGTGCGAGGGATTCCCTCGGCGCACGTCTCAGTACTGGCAAGAGGCGCTCGCCAGCCTGACGGAACGCCCGCTGGTCGCGGGCTTCCCGCGCTACGGGTATCTGCTGGAGGCTGAGGGCCAACCACAGGGGGTGCTGTTGCTGCTGACAGCGGTCGTCGACTCGACCGTTCGCAGCAATTTGTCCAGCTGGTACGTGCGCCAGCCCTATCGCGGTTTCGCGACGCAGCTCGTTCAACTGGCCACGCGTACTCGCGGCGCCACATATCTCGACCTGACGCCCGCGCCAAAGGTCCTGCCTATAGTCAAAGCGCTCGGCTTCAAGCCATACTCGAACGGAACGCTCCTCTTCACGCCACGTCTTCTTCTGTCGGGGAACGCCGGGGCGCGGATAGTCGGTCCCTGCAACGAGGATGATTGTGACGGCTTAATCCTGGAAGACCGCGAGGGCCGAATGCAGGCCTTGTACCGGATCAAGACGCTGAAAAGACTCGTTCCCGCGGCGCGATTTGTTTTTGGTGATCCAAAGAGGCTATGCGCCGCCGGTGGTGTGGTCGCACGGTCGTTGCTCAAGCGCGGCATACCCCTTGCGATGGTCGATGCGCCGCTCGGTTTCGAGCCGCCCCCCGGCATCGTCCTGATGCCGGAGAGAGAAATCCGCTACAGCAAGCATGGCGAGCCGCCTGCAGTCGGCGATCTCCGCGAGAGCGAAATCGCGCTGTTCGGTCCGTGACCCTAGAGGCGCTTCTTGATCTCAGCCTTGATGCGGCGCTTGAGGCGCACGAACAGCGGCTCCGGGTCAAACAGCGCGTGCATGCGCACTGGAGACATATCGCGGCGCAGTGAGGTTCTGCCGGCTGGCCAGTCACCATCGCGGGCAACGCCACCATCACTGCTGTAGAGGCGCTTGAAACCCGCACGGCGCGCCTCTGCCAGAACCTTGCGATTGTATCCGCCAAAGGGCAGGCCCGCAGCGTCAATCGTCTGGCCGGTCACGTCCTGCAGCCGCTTCCTCGGCGTGTGGATCTCATCCACGAGTTCCCCCACGTCGAGCGTCTTCCAGTCACGGTGCGCATTCCCATGCGACCCGATCGTGTGACCCATGTCGATAAGGTCGCGTAGGGCGATCTGATCAAGCGATCCCTTCTGTCCAATGCGGCCCGTGAGGACGAAAATCTGCGCGGAAAAACCCATCCTTGCCAGGAACGGTCCGGCAATTGTCGCATCGGAAAGATTGCTGTCGTCGATGGTGAACTCGCACTTGATCTTCTCGCGCATTGATGCGGCGAAGCGGACGATATCCTGAAATTGATCCACCGAAAGCCAATAAGGCTCTTCTCCAGGCTCAAGCACCCGTTGCGGGCTACCGATACCGTGTAGGTTCAAGATGATCTGGGCTTCCTGCATCGCAACGCCCCGGTACGCCTAGCAACAATAGCTACCCTCCGGTCCGCGGCATCGCAATTCCACCAAAAGTTTAGAGCCCTTTGAACCGCGCCGGGATTGCCGGAGGCTCCCCCTCTTGAGATTAAGGAGCCATCATGACGAAACGGAACGGCAATACCTATTCACCTGAAGTGCGCGAGCGCGCGGTTCGAATGGTTCTGGAGCACCGGGGCGAGTATGCTTCGGAATGGGAAGCTATCAATTCGATCGCTTCGAAGATCGGCTGCACCGGGGAGACGCTTCGCGGTTGGGTGCGGCGTGCTGAGCGGGATGCAGGCATACGGCCTGGGCCGACGAGCGCGGAGCTGTCGCGGATCAAGGAGCTTGAACGGGAGGTTCGCGAGCTTCGTCAGGCCAATGAGATCCTGCGCAAGGCGTCGGCTTATTTTGCGATGGCGGAGCTCGACCGCCCACTGAAGCGATGATCGCCTTTATCGACGCTCACCGCGATGCGTACGGGGTCGAGCCGATCTGCCGTGTGCTGCCGATCGCCCCGTCGACCTGGCACGAGCATGCCGCCCGGCG
>NZ_JAGL01000054.1 GCF_000526635.1 Aminobacter sp. J41
AGGATCTCATTGGCCTGACGAAGCTCGCGAACCTCCCGTTCAAGCTCCTTGATCCGCGACAGCTCCGCGCTCGTCGGCCCAGGGCGCATGCCTGCATCGCGCTCAGCACGGCGCACCCAACCGCGAAGCGTCTCGCCGGTGCAGCCGATCTTCGAGGCGATCGAATTGATCGCTTCCCATTCCGAAGCATACTCGCCTCGATGTTCCAGAACCATTCGAACCGCGCGCTCGCGCACTTCAGGTGAATAGGTATTGCCGTTCCGTTTCGTCATGATGGCTCCTTACTCTCAAGAGGGGGAGCCTCCGGCAATCCCGGCGCGGTTCACGGGCCATCTACGGCATGCCGCGTCTGGTCGTGCTCGACGAGCCAAACTCAAACCTCGATAGTGATGGCGAGACGGCGCTGTTCGAAGCCATCAAGGCGATGAAGGCGGCCGGCATTACCATCGTACTCGTCACGCACAAGACGAACCTTCTCGCGATCAGCGACCGCGCCCTCATCATGCGTGACGGGATCATGCAGGCATTCACGACGCCGCAGGAGCTGTTCAGACCCCAGACGGCGAACGTGCAGCGCGTTCAGCCGGTACAGCAGCCTGTCGCGCAGAGCGCCTGATAAAGTAGCGGAACATCATCGTGAGCAAGAAGAAGAACCGGTCGAATCCGAAACCGTTCATCGTTGCAGGCTATTCGATCATCGCCCTGACTTTCGGTGTTGTCGGCGTGTGGGCCGCCACTGCCAAGCTCGATCGCGCTGTGATCGCTCCGGGGGTCATTGACGTCGCCTCGAACCGCAAGGAGATCCAGCATCTTGAGGGCGGCATCATCGAGGAGATTAATGTCGAGGAAGGCCAGCAGGTGAAGGCGGGCGAGGTGATGATGCGCCTCAACGACGTTCAGGCCCGCGCCAACCTGCGCGTGCTGACAATTCGCCAGCATATCGCCGAAGCGACTGCCGCTCGTTTGCAGGCCGAGCGCCGCATGGCCGAGGATTTCGAGCTCTCAGAGGAACTTCTGAAGGACCCATCGCCTGAGGTGCAGCTCGCCGTTGCCGACCAGCGCGAGATCTTCAACGACCGCAAGTCAATCCTCTCGTCTCAGGTGAGCATTCTCACCAGCCGCATCGAGCAGCTCCAGCGCGAGCTTGAGGGGTTGGAGGACCAGAAGCAGGCTTTTGCCAAGCGCGCCCAGATTCTGTCGGAGCGTCTCGAGCGTCTTCGTCCGGCGGTGAAGAAGGGCGCGGTCCAGACGAATCTCTTCTCGACCTACGAGGAAGAGTACGTTGAGGTGCGGCAAAACGTCGCCCGCATGGAAACGGAAATGGCCAAGGTCGAGAAATCGATCGGCGAGACCCAGTTCCAGATCCTGCAAGCGCAGCAGCAATACAAGGAGCGTGCAAGCTCCGAGTACAAGGAAATCAACGGCCAGCTGCAGGAGCTGATGGAGCAGCGCAAGGTCGCCGAAAACGTGCTTGAGCGCACGCTGATCACCGCGCCGGTCGATGGCTTCGTCCAGAACATTCGCTTCCACACCACCGGCGGTGTCATCCGCCCAGGCGAAGTGCTGATGCAGGTCGTCCCGGGCGACGACCAGATGGTCATCAACGCCCAGGTAGCACCCATCGACATCGACAGCGTCCGCGAGGGGCTGAAGGCGGAAGTCAAGTTCTCGGCTTTCCCGGGGCGCTTCATGCCGATCGTCATCGGCACGGTTGACACCGTTTCACGTGCGAGTATCACACCGCAGGATGGCCGCACGCCACCGTACTTCCTCGCGCGGATCAAGGTCAGCAAGGGCATGGTCCCGGATGACATCGAGGAGCGCCTGAGTGCTGGCATGCCAGCCGAAGTGATGATCTCGACGGGCGAGCGTACCGTCTTCGATTACCTCACTTCGCCGCTGACCGACGCGATGCGCAAGAGCATGCGCGAGGACTAAGAAGGGCCGGAGCACCTATAAGAAGGGCGGCATCCCCGCAAGGTGTGCCGCCCGTTTCATTAAGGGAATGGCGAGCGCCATCCTCTTGTAGACCACTCGCAAGTTGCGCAACCCAAGTGGTGCGGCGTTATCTTGTTAGGCGTTCCAGAAGCGCCTGGACCGTGACTTCCAGTGAAAACTTTTGCTCGAAGCGCTCCCGGGCGGCCTTCGCCATTCGATCAGCCGCCTCGGGGTTGGAGAGCATCCGCCCGAGCGCCTGCGCCATGAGCTCCGGCTGGCGCGACGCGATCAGCAGACCGGTTTCCTCATTTAAGATTGCTTCCCGGCAGCCGTCGGCGTCAGTCGAGATGATAGGTAGCCCGTGCGCCATGGCGCTCAGCAGGGCGAGCGGCAGGCACTCCATGGTGGAAGATTGGACATAGACGGTGGCGCTGCTGTAGTGCGCATCGAGCTCGCCGGGTGCCAGGTTAGGGATCAGGTGAACCGAACCCCGGACGTCCGGCTGCATGATCCGGCAAAGAAAATCCCGGCTCATCTGGTTCTTGGACGGCTGATGCGCGCCCACGATGTGCAGCTCGGCATCCTTGCTGATCAGTCCCTGACGTCGCGCAAGGGCAAAGCCCTCGATCAGGCTGAGGGTGCCCTTGCGCGGACCGGTGGATTGCACCGACAGGATGATCTGCTTGTCGCGGGGAGCGAAGCGCATGTACTCGGTCTTAGAGCTCAGGCCGCTCCAGTAAAACACTTCACCGTCGTAGCCGTCGGAGGCCCACTTCGCTCTCGTAGCATCGGAGCCAAAGAGAAACGAGAACTTGCCGCTCGCATACAGGTTCCGCAGCCGCTGCTGGTGCTTCTCGCCCCGCATCAGAATGGCAGGCTCAAAGGTTTCGTGAATGTACCAGTAGGCGTGTCCCTTCCACCGGTCCAGGAGAGGCAACGCCAGCGGCCAGCTGGCAAAAGAATTGATGAGGAGGGTGCCTGTTGGCCGCAGTTTCCGGCGATAGTTCAGTAGTCGCAGTCGTGAACCCGCAACTCCCGAAACACGCGCTGCAAGATGCATTGGACGGGCCACAAAGCCCGGCACGCGACGATCGCTACCGAGTTGTGTCAGGAAAGCGCTGCCAACCGACAGCGCACGGGTGAGGGCGCTGTCGGTCACGACGGGGCTGCCCATCTTCGCGTAGTCGTCGGCCAAGGGACCGGTGCTGAGGCTCACCACGTTTGTCTTGATGCTTGCGCCGTGCAGGGCGGAGGCGACGTCGCGCAGAAGCACCGGGGCCCCCGTACGGCTCAGTTCGTGGCTGAGTAGCGTGATGGACTTCCGCGCGACCTCCGGTGCAGGTGCCTTATTCAGCGGACGCGCAACAGAGGGGGCGACCTTGGCGATATCGCGCACCGTCGGGCCATACATCAGGCTGTCGATGGCCATGCCAAGGTGCGGCGGCCAGGGTGTGGACCCGAGATGGTAGCAACCGTTGTTGAACTGCGGTGCGAGGGGATTCTTCGGGGCGGCGTCGAAGGTCTTCAGCAGGTACTCGCGAACGATCTTGGCAACTTCCGCGGTCGCCTTCTCATCGCTTTCCTTGATCGTGTTGCTGGCATGAACGCGGTAGCGATAGAGCTTGTCGCGCACAAGAACCGGTTCTTCCAGATAGCTCGCCCGTAGCAGGAAATCGAGGTCGTGCGCGTAGCGGTAGTCCGCAAGGGGGCCGATTTCTTCGAGGAGAGATCGGTGGAAGAAGAAGTTGCCGGTGGAAACGCCGATGTTGTAGCGGAGCAGCAGGCTCGACAGACTCGGAGCAAGATCGAGCTCGTGCATCATCACATCGGCGTACCAGTGGCGCCATGGATGATCGCCCGACAGGGGATTGCCGTCGTCGTCGATTGGATCGACGTAGCTTATGACCATCCGCGACTTGTGTGCCTTGGCAGCTTCCAGGCAGCGCCTGAGGCGCCCCGGCATGAACATGTCGTCGGAGTTCAGGATCGCGAGGTATTCACCGCGCGCCATCGCCAGACCTTCGTTGATCGTCGTATGCGCGCCCTTGTTCTCGCGACCGGATACCCGCAGCGTCAGGCCGGGACTTTCTGGAAGGGCGTCGGCAATCCTTTTGACGATGTCGAGGCTATCATCCTTAGAGCCGTCATCGATGACAATGACCTCAAGCGGACGCCAATCCTGCGAGATGATCGAATGCAGTGCGTCTGCCACGTACCGGGCGTGGTTGTAGACCGGCATGATGACGGAGACGAGGGGTGCGTCGGCAGGCGGATGCATTAGTCAGTGATTGTCCAGCATTGTTGAAAACAGGGGCGTGACGCCCCGAACGTCGGCCAGCATGCGCCGGTAGCCTTCGGCGAAGCTGAGGCGCGGCTGCCAGTTAAGCTGAAGGCGCGCCTTGGTAATGTCGAGTACGCTGACGGGGACGTCGAACGAACGGCCCGGGGAGTAGGAGACGATGGGGTCGAGGCCCAACTGATCCCGCAGGACGTCGATGATGTGGTTCAGCGAAACGCCTTCGCCGCTGCCGACGTTGAATACGGGCGGCTCGTCCGGGGAAATCGCGTCGGCCGGTGCGTCCGCCAGTGCAACCATGGCGGCCGCCACGTCGGCAATGTGGATGTAGTCGCGGACGATTGACCCGTCACCCCAGATCGAGATCGTTTCCCCGGCGAGCGCCTGGAACAGGAAAGTGCTGGCGGCTCCTTGCCGGCGCGCGGGATTTTGTCCAGCGCCATAGGGGTTGGCGATCCGCGCGATCCGGCAGTCGATGCCGTGGGTAGCGCGGTAGGAACTCAGGTAGATCTCAGCCGCGGCCTTGGACGCCCCGTAGGCGTTGATGGGATTATAAGGATGGTTTTCACTGACGGGTGTATGCCTGATCGGCCCGTAAACCGTCCCGCCGGAAGACGAGAAAACTACCTTAGGTGCTTGCCCGGTTTCTGCTTTCCGTGCGCGCAGGACTTCCAGCAGGCGAACGGTTTCCCGGAGGTTCGCATCGAGATCCGCAACCGGATCTGCATTGGCGGTAAACGGGATGGTCGTCCAGGCATAGTGGTGGACGACGTCCGCCCCGTTCGTGACGGCATCCCAGTCGGCCTGTCCTGGCTCTACCTTGCGGAAGGCAACAGGCAGGATCTTCCTGATTTCTTCCGACGGCGCCACCACGTCCGCGAGAATAACCTCATCGCCGCGCTGGTGCAGTGCGAGCGCGACGTGCCGGCCGATGAAGCCACAGCCTCCAAGGATGACATGAGCGCTCAACGTTGCACCTGTCGCAGGTGACTCGCGGCATAGCCGAAGCCAGCCTGCTCGACTGCAAAGGGAATGAGCCGCTCCAGCGCGTGGAGGATGGTGCCATCCGCGGGTATCGGCTCGGCCGGGTAGTCGTCGTTGCTCAAGTTGAGATCATACAGCGGTTTCAGCGCGGCAGGACGGGCCCAGAACATCGCCCCGACCGGCCATTCGAATGCGGCGGGCAACGGAGCTGCACGGCGCATCTTCTTCGCAAGCGTGGTTGCGGCTTCAAAATTTGCGTCCCAACCGACGAGGTTCGGGTCTTCGGGGAAGATCAGGCCAAGGTTCGGATCGCTCATCAGCCTGTCCACGCAGATGTCAGCTGCGGCCGTCTCGCCGCCTACGAGATGTTCCCAAAGGAATGTTCTCCAGACATCCCCTGTCGAGTGAGATGCATGCGGGGACTTCTTGCCATGAATATGACCGAGAATATCGTACTCGGTCAGCTCGTCAAATCGGATGGTGCTGAGAAGAGGGCCAAGATCTCGCCCAAGATTACCGACAGCCCTGATCTCCACTTTCTGGTCCGGAGCGACCCGCTTGACCATCGCTTTCGCGGTCTCTGCCGCCAGTTGATTCGGTACCGTCAGCAACAGGTCAAAGCTACTGCGGTTTTTCGCCAGGCGCTGAAGAAACTCTTCAACGAGGTCCAGATAGTAGAAGTGTCCGTGCAGAAGGATCTTCGCAGTTGAGGTCGGGGCAACAGTGTCAGCCGCCAGCTGCACGACCGGATGCGTCCAGCGACCCTCGGGCCGGCCATTCTGCAGCCAGTCGGTGAACGGCTCTTTCGAGAGGTCGCCTGCCAGCACGTCCTCCAGGTAAATGAGTGGGTTGAACCCGGTCATCGGGCGGCGGATCCATTTCGGCGGCATGACGCCCGCCGAAGCGGCAATCCGCCAGCGCTGGAGGTAGGCGTGAAGATGATCCTGCGGGACGGGGTCGTGCGGAGGCGTTGCAGGAAGCAGCTCTTCCCGCTGGATAAGGTCGGCCTGTCTTGTTGCGTCGTAGGTCGCCCGGATGAACCGAGCTTCTTCCGCCGCCTCCTTCGAGATCTCGACCAGCTTTGCGACGTAGCTGTCGAGCCTGCCATCGTAGGTGGTTGCAAGCGCGGCAAGTGCATTCTTGATGGAACCATAGGTGGCTTCATCGTTCGCCAGTCGGCAAATTTTTTCTGCCATTGCAGAGGTGTCGAGATAAGGCACCGTCAGCAGCTTGAATGGCTCCGCCGACAGGCTCTCGGCAAGGCTGTTCATCTGGTCGAAGCACACGACCGGAACTCCAAGTGCCATCGCCGTAGCTGCTGCGTTGGGAAGCTCGCAGAGCCTCGCGGTCAACGCGAAGAGATCCGCACCCTGGATTGCATCTTCAAGGCGCTCCACGGAATCGAGAATTTCGAACGATGAGCCAAGGCCGCGTTGCGCGCTCAGCTCTTCAAGCATCGCGCGATTCTCAAACTCATCAGCCGCTCCGCCCTCATTTATCCATACGAAGCGTATTGGTTTGCCGGCAGGGGCGGCCGAATGCGCGGCTGTTGCAACCGCCAGGAAGAGGTCCGCACCGCTCTTCGCCGAGAGCGGCCCGTGGCCAATCACTAAAAAAGCGCCGCCCGCTTCAGCGGGGCGCAAGCGCTTAAGCAGAGCGTCCTTGTAGAGTTCCGAGCCGAAAGGGGCTTCCGGATCAGCAGTAATCGAACCTGCAAGCGGAAGAATATCGCAGCGTCGATCCAACAGATGTGGATGCTCGCGCAGGTGCGACTGCGCGACCACCTTCGACGGGAATATGACCCGGTGCGGCCACCACAGGAACTCGTGAGCCTGTTCGGGCTGCGCGAGAAGTTTGGCAAAGCCCGGGACTAGCTGTGTAACTCCCACCCCTGCAGCGGCAAGGCCGCGTGTCAGCTCCCGTACTCCCTCGTCGATGACGATGGCGAACGAGGGGTTCAGGTCACGAGCGAGCCTGGCCACGAGATCGGCTTGATCCTGGATCTGAATGGCTTCTTCAGCAGGTAGGTCAATTGTTGCCGTAGAGGAGCCATCGAAAGCCGAGCGCAGTGCACCACCGTCCTTGAAGACGGCGATGACTTCATGAGTCTCCCGAAGCTTGGGGGCGATCGCGAGAGCGAGAACAACCGGATCCCGGCGCTCGGCGTCCTCTAGCAGCAGCAAAGCCCGGGGCCGGCCCTCCGCAATAGAAGGAATGTTCAATCGCCGCGCCGGCGGCAGGGGACTGCGGTTTTCGTGGTGTCCAAAGAGAACATAGTGCTTCAGCAGCCCGTAACCGGATGCAGCCACGTCAGGGTGACGCCGTGCGTAGTAGTCCGGATCGAACCCAGAAGAGGGGGCAACCCTCCTGTCTTCGCCAACCGTCAGATAGTGCAAGAGCGGGTCGATGCCTGCTGTCCGTGCTTCACCGTTGAGGGCATAAAATGCCTCATCGAAAAGCCCGCTGGCGCGGATCGCCTCAACGGCGGCGTCATCGCCTGTTTTTGGGCGCGGCCTGAGCCGGCGCGCAACGCGGTCGGTCAGTTTTTCAGCATTCTCCAGAAGGAGATCGCCGACCGAGCGGTTGATCGTTCCCCGCCCGATAAGCTCCGCCAGTCTGCGCTGGAGGAATTCACGATCCTGATACGCTTGCGGATTTGCGCTCTTGTATAAGTTCAAGAGGGCGACACTGAGCTCCTCCAGACTAAGGCCGAGCGAGGCCCCCGTCATGACTGCCAGCTGGTCCCACTTCTTCGCACGCTCGAGGAGGCGCTCGCGATCCTCGACGACAGCATGGACGTCGCCATTCACTCGCGCGAGCTCACGCGCGACATGTTCTCCATGCCGGCGGATCTGGCTCAGGCGCAGCTGGTGGATGAAGCCTTCGCCGAGACGAGCGAAATAGCCGCGTACCTCGGCGAGCGACGCGTCCTTCGCGTTCCCAGCAAACAGCGCAGCCACAGGTTCCGGAAGAGCGTCCAGCGGCTGGGAACCGACATAGGCAACGCCAAGCCCGTTGCTGTGGAAGAACTCAAACGTCGGGAACTGTGCCTGGATTTCCTTCCAGTACTGCCAGACGCCGAAGTCGGCGCGAAACACGTTCGTGTCGTGGAACAGGACGATGCCCCGATCGCTCACCTTCGACCGCCACGTCTCGAAGTCCGTCCGCACGGCTTCGTAAGTGTGCAGGCCGTCGATGTGCAGCAGATCGACGGTGCCGTCATCAACCGCGCCGCGCCCGTCCTCGAAGCTCATCCGCAGCAGTCGTGAGAAGTGACCGTAGCGAGGATCGTGCCACGCCTTGATGTCGGCGTAGACGTCCTCGCCATAGAGGCCTGCCTGTTCATCGCCGAACCAGTGGTCGATGCCGAAGCAGTCCGTGGGCAGACCGTAGTGCTTCACCGCCTGTGCCACAGCACAGAATGAATTGCCGGTGTGCACACCGAGCTCGACATAGCGGCGCGGCCGGAAGTTGGCCGCGATCCAGAAGGCAAACGGAATGTGGCCGGCCCAGGAATCCGGTTCGACCAGCCGATGGGGAACCATCAGCGCAGGCTCGCAGGTGTTCAGAACGTGCTCGAACGCATTTCGCGGGGCCGCCTGGGAGGCGGATGTAGCCCTGCGGGCGCTAGCCAAAGGATCTGGATGCGAATCGCTCACGAGGAAAACACTTCTTGGTCAATCGGAAGGCAGGTAGTGGGTCAGCCGCGGGCCGGTACTGCAACGGGATTTGCCGCGCGGGCAGAAGCCGTATGCATCTGGATATCCAGCATCGGTATGCCGATCAAGCCCGCCGCCGCGTGACTCGAATGTGACTTGAAGACAAGGGCATCGTGGATCCAGTGGTGCTGAACATGCTCCTCCTGCGTGCCGTCGGCAACCGCCACGGCGATCACGTAGGAGCCTCGTGGCAGGATGGGCATGGGAAAGCGGAACGTCGCTGTCAGTGTCTCGCCTGCCTTGGCCCGCACGATTGTGTCGCTCTTGATCTGCGTCGTCAGATAGGTGTTGTCGCCAAACAGCGTCTGGCCGAGGCGGTCCTTCACGAAGAAGCCGACGATTGGCCGCTCGAGGTCAATCTTAGCCTTGACGGTGACGGTGAGCGACACCGGCTCGCCGCCAACGATCCAGCGATGCGGACGTCCCTGCTCGTCGGTCAGTCGAACGTCTTCGATCACAGCGCCGCCATGCCCGAAATCGCCGCCGCCGTCGGGGTTGAAGAGGAATACCTCGAGGTCGTTTCGCAAGGGCGATGCGTTGATCCACTCCTTGCGCGCATCGATCCAATCCTCGGGCGGAACCGCA
This sequence comes from Aminobacter sp. J41, assembly GCF_000526635.1. Lineage (GTDB taxonomy): Bacteria > Pseudomonadota > Alphaproteobacteria > Rhizobiales > Rhizobiaceae > Aerobium. Next base: position 9,523 of record NZ_JAGL01000054.1, read on the forward strand.
AGGACTTCCTGCGCCGAAGTCGCAAGACTCGGCTCCTCCGGTTCTTGCGGCTTCAGTTCATCCCCGAAAAGATGGCCGAAATAGGCTTCGCACACCGGTTTTGCTGCGCCTTCCGCCTGGACCCGCCCTTTGTCCAGCCAGATAGCCCTGTCGCATAGTCCAAGTACCGCAGCCGTGTCATGGCTGACGAACAGGATCGTACCATGCTCGCGGAAGGAGCGCAGGAAGCGCATGCACTTTTGTCCGAATGCGACATCGCCGACCGCAAGCGCCTCGTCGATGACGAGGATGTCGGCATCGACATGCGCGATGATCGCAAAGGCAAGGCGCACGAACATGCCGCTCGAATAGGTGCGCACGGGCTGGTCGATGAAGTCGCCAATATCGGCAAAGGCGAGGATGTTATCCAGCCGCTCATCGACTTCGTTGCGGTTGAGGCCATACAGCGCCGCGTTCAGGTAGACGTTTTCGCGGCCGGTGAACTCCGGGTTGAAGCCGGCGCCGAGCTCCAGCAGGGCAGCAACGCGTCCATTGACCTCGACCTTGCCGGAGGTGGGCGTCAGCGTCCCACAGATGATCTGCAAGAGCGTCGACTTGCCCGAGCCGTTGCGGCCAATAATGCCGACGGCTTCGCCGCGTTCGACGGTGAAGGAGACGTCGTTCAGCGCCGTGAATGGCGTGTGATAGCGCCTGAAGCCGAAGCTCAGCAGTTCGGCGACGCGATGATACTGACGGCTGAACATGCGGAACTGCTTGACCGCATGCGAAACGGATATCACCGGCCTTGCGTCTGCTTCAGAGGACATCGGCGAAGTCCCTTCGAAGACGTTTGAAAATGAAATAGCCGAGTGCCGCGGCAAGCGTGGCAACGACGGTGTAGATCGCGAGGCCCGTGAAATCCGGCGCCATGTTGTCGAAGACGGCACGGCGCGACTGCTCGATGATGAAGGTGAGCGGATTGAGCTGGAAGACCGGCCAAAGGTGCTCTGGAAGCCGCGACATCGGATAAAACACCGGCGACATGAACAGCAGGACCATGGAAATGAGCCCCATGATCTGCGCCACGTCGCGAATATAGACTGTGATGCTGGCGAGGACCCAGGCAGCGCCGATCAGCAGGATCGTCAGCGGCAAGACGATCACAGGCAGCCAAAGCACCCCCGGCGAGATGCTGCCCGTTGCGGCCAGCTGGAATACCATGAAGACCACGGCACTGACGAAGAACTGGAACAGCGCCGTCGACACCGTCATTACCGGCAGGATCTGCAGCGGAAAGACGACGCGCTTCACGAGGTTGACGTGTCCCATCACGATGGTGGGTGAGCGCGTCAGTACTTCCGACACGTAGCTGTGGATCATCAGGCCGATGAACAGGACGAGCGCGAAGTCCAGCATTCCGACAGGCGCGCTGGTGTCGTCCGACCAGCGCATCCGGAACACGCCGCCGAAGACGAAGGCATAGACCCCGAGCATCAGCAGCGGTACGAGAAACGTCCAGGCAAGCCCCATCACCGATCCGCGGTAGCGCATGGTGATGTCGCGTTTGAAAAGCGGGGCTGCGACGTCGTAGAGGTGTTTCAAGCGGTTCCTGACATCGTGTCGTTGGTCGGCTATCAACCTGATTTTGCTCACTCGCCGTTAGATCGCGACAAAGCAGCAGGGTTCAGGTGTGACCCCGCATGATCAAGCGCCCGATATATAGCCGCGCTTCCGGAGGCGCAAGCTTGGTACGGCTCACGCTGCCAGGCTAGCCGAATTCAAATGTTATCGAAGATATTATGCGTCCGGATGTACCGGGGCTGCGGAGAAATTGCCGGTTCTGGGCGAAGGACAAAAGATCGCCAGGGCTTCATGCGCGGTAATTGTCCCGGATCCTGCCGCTGAGCGTCAGTGACAACCCATCTTCCTCGGCTGCGGCGGTTCCGATCAGTCAGGGTGCGAATGTCTCCTCTCCAAGCGGCCTCGGCCGGCCGGAACCAAGTCCCTCAAAAAAACAGCCCCGGGCGACCAGGGCTGTTTCCTTTTGCGGTGGGGCGTCAGAGACGCCTCTCCTCATGCGTCAGTGTTTCTCGCTCAGATCGCTATGTAGGCTATTGTTATAACAGTTATTTTTTTTGGCTGGACTTCACGTTTGCTCAATGTTTGCGCGCACTGACCTGCCACTGAACTGTCATCCAGCGGCGATTAGAGCCTCGGCCGTTTCTGTTACGCCGTAGGGCGCGGGTTGAGCAACCGGTGGAGACGCGAAGCCCTTATCGAGCGAAGCGTCGGAGCCGGTTGCGGTGAGAGTTTCGGCAAAGGCTGCCGGGGTTTGGTATCCGAGCGAGGAATGCGGTCGCGCGGTGTTGAAGTCCTGCCTCCATTCAGCGATGGCGCTGCGCGCATGGTCGATGCCGAAGAACAGGCTCTCGTTCAGCAGCTCGTCCCGCATCCGACCGTTGAAGCTCTCCACATAGCCATTCTGCATGGGTTTGCCTGGCGCGATGTAATGCCACTCGACTCGATGATCTTTCGACCAGGCAAGGATGGCGTTCGACGTGAACTCGGTGCCGTGGTCCGAAACGATCATGTCCGGCTTGCCGCGACGGCTGATCAGATCGGTAAGCTCGCGGGCGACACGACGACCGGAGATCGACGTGTCAGGGATCGCAGCAAGGCATTCGCGCGTCACGTCATCGACGATGTTTAGCACCCGAAAGCGCCGACCGCAGGCGAACTGGTCGTGCACGAAGTCCAGTGACCAGCGTGCGTTCGGTCTCGCCTCGACCAGGATCGGCGCTCGCGTACCCACCGCCCGTCGCCTTGCCCGGCGCTTGCGAACCGTCAACCCTTCTTCTCGGTAGAGCCGGTAGATACGGTTGATGCCAGACGGCTCACCCTCCCGTCGCAGCAGGATGAACAGGCGTCGATAGCCGAAACGCCGGCGTTCATTGGCAAGGTCGCGCAGCCGGCCGCGCAGTTCGGTCTCCGGCGGACGGCAGGACTGGTAGCGGACCATCTTGCGATCGGCACCGACGAAGGAACAGGCCCGACGCTCCGACAGGCCCATGGCGGCCTGCAGATGCGCGACGGCTTCGCGCTTGGCGGCGGGCCCTACCATTTTTTTGACAGAAGCTCGCGAAGTGCCGATGCTTCCAGCATCTGGTCGGCGAGCAGCTTCTTCAGCTTCGTATTCTCCTCTTCCAGAGACCTCAGGCGCTTGGCGTCGGACACCTCCATCCCCCCATACTTCGCCTTCCAGTTATACAGGGTCGCTTCGCTCACCCCGTGCTTGCGGGCCAGATCGGCCGCCTTCGCACCCGACTCGTGCTCGCGCAGAACCCCGATGATCTGCTCTTCCGAAAACCGCTTCCGCTTCATCTGTCCGTCCTTCAATCAAGGCCGGACTCTAACTCCAGGTGGAGGAAAAACTCAGTGGCAGGTCA
>NZ_JAGL01000055.1 GCF_000526635.1 Aminobacter sp. J41
GAGCGAGGCTGCAGGCAACTGGCCAAGTTGCGGATCGACGGGTCCCAGCACGGAGTGTTCGCACATCACGATCTCGTCGGCAGCGAGTGCGATCAGCGTGCCACCGGACATCGCGTAATGTGGCACGAACACTGTGACCTTGCCCTTGTGTCCCTGAATGGCGCGGGCAATCTGTGTTGCCGCCAGCACAAGGCCGCCCGGTGTGTGCAGCACGATGTCGAGCGGCACTTCGTCGTCGGTCATCTGGATCGCGCGCAGCACTTCCTCCGAGTCATTGACGTCGATGTAGCGCATCAGGGGGAAACCCAGCAGGTTCATGGTCTCCTGTCGATGAATCAGCAGAATGACGCGACTACCGCGCTTCTTCTCGATGTTGGCGATCTTGCGAGTGCGCATCGCCTCAAGATATCTGCGCTGCAGAACCGGCTGCAGCGCCGAAATGATGAAGAACAGCCAGAACAGCTGCATTATGTCCATGGACCTTGTCCTCCTTCCCTTCGACCATCCGGCAGAAAGCCATAGATGCCCTCGTCGCGATAATAGTGGCGATAGGCGTCGGCGCGCCTTCGCAGGAGTGGCGTTACGAGCCAACCGGCGAGAAACCCGCCGATATGCGCCCACCAAGCGATCCCGCCCGTGGCCTGATCGCCGCCGAGCGACAGAAAGCCGGGAATGACCTGCATGAAGAACCAGATCATTGCGAAAATGAACGCGCGCACTTCGAAGAACAGCGGAATGAACAGAATCGGCACGATCACCACCAGCCGAGCCGCCGGAAACATGCGTGCGTAGCAACCGATCACGCCCGCGATCGCCCCCGACGCGCCAAGCGCGGGAACGACTGAGTCGGGGTTCGCCAGCGCGTGAGCCAGTCCGGCCGCAACACCACAGAACAGATAGAACAACGTGAATCTACCCGGTCCGAGCCGATCTTCGACGGCGGGGCCGAAGATCCAGAGCGTCCACATGTTCAAGATGAGGTGCAGCCAGCCCCCGTGCAGGAAGATGTTGGTCAGGAACGGGGTCCAGTCGGACGGGGCGACGAGGCTCAGTTGCCCGAAGAAGCGCGAGGGCACCAGCGCGAACTCGAACAGGAACCGGTCCAGCACGCGCGGAGGCAGGCTGATCTGATAGAGGAACGCGAGGACGTTCATGCCGATGACCGCCCATACGATGACGGGCGGGTAGCGGCGCGCGACGCTGTCAAGGTAGGGAAACAAGCGGCAGATCCTCGCTCGCGCTGGCCATTCCGTTCATTATTTTTTCCCGGCGATCGTCACGCCCGTCCAGGCTGGGGGATCGGAGGCCGGGAAGGTTTCAAGACTGGCTTCGATAACTGGATCGAATTCCGCCTGTTCTTGCGACGACAGGTCCACCGAGCCTTCCTTATCGACTGCGCGCCGGAGTCGGTGGTCCGTGCGACCCCGATCCAGGCGGGACGGTATGCGAAAGGCGTTCGGGGCGTCGGCTCCCTTGTAGAGGCGATGCCGCTCCTCTCCCCGCCAGCGGTCAGGCGCATGCCGGTGAGCCACGTCCTCACGCACGAGGTAGCGCCAGTCCTGCCGCTCCGCGAATTCCACGGCGCTTTCGCGGTCGGGAAACTTCAGCCGGATCGGACGATAGGGATCGTCGCTGGAGGTATATCCCATCAGCGGCTCGATGTGGGGCGGGCGCGACGGCTCGAATTCCAGTATCCAGTAGTTGGGCCGCGGCGCCGATGTCATCGTGGAACGAGCCGGCCGGTAAATGATCGCGGTCGGAACGTCCCATGACCTCATGTTGGTCCCGGGTATCGTCGGCGGAAAGGGTGGACGATTGTGTCGGCGCATCATGGTGCTTCCCCTCGGTTGTCCCCCAGAAAAGCGCGTTCCAGCCGAGCGCGATCCCGCAGGGGCTGTGGAATTCGTAACCTTCTCTGATGAGAACTCTCAAAAAGCGCATGAGCGGTATCGGAAGACTGACCTGAGTCACGCAGTTTATCGCGAAGATAATCGCGCGCCGACTGGACGATCCGGGTCACGTCGTCTTCGGGAATGCCGAGAACGGAGGAGGCTGTTTCAAGCGGGGTGTCGTTCAGATCGACAAGAAACAGGACCCTGCGCCAAAGCGCCGGCAGACCGGCGATCGCCCGGTGAAAGGCCAGCGCGTCCTGCCGTTTCGCGACCGCCGTTTCGGGGTCGTCCCCACCGTCGTCGGCGACGAGTTCCTCGAGCAGCGGCACGTCGTCGGGCTGGTAGAACTCGAACATCTCCTCGTCCGACTCGGTGGGTTCCTCGGCCGGAGTCTCGGGTTTCGCGTCGATCGAGGCGGCGTCCTCGGGCACCGCGCGGCGCGCGGCATGCGCCTCGGCCTCGATGGTCTCGAAAGCCAGTTTCAGCAGCCAGTCGCCTATGGAAAACTCGGTCGGCCGCTGTTCGAATTTTTCCAGCCCCTTGAGGATCGTCGCATCGACGATATCGCGAACGCTCAGGTAACCTGCCGGCACAGATCCGCTGCATTCGAGATAGGTCAACTCGCGCCTGACGGTGTCATAGACCGTATCGAGATGATCCTCGATCAGGCCGAAGAAAAGCTGGCGCCGCTCCGCCTCCGCCGCATCCCGCGCGGGCGGGAGTGGGGCGCCAATCCGGCGCCGGCGGGCGGGACGCTTGAACTCCGGCTCGTGCTTGAGGCGCGCCACATGCCGATCGACCCGGTGGCGCAGGTCGGCAAAGGCCTTGCGCAGGACAGGCTCGATCTCGAACCCCTCTTCCTGCGCCGCGATCACGCCCGAGGGCAGTTGCAGGCGCAGGCTGACCTGGATGCGCGTCTTGCCCCTCGTCTGCGAGGCGACGACTTCGAGCCGGACGAGATCCTCGCGGAAGCGTCCAAGATGCGGTTCAAGTTGCCGCACCTCTTCCTCGATGACCTCAGGCGCGCGCTGTTGCCCGTGCCGGTCAAGATTGCGAAATGCTCTGATGACTTTCATGCCGTGGATCCTTCCTGTAACCCTCCGACGAAATGGCCCGGCGCGACCGTCATCGCGCCGGGCCAGTCCTTCGCAACGTCACCCGGCGGATTTGTCATCCTTGGACGGCGCCTCACCCTTGGCGTCGACCGGGACGTCGGGCGTCGGAGCGTCCGCCTTGTTTTCGGCACCTTCGCTGGACTCGTCGATCCCGGCCTGGGCCTGATCGTCCGGGCTGTCGTCACCGGTGTCCCTTGCGATCTTTTCGAACACGACCTTCTGTTCGTCCGCTGACCAAGCGACGCGGACCTTGTCGCCATCCTCGATCCGCCCCGAGAGCATTTCGCGAGCCAACTCGGTCTCCAACTCCGACCGGATCAGCCGGCGCAGCTCGCGGGCGCCGAATTCGGGACGGAAGCCGACCGCGCCGAAGTGATCCACGACGCTCACATCGAGTTCGAGTTCGACACCCTGGGTAAGGGCGGTCCGCTTCACCCGGTTGAGCTGCAACTCGACGATCTGGCGGATCTCCGACTGGTTCAGCGAATGAAAGACGATGATCTCGTCGATCCGGTTGATGAACTCTGGCCGGAAATGACCGCGCAACACCTCCATCAGTTCGGATTTCTGCTTGGCCTCGTCGAACTCCCTGCTGCCGCGTTTCGTGAGGTTGCGCTGGATGATGTCCGAACCGAGGTTCGAGGTGGCGATGATGATGGTGTTAGTGAAGTCCACCACGCGGCCCTTGCCATCTGTCAGGCGGCCATCGTCGAACACCTGAAGCAGGATGTTGTAGACATCGGGATGCGCCTTTTCGATCTCGTCGAGGAGCACGACCGAGTAGGGCCGACGGCGCACCTTCTCCGTCAGCTGCCCGCCTTCGTCGTATCCGACGTAGCCCGGAGGTGCGCCAACCAGCCGGGCAACCGAGTGGCGCTCGCCATATTCCGACATGTCGATGCGGATCATCGCATCCTGATCGCCGAAGATCACCTCGGCGAGCGTCTTGGCAAGTTCGGTCTTGCCAACGCCGGTCGGCCCAAGGAACAGGAATGTCGCCGTCGGGCCGCGTCCTTCGCGCAGGCCCGCGCGCGCCAGGCGCACCGCATCCGCCACGGCGCGGATGGCCTCTTCCTGGCCGATGACGCGCTCGTGCAGCTTCTCCTCGAGCTTGAGGAGCTTGTCCTTCTCCTCGGTGGTCAGCTCGGTGACCGGAACGCCGGTGATCTTGGAGACGATCTGCGCGACATGATCGGCGCGCACCTCGGCGGTCGCCGAAGCCTGGTCGCGCTTCCAGATCTCCAGTAGCTCGTCCAGCTCCTTCTGCTTCTGCTCCAGTTCCTTTTTCAGTTCCGCTGCCCGGTCGAACTGCTTTCGGGCTGCGGCATAGTCCTGCTCGCGCCTGATCTGCGCAACCTCGGCCTCCAGCTCCTGGACGTCCACGGGGCGCGCTGTGGCGCTGATCTTCACCCGTGCGGCGGCCTGGTCGATCAGGTCGATTGCCTTGTCGGGCATGAAGCGCCCAGTGATGTAGCGGTCCGAAAGCTCGGCCGCAGCGACAATGGCCTCGTCGGTGATCGTCACCTTGTGGTGCGCCTCCAGCGTGTCGCGCAGACCGCGCAGGATCATGATGACCTGAGCCACCGTAGGCTCCTCGACATAGACCGGCTGGAAGCGGCGTTCGAGCGCTGCGTCCTTCTCAATGTATTTCTGGTACTCGTTGAGCGTCGTCGCGCCGATCAGGTTCAACTCGCCCCGCGCCAGCGCCGGCTTGAAGGTGTTGGCGATGTCGAGGCCGCCCTCGCCGCCGCCCTGGCCGGCGCCGACGATGGTGTGGATCTCGTCTATGAACAGGATCAGGCTGTCCTTCTCCTCGGTGATCTCCTTGAGGATCTTCTGCACCCGCTCCTCGAACTCACCGCGGTACTTGGACCCGGCGACCATCGAGTTGATGTTGAGCTCCACGAGCCGCTTATCGCGCAGCGCCTCGGGCACTTCGCCCGCGACGATCCGTTGTGCGAGTCCTTCGACGATGGCGGTCTTGCCCACGCCAGGCTCGCCGATCAGCACCGGGTTGTTCTTTTTCCGGCGGGCCAGCACTTCGATCGTCGTCTCGATCTCACGGGCGCGGCCGATGACGGGATCGAGCTTGCCCTCGCGGGCGAGTTTGGTCAGGTCGCGGCTGTACTGGTCGAGATCGGGGGTGCTGGAAGGCGCCTCCACGCGGCCTTCCTCGGCCCCCTTGCCCACCACCTTGGTCACCTGCTGGCGCAGCGCCTGCGGCGTCAACCCGTATTTGCGCAGGATCGACGCGGCCAGGCCTTCACCTTCCTCGGCAAGGCCGATCAGCAGGTGCTCGGGACCGACATAGGAATGGCCGAGTTCGTTCGAGGCGATGAAGGCCCGGTTCAGCGCGTCCTTCAGGCGAGGACTGACGCCGATTTCGCCCTCCGTCTTGGCCTCTCCACGCTTCGCTTCCTTCTCGATCTGGCGCCGCAGATCGTCCACATCGACCTTGAACTGTTCCAGGATCGTCTTGACGATGTCCGACGAGGTCAGTGCCAGAAGCAGATGTTCGGTATCGACCTCGCTGCGTCCGAATTCTCCTGCCTTCTGTGCGGCATCCTGCAACAGCTTGTTGCCCTGTTCGCTCAGTCGATCGGCGATATTGCGCCCGCCGCCGCCGCGCCGTGATCCGCGTCGTGGCGCGCCCTCGCCGAAAGTGGCCTCGACGACATCGTCATCGCCGTCACCCATGGCGCCGAGCGTGCCGCCCCGCAACGGGCTGTCACCAAAGAGGCTGCCGAAACCACTATCGCCAAAGAATTCGTCAAAAAGGGAATGCCGTCCGAACAGCGCTTCCAACGGCGACGCGCTGCGGCCCGACCGGCGCACCATCTCGCGGTAATGCTGGTCGCAAAGCTCCATGTTCTGAATTCTGCCGTTCACCGAGGCGCGCACGCGCGCCGTCGCCGGGCGACCGCAAATATCGCAAGCTCCGTTTGCCATTTCTCTTCTCCGTTTTCTCTATCCAGTCAGGGTTGTCCGCCGATCATCTGCGCCAGTGACAGTGTCACGCAGCGACCGCTTCCGTTCTTTTCACCTTGGACCCAATTGCCACCAGATCGGGCTCGTCCAGTGTCTCTCGTTGCAGGAGATCCTGCGCCGATTGCTCAAGAAGATCCCTATTGCTTTCAAGAAGGGTGAGGGTGCGCTTGAACACGCCATCCACGATGTCGCGCACCTTCGCGTCCATCCGCTCAGCAGTGGCGTCGCTGTAGCGGCGGTTCAGCCAGGACGACTGGTCGCCGGTGCCGAGAAAGCCGGGCCGATCGGTGTCGTAGCTGACATGCCCGAGATCTTCGTCCATCCCGTACCGTGCGACCATGGCGCGGGCGATATCGGTGGCCTTGACCAGATCGTCGGCCGCGCCGGTCGAGAGGTGATCGTAGATGATCTTCTCGGCCGCGCGCCCGCCAAGCAGGACTGCGATCTTGTTCTCCAGCTCCTCCCGCGTCATCAGGAAGCGGTCCTCGGTCGGACGCTGGATCGTATAGCCGAGCGCGCCAATCCCGCGCGGGATGATCGAGACCTTGTGCACCGGATCCACCCCCGGCAGCGCCATCGCCACCAGCGCGTGCCCCATCTCGTGATGCGCCACGATCTCGCGTTCGCGCGGGTTGAGGACGCGGTTCTTCTTTTCAAGCCCAGCGACGATGCGCTCGACGGCATTGTTGAAGTCGTCCATCGTCACCGCATCCGCCTTGCGGCGCGTGGCCAGGAGCGCGGCCTCGTTGACGAGATTGGCAAGATCGGCGCCCGAGAAGCCGGGCGTGAGCGCCGCGACCTTTTCGGCATCCACATCCGGGGCGAGCTTCACCTTCTTCATGTGCACGCCGAGGATCTGGATGCGGCCCTTCTTGTCGGGCCGGTCCACCAGCACCTGCCGGTCGAAGCGTCCGGCGCGCAGAAGTGCGGGGTCGAGGATCTCGGGGCGGTTCGTGGCCGCAAGCAGCACGATGCCCACCGAAGGGTCGAAGCCGTCGAGCTCGGTCAGAAGCTGGTTCAGCGTCTGCTCACGCTCATCGTGGCCACCGGCGATCTGTCCGGAGGAGCGCGCCCGCCCGAGAGCGTCGAGTTCGTCGATGAAGATGATCGCCGGCGCGGATTTCCGAGCCTGCTCGAACAGGTCGCGCACCCGCGCGGCACCGACGCCCACGAACATCTCGACGAACTCTGATCCCGAGATCGAAAAGAAGGTCACACCCGCCTCACCCGCCACCGCGCGGGCGAGAAGCGTCTTGCCGGTGCCCGGCGGCCCTACGAGCAATATGCCTTTGGGTATACGTGCGCCCAGCTTTCCGTATTCGGCGGGGTTCCTGAGGAACTCCACGACCTCCTCCAACTCGGCCTTGGCCTCGTCCACGCCGGCCACGTCAGCGAAACTGACGCCGGTTTCCTTTTCCATATAAACTTTGGCCTTGCTGCGGCCGACCTGCATGAACCCGCCGAAGCCCTGTTTTTCGGCGAACTTGCGGAACAGCAGCATCCAGATTCCGAAGAAGACAAGCGCTGGAGCCACCCAGGAAATCAGCGTGCCGAGAAAAGTGTTTTGCGGAACGCCAGTGATCTCGATACCTGACCGGTCTATCCGTTCCAGGATTGCGGGATTCACTACGGTCGTCACGAACTGCTTCTTGCCGTCGACCGGTTCGGCGAAGGTGCCGGTGATGGTGTCTGACCCGACCGCGACAGAGGAAATTTTCCCGTCAGCGAGATACTTCTCGAACTGGCTGTAGCTGATCGGCGCGACGGATTGCCAGCCGGCGATCAGGTTCTGGATGAAAAGCACGGCTATGAAAGCCACCACCCAGTACCAGATGTTGTATTCGGTCTTCTTTTCCATGCCCCTTGTCCCTTTCACTAGCGCCCGAGCCGCGCCTTGATCCGCTCGAGCAGCGCCAGCAGGATGCGCCTTTCGTCCGCCGACAGATCCTGCAGGATTTCATCTTCGAGCGCCGATTGCCGCGGCGCGAGTTCCTTCAGCATCGCCCGGGCCTTCGACGTTGCCGTGACGATCTGCGCCCGCCTGTCGTCGGGCGAGGGCGACCGCTCGACCCAGCCGCCCCGGACCATGCGATCGACGAGCTGGCCGGCTGTGGCCGGGCCGACCTCCAGCCGGTCGGCCAGATCGCCGATGGTCAGCCCAGGCTCATCCTCGACATGCGCCGCCGCCATCCAGGACAGGCGGGTCAGGCCGCTGTCGCGGATGTCCTGGTCGATCCGCTGCTGGATGAGCTGCGCGACCCGGTGGATCGTCGTCCCGATCAGCGCGAGGTCCGAAGAGATCATGGGTATCCTTCCTCCGGTTGCATGAGACAAAGGATAGACCGCACTCCATCCGAAGTGCAATGCATGCATCATATATGCTTGCCTAACAGATGGAACTGCCTATCTTGATGGGCGGTCTCCGAACCGACATCCGGCCGGCGCCGTTGCCCGCTCGGACCATGCCGCCGGTTCGGGGCATCGATCAGCAGCAGGAGGCCAGCAATGCTCTATCCGACATATCTGCGCCGCAGCGATCCCTTCGCGCTGATGCGCTCGATGATGCGCGATCTCGACCGCGGCTTCTGGCCGTCGTCCCGCGCGGCGTTCCCGGCGGTGAATGTCTGGCAAGGCCCTGAGGCCGTTGCCGTCACCGCTGAGCTTCCCGGCATCGAACCGGGCGACATCGAGATTTCGGTCAAGGACAACGTCCTGACGCTTTCGGGCGAACGCAAAGCGCCCTCGGTGCCCGAAGGCGCGCGCTGGCACCGCAACGAACGCGGTTACGGCAAGTTTTCCCGCACTATCCGCCTGCCGTTCGCGGCCTCGGATGACAAGGTCGAGGCGAGGATGACGAACGGCGTATTGCGGATCGTCATCTCCCGGCCCGAGGAAGAAAAGCCGAAGAAAATCGAGATCAAGGCAGCCTGAGAGGAGCTGGAACGATGAGCACCGACATCACGCAAGCCGCCGAAAAGACGCCGACCGACGCGCCCGAGACCACCGGCGGCGGACGCATCTACCGCCCGTTGACCGATATCGTCGAGACCGATCAGGGTGTCTCCATGATGCTTGAAATGCCTGGGGTCGCCGCCGATACGGTCGAAATCACGCTCGAAAATCGTGTGTTGACGATCCGCGGCAAGGTTGACCCGGTGCGGCCGGAAAACCTCGAACTTGCCTATGCCGAATATGGCGAGGGCGATTTCGAGCGTGCCTTCACGCTTTCCGAGGACTTCGACCCCGACCGGATCGAAGCCGAGATGCGTGGAGGTGTCCTCACTTTGACGCTCCCCCGAGCCCCTGAAGCACAGCCGAAGAGGATCGCCGTCAAGGGCGCCTGAAAACCGAAGGAGACCATATCATGCAGATCAAAGACCTCATCCCCTGGGCGCGCAAGGACGGCGCGCCAGACGCCAAGAGCATCGAAGACAACCCGATCGCGACGCTCCAGCGCGAAATGAACCATGTGTTCGAGAACTTCTGGAACCGGGTCGGTCAGTTCGAATGGCCCTGGGGCAGCGGCGAAGCCAAATCCGACATGGTCGAGACCGACAACGCGATCGAAGTGTCGATCGAGCTGCCGGGCATGGAGATGAAGGACATCGAGGTGACGGTCAACGATGACATGTTGACTGTGAAGGGGGAGAAGAAGATCGAGCGGCAGGAGGAGAAGAAGGGGTATTACCTGTCCGAGCGCAGCTACGGCGCAATCTACCGGACAATTCCGCTCCCTCCCGGTGTGGATGGCGAAAAGGCGCAGGCATCCTTCAAGAACGGGGTTCTGACGATCAAGCTGCCCCAGACACCCGAGGCGCAGGCGAAGGTCAAGCGCATCGAGGTCAAGAACGGCTGATTTGTCACATTGGGGGTCGCCGGTTTGCGGCGTCCCCTCCGCTCCGTGCGATATTGCACCGTCTGGCGAAGCCCCGGGGAGCTTGTCTCTCCGGGGCGGCCTTCGAGGGGAAATCATGAAGGACTTGCAACGATCCGGGCTGACCCGTGAACAATGGTCGGCGATGACGCTCTACGAGAAGTTCGAGCAAGTTGTCATCTTCGTCCTCAGCGTGATCATTGCGGCGATCGTCGTGGCATCGGTCTGGGCGCTGATGCGCGAAGTCGTGAACCGCCTGGTTCTGGGGGCATTCGACACGCTCGATTACACCACCTTCCAGGTGGTGTTCGGCATGATCTTCACCGTGGTGATCGCGCTCGAGTTCAAGCGCTCCCTTCTTGTTGCGACCGAACGCAGCTTCGGGATCGTCCAGGTCCGCACGATCGCGCTGATCGCGCTCCTCGCCATCGCGCGCAAATTCATAATCCTCGATCTGGGCGAGACGGAGCCGGCCAAAATCGCCGCCCTTGCCGGCGCGGCGCTGGCGCTCGGCGCTGTCCACTGGCTGGTGCGCGATCAGGACCGGCGCGAACAGCTCCCTACTGAAAATGCGGATGGCGGTCAATGAACCGAACCTTTTTCATTCGACTTGTTTCAGCAACCTCTGCCGCGCTCCTTATCATAATTGTGTGGCAGAGCTTTCCTATCATTCAGAGCGTTGTGCTGGGTCGGTTTGCCGAACCGCGCGCCGTCGCTCCGCGCGGCGACTTGGCGGCGTTCGAACAAAGCACCATCACGGTTTTCAATGCCGCTCGAGACAGTGTCGTCTTCATCACGACGGCCGAGCGTGTAGTGGATCCCTGGACCCGGAACGCCTATGACGTTCCGCGCGGGAACGGTTCAGGATTCGTCTGGGACGAACTCGGCCATGTGGTAACGAACAACCATGTTATCGCCGGCGCGAGCCGGGCAGTCGTCAGGCTGGCTGATGGCCGTGCCTTCTCCGCGCGCCTGGTGGGGCGTGCCCCCGAGAACGATTTGGCAGTCCTGCATATCGGCGTAGGTTCTGACCGGCCACCGCCAATCCCCATCGGCACCAGCAACGAGTTGCGTGTCGGTCAAAGCGTGTTCGCCATCGGCAATCCGTTCGGCCTCGACTGGACGATGACGACCGGAATTGTCTCGGCCCTTGGCCGCGAATTACCGGGCGAAAACGGTCTCCCGATACGGGGCCTGATCCAGACGGACGCGGCAATCAACCCCGGAAACTCCGGTGGCCCTCTGATCGACAGCGCGGGGCGTCTGATCGGCGTCAATACGGCCATTTTCAGTCCATCCGGCGGCAGTGCGGGAATCGGCTTTGCGGTTCCCGTCGATACGGTCAACCGGGTGGTGCCACAGCTCATCGCTCGCGGCAGCTATGCACCACCACGACTCGGCATCTTATTCGATCCCAGGGTCGACGCGATGCTCGCGCAGGATGGCTCCTCCGGCGTCCTGGTCCTCGGAGTCGATCCTGACGGCCCCGCTGCCCGCGCGGGACTGGTGCCCGCCCGCATTAGCGGCGATGGGTTCATTGTAGCCGGCGACCGGATAATCGGCCTTGGAGCGATTGGAGTTGATGAAGCGGCTGACCTGATCGCGGCGCTGGAAGCGCATCGCCCCGGGGATCAGGTTGAACTGCACATCCGGCGCGGCGATCAGCGCAAGAGCCTCAAGATCACACTCGGCGAACCGCGATAGGAGCCGGAAATGCCCGCTGTCTCGACGAGGCATCGATTTATCAATCTCGTCCAATCCGCGCTCTTGCTTGGCCTTATGGCGATGATCGCCTGGGTGTCCATGACAGCGGTCGTCGGCGCGGAGGTGGGGCTGCTGCTTGCCTTCGGAATGGTTGCGGGTCTGATTTTTGTCCCCAATCTGCCGCAAGACTTCTTGCTGTCCGCATATCAGGCGGAGCGCATAACGGGACGTGATGCGCCCGGCCTTGTCGCAGGAATAGCGGAACTTGCGCGACGTGCCGATTTGCCGCGCGCGCCGAAGCTCTATCGCGTATCGAGCCCGTTGCCGAACGCCTTCGCGATGGGCAGTCCGGAAGACAGTACAATCTGCGTCACCGATGGACTGCTTCAACTCCTCGACGGTCGCGAACTCGTCGGGGTCCTGGCTCACGAAGTTGGCCACATCGCGAACCGCGACCTGTGGATCATGGGATTGGCCGATATGCTGTCACGGTTGGTTTCCCTCGCGAGTTGGCTTGGACAATTTCTGCTGCTCCTCAACCTACCTCTTATTTTCGCGGGCGCGGTCTATGTTCCGTGGCATATCGTGGCGCTTCTCATCTTCGCGCCCACCTTGATGGCGCTCGTGCAACTCGGCCTGTCGCGCACCCGCGAGTATGACGCAGATCGCGCGGCGGCGGAGCTGACCGGCGACCCGGAGGGTCTCATGAGAGCGCTGAGCAAACTCGAACGCCGTGTCGGAAGGTTCTGGGAGGAAATTTTTCTCCCCGGCCGACGCATTCCCGAGCCGTCCCTCTTGCGAACGCATCCAAGCACAGAAAGCCGGATCGCCAGGCTGCGTGAACTCACCGCCCTGGCAACACCGCAGTATCCGACAATCACGGGCATGTCTTATAAACCACGGCTACCCTCGTTCTTGCCGCCCAAATTCCGTCGACACGGAGTCTATTGGTAGAAATCACCTGTCTTTCGTTGCACTCGGGTAAATCTGCGCATACGAGGAAATGCTTGGAAATGGGCGGGAGTTGTGGGCGATTCGCCATGGCTTATCAGAGAGTTAGAGGATGAGTCCTCTCCCTCCGCCACGGCGAATCTGTCCGACCCGGAGACATAGGTAACAGTTTGTCCCTAAGACATGGGTGACAACCTCGTGCCAAACGGGTTGTCGATTGTTTGCAGTGTCCTCTGTTCCAGGTCGATATATCCAAGATCATAGCGCAGGAAGCTGACGAGCCAAATGCCGTCATCGACTTCCTTAATTCCCAGCTTCTGTCCAGCCAGCACGGTGGAGATGTTGATCTTCTTGCGGTGACGGCAAAGCCGGCCGCAATGGGTGACGATGGCGTCGCGGTCATGGAAGGGATAGTCGATTT
>NZ_JAGL01000056.1 GCF_000526635.1 Aminobacter sp. J41
TGGGGGAGGGGGACCATGCGAAGCATGGTGGAGGGGGCGTGCCGCGCTGAGCCATACCCGATTGCAGTCCATCTGTTTGCGAACTTCTGTGGGTGTGCGCATCCGCCCCCTCCGGCGCTGCGCGCCACCTCCCCCGCTTCGCAGGGAGGATCCTGCGCCAGTACTGTCAGGCGGAGCGGAAGGAAAAGCACAGGCGGACCTGGGCGAAGCGCACGACAGTTCGGCTCGCGCCGCATGAACGGCCCTCAGATTGCCACCGCCCGAGCCTGATCCGGGACACCTGCCGGAACATCTAAGCCTAACCGATGGAGATAGCCACGCTCGGCGCCGCCCGCCGCCATCACCGCTGCGCCTAGCGGATGCTTGCGACCCACTCGCAGAGGCGGATGAGCGGTCCATGCGGGACATCGGGTTCGACAGGCGCTGCGCCGCTGCCGGCCGTAGCCGCTGTGGCCCCGGCGTCTGAAGCGGTTGCCCCCTGCCCGGCCGTGCCGCCCGTGCCGCCCGTGGCGGCCTGATTGCCGGATGGAGAAGTGCCGCTGCTGGAACCGCTGGCTGCCGCGTCGCTCCCCTCGCCCGACCGGGTGTCGCTCTTTGCGCAGTGCTCGCGCACGGCGGCCTGCTGCTCGGGTGAGAGCCTCGCGAAATTTTCGCGGAATTCGGGTTCAGGCCGCAATGTGCCAGCCCCGGTGTCGAGGAACAGCGCGTCGCCGATTTCGCCATCCCACTCGGCGGGCAGCGCGCCGGTGTCGCTGCCGGTGCCGCTCACGCTGACGCGCCCGGTCTTGCCGGCGGCGGTATTGGTCTGGGTGTCGTCCTGCGCCCACGCCGCGCTGGAAAGCGCCTGCGCCAGTCCCAGCGCCAGCACGGCGGCGCCGATCGTCATCTTCTTCATCGTCTGCCTCTTCGGGTTCATCTGCCGCCGAACCGCGCGCAACTCTCAATGTTCCGGACGATGAAGGCGGGGAACATTGGCAGGCAGTGGCGATTAGGCGCGATCAGGGAGCTCAGCCATGCCGGACCCAGACACGCCCGAGAGGGAAAATTCCGACCGCGTGCCCGACGGCACGCCCTATTCCGCCGAAAACGTCTGCCGCAAATGCGCCGGCACCGGCCGCGTTGAGGGGCGCGAGTGCCCCGACTGCGGCGGCAGCGGCAAGGTCACCACCCCCGTCGGCGGCGCCGGCTGAGCAGTTGAGCTGGAGATGACATGAGCGGAAAATCCTGGATGCTTCTCGCCTTCGTCGTCATCATCGTGCTGATCGCGGTGGTGATGAACCTTCAGCCCGAAAGCACCGACAACCCGCCCGCCGAGACGCAGACGGAAGCCAACTAGCCGGCCTGGGTTCCACACGTCCCTCCCTGCCCGTCAGCCGGCAGCAGCGCCCCTTTCCTTCAGCCACGCCACCAGCACGTGCATCTTCGTGCTGTGCGAGCCTTTGAACAGGACGACGTCGCCGGAAGCGAGGTCGCGCAGGAGGGTTTCGCGCAGGTCATCGAGGGAGGTGGCGAAGGTGCCGCGTTTGGATGCGGGAAGGTTTTCCCAGAACGCGCGATAAAGATCGCCGCAGACATGGACCCGATCGATCGCGGAGGTGGCGATCAGGGAAGCAAGCTCGGTGTGGTAGGTTTCGGCGGCGGGGCCGAGTTCCGCCATTTCGCCGAGCACCGCGACGCGGCGCTGGCCGGGCTCGCCGGAAAGGCGTTCGAGGGCAGCCGCCATCGAGCCCGGATTGGCGTTGTAAGCGTCGTCGATCACCCGGATCGCGCGGCCGTCGAGGGACAGCTCGAACACCTCGCCGCGTCCGGGAAGTTCTGAGAAGCTTTCGATGAGCGGAAGGGCGGGTTCCAGCTCGTGGCCGAGCGCCGCGATGGCGGAGAGAATGGCGAGGCTGTTGACCGCCATGTGGCGGGCGGACGAGCCGATGCGGTAGGTGAGCTCGCGGTCGAACAGGCGGGCGCGGACCTCGCGGGTCGCCGGATCGAAGGCCAGCAGCCGGACGTCGCATTCTTCCCCAGCGCCATAGGCGATCACCCGCAGCTTGCGGGCTTTCGCGGCCGCGAAGACGGTGTCCCACTCGGCCATGTCGCGGTTGAGCACAGCGGTCGCGCCCTCCTTCATGCCGAGGAAGATCGCGCTCTTGGTGCGGGCAATGTCGGCCAGCGTCGACTTTTCGCCGAGATGCGCCGGCGCGATGTTGGTGAAGATCGCAACGTCGGGCTGCGCCATCCGGGCGCTGACGGCCATGCGGCCGATGGCGAGTTCCAGCACTGCGTGCGGCGTGTCCCACGGCATCGAGGCGAGGTTCCAGGCAACGCCATGCGGCAGGTTGGCGTTGAAGGCGCTCTTGCAGACCGGGCCCCATGCTGAGAGCGCGTGCGCGGCCATCGCCACCGTCGTGGTCTTGCCCGAGCTGCCGGTGACGGCAACGACCTTTCCGGTCATGCGCGCGCGGGCATAGCGGCCCATCGCCAGCACCGCTTCGGCGGTGTTTTGCACCTTCAGGAGCGGAAGGCCGGGCAGGTCTTCCGCGGTATGCCCGGTGGTGATCGCGCCGGCTGGCGGCGGGTCCATCCGCTTCACGACCGAGAGCAGCATGCCGACCTTTTCCTCGCCATGGCGCACGACCACCAGATTGCCCGGCTGCATCGCCGGCGCATAGGTCGACAGCCCGGCCGCGCGCCAGTTTTCCGGCGGAGGAACGATCCATTCGCCGGCGATGGCGGCGGCGACGTTGTCCGGCGTCCACCCGGTTTCGGCTTCCTGCGGCGCCGCAACCTGCGCTTCTGCCGCCGCCGCCTCGACAGCGCAGCGGGAGGCTTCTCCCTCGCGCAGATAGCGGAGGTAAGCAACGAAGCCGGACAGGTAGTGCTCCACGTCGTCGATCCGCACGCGAAAAGCGTGGTGGCGGATGAAGAAGGAGCCGGCGATCCGGCTGGGGTTGCGGTAGTACATCGCCAGCTCCGGCCAGAAATGGCCGTTGAGCAGGTAATGCGCGCGGGTCTCCAGCGCGCGGTAGAATTTGTCGATGTCCACCAGCCCGAGCAGGTGCTTCAGCTCCGCGTTCCCGGCAATGCGGGAAAGCATGCGCTCGGCCGCCATCATCAGTTCGAGCAGCGTCGGGAAAGTTGTGATGCGCTCGATGACGAAGTCGAGGTAGTCGGCGAAATTCTGGATGCCGAAGCGGAAATAGCGTTCCTCCGGCCGGTAGCGCGTGAGTTCGTTGACGCAGTAGCTCAGCCAGTGGTCGTGGTGGCGCCAGTGCTCGGCGGCGATGAAATGCCCGAACGCCTTCTCGACGGTTTCGAGGAGAGCCGGGTTCCGCGTCTGCTCGTAGAGCCGCATCAGGCCGAAGGCCGCCTCGCCATCGTAATAGATGGTGCGGAAGGCATCCTTCACCGAAAGATCCGCGAAGTTGAGCACGTGGACGAAGGCGCCGGTCTCGGCGTCCTGCATGAAGCGGATGCCGGCCGCGAGTCTTTCGGCAAGCGGCAGGAGATCGGTGGTGCCGGTGACGGCGCTGTACTTGGCGAGGACAAGAATAGTGACGGCATTGCCGCCGAGCTTCACCTCGCCATTGGCTTCCACCAGGAACGCGGCCTCGCTGCCGTCGGACAGTTTTGCCTCGCGCACGAGCTCGCGGCTGACATAGCCCAGCGAGCGGTCGATCGCCGCCTTCAGCTGCTCGTCGCGCGTCACCTCCCACGCCTCGATCATCGCATAGGTGGAGCTGGCGTGGCGCAGCGCGTTGTAGGCCTCGATGCGCCGGTCGAAGCAGGGATGATAACCATAGATGAAACGGCCATCCTCCTGCACCTCGCCGGCTAGATAGTTCGACGAATTGCGGATCAGGCCAAGGACGTCGTCTTCGGCAAGCTGCTCGATCCGGCGGCGGCTGGCGTCGGGGCCGGAGGGGTTGAGCGCGAAGATTTCGCCGGTCTCGGCCGAGAACGCGCCGGCGGTCGAAAGGACAAAAACCTCGCCTTCGTCGGCAAAGTTGACAGCTGGCAACTCGGGGAATTTGGTCCGCGCGTAGAGCGCAAAATTCTTCTCGTTGACGACGACCGAGAAGACCGCGTTTCCGCCATAGAGCATGGCGTTGGCGTTTAGTTCCTGTTCGAGGAAAGCGACGCTGAGATCGCGGTCGAGCGCGAGGGCATGGCGGAAATAGTTGCGCTTGATGCCGGCAAGCAGCGCGCGAAACTCCTTCCAGCGCATGGACTGAACATCCTCGACCCAGTCGAGCCGCAGCCACCTGCCCGTAATGTTCTGCGCGGCCATGACGTCAGCGAGTCGTCCGGCAGCCATCGCCCATGCGGCGTCGAAATCCTCGCCGGTGCCGCCGACGACCTTTGCTCGCCGGTCACCGTCGCTGACCGAGAGGAACAGCGCATAACGCGGATGCGGGGCGGCAAGCGGCTTCATCGCCGCCTGTCCCGCCTCGCGAAGGCGCGCGAGACGGCTGTCAAATTCCCGTTCAGGCATCAGCATCGCGGCTTCCGTTCAGGCTTTTTCTAGCGTTCGCGCAGCGCTTCGCGCGCCTTGTTGAACGGCTTCGTGAGATATTCGAGCACGGTCTTGGAGCCCGTATGGATGTCGACGGTCGCAACCATGCCCGGCGTGATCGGGAAGCGCTTGCCGGCCTTGTTCACCAGTGCGTCGGCGGCGGTTTCGATGAAGACGCGGTAGTAGAACACCTTCGGGTCGGTCTCGTCCTGGATCGTGTCCGGCGAGATCGAGGTGACCGAGCCTTCGAGCGCGCCATAGATGGCGTAGTCGTAGGCGGTGATCTTCACGCTGGCGCGCTGGCCCGGATGGATGAAGGCGATGTCGCGCGGCGAAATCCGCGCCTCGACCATCAGCTGGTCGTCGACCGGCACGATGTCCATCAGCTTGCCGTTGGGCGGGATGACGCCGTTGATGGTGTTGACCTCGATGTTCTTGACGACGCCCCGCACCGGCGAGCGGATGGTAAGGCGCGTGAGCGCGTCGGCCCGCCCGCGCACCACGGAGGCGAGCGCCTGCACCTCGGCATTGGCCTTGGCGAGTTCCTCGCGCGCGGCAACGACATATTGCGACTGCGTCTCGACCGCCTTGAGCTCGAGCTCCGCCAGCTGGCGCTTGAGGCGGATGACTTCCACGGTGCTGGCCGCGCCCATCTTGGTCAGCGTCTCGTTGATCTCCAGCTCGCGCTTTACCAGCTGTGTCGACTCGTCGATCCAGGTCAGCGTCTGTTCGAGACCGCGCTTGCGCGCCTCGTAGAGCTTCATTTCGGAGGCCTTGAGCTCGGGATAATCGTCGAGCTCGCGCGGGAAGACGACCTCAGTACCGCTGACCTCGGCAAAGAGACGCGCCGAGCTTGCGAGCGCGGCGCGGTACTTCGCGGCGCTTTCCTCGACATTGGACTCGGTCTTGACCGGGTCGAGCCGGGCCAGCACCTCGCCCGCCTCGACGATCTGGTCCTCCCGCACATTGAGTTCGGCAAGGATGCCGCCCTCGAGCGACTGGATCACCTGTTCGCGCATGGTCGGGATCACCCGGCCGCTGCCGGTCGACACCTCGTCGAGCGCGGCGACATAGGCCCATCCAAGGCCCATGATCAGCAGGAGCGCGGTCCACCAGATGATGCGGCGCGAGCGGCGCAGCCGCGCGCGATCGCCCTCGATCTCGGTCCAGATGTAGTCGGCGTCTGCGTTCGTCACGGTCATGTCAGACCTCTACGCCGGATTCGTGGTTGATCTTCGACGCGCCGTCGGCTCGTCCCTTCTTGCCGCCCTGCTGGCTCATGCCGCGCAGGACGAGCAGCGCCCGCTCGCGCTCGTCGTCGAGCGCCACCAGGCCGTTCTCGATGACGATGATGCGGTCGACAAGTTCGAGCGCGCGCATGCGGTGGGTGGCGATCACCACGGTCCTGTCCCTGGCCCACTCGCCGAACTCGCGGATGAAGTGGCGTTCGGTCGCCTCGTCCATCGCCGCGGTCGGCTCGTCGAGCAGCACCACGCGCGGCTGACGCACGAGAAGACGGGCCAGTAGGATCGCCTGCTTCTGCCCGCCCGACAGGCCGAGCCCGCCCTCGAGGATCATGTGGTCGAGGCCCTTCGGCAGCTTGCGGATGAACTCGTGGGCGCCGACCATCGCCAGCGCCTCCAGCATCTGTTCCTGCGTCGCGCGCGGCGCGCCCATCAGGATGTTGTCGCGCAGCGTGCCGTGGAACAGTCGTGCGTCCTGCGTGAGCAGGCCGACGTCGCGGCGCACATCAGCCGGGTCGATGTGCTGCATGGCGAGGTTTTCGAGCAGCACCTCGCCGGCGCTTGCCTCCAGCATGCCGGATAACGCCTGCAAGAGCGTCGACTTGCCCGCACCGTTCTTGCCCAGCACGGCGATCTTTTCGCCCGGGCGGATGCGAAGGCTCCTCACCGACAGCGCCGGCGGCGAGGATTCGTCGCCATAGCGGAACACGGCGGACTTCAGCTCATAGGCGCCGGCGATCGCATCGCAATGGACACGCGTTTCGCTCGGCGGATGGTCGATCGGCATGCGCATGATCTGGTCGAGGCTCTTTGCCCCCACCCGCGCGTGCTGGATGCGGCTGGTCAGTTGCGCCACCTGCGCCATGGGCGCGATCATGCGGGACGACAGGATCGAGGCGGCGACCAGCGCGCCGGTCGTCATCGTCCCCTCGATCACGTAAGGAACGCCGAAGAAGATGACGCAGGCATAGACGCCAAGCTGCACGCAGTGCGTCCATGCATTGAGCCCGCTCGTCAGCGCGCGCAGCTTGAGCTGCGCCTCGCCGGTGACCTGGTTGAGGTGGTTCCACTGCTGCTGGAAGCGGTCTTCCGCCTGCAGGGTCTTGATGTCCTCGATGCCCTGGATCGCCTCGACGAGCATGGCGTTGCGCAGCGAGCCTTCCCGCATCGCCGACTGCGCATAGCGCCGCAGCCTTCCCTGCGCGAGAATGCCGGGCAGGAGCATGACAGCGAGCGCCGCCAGCGGGATCAGCGCCAGCTGGCCGGCGATGTACCAGAACACGCCGAGGAACAGGAAGAAGAACGGCAGGTCCGCCAGCGCCGTGATCGTCGTCGAGGTGAGCATCTCGCGCACCTGCTCGATGTCGCGGATCTGGGCAATGAACGAGCCGGTCGACTGCGGCCGCACGCGGTTCTTCACGCGCAGCGCGTGGCCCATGATCCGGTCCGACAGGCGCAGGTCAATATGCTTGCCGATGATGTCGATCACGCCCGAGCGCGTCTTGCGCATGACGAAATCGAAGAAGATCGCCAGCATCATGCCGCCGAACAGCACGTAGAGCGTCGGGTAGGACTGCGCCGGCACGACGCGGTCGTAGACCTGCATCGAGAACAGGATGCCGGTCAGACCCAGCACGTTCGCCACCAGCGAGGCGATCATGACGTGGAAGTAGGAGCCCCTGGCGCTGAGGATCAGCCGGCGCAGCCAGTTCTCCTCATAGGGCTTGATGTAGCTGTCGACGCGCGCGTCGGCGATCGATCGGCGCGGCCGCGCGACGATGATGGCGCGCGCCTGGCTGAAGATCTTTTCCGCCGGCACGGGCTGCAGGTCGTCGACATCGGAGAAGACGACGCCGGCCTGCTCGTCGTCGCTGAGCGCGACAACGACGGCGACCTGCCCGTTGCGCAGCTCGACGATGACCGGCAGCTGCCAGCTCGTCACATGCGACGTGGCGGGGTCGATGAAGCGCACGCGCAGACCGGCACCGCGCGCAAGCTCAGTGATCCGCGTCTGCGGCCTGTCGCTGGTCGAGAATGCGGAGGAGAGGCGCAGCCCCTGCACCGACATTGACAATCCATAGTGCTGAGCAACGTAGCAGAAGGCGGCAATCCAGCCTTCCGCGTCGAAGCTGCTCCCCCCACCGCCGGTGCTCCCGGACGCTTCGATCTTCATCCTCTTGTCCTTCAGCTTCGCGTGCCCCCGCTTCGCTGAGTTTCGGATAGGTCCGCCGCAGTGACCCCTGCATCGCGGCAGACCGGTTCGTTTTGCCCGGCCGGGAAAGCCCCGGCCGGATTTTCTGTCACGCCGATCAGATGATCGGGTGGGTCGTCAGGTCGTCGTCATCCGGGTTTTCGATGAAGGCGAACGGATCCTCGACCAGCGGCGTGTCGCCGGCGCCGGTGCCGTTTTCCTGCGAGCCGGAGACCGGGACAGTGTCCTCGTCGTCGCCGAAGCTGAGGTCGAGATCGCCCTCCCCGTCGCCGAGGTCGAAGAGGTCGTCCTCGCCGAGCGACAGCGCGCCCATCGGCACGTCGTCGCCGCCGAAGTCGCCGAACTCGCCCAGCGGCACGACATCGTCGCCGCCGAACGACATCGCCATCATCATCGGCTCCGGCGGCACATACGGGCCGGTGCCGTTCTCGATGGTGATCGCGAGCGTTGCATCCGACGTGGTGCCGTTCGGATGCTCAAGCCGGTAGGTGAACTGGTCCACCTGGTTGATGGCATCGAGATCCGCATTCGGCATGTAGGTGTAGCTGCCATCCGGATTGATGGTCAGCGTGCCGAAGTCACCCGTGACGGTCTTCGCTTCCGTCACCTCGATGAAGTCGCCGTTCTCGTCCTGCACCAGGAACTTGGTGAAGACCGAAGCCAGCGTGTCGTCGGCAAGGACGTTGCCGGAAACCGGCGTTGCCGCATCCGCGACATACTCGTCGAGATGCGTCACCGAGACGAAGCTGTAATCGAGCTCGACCGTATCCGGCGCACTGCCATTGACCGCCCCGATGCTGGAGTTGGCCTTGTAGGTCGCCGTGACGGTGTACGTACCTGCTGCGAGGTCGTTCAGTGTCTTGTTCAGCGTGAAGCCGGCCCAGTATCCACCGGTGCTTTCAGTCTTGCCGAACGTTGCCACGACATTGCCGCCGGCATCCGTAACCGTGATCGTCCAGTCGACATTGTTGACCGTGTTGCCCGGCGACAGCGCCTTGATCAGCACGTTCGCCTGCGTGTCCGGATCGACCGTGAACTGCAGCGTTGTCGTGCGGGTCTGCACCCCGTTCGTCATGACGGCGGACTCGGCGTGCTCGGCAGGTCCGCCCGTCGTCACCTTGTAGGCGCTGTTGACGGCTGCCGATGCGGTATCGTCGTCGGCAACGACGCCGATCACCGCAGGCTGGGTCGGATCGTCCGGCCAGTTCGGCCAGCTGACGCCAACATCCGGGCTGTCGATGCGGATGTGCAGCGTTGCCGTGTCGGTGACACCGGCGGCGTTGCGGATCGTGTAGGTGAAATGTTCCACCTGCCCGATGCCGGCACCCGCAGCGGTCGGCGTGTAGACGTAGTTGCCGTACACGTCGATCTCGAGCACGCCATACTGGCCGACGATGACCGTCTTTTCACCGATGCCGGTGATCGCTTGGCCGTTCACCTCGGTGACCAGCGTGGTCGCATCGGCGTCGCTCGCCTCGATGACGTTGCCGTGTGCCGCCACCTGGTCGTAGCCGCCGACCTCGTCGAGATCGAAGGTGATGACCCGGCCGTCGATCGTGATGTTCGTGCTGACGCCCAGCACGCCCTGCGACACTGCCTGGACCCGGTACCGACCAGGTTCGGTGAACTCTGCAGCGCCCTTCACATCGGTTCCCGAGGCGCCCAGCAGGTCGAGAAGACCGCCGTCGACATTGTTGCTCAGCGTCTCCCACGCCGTGCCGTTCCACTTCGACACCGTAATGCGACCTGTCGTGCCGACACCGAGGACGGTGTAGAACGTCGCCTCCATCGAGACGAAGGCACTTTGGCCCTCCGCCACGGTGAACTCGAAGCTCGGCAGGTAACCGACAGGTGCCCCCACGAGTTCCAGAAGCGTGTAACCCACGTCGTGCTTCGGCTCATCGGACCAGGCCGGCTTCACGACCAGCTCGGCGCCATCGACCACGTCCACCGCGTCGATGACGGCCTCAGGCGTACCTGTGCCGATCTGCGCACCGATGCTCAGCGTGCCTTCGACCTCGGCGCCCGTCCGCGGCTGCTTCACCGTGACGGTGAAGTTGTCGACGCCCGCACCCGCGGCCGGATTGGCCTCGTAGCTGTAGGTGCCGTCCCGGGCGATGGTCAGCGTGCCGTAGGTGCCGTTGATGGTGGCGCCTTCGTCCGGCACCGCATACTCGGTGCCGTTGATGGTCACCTTCGAGACGATCAGCTCCGCATTGGCGCCCGCTGTTGCCGCGTCAAGGAAGTTGCCTTCCGCCGCGCTGAGCGCCACGACCTCGTGGGTCTCCGTCACGTCAGTCGCCGTGACCGACAGGGCGCGCGTCTGCACCAGCGACAGGTCGAGCAGCGTCGGATCCGGCACGAGTGCCGCGCGGTACTCGCCGGCCGGGAAGTCGGTGAGGACCACCGAGCCATCGTCGCCCAGCAAGCCGAGCAGGTCGAGCCGCAGCAGGCCGTCGTCGATCCTCGGCTCGTCGGTCTCGTAACGAACCCAGCGGCCGTACTCGTCCTTCACTTCGATGAACATCACGAACTTGCTGAGGATCTCGAGATCGACCACGCCCGACACCATCGGCCGCAGCACCACCTCGTTGTTGCCCGTGCCGACATCGAACTTGACCAGCGGGTGGCCGGAACCGATGTCGAGGTCGACCAGGTCGCCGAGGAGGCCCAGCGTCAGCAGCGACGTTACCGACTGGCTGTCGCTGGACGGATCAGCTTCGGGCTGTATCGTCACCGTGTCCTGTAGCACCGCCGCATCCGCGACCATCTCCAGCGCGGCCGGAATGAAGGTGTTCGGCAGCGGGACCGGCGTCTGGAGCGACTCATTCTCGGCCGCGTCCGTCTGGGTCACATAGGCGTTGCCGCCCTCGCTTGCCGGCACGACGACCGTGCCGTGGCCGTCCCCGTCCAGCACCACGGTGCCGATGAGATCGCCGTTGCCGTCGTAGACCTTTGCGGTCGCGCCTGGCTCGCCGTCGATGTCGAGCGTGAGACCGTCCTCGGCGACCGTCACCTCCGGCGCGTCCGGCGCCAGCGAATCTGGCAGCGTCACCGGCGTCGGAAGGGATTCGTTGTCCGCCGCGTCGGTGAGCGTGACGACAGCATCGAAACCGTTGCTCGGCGCGACCGTGACTGAACCCTGGCCGTTCTCGTCCAGCACGACGGAACCCAGGAGGTTGTCGTTGGTGTCGTAGACGTTTGCGGTCGCTCCCGCTTCGCCTTCGATCAGCAGCGTGACGCGATCGCCAGCGACGGTGACAGCCGGGGCCGCCGGCGCATCGGTATCAGCATCCGCGTCGGCATCGGCATCGGCGTCCGCATCCGCGTCTGCGTCCGCATCCGCATCGGCGTCTGCATCTGCATCCGCGTCTGCGTCGGCGTCAGCATCTGCATCAGCGTCTGCGTCTGCGTCGGCATCCGCATCGGCGTCGGCATCAGCATCAGCATCTGCGTCAGCGTCTGCATCCGCATCGGCATCGGCGTCTGCGTCTGCATCCGCATCGGCATCCGCGTCAGCGTCGGCGTCTGCGTCCGCATCAGCGTCGGCATCCGCGTCGGCGTCTGCGTCGGCATCGGCATCCGCATCGGCGTCGGCATCCGCATCTGCGTCGGCGTCCGCGTCAGCATCGGCATCCGCATCGGCATCAGCGTCAGCGTCAGCGTCGGCATCAGCGTCTGCATCCGCATCGGCATCAGCGTCGGCGTCCGCGTCGGCGTCCGCGTCGGCGTCAGCGTCTGCATCCGCATCGGCGTCTGCATCCGCGTCCGCGTCCGCGTCAGCATCGGCGTCTGCATCAGCATCCGCATCTGCATCAGCGTCAGCGTCAGCGTCGGCATCGGCATCCGCATCTGCATCCGCGTCTGCATCGGCATCGGCATCGGCGTCTGCGTCGGCATCGGCATCCGCATCGGCATCAGCATCAGCATCGGCATCAGCATCGGCATCAGCATCGGCGTCGGCATCAGCGTCTGCGTC
>NZ_JAGL01000057.1 GCF_000526635.1 Aminobacter sp. J41
CGACGCCTTGCGCAGGATCTCATTGGCCTGACGAAGCTCGCGAACCTCCCGTTCAAGCTCCTTGATCCGCGACAGCTCCGCGCTCGTCGGCCCAGGGCGCATGCCTGCATCGCGCTCAGCACGGCGCACCCAACCGCGAAGCGTCTCGCCGGTGCAGCCGATCTTCGAGGCGATCGAATTGATCGCTTCCCATTCCGAAGCATACTCGCCTCGATGTTCCAGAACCATTCGAACCGCGCGCTCGCGCACTTCAGGTGAATAGGTATTGCCGTTCCGTTTCGTCATGATGGCTCCTTACTCTCAAGAGGGGGAGCCTCCGGCAATCCCGGCGCGGTTCAATGCCCTGGTCGGCAAGGGCCGCTGGTTGAAGCCCAACGGCTTGGGCACCTTCCCGGTGCGCTTCCCGTCCCCTGACGAGCCCGGGGATGTGGGATGGCACGTTGATGCCAACTTTGGTACCGATAACCCCGACTTCATGCAGTGGCGGGTCAACGTCAAGAGCAGGGGCCGCGCCCTGCTTATGCTGTTCCTTTTCTCCGATGTCGGGGAACTGGATGCTCCGACGAAAGTCAGGAAAGGTTCGCACCGCGCAATTGCGAGGCAGTTGCTCCCGGCCGGAGAGGACGGCCTCACGCTTGGCGAACTGGCCGCTGATGGCTTCGCTTCGACCGCGGGTTGCGAAGAAGTGCTGGCCACTGGGGAGGCTGGGACGGTTTATCTCTGCCACCCCTTCCTCGTCCACTCAGCACAACCGCACCGCGGCACCAGGCCTCGTTTCATGGCCCAACCCGCACTCCTGCCGAAAGGTGAGTTTGATCCGGCTCTACCACCGTCTCCGGTGCAGATAGCGATCCGTCGGGCCATTGGTATGGAACTCTAGGTTTCTAGGGACTCGGTTATGCACCGCGCCGAGTCCCACTGCCTGAGATATGTCCGCTCGTTACTCGCCGGATGCCGACCATCGCCTTCCCACACCACCGGCAGGTGCAGGCCCTCCAATCGGAATACCGCTGGCCGGCAACCTCGAAATGTCAGGATGCGATGCATTGGCTGCCATTCCCGGTGCGTTACTCGTGCTTGCGAGGCAGGGTGTTGACAGTGCGGCCAGCTTGGGCCGCACTGGTTGCTCGCACCCCTCAGTCGTCCTCACGCTCGCGCTCGATGATTTCGCCGGTGATGCGGTTGATCTTGGCTTCGTACTTGACCCCGTTCGTGTCGCGCATCTCGACTTCGTAGCGGCCATCGTCGCGGTCGACTTCGAGGACGGTATAACCTTGCGCTTCGAGCTGGGATGACAGGGCGCTGACGCTCATCCAGTCGTTGGAGGATCCGGCAACGGACGGTGCCTGGGCGCTGGCGGCGGACGTGAGCAGGAGTGCGGCGGAGACGGTGATCAGTGCAGTTTTCATCGTAAAACCCTTCGTTTCGGGGCAGCCAAACCGTTCAGCTGCTTGCCTGAGGTTTTGGCAGATCGTCGCTGACAGCATCCTGACGGGTTTTGTCAGCTTGCTGTCAGGTTCAATTCGATAGAGAAAGAGGGATGTTTCGATGGCTGTGCCCCGTTGTGATGCTTGCCCTCGCCGCGCCCGCACTCGCGGACGACGACGATCATGATCGCGCGCGCGCAGCGGTCGAGCGGGGGGCGATCCTGACATTGAACCGTATTCTTGAAGTCGCAGCGCGTGATACGCCGGGCCGCGTCATCGATGTCTCACTCGATGAAGATGACGGCCGCTATGTCTATGAGGTCGAAATCATTGGCCGCGGCGGGCAGATCGTCGAAATGAAGATTGATGCCGCGAGCGGGCGCATCCTCGAGCGCGAGATCGATGACTGATGCGTATTCTTGTAGTTGAGGACGATGCACGCATCCTTGCAGACATTGCTGCGGCTCTCTCGGGGGCCGGGTTCATTGTTGATACCGCATCGAATGGCGAAGACGCCTGGTTTCTGGGTGATACGGAAGATTTTGCCCTGATCCTGCTCGACCTCGGACTTCCCGGCATGGATGGCTTGTCGGTCTTGAAGAAGTGGCGTGCGGGTGGGCTTGAAACGCCGGTCCTCATCCTGTCTGCGCGGGGCACGTGGCAAGAGCGCGTTGAAGGCATCGACGCAGGCGCTGACGACTATCTGCCCAAACCATTTCGCATGGAAGAAGTCATCGCTCGCGCAAGGGCGCTGGTGCGCCGGGCAGCCGGACGTGCAACCTCAGTTCAGGAAATCGGCGCCGTGTCGATCGATACGGTGCGCATGTCGGTGACCCTACGCGGTGCGCCGATCAACCTGACGGGGCTGGAATACCGCGCTTTGGCATATCTTGCCACGCACAAGGATCGCGCCGTGTCACCGGTTGAGTTGCGCGAACATCTCTACGGTGTCGACAATGACCGGGAGGCCAACGCGCTGGAGGCAATCATCGCGCGTTTGCGGCGCAAGCTCGGCGCGCAATTCATCGTGACGCGTCGCGGCTTTGGCTATAGCTTGGCCGGGGACGATGACGCTTCGGGTGTGACCAAGTGAGACGTCTGTCGCTTCGTCTGCGCCTGGCACTCCTTGGGGCCATCGCCACGATCGTCGCTCTCGGCCTTGCCGCCTGGGCTCTGACGGGGCTCTTTGCCTTGCACGTCGAGCGGCGCGCTGTTGCCGAGATGGAACTGCAGCTGGAGCAGGTTCTGGCTGGGCTGACATTGCAGCCAGACAATCAGCTTGGCATCAGCAGTCCGCCGACCGATCCTCGTTTCCACCGTCCCTATGGCGGGCTGTATTGGCAGCTTGCCGCGGCGGACAATGTGCTGCGCTCGCGTTCACTCTGGGACGGTTCATTGGATATCCCCGTATCTTCTGTCCCGCAGGCCGAGGCGCAGATACATCGGATAAAGGGACCGGACGGGGCGGAGTTGCTGGCTGTGTCGAGGTCCGTCACCCTGCCGCCCTCCCTGAACGGGGGGATGGTAACGGCGTCGGTTGCGATGGATTCGGGCGAGTTTGTTGCGGCTCGCAACGCGTTTGCTAAAGACCTCGCTCCCTATCTCGCCTTGCTCACCATCACGCTTCTCGGCGCCCAGCTGGCGCAGCTGATCTTTGGCCTTCGCCCGTTGCGCGCCATTGGCCAACGCATCGCCGCCTTGCGGGCAGGCGAAACGGATCGCATGGGCGATGAATGGCCGAACGAGGTGCAGCCGCTCGCAAGTGAAATCGATGAGCTCTTGAAGATGCGCGAAGCCGATATCGAGCGCGCACGGTTCCGCGCGGCTGATCTCGCGCATGGATTAAAGACCCCGCTTCAGGCGCTATTGGGCGAGGCTGGTCGACTGCGCGAACGCGACGAGACGGCGTCCGCGAACTCGATCGAAGAAATAGCCAGCGCGATGCAAGCGCATGTCGAACGCGAGTTGGTGCGTTCGCGCGTGTCGATACAAGCCAAGAACAAGTCGGCCAATGTGAAAAAGGTGGTGGACCAGATCGTTTCGGTCCTGCATCGCACGCCGCGTGGTGCCGAGCTGGAGTGGGTCATTGACGTGCCAACTGGCTTGCAGGCAGTAATCGATCCCGCAGACATGGCTGAGGCGTTGGGCGCATTGGCCGAGAACGCGTTGCATCATGCGCGGGGCGAGGTGAGGATCGACGCTGTCGAGCACGACCGCCAAATCCGCCTCAGCGTGGCGGATGACGGCCCCGGCGTTCCCGATCATCAGCTCAAGACCATCGTCGAGCGCGGCAAGCGGCTTGATGAAACTGGTACCGGCACCGGCATAGGCCTTGCCATTGCGCACGACATAGCTGCTGCCGTGGGGGGCAGGATCGAGCTTGCCAATCGGCCGGCCGGCTTCGTTGCGGTTCTCGTTCTGCCGGTTTTGGGGACTGTCGCAAAACTTCAATAAAACCGTAAATCGGCTGTCATGATCGGCCGTCATTTCCTCACCCAGACAAACGATCCGGGTGAATTTTATGACGAGCGCAAGCCTGCTGAATGTCAGCAAAGCCTACGGCAAGACGCCTGTTCTTCGGGATGTCAGCCTGAATATCAAGGCGGGTGAGTTTCTTGCGGTGTTGGGGCCTTCGGGCTGCGGAAAGACGACGCTCCTGCGTCTGCTCGCCGGTTTTGAAACGCCTACCGAGGGGGAGGTCCAGCTAGGTGACCGCACGGTTGCGTCGCGCAGCGTGATGGTACCGCCGGAAAAACGCGGCCTTGGCATCGTCTTCCAGAACTATGCTCTCTGGCCGCATATGTCGGTTGCGCAGAACGTCGGCTATGCGCTCAAGGTGGCGGGGCTGCCGCGCGCTGAGCGCGACCAGCGGGTTCGTGAGGCTCTCGAAACCGTCGATCTGACACGTTTCGCCGACCGTCGCCCGGCTGATCTGTCGGGTGGTCAGCGCCAGCGCGTTGCACTCGCGCGCTGTCTCGCCGCGCGAAACAATCTTGTTCTTCTCGACGAGCCTCTAGCCAATCTCGATGTACGTCTGCGCGCAACGATGGAGGAAGAGTTCCGGCGCTTCCACCGCGAAAGCGGCGCAACGCTTGTCTACATCACCCATGACCAGTCGGAAGCGATGGCGCTCGCCGATCGCGTGGCGGTGATGGACAAGGGGCGCATCCTTCAATGCGCGTCCCCGCGTCAGCTCTATCGCGAGCCGGCCAATGCAACGGTTGCGACCTTCATCGGCGATGGGCTCCTGTTCCCGGTCGAAAACGTCCGCCCCGAATATGCCGGGCGCGTGCGCGCCACGCTGCTGGGGGTCGAGGTCACCATGCGAGCCACGCCACCGCAAGGGCCTGTGCCATTTGCAATTGCCACCTGCCATCCAGGCAATCTGCGCCTGTGTGCTGACCACGAACAGAATGGTCTCGATGTCGTGATCACCAGTCGTGTCTACCGCGGCGGCCACTGGTCGCTCGAGATGCGCCCTTACGCCGATCAGTCGCTGACCTACACGATCGATCTCCCTGACCGTGGCGGATCGCTTCCCGAACCCGGCGACGACGCCCGCGTCGCATTCGATGACCTTTGGCTACTGCCGGAAGGTCAGGGCGCGCCGTTCGGATCAACCAAAACCAATCAATCCTCCACCACAGACCAAAAGAAAGTGCTCCAATGCGTCTGATCACCTCCACCGTCTTCGCGCTTCTGCTTGGTTCGTCCGCGCTTCACGCGGAAACCACGTTGATGCTTTACACGTCTCAGTCGCCGGAAATCGCACAACAGACCGTCGACGCTTTCCAGGCCAAGCACCCGGACATCAAGGTCGAGTGGACCCGCAACGGCACCTCGCAGCTGATGAACATCATGAGTGCGGAGCGCGAAGCTGGCGGCATCAAGGCAGACGTCCTGCTGATCGCTGACCCGATCAATCTGGGCATGCTTAAGCGCGACGGCACGCTTCTGGCATGGCCGGAAGCGCCGGTCGAGGGTATCGACCCCCAAGTCTACGACAAGGACTTCACCTTCTTCGGCACCAAGCTGTCGGCTAACGGCATCGTCTACAACACGCAGAACGCAAAGCCGGTTTCGAGCTATGCCGAGCTTCTTGTTGACGAAAATGCCGGTCAGATCGCGGCTCCGAGCCCGCTCTATTCGGGCGCTGCACTCGTTCACATGCACTCGGTGCTTCAGGACGAAAAGCTGGGCTGGGCCTATTACGAGCGTCTGGCCGAGCTCGACATCGCGCCTGAAGGCGGCAACGGGCCAGTGCTGAAGTCGGTCGCCGGCGGCCAGATGAAGTACGCGATCAACATCGACGCCGACGTTCTTCGCGCCAAGCGTGCCGGTTCGCCGGTCGAGTTCGTCTACCCGGAAGAGGGCGCAAGCTACTTCGCCGAGCCGGTTGCGATCGTGAAGGGCACCGAGAAGGTTGAAGCCGCAAAGGCGTTCGTTGCCTTCATTCTGTCGAAGGAAGGTCAGGAGCTGGCTGCCTCGCAGGGCTACATCCCGGTTCTCGAAGGCGTTGCCGCTCCAGTGGGAATGCCGTCGCTGTCTGAAATCAAGCTGATGCCTCTCGACGCAGACGCAGCCGTTGCTGCAGACGAAGCCGAGCGCGCGAAGTTCATCGATATCTTTGGCGGTTAATCCCTTGCCATCACTTGCTCATATGCCTGCACAGCGCCGCCGAGAGGTGGCGCTGTCAATCTTCTCCCGGTTCACCGGACAGAATGCTGTCCTCGTGCTTCTCACGCTTCTGGTCGGCACAATTGCCGTCGCGCCGCTTGTCCGCCTCGCCATTTCGGCGCTGTTTGATGGCGATGGCTTTGCGGTCGAGCGCCTGACCAAGCTGTTTTCGCGACCGCAGACCAGCGCCGCACTCGTCAACACGCTGATCATCGCGACCTTGTCGACCATCGCTTCGCTGGTCATCGGTGTCGTGTTTGCGGTCGTGATGGTCTTCACCGACCTGAAGCACAAGTCGGCTCTCGTATTCGCCTTCGTCCTGCCGCTCATGATCCCGCCGCAGGTAACTGCCATGGCGTGGATTCAGGCCTTCTCCCCGTCGAGCCCGGTGCTTGGCATGCTGGGAATGGCGATGGAGCCCGGCAGCAGGCATCCGCTCTATTCCATGACGGGCGTGGTTCTCCTGCTTGGCGTCTACAATGCGCCGCTGGTCTACCTGTCCCTCCAGGCAAGCCTTCGCCGTTTGCCGCTTAACCTCGCTGAGGCTGCACGTGCGGCTGGTGCGAGCCCTGCACGCACTGTCTTCACCGTCCTCTTGCCTCTGGCGCGTGGCGGCATTCTCGCTGCGGCGAGCCTCTCCTTCGTCTCTGCCATCGGCAATTTCGGTATTCAGGCCATGCTGGGCATTCCGGGTCGCGTCCCGACGCTGATGACTCAGATCTATCAGCAGGTGAACAATATCGGCCCGTCTGCCCTGCCAAACATGGCAATGCTGTCGATCGTGCTCGTCGCTCTGACCGTCACCGCCGTTCTGATGGCCAACTGGGCTGCAAGTCGCGCCGATACCCGGATTGATCTTGGCACCAATCGGCTGACGGTCGCGCTCGGCGTCTACACATGGCCGGTCATGATCCTCCTGTGGGGCTACATGATCGTCTCGCTGCTCCTGCCGCTATCGGCTCTCCTGCAAACGTCGCTGGTTCCGGCCTTTGGCCTGTCGCTTTCGGCGGAAACCTTCACGCTCAAGAATTACACGGCAGCGTTGTTCAATCAGCCGATCCTGCGTGACGCGCTGAAGACATCGCTGTGGCTGACGTCTGTCAGTGTCGTGATCCTGACCGTGATCGCCGTCCTGCTTGGCTACTTCCTGACCTGGCGCAAGGGCCCACTAGTGCGCGTTCTGCAATTCTGCACGGATGCTGCCTATGCACTGCCGGGCGTGTCGCTGGGTGTAGCGTTGATCCTGATCTTCCTGCGCCCGCTGCCAATCTTCGACGTCTCCCTCTACGGCACCGCCTGGATCATCCTCGTCGCCTATGTCGCTGGCTTCTTCGCGCTCGCCCTGCGTCCGGTTCTCTCCGGCTACCAGCAGATTGATCGCAATCTTGAAGAAGCAGCGCAGGTCGCTGGTGCAAGCTGGGGCCGACGCATGGTCGAGATCATCTTCCCGCTTGTCGCGCCTGCGGCAACCGCAAGTGCCATCCTCGTATTCATGAGCGCAATCAACGAGATCCAGACTTCGATCATGCTGATCTCGTCGTCGGCACGCACGCTTGGCCCGATGATCATCTTCCTCGAAGACGGTGGTGCATCGACGCTCGCCGCGGCGGTGGGCTGCCTCATGGTTCTCGGCATCCTTGCGATCATGCTCATCACCAGCATTTTCTCGCGCTACCTGCCGGAAAGGGTCCTGCCATGGCAGTTCTGACCAGTGTCAGTGGTCTAAATGGCAAGCTGCCGGCCGCCTTCGTTCTCGAACTTCGCGGCAAGCGCATTCTGCTCGACCTCGGTGAAGGTCCGGAGCCAGGCGTGCGCCCCGATGCGACCAAGCTTGGCTGCATCGACGCGATCTTCCTGTCGCATGCACATGGTGATCATGTCGGTTCCATGGACCTTTGGGAGAGCCTGGGCTCTCCTCCGGTCTACGCCAGCGCCGCCACGTTCAGAGGGCTCGTGCCGCAAGGCATCAACCTGCCCGACGCAGCGTGCCATGTGCTGCCGCTCGTCGGCGCGGTCGAGATCCTCGGGATTCCGTTCACGGTCGGAAGGTCGGGTCACGCGATTGGCGGTCTTTGGCTGCATGCTCCAGACAATGGCGGCATTCTCTACATGGGCGACTGGAGCCGTGAGACCACGATCCTCGCCTTCGATACACCGCCGAAAGCTGCAACGGTCATCACCGACGTCAGCTATTGCGATCGCCCGCAGACCTTGGCCGAGCAGATTGATGATCTGGCAAGGGATGCACCAGCGGGTGCGGTCCTCCCTGTCCCCCAGATGGGGCGCGGGACTGAACTTGCGCTCCGTCTCACCGAAGCTGGCCGAAAGGTCGCCGTCTGCCCTGTGGTTGAGAGCGAAATCCGCATGCTGGCTAGCGAACGCGAAGGCCATGTCAGCGATGCAACGCGCGAAGCTCTGACGCAGCTGATGCCGCGCCTTGGCCGTTCCGTTGAAGCGGATGCCGAAAGCCTGATCGTCGTTGTGGAAGCAGATCATCGCGAAAGCATTCTGCCATCTCTGGTGCAGCAAGAAGGCCGTCACTTCATCCTCACCGGTCACGTCGCTGCAAACTCGCTTGGCGATAGCTTGCTGCAACAGAAGCGCGCCTCGCGCATGCCCTGGAACGTGCATCCACCGCGCGGCTGCAACCTTTGGCTCGCTGATGCCGTCGCCGCCGAGCGTGTCCTGCCGGCCTTCGGCGCGATCGCTGATGCGCCGCATCTGGCTGCCGGGCTTGGTGCTCGGCTCTCTCTTTCATCCCCTCTCGCGCTCTAAGCGCCCCTCCAAGGAAGTAATATGATCCACATGCAGGAAAGCGACCTCGAAGTCGCTGAAAACGAGAAGTCCGTTGCCGTTCCGGTGCACGAAGTCACCCACGCCGATGGCCGCAAGACCATGCTCTATGTTGGCAATCAGGCGGCGGCTTGTGATGCAGATACCCTACTGGCGCTCAACATCACCTCGACGCTGAACGTGTCGGTCAACATCATCGTGCCGGCAATGCAGCTTGCCGACGGCACCCATGTCCGCCGCGCCAATGTTGGCCTCATCGATGGCAACGGCAATCCGGCATCGTACCTTGCCGGTGCAGTGCTCACCTTGCATGGTCTTCTCAATCAGGCGAGCCCCGGCAAGCCACACTATCCTGCGCATCGTTATGGCAATGTGCTGGTGAATTGCCGCGGCGGGCGTTCGCGTTCGGTCACCGTGCTTGGCCTTTACATGCACCTGACGGCTCCGGATCAGTGGCCAACGCTGGCGTCTGCCATCGACCATATTCGCACCCTTCGCGGCAACGCAGCGCACTATCCGCTGCAGCCGATGATCGAGATGGCCGAGCGCCTCATCGACCACGGTGCGCTGGCAAAGCTCCTCGAAATCTAAAAGCTCCCAACAAAAAAGCCGGTTTTGCGACCGGGCTTTTTTAATGGGTTCGCTTCAGATCAGCGGGCGAGATTACGTTCTCGCAACCATTCGACGGACGTCAATATTCCTGCCTTGTCGCGCAGTTCGAGGATCAGACGCGGCTTTGAGGTCAGTTCGCCGAGCGCGCGAAACACAGCGTGCCAGCTGATATTGCCTTCACCGATGGGCATCGCCGCACCGAGCGGAGATCGGACGTTACGCGACCTCCCGCTTGTCGCTGGTCAGCGTGCGCAGCAGCGCATGGAACTCGCCCATGCCGTAGACGACATGATCGGCACCGGCCGCAAGAAGCGTCCTGTCGTGGTTTTCCCGGTCATCCGAATGCCCGATGAAGCCGACTGCCAGGCATCCGGCAGCCCGTGCGCAGGCAATGCCGGCGACATTATCGTCAATGAAGATCGCTTCGCCTGGTAAAACCCCAAGTGCCGCGCAAGCATGGAGCGCGATATCCGGCGCAGGCTTTGCCTCTGCCACATGCTCGGCCGAGTAGATGTACCCCGCGAAGAATGCCGCAACCGATGTGCGCGCGACTGACAGGTCCAGTCTCTTGATCGACGAGTTCGAGCAGATCGCCTTCTTCAGGGAAAAGTCGCGCAACACGTGTTCGATGCCCGGCATCAGCGGCACGTCCCGCTCAAACATCTCAAACAGGATCTCGTCCGCCCGCTTGAAAAGGGAATCTGCATCAAACCCCTCCGCGGCCATCCAGCTACGTGTGTCATTAGCCGAGTTTCCGGAGAAGGTATCGCGCGCCTCGTGTAGCGACATCGGCCGGCCAGCCTCGGTCACTGCCATCCCCAGCGACCCGCACCCCATGCCCTCGCTATCGAGCACGACGCCGTCACAGTCGAAAAGTATCGCCTTGAACCCGCTCACGAAATCTCACCGTCGCTGCCGGACCGAGCCGGCTGTCCCTCAAAAATTTGCATTACAGTCCCATCTTGCTCGGGCCAAAGGTGCCCATCGCACCGCGCCGTAACACACTTTGATGACGGCTGTTCTGACGATGTGTGAAGGAACTGTGAAAGTGGCTTGCAGATTCACCCGCCAAATGTGGTGTGAGGAATTTCCGGCGTGTTGAGGTTGAACTCTTCCCAAGGAGGTCGCGGGCCAAGTTGTTCGCGATGACAGGGTCATCCGGTCCCGCCTGCTGAAAAATTTCTTGCGAGGTCGGAAGGCGGATTCCGCGGAATCTTTACAGGGTGGCAATCTCTGGTTGTTTGGCAGGGACAAGCGTCCAATTATGGCAGTATCTGCTCCTGCAGGCGTCGAGTATAGGACTCGGCGGCCAGAAAGAACATGTCTGTGAGCGGGTTGCGCTCCTCGGCAAGGGCGAAGACTATTTCCTCGGAACCGCTTCCAATGTTCGGCACTTGCAAACGCCGAACTGCATCGGCGCGGTGGGTGCCGAGGCGCCACATGAAGCCGACGCCGATGCCGAGACTGACGGCTTCATAGACCGCGTCACGAGTGTCAGCGATCAGGCGGGGCCTGGGAGCAAGACCAGCGCGGGCGAAGGCTCGATCGATAACTTTTTGCGTCGATGAGCCACGCGAGCGGAAGGTCAGCGTGGCCTGACCCCATAGGGTGGTCCGGTTTCAATCTTAGTTCATGNTCGGCCTTGGGGCTATTGCCCGGGCAGATGACGGTGCTGCTCCGCTTGCTGGCGCAGGCCAGATGATGGCCTCGGGTGCCGGTGGCTTGTATCCAAGCGACGAGTGTGGCCTCTNGGTGTTGTAGTANCGCCGCCAGGCTTCGATGATGATCTTGGCCTCGGCGAGGCTGTAGAAGATCTCACCGTCAAGCAGTTCGTCGCGGAGCTTCGAGTTGAAGCTCTCGCAGTAGCCGTTCTCCCAAGGGCTTCCAGGTTCGATGAACGCTGTCTTTGCGCCGACGGCTACGATCCACTCCCGTACAGCCTTGGCGATGAACTCCGG
>NZ_JAGL01000058.1 GCF_000526635.1 Aminobacter sp. J41
CTGCCGGTGACCGAGCGCTTGCGCCGATTGAACTGCTCCAGCAGGAGCGGAGCATAGTGGACGGTCCAGCGATGGATGGTGGTGTGGTCGACGGAGATGCCGCGCTCCGCCATCATCTCCTCGAGATCGCGCAGGCTCAGGCTGTAAGCGAGATACCAGCGGACGCAGAGCAGGATCAACGAGCGATCGAAATGGCGGCCTTTGAACATCTTGCACCCCCGGAGCGTGCCGGAGGCGTACGCCGAACTGAGTTACCGAAAAGTTTGCAACAGATCCATCCTCCTTGGTTCGGTGTGGATTCCGGGGCGTTCAAAACCCCGGAATTATGCGAACCATGGAGGGCAGTCGGCGGCCTGTAGCGTGCCGCAATTGCACCTGTGTGCTGGCGGCACCCCACCACGATAAGGCCACGCTAGCGGGAATGTGGGACAGGTTGAACGTGGAGCATTGTAGGCGATAACGCGCCCTCGACGCTCATAACAATTCGACCACTCGGTTACTTAGATACTCGGCCAGCAGCTTCGCATCGTTGCGCCGGCTGCCCCAGTCATCGATGATCTGGCCTAGGTAAGCACTGCGCGCGTAGTCCAGCATCGCAGCGTCTTGGGCAGGCATTTGCGGGATCGCCCATAAAGCAGCCTCGCCCTTCGATACGAAATCTCCTGCGCTGGCGGTGCGCCACATCCTCGCAAGCGTAAGGAGAACGTTGCGTTCGTCTCCTTGTAATCCATCCGTCAATCCCGGAAGCAAATCGCGCATCGCCTGCCGAACAACGTCCGTCGAGACCTCAGGCAGAAGTTCGGTCCGATCCGGCCCGGACAGGGGAATGGCCTCCTGTCGGGCTTGTGCGAGAACCAATGTGTATTCGGGATCACGCGCAGGCATCGGCTTCTCGCCTGACTCGAAAGCATCGCGCAGCCATTCGCCATATGTAAGTTCGGCACGCATTGGGAAGCGGTCTTCGGACAAGTCAGACAGACGGAACACGATGACCTCGATGCAGCGGGGGCCTCCCGGCGCGGCCGGATGGCGACCGGAAATCTGCATCAATTCTGTCAGAAGTTCATCGCGCTGATCGCTGGTAACGTCCCGGTCGACAACTACCAACAGGTCGATATCGCTCTGTGGCTGAAGTTTTCCCGAGACTGCCGATCCATGGAGATACACGGCAATCAGTGCATCCCCAAGGACACGCCTCAAAGCCACGTGGGTCGCTTGTATCTGGTCAGTTTGCTCCATTATTCCTCTAAATCGCTCTTTGATCCGTTTGTGAAAGGCTACCATATGGTCGGCTGCTTCTTGCCCCAAACGGATATTTGGGTATTGACTTTACCTTCTCCGTGCCTTGGTGAAACCGCGATCCGTTGAGATGAACCGCTCCAGCATGGGCACGATCAGCCTGACGGGATCGGCGGCGGGCTGGCCGCTCTCGCGGGCCAGCACCTCGGCATAGGCGACCAGATCGCGGTGGAGCGGCGCAGGAAGCTCCACCGTCACCTTGACGGGCTTGTCG
Organism: Aminobacter sp. J41; assembly: GCF_000526635.1. GTDB lineage: Bacteria > Pseudomonadota > Alphaproteobacteria > Rhizobiales > Rhizobiaceae > Aerobium. Next base: position 1,514 of record NZ_JAGL01000058.1, read on the forward strand.
TCGGGCAGCGGGCCGAGTTTCAGCCTGGTCATGGTCAACCTCCTGTCGGCTCGAACACAAGGTCGCGGGTTACGATGATGCGAACCGGGAACCCCGGCCGGATGGTCAGCGTGGGCGCGACCTGCAACTGGCGCTGGACGATCTGCTGGCCCGCCCGATTGACGGTATCCTGCGCCCCGTCGCGGATGGCCCCGATAAGCCGGTCCTCGTCGCTGGTCGCCAGCTCCGTGCCGACTGCGAGCAGCGTGGACAGCCCTGCGGCTTTCAGTAGATCCCACCAGTGATAATCGACACCATCCTCAAGGCCGGCGTAACCGCTGGCGTCTGCGCCGGGCAGGCGCTCCAGAACAATGGAACGGCCGCCCGGCAGGATCAGGCGGTTCCACACCAGCAACACGCGGCGCTGGCCGAAGGTCACGCCATCATCATATTGGCCGATGATGCGCGTTCCCTGCGGGATCAGGAGCAGCGAGCCGGTTGGGCTGTCATAGACGTTCTCGGTCACTTGCGCTGTGATCTGGCCCGGAAGGTCGGACCTGATGCCGGTGATAAGCGCGGCCGGGATCACGGCTCCGGCCTGAAGGATGTAGGGTGATGCTGGCGGCGTGACACGATCCGGGGCGACGGTCTGCCGGTCCACGGGTCCATTGAGGAACGCCGCGTGCCGGTTCTGCGTCGCGGGCTGTCCGCCGAGGCCGAGACCGGCCAGGCCGGGCATGGCCGTCCCTGCCGGCGCTCCCGTGCGCGGGCCGGACTGGAAAAACACATTGCTCAAGCGCGCGGCTTCTTCCTCGGCGCGGCGGCGTTCCTCGGCGGGATCGACGGCGGGCGTCGTCATGACGGGCGGCGCGACCGGCTGTCCCCGGTTCTGCGCGTCGAGGATCGGACGGCCGAGGTCGCCGGGCAGCGCGGGGCCGAGTACCGGGCCGGTATAGTCGCGCGGCAGGCCGGACAGGCCATCCGCCGTGGGCCGGTTCTCGGTCGAATAGAGTTCTTCGCCTCCCGGTCCTGCATCGCGGGTCTGGAGCGCGTAGATCAGTGCGCCGCCGATGCCTAGCAAGGCGACAGCGCCGACGCCTGCCAGCATCTTGCGGGACAGGCGGGTGACGCGGGGCGGCTCGGCGCGCAATCGCATGGGCGCGGCGGTATCGGTGATGGTGTTGTCTGTCATGATGGGGAGCCTCCGGTCGCGCTGGCGGGCTGCGCGTCTGCCGCCTGCGTCGGGTTGATGCGGACGATCCTGACCGTCTGCTGGCGATTGCCGCTGCCAAGGCGCAGCTCGGCCGCGCCAAACAGGCGGTCCACGATCAAGACGTTCTGGTGGACTCGGCTGTTGACGATCTGCGGTTCTCCATCCGAACCGAGCACGAAGATCGGCGGCATCTCGCCTTGCACGATGCCGCGCGGGAAGACGACATAGACGCGGAGGCCATCGTCGAAGACGGAAACCGGCCGCCATGGCGGGCTGTCGCCCTGCACCTGCAAGCCATAGCGGTAGTTCCGCGCAGCCTCGGCCGGGATGACGGGCGCGGCCGGAACGGTCTGGCGCTGGCCGGCCGGCGGTGCGGGATAGGCCCATGCCACGGCGGGCATGTAGAGCGATTCCCGCGCGCGCAGCTCGATCATGTAGGTGCGCCGGTCGGTGGTGACGACAAGGTTGGTGGAAATGTCCGGGCGCGTCGGCTTCACGAGGATATGGACACGGCGGTTCGCACTGCTGCCGCTTTCGGTGTCGCCGATGATCCAGCGGGCGGTGTCGCCGGCCGCGATCGGCCCCGCGCCTGTCAGGCTCTCGCCCGGCTCCAGCGCGATCGTCGTGATCTGCCCGACTGCGGCATAGACCTGATAGAGCGCGCCTTCCGACCACGGATATATCTGGATGGCGCCGAAGCCAGCCTTTGCGCCAGCGGAGAAGCTGGATTTGACGCTTTCGCTTGCTTGGGATGTTGCGCTGGAGGCTGCGCGTTTGAGCGGCGAGACGGCGGCCGAGCCTGCCGCTCGGGCGACACCGCCGAGGCCGGAGGCAACGCCCGCCGCCCCGGTCTGGCCGAGCGAGCCGAGGCTATAGGCAGCGGTCGCCGCGCCCGCGGCCGTTGCGCCTCCGCGAACGGCCGCGGCTCCACCGGACAGGGCAGCAGCGCCGCCCTTCGCGGCAAGCATGGCCCCGCCACCGGCCGCCGCGCCGCCCGCAAGCACCATGCCGCCAGCCGCGAGGCCGGTTCCCACGGCTGCGCCCGCGCCGAGCTGCGGGCCGCCCGAGACGATGCCGTTGGCGATGCCGGGGCCGAAGATGCCGAGGCCGAGAAGCGACAGCGCGGCGAGCACAATCGCCATGGCGTCGTCGATACTCGGGGTCTAGCCACCGAAACCGGCCGTGAACTGCGAAAACAAGGTGCTGCCGATACCGATGATAACAGCGAGCACCAGAACCTTGATGCCGGAGGACACCACGTTGCCCAAGACCTTCTCGGCCATGAAGGCGGTCTTGCCGAACAGGCCGAAGGGGTTGAGGACGAAGCCGGCAAGCGTGGTCAGCTTGAACTCGATGAGGGTCACGAAAAGCTGGATGGCGAGGATGAAGAAGGCCAACACCACGAGCGCCCATGCGAACAGCAGGCACGCGATCTGGATGAAGTTCTCAAAGAAGGCGATCCAGCCCATCAGGTCGGAAATGGAATCGAGCAGCGGGCGGCCGGCGTCGAGGCCGGTCTGCGCCACGCGGCCCGGCCGCATCAGGTCTTCGACGGAGAAGCCGGTGCCGGACGCCATCAAGCCGAGCCCGGCGAAGCTCTCGAAGACGATGCGGGCTAGGTTGTTCCAGTTGGAAATGATGTAGGCGAACACCCCGACGAACAGGGTCTTCTTCACCAGTCGGGCGATGATGTCGTCATCCGCGCCCCAGGCCCAAAATAGGGCGGCGAGCGTCACGTCGATGACGATCAGCGTCGTGGCGATGAAGGCGACCTCGCCGCCGAGCAGGCCGAAACCGCTGTCGATGTAGGAGGTGAAGACCCCGAGGAAATTGTCGATGACGCCCGTGTTTCCCATGGTCAGCGCGCCTCGCTACGGTCACGGCCGAGGAAACGGTCGCGGGATTCAGCCCATGCGGCGAGGCAGTCAGCGTCACTCGCTGCCGCCTCGCCGAGCCGCTGGCAGCGGCGCAGGGTTTCGCGCAGGGGATCGGCGGGCGGCTGGAGGGCCGGCGCGGCGGGTGGCGCGGAAGGTTCGTCCTTCCGCGCCATGTCGATTGCGGTCACTGTCAAGGCAATCGCGACGAACACCACGGCCCCGAGCCGGGCCAGCATCTTGCCGTCCATGGCGAGCCTCCCGGTCAGTTGTTGCCGTTGTTGAACATCTGCGCGTTGCCCGGCTGGTAGCCGCTGCCGGGCGTGAGGAAGCGACGGCGCTGCTCACGGCCTTGTTCGGCGGCGGTCGCGCGCTCGGCCTCGGTCAGAGCGTCCGCACGGCCGTTCGCCGAGATGACCGCAATCAGGTCGGAAAGCTGCTGCGATTGGAGCGCAAGGAGCTGGTTGCCGGCCTGCGTGGCTTGCAGCGCCCCGGTCGCGCCTTGGCTCTGGCCGACAAGGGCGGCCATCTCGGTGCGGTTGCTGTCGATATTACCGACTGCACCCGCCTGCACGCGCATCGCGTCCTGCAAACCGCCGACCGTGTTCTCCCAACGGCCGCGCGCGTCGGCGACCAATTGGGCGTCTGTCGCCGAAAGCGAGACGTTGCCATATTGGCTCTGGAACGCTTGGTCGATCTGGCCGACCTCGAACGCGATATTCTGCGCTTGGCCCAAAAGCTGCTGCGTGCGCTGGACGTTCTGCTGGAGTTGCTGGAGCGAGGAATACGGCAGGCTCGCCAGATTGCGGGCCTGATTGATGAGCATCTGCGCCTCGTTCTGGAGGCTCTGAATCTGATTGTTGATCTGCTCCAGCGTGCGCGCTGCCGTGAGCACGTTCTGCGCGTAATTGCTCGGATCATAGACGATGCGGCCGAAGCCAAAGAGCTGGGCATGGGCCGGGCTTGCCAGCATGGGCGAAAGTGCGACGGGCACGGCGAGCGCCAGCGCGAGGGCCGAAGCCCCGACGATCTTGGGATAGGTCATGGAAGATTCTCCTGTGTGGGGTGGGTATCGAGCCGGGCCGGCGCGGCGGATTCCGGCCGGTCGGCAAGATTGGTGAGGTTCGGGATCAGGTCGGCCGCCCACTCGACGCCGCGCTCGCGCAGCCATGCGGCGAGGAAGCCATCGCGGCCGTGTTCGGCGACGATCTGCGCAATGAGAGTCTGGTCCGACTTCGCGGATGCGGCGCAGAGCGCGAGGCCGACTTCGGACAGGCCAAGCTCGAACAGGCGATTGCCCCTGCGGCTCTGGCAGTAATAATCCCGCTTCGGGGTGGCCCTTGCGAGGATTTCAATCTGTCTGTCGTTCAAGCCGAAGCGGCGATAGATGGCCGTGATCTGCGGCTCGATGGCCCGCTCGTTCGGCAGCAAGAGCCGGGTCGGGCAGCTTTCGATGATGGCGGGCGCGATGTTGCTGCCGTCGATGTCGGACAGGCTTTGCGTGGCGAAGATGACGCTGGTGTTTTTCTTGCGCAGCGTTTTCAGCCATTCGCGGAGCTGGCCGGCGAATCCCTCGTCGTCCAGCGCAAGCCAACCCTCGTCGATGATGAGCAGCGTCGGCCGCCCGTCGAGCCGGTCGCCGATGCGATGGAACAGATAGGCGAGCACAGCCGGGGCTGCGCCGGTCCCGACAAGGCCCTCGATCTCGAAGGCTTGCACATCGGCCGAGCCGAGATGTTCCGCCTCGGCGTCGAGCAGCCGGCCATAGGCACCGCCGACGCAGAACGGGCGCAATGCCTGCTTCAAGTCGTTCGACTGGAGCAGCACGGCAAGGCCGGTGATGGTGCGTTCCTCGACCGGCGCGGACGCAAGCGAAGTCAGAGCCGTCCAAAGATGCTCCTTCACCTCGGGCGTGATGGCGACGCCCTCGCGCATGAGGATGGCGGCGATCCAGTCGCCGGCCCATGCCCGTTCATAGGTGTCGTGGATGCGGGCGAGCGGCTGGAGTGAGACGGACGCCTCGGCCCCTTCTGTCAGCTCGCCGCCAAGGTCGTGCCAGTCGCCGCCCATGGCGAGCGCGGCGGCGCGGATGCTGCCACCAAAGTCGAAGGCGAAGACTTGGCTAGCCGCATAGCGGCGGAACTGGAGCGCCATGAGCGCCAGCAGCACGGATTTGCCCGCACCCGTAGGGCCGACGACAAGGGTGTGGCCTACGTCGCCGACATGGAGGGAAAACCGGAACGGGGTAGAGCCTTCGGTCTTGGCATAAAGCAAAGGGGGCGCACCGAAATGCTCGTCCCGTTCCGGCCCTGCCCATACGGCGTTCAGCGGAATCATGTGGGCAAGGTTGAGCGTCGAGACCGGCGGCTGGCGGACATTGGCATAGGCGTGTCCAGGCAGGCTGCCAAGCCATGCGTCAACCGCGTTGACGGTCTCGGCCATGGCGGTGAAGTCACGGCCCTGAACGATCTTCTCGACCAGGCGCAGCTTCTCTTGCGCCACGCGCGGGTCGGCATCCCAAACGGTGACGGTGGCCGTAACATAGACCATGCCTGCCACGTCCGCCCCAAGCTCCTGCAACGCCATGTCGGCGTCGAGCGCCTTGTTGGCGGCGTCGGTGTCAACGAGAGCCGATGCCTCGTTGGTCATGACTTCCTTGAGGATCGCGGCTATGGACTTCCGCTTGGCGAACCATTGCCGCCTGATTTTCGTCAGCAGCCGGGCTGCCTCCGTCTTGTTCATGAGGATGGCGCGGGTGGACCAGCGATAGGGAAAGGCAAGCCGGTTCGGTTCATCCAGAACCCCCGGCGTCGTCGCGGTCGGGAATTCCACGATGGTCAGGATACGCAGATGTGCGTCTCCAAGGCGCGGCTCCAGCCCGCCGGTGAGGGGCTGATCGGCCAGAAGCGCGTCGAGGTACATCGGCACTTCCGGCACGCGGATGCGATGCCGGTTGGTCGATATGGTGGAATGGAGATAGGTCAGCGTGCCGGCATCATCGAGCCAGCGGCACTCCGGCATGAAGCCGTCGAGCAAGGCCAGCACGCGGTCGGTGCGGTCGATGAAGCCGCGCAGCAGCTCCCAAGGGTCCACGCCGGTTTTCTCGCGGCCCTCGTAAAGCCATGTTTCGGCGCGGGCGGCTTCCTCGGCGGGCGGCAGATAGAGGAAGGTCAGGAAGTAGCCGGACACGAAATGCGCGCCCGCTTCCTCGAAACCGGCTTTGCGCTCTGCATCGACCAGCGCCGACGCGGGATCGGGAAAGGTGCTGTCGGGATAGGTCGCGGCCTCGCTGCGCTGCGCCTCGACGAAAATCGCCCAGCCGGAGCCGAGACGGCGCAGGGCGTTGTTGATGCGCCCGACTACGGCGACCAGTTCGGCCGCAACGGCTGAATCCAGATCGGGGCCGCGGAATCTCGCGGTACGCTGGAAGCTCCCGTCCTTGTTGAGCACAATGCCCGGAGCAACAAGCGCGGCCCATGGCAGATAATCTGCGAGCCGTGTGGCGGTGCGGCGGTATTCTGCAAGGTTCATCATGACCGCGTCCTCACGCCGCCAGATGGCCGGGGATGCGCAGGTGCCTGCGCCCAACCTCGACGAACTGCGGATCGCGCTTCGCCGCCCAAACGGCCGCGAAATGGCCGATGGCCCAGATGGTAAGGCCGACCAGCCAGAGGCGCAGGCCGAGTCCGACTGCCCCGGCCAGCGTCCCGTTCATGATGGCGATCGAGCGCGGTGCGCCGCCGAGCAGGATATGCTCGGTCAGCGCACGGTGGACCGGGATCGAAAAACCCGGCACGGCGTCGAGCTGTTCGAGACCGCCCGCCATCAAACGAGCGCCCCGCCGCCGAAAGAGAAGAACGACAGGAAGAAGCTCGACGCCGCGAATGCGATGCTGAGGCCGAACACGATCTGAATCAGGCGCCTGAACCCTCCGCTCGTATCGCCGAAGGCCAGCGTCAGTCCGGTCACGATGATGATGATAACGGCGATGATCTTGGCGACCGGCCCCTCGATGGACTGAAGGATTTGCTGAAGTGGTTGCTCCCACGGCATCGAGGAGCCGGAGGCATGGGCCGCCGGAGCCATGAACATGGCGAGCGCGGCGATGGTGGCGGCCGTGGTGAGCTGGCGGTACAGACGGGAGGCGTGATGGATCATTCGGGGTCTCCTTTTGGGCTGGTCGCGGGGGTGATGCGGTAGTCGCCATCCGGCCCCAGCCCGTCGACGCGGGCGAGTTCGGCCAGCCGGCGCGCGGAACCGCGCCCGGAAAGGACGGCAACAAGGTCGATGGTCTCGGCGATCAGCGCGCGCGGGACGGTGACGACAGCTTCCTGGATGAGCTGCTCAAGGCGGCGTAGCGCACCGATGCCGGAACCGGCATGGATGGTGCCGATGCCGCCGGGGTGTCCCGTGCCCCACGCCTTGAGCAGGTCCAGGGCTTCCGATCCGCGCACCTCGCCGATGGGGATGCGGTCGGGGCGCAGGCGCAGCGAGGATCGGACCAGATCGGAAAGCGTCGCCACGCCGTCTTTCGTCCGCATGGCGACAAGATTGGGCGCGGCGCATTGCAGCTCGCGCGTGTCCTCGATGATGACGACGCGATCGGCCGTCTTCGCCACCTCGGCGAGCAGCGCATTGGTCAGCGTCGTCTTGCCGGTGCTGGTGCCGCCCGCCACGAGGATGTTGGCGCGGGAAGAAACGGCTGCCCGTAGGGTCGCGGCCTGATCGGCGGTCATGATGCCGGTGGCCACATAATCGTCGAGGCTGAACACCGCGACGGCGGGCTTGCGGATGGCGAAGGCCGGCGCGACGACTACGGGCGGCAACAGCCCCTCGAACCGCTCGCCGGTCTCGGGAAGCTCGGCCGAGACACGCGGGCTGCGGGCATGAACCTCCGCCCCGACATGATGGGCGACCAGACGCACGATGCGTTCGCCATCGACAGCCGATAGTAGTTCCCCGGTATCGGCCAGCCCTTCCGACAGCCGGTCCACCCAGATGCGGCCATCCGGGTTCAGCATCACCTCGATGATTGCAGGGTCTTCGAGAAACCGGGCAATGGACGGCCCGAGCGCGGTGCGCAACATGCGCGCGCCGCGCTGGATGGCTTCCGGTCTGTGGTGGTTGGCGGTCATGTCGGCCCCGGTGTCTGGGCGGGGACGCGACAGGCGATCCCCGGATCGGGGTCGATTAAAAGAACCTGATTTTTGTCTGCCTCAACAAGTATTTACGCGCGTGCGGCGGGATACGGTGATCGACGGCAAAAAGGACAGGTTCGGCCCGGAACTATTGAGCGGGTCAAACTGCATAGATATGAGGACAGGAAACGATGACGGGATCGCACCGAATGAACATCAGCCCGAAAATATACATAATGGGGGCGTCCTGTTCGGGCGTCTCGACACTCGGTGCGGTATTGTCAGAGTGGACTGGCACACCGCATATAGATGTCGACGATTTCTACTGGATGCCGACCGATCCGCCGTTCAGTATCAAGCGCCCACCCGGGGAGCGCGTGCGGCTGATCGCCGAACGGCAAAAAGCGTCTGACGGATGGATTTTGACCGGCTCCTTCATGGGATGGGGAGACGCCCTGATCCATGACATCGACCTGATCGTCTTCCTTTACACTCCTGCAGCCATCAGGTTGCAACGGCTCGACCAGCGCGAGGCGGCGCGCCACGGGGATCGCATCCTGCCTGGCGGCGATATGCATGAAGCGCATTTGGCCTTCCGGGAATGGGCATCGGGCTATGATGATCCGCAGTTCTCCGGACGGAGCCTTGCCCAGCATGAACGCTGGCTCGGCCAGCAATCGGTTCCGGTTCTCAGGCTGAAAGGCGAGAGGCCGACGGATGAGCTGGCGGCGGTTGTGTCGCAAACTTGGAGAGGAGACGCGAAAGGGCCAGTCGCTCGGTAGGGCGTTCAGGCGGCGAGCAACTCAAACTGCTCGGCCAGTGATGGCTGCGGATTGCGGGCATACTTCCCCTGCTGTTTGCGCATCATGTGAACCATCTCGATCCCGCCCAGGATCACGCGAGCGCTCTTCGTTGACTTGAAACCAAGCATCGGACGAATGCGCCGCTTGATCGCCCGATGATCCTGCTCGATGCGATTGTTGAGGTAGGCGCTTTGGCGGATGCGAATGGGTTTCAGACCGCGTCGTGATCTGTTCTGGAGCCG
>NZ_JAGL01000059.1 GCF_000526635.1 Aminobacter sp. J41
AGCGGGCAACTGATTGGCGTAGCGCACCGGTCGCCGCGACCGGTCCGTCAACGCATCAATGCCATCCTCCTTGTAGCGATTGAAGATCTTGTAACCGGTCTTGCGCGAAATGCCGAAGTCCCGACACACCTCGCTCATCCCTTCGCCCTCCAGCAAGCGGGCGACAAATCGAAGACGCTCATCCATCACCGAAGTCTCTCTCCACGGCATCGACACCTCCCGGCCCAAAACCGAAAAGTGTAACCCATGTCTCCGGTACGAACTGTCACCTATCTCTCAGGTCGGGCAAACGTTCATCTCGCCATTCCGGGTTTCCCGAAACTGCGGATATGATCTAAGATGACGATATTGTTCTTTCACATAACAATCTCTGCGGAGGAGAATTCATGAACCCATCGGGTCAGGTAGCGGTCGTCACGGGCGGCGGTTCGGGTCTTGGCGAGGCGACCGCACGGGCGCTGGCAGCGAAGGGCGCGAAGGTTGCCCTGTTCGACGTCGCGTTCGACAAGGCGGAAGCGGTCGCGCGCGACATCGGCGGTCTCGCTGTCAAATGCGACGTGTCGAGCGAGGCCGACGCAGAGGCCGCGTTCGTTGAGGTCGGTTCGAAGCTGGGCGACGCACGCATCCTCGTTAACTGCGCCGGCATTGGCGTTGCCGCCCGCACGACCAGCAAGGAAGGCGCCCACTCGCTCGAGCTGTTCCGCAAGGTGATCACCATCAACTTGCTTGGCTCCTTCAACATGATCCGCCTGTTTGCCGTGCGCGCCGAAAAGCTCGATCCGATGGAGAGCGGCGAGCGCGGCGTCATCGTCAATACGGCTTCCGTGGCTGCTTATGACGGGCAGATCGGCCAGGCCGCCTACTCCGCCTCCAAGGGCGGCATTGTCGGCATGACCCTGCCGATCGCTCGCGACTTGTCGCGCTCGGGCATTCGCGTGATGACCATCGCACCGGGCATCTTCCGCACCCCCCTTCTCGCCGCACTACCAGAGGAGGCGCAGATTTCGCTCGGCCAGCAAGTGCCATTCCCGTCGCGTCTGGGCGAGCCGTCCGAGTACGGTGCACTTGCTCTGCACATCGTCGAGAACCAGATGCTCAACGGCGAAGTGATCCGCCTCGATGGCGCGATCCGTATGGCGCCTCGGTAAGACAAGCTTAGGTCCGGCGGTGTTTTCCCAGCGCCGCCGGACCGACACAATCCTTCGATTGTTGAGAAGCGTACTGCGCGCTATTCCTGCCCCAACTGTTCGAGCTTCAGGCGATGACCGAAACCAAAAAGGACGTTCTGCGCCCGACCGACGACGAGGCGATCCGCCTCGCCAAGACGCTGCTGCGCACCGCCCGCTTTGGTGCCCTCGCATTTCTTGATCCCGCAACAGGCGCTCCCTCTGTCAGCCGCATCGCAGTCGCCACCGACCATGACGGCACCTCGATCACCCTGATCTCGACGCTTGCCGCCCACACCGGCGGCCTTCTGGCCGATCCGCGCTGCTCACTGCTGGTCGGCGAGCCCGGAAAGGGCGATCCCCTCGCCTATCCGCGCATGACGATCGCCTGCCGCGCTGAGAAGGTTGCGGCAGATGCGCCGCAACTCGAACGCGTCAGGTGGCGCTTCCTGTCCCGCCATTCAAAGTCCAGACTGTATTCAGGCTTTGCCGATTTCTCGTTTTTTCGTCTGGTGCCACTGAACGCGAGCCTCAACGGTGGGTTCGGGAAGGCCTACGCGTTGGGGGCAGAACAACTGCTGACGAACAGCCCCGCAATCGACGCCGTCGCGGCTATGGAGCCCAGTGTCGTCGAGCATATGAACAAGGACCATGCGGACGCCGTCAGCCTCTACGCAACGCACTACGGCAAGGCTTCCGAGCCGGCGTCAGGCTGGGAAATGACCGGTATCGACGCCGAGGGATTCGACCTTGTCGCGGGCGAGAGGTGTGTCCGCATATTCTTCGACAAGCCGCTGCAGGAGGCCAAACAGGTTCGGCTCGCTCTGGTAGAAATGGCTGCCGCCGCTCGCGCTTTAGTCAGTGCCTCGCGCGCACATTTCCGCTTGTAATATTAGCGGGTTTCGAGGTAATTGTATGCAGCGTGACCTCAACGGTTGCGTTGCCATTTTTCGTCGGTGCCACTGCCCCCTGGCGACCGATGCTTTTGGCGACAGCGGGGAAGTAATGGTATCACTAGAACTTGTTCACAACGCCGAAACGGCGGCGGAGTTTCTTTCTGCAATTGGCAATGGCAAACGTTTCGCGATCCTTTGCCACCTGCTCCAGGGAGAAATGTCCGTGGGGGAGCTCGCGGAAAAGGTTGACCTCAGCCAATCCGCACTGTCGCAGCACCTGGCGAAATTGCGCGCCATGGGCCTCGTCAACACGAGGCGCGACAGGCAGATGATCTACTACTCGACGACCTGCGAGGAAGTGCGCGGCGTCCTGAAAACACTGGACCGGTATTTCGGCAGCAAGGAAGCGGCGTAGTCTCAGCCCTCCGCCGCATCGGGATCCTGAACGTCGTACGCGGATCGTGCGGCGTTTAGCTTTCGTGTCGCCTGCGCTATGGATCGGCCTGCTTGAAGTTGCGGGAAGCCCATGCCAGCCGAACCCATTCGCATCGAAGATCCGAACGATCCGCGCGTCGTCGCCTATCACGCCATCCGCGAACGAGACCTCATCGGACGCGAGGGGCTGTTCATTGCCGAGGGCAAGGTGGTCCTCAACGTCCTCTTCGCGGCGCGGCGGTTCGAGGCGTGCTCGGTTCTGATCCTGGAGTCGCGTTTGGCCGGCATGCAGGAGACCCTCGCGCTCGCGCCTGCTGACCTGCCGGTCTACGTGGCGTCGCAGGAGGTAATGGACCGCATCGCTGGCTTCCACATCCACCGTGGTATCTTGGCGCTTGGCAGGCGGCGGGCGGACATCAGCGCCGATGAATTGCTCACCTCCCTCCCCTCCCACGCATTGGTGGTGGCGCTGGTGGGCATCTCCAACCACGACAATGTCGGCTCGATCTTCCGTAATGCAGCCGCTTTCGAGGCAGACGCCGTATTGCTCGACCGCACCTGCTGCGATCCGCTCTACAGGAAGGCAATCCGCGTTTCGGTCGGGGCGGCGCTGAAGGTGCCATTCGCTTTTGCCGACAGTGCCCTCACTCTGTCGCAGGCGCTCGACCGCCACGGCTTTCGCCAGGTCGCGCTCTCGCCGAAGGGCGAATACGACATCACGAAGCTGCCGCCGGCTGAAAAGAACGCACTGTTGCTTGGAAGCGAGGGCGACGGCCTGCCGCCGGAACTGATGCAGCGGCTGCAGACGGTGCGTATACCGATGTCGTCGAGTTTCGACAGCCTCAACGTGGCTGCAGCCTCGGCGATCGCGCTGCACCGGATGTGGCGCGGCTGACGCGAAGAACCTCAGCTAGCCTTGCGCTTGGAAGGCGCGGGTGCCGGCTGCTGCTGCAGCATGCGGATCCTCTCGGCGAGGCTGACGCGGCCTTCCTGAGCCTTGCCGGCCTTGTCCTTGGCGAGAATGCGATTGATCGGAGACTCCGGACCTTCGATGCGCGCCGTAAGCGCGACAACCTCAGCTGCAAGCTCAGTGATCTGCTGGCGCAGCTGCTCGTTGGCACGCGCATGGGCTGACGAGTCGACGCCCGCACGCTTGAGCTTGCCAAGTTCGGCGCGCATCTGCCGGTTCTCTTCCGTGAGGGCTGCAACCCGCACTTCAAGTCCTGCACGACGGTCCCGTTCATCGCCAAGCTCAGCCTGCAGCACCCGCTCAGGCTTGGCGTCGTCCTTGAGCCTTTCCTTCAGCCGCTCCAGCTCCCGCTCGCGCCTTCCGAGCTTGTCCTCGAGCTCTGCGAGCTGCTTGGTCAGGCGGTCGACCTGCTTCTGCAATGACGCCGACTTCTTCTGCTCCTCCGTCAGCGCCACGCGCTGTGCCTTGGTCTCAGAAGCGGCCTCACGGGCCTTCTGCTCGGCGGCATTGCGGGCTGACTTGGCGGCAGCGAGATCCTGCAGCATCTGCTCGATCTTCGCTTCCTGTCCCACCAGCTCGATCTGCCGGCTGGAGGCGGCAAAACTCGCCTCGTCGTACATGTCGCCGAGCTTGCGGATCTCTTCTTCCTGCGCCTTGATTTGGGTCTCATGCTCGGCCAGACGGGCGGCAAGCGCCTCGATCTCCTGCACCCGGCTCGCCAACGCCTGCTCAAGCTCACTACCGCGCTCGACGAGCTCCGCAATCTTCTCGGTGCGTTCGGCGCGCTCCCGGTTCAATTCCCTGATTTCCTCGTCGCGCCGCTCAGCTTCGAGAGCTGCTTCGATGTTCTTTTCGTTCAGGGACTTGATCGTCATTTCCAGCTTGCGGATCTGGACGGCCGCCTCGGCACGGACCATGTCCTTTTCCGCCCTGATTTCGTTAAGCTTCAGCGGCATCGACGCCTCGATGCGCCGCCGGGTCAGCACGACCGCGCGCCGCCAGATTGCAGGCGCAACGAGCACGGCAATGAACATTGCCGTGAGGAAGCCCAGAATGAAGAAGAGCGCAGTCTGGATCACGATCGTCCGTCCACTCCCAGCCGCGCTCGTGAAGTCGCGGTTTCAAGCGCCCTATGTGCCACAACGACGCCGGCAGAATCCAGCGTCGCGCGGCTCGGCACGACGATTTGCGCCGTACTGTGTCTTTAGAACGGGTTCCAGGTCGGGCGGTCGGTCAGCTTCAGGTAGCCGACATTGACGCCGAGCCGTGCGCCGACGCCCGTGCGCACCGGCACCAGCAGCGTGTTGCCGTTCTTCAGCACGTTGAAGCCAAGGCCGGCGATGACATAGGCCGAGCCCGCCACGCCACCGTAGCGCGCGTAAAGGCTGGAGATACTGTCGAGGTTGTAGACCAGGATCATGACGCGCGAGCCCTGCCCGCCGAAATCCCAACCGAGCGACGGGCCCTGCCAGAACACCGGGTGGTCCCCGACATTCTTGGTGTAGAGCGTGCCCTCTCCGTAGGTCAGGCCGCCAATGAGGGCGCCAGAGCCCTCCTCGCCCAGAATATAGCCATTGGGCAGGCCGTGGTTCGCGAATACCTGCTCGATGACACTTGCCAGCCCGCCGGCGGCCGCGCCGAAGAACTGGTGGCCCGAGTCGACGATCTCCTGGGCAGTATAGGTGTCACCCGAGGATTGAGCTGATGCCGGCATCGTGAAGGCGAGCACCATCGCTACGAGCGCCCCGGCCACAAGGCGGAACATCTCACGGAGGAAAAGCCTGAAGGACATGTTTCCAATCTCCTCTGTCGAGCGGAACCGGCGGTTGCTCCCCCGCTGGCCGTCCGACCACACCCACACGCCGAACCAGGAAAAACTATGACGCAAACCTTATCCAATCATTAACCATTCCCAATGAGCCTAAAGGCCCAGCAATTGCGCCCAATTCCTTGTCCGGCATTGGATGCTGTGTAACCAATTTGGCAACGTCCGGCCGGTGATTCGCCACCGCCCAGCAGGGTTTGCTTCCGGACTCCGACCGACTGACTTCGCTTAGAGGGATCTATCTTCGATGGCCGACATTCTCACGCTAACCGCGCCGGAACTCGCTGCGCTCCTCTGCAGCCGGGTGTGCCACGACATCATCTCTCCGGTGGGAGCCATCAATAACGGTCTGGAACTCCTGGATGAGGGCGGCGCCGACGAAGATGCGATGCGCCTGATCCGCAGCAGCGCCAAGAATGCCTCGGCCCGCCTCCAGTTCGCCCGCATCGCATTTGGCGCCGCCGGCTCGGCCGGGATGCAGATTGACACCGGCGACGCTGAAGCCGTCGCCAAGGCGTTCCTCGCCAACGAGAAGCCGGAGTTCGAGTGGATTGGCGGCCGCGCCTACCTGCCGAAGAACAAGGTCAAGCTGCTGCTCAACCTGATCCTGATCGCCAATGCGGCCATTCCCCGCGGCGGCAAGCTGACGGCCGAGCTGCATGATCTCGAAACCTCGCCGCGCTTCACGCTGACCGCCAAGGGTCCGATGGTCCGCGTCCCAGCCCGCTTCCTCGAGCTGCACTCGGGCGTGAAGCCCGAGGAGCCGATCGACGCGCATGCGGTTCAGCCCTACTACACCATCCTGCTTGCACGCGAGGCCGGCATGACGATCAACATCCGCGCCTCCGCGGAGGAGATCACCCTCACCGCTGAGAGCAAGGCGGCTGACGATTAATCTCTTCTTCAGCACACCGCTTTCCGCGTTGTTTACGTTGCCCCTGTAGGTTGAACCCAGACGCCGGGGACCCTCCCCGGCGGGGACGCGGGGGTGTCTTGATGAAGCGCTGTTTGATCGTTGACGATTCATCCGTCATTCGCAAAGTCGCGAAGCGGATTCTGACAAGCATGGACATGCTGGTTATCGAGGCCTCCGATGGCCACGAGGCGCTGGCGATCTGCTCGGCCGAAATGCCGGACATCGTCGTCGTCGACTACGGCCTTCCGGACATCGATACGGTCGACCTGATCCGCCGCATTTCGGCGATGCCGGCAGGGGTACGCCCGCGCATCCTGCTCTGCCTGATCGAGTTCGACGTCGGAAACATCATGCGCGCCAAGCGTGCGGGTGCGGCCGGCTACATCCTCAAGCCGTTTGACCGAAACCTCCTCCTGGAGAGTTTCCGCGAGATGAGCGCGGCAGCCTGACGACGCCGCCAGCCCGCTAACGAAAAGGCTGCCGACTTTCGTCAGCAGCCTTTAGTTCCAATCGCAGCATTATCGGCGCTGGGGACGCGCGAGGCCGTCATCCATGCATCCGCAAGGACGTATGGAGAACGGCCTGATTTTTGTCAGGCGCTTTCGCGAATTTCCTCGGGCTCGCGCAGCACATAGCCACGGCCCCAGACGGTCTCGATGTAGTTCTGGCCGCCGGAAGCAGCGTCAAGCTTCTTGCGCAGCTTGCAGATGAACACGTCGATGATCTTGAGCTCCGGCTCATCCATGCCGCCATAGAGATGGTTGAGGAACATCTCCTTGGTGAGCGTGGTGCCCTTGCGTAGCGAGAGCAGCTCGAGCATCTGGTATTCCTTGCCGGTCAGATGCACGCGCTGGCCGCCGACTTCCACCGTCTTCGCGTCGAGGTTCACCACCAGGTCGCCGGTCTGGATGACCGACTGGGCGTGGCCCTTCGAACGGCGGACGATCGCGTGGATGCGGGCGATCAGCTCGTCCTTGTGGAACGGCTTGGTCATGTAGTCATCGGCGCCGAAGCCCAGGCCGCGGACCTTGTCCTCAATGCCGGCCATTCCCGACAGGATCAGGATCGGCGTCTTGACCTTCGACAGGCGCAGCGTGCGCAGCACCTCGTAGCCAGACATATCCGGCAGGTTCAGGTCGAGAAGGATGATGTCGTAGTCGTAGAGCTTGCCGAGATCCACCCCCTCTTCGCCGAGGTCGGTGGTGTAGACGTTGAAGCTCTCTGATTTTAGCATCAGCTCGATGCTCTGTGCGGTCGCACTGTCGTCTTCAATGAGCAGAACGCGCATAAATGTCCCCTTTCCCGCCGTGAATCCGGGTTAGGCCAGCGTCCGGTATCGGAACGGTTATTGCCTGAATCGGATGCTGCCACACAATGGTTAACAAAATCTGATTCAGTTGTGCAAGCGATATTCGTCCGTCTCAGCTACCGGCCGCATCTCATTGAATCAAAACCTGAATCTCCGAGAGCGGCTTCTAACGTATTGGATTAACGTTTGCCGCTAAGAGCCTCATCAAGAGTCACTTTGCGACGGTGGATGGGCCGGGCGTCTTTACCCGCCCTTAAGCCCTTTCGCCTATGATTAACAATGCGCGTAAACGAATGGTTACCGCGTCAGGCAGTTCTTAGTAATTTGTTTCCGGACTGGTTCAGTCCACGGGGGCAGAGGGGGTCGGTTCCGCCGTGATGGCGTAACCAACGCGTTCAGGAGTAGCGAGTGATGAAGTCACGTGAGAACCTGGTTCGGCTGAAGCAGTTTCAAGTCAACGAGAAGCGCAAGCAACTCGCGCAGCTGGACATGATGATCGCTGAATTCGACCGCATGGCGACGGAGCTTGAGCTGCAGATCGCCTCCGAAGAGAAAAAAGCGGGCATCACCGACGAAAACCATTTCGCATATCCGACCTTCGCCAAGGCCGCCCGTCAGCGCCGCGATAATCTGCGCAACTCGCAGAACGACCTGCGCATGCAGCGCGAGGCCGCAAATGCCGCACTGGAGGAAGCCGAAGCCGAGCTCGCCCGCGCCGAGATGCTGGAGTCACGCGGTCGTGATATCGATGCCGGCGCAAGTGCCCGCTCCGCGATGATCGGCTGACATCCGTCGATCTTAAAGTTCCTCGTCCTTCAGCAGCCGGCGCAAGCCGGCTTTCTTTTTATCTGATTGCGCCCAGCCGCCTTGCCCGGGGATTGCCCGCCTGCCCTGCCTGAACTGACACCGGCCCAAAACGAAAAACCCGGCGCAAGCGCCGGGTTCGTTCCGTACTTCGCCAGACCCGGTTAAGGCCCGCGGAAGCTGGTCGGTGGTTTGCGCCAGTCCAGTGTGGATCTGGCGCGAATGGCTAGTGCCGGTATTGCTGGATCCGCGTCGTGCGAAGTCCGGCAAGCCCATACTCGTCAATGGAAGCCTGCCAGGACAGGAACTCTTCCACCGTCAGCTTGTAGCGCTGACATGCTTCCTCCAGGCTAAGCAGCCCGCCGCGGACGGCAGCGACCACTTCGGCCTTTCGCCGGATCACCCATCTCCTCGTGTTCGACGGAGGAAGATCGGCGATCGTAAGCGGGCTGCCATCTGGTCCGATGACATACTTGACCCGCGGCCTAACCAGATCGGTCATGGTACTCTCTACACAAACTCAAGGACCCAATCACGGAGAAGTTAGCGCGACGGATTTAAAAATTGCCTAAGCGCTCGCTAAGGCATAGGTAACGTTTATGAATCCGCGGTTAGTGATTGCGCAGGCCATTGAAACAAATTCGAACGAACGGTTCGTGGCGAATTTGGCGGCTGCCGGTCCGCGCTTGACCTGCCCAGCCCGCCGAGTCATTTAGCCTCTCGACGGGACGGAGGAACTTCCCTCGTACCCTTGTCAAGGACCCGTTTAGCTATGAACAGCCTGGACCTTCCCGGACGCCCTGAAGATACCCGCGTCGTCGTCGCCATGTCTGGCGGCGTTGACTCGTCTGTTGTCGCGGGCCTGCTGAAACGGGAAGGCTACGATGTCGTCGGCGTGACGCTGCAGCTTTACGATCATGGCGCGGCCGTGCATCGCGCGGGCTCCTGCTGCGCGGGCCAGGACATCGACGACGCACGTCGCGTCTCCGAGACGCTTGGCATCCCGCATTATGTTCTCAATTACGAGCAGCGTTTCCGCGAGGCGGTTATCAATCCCTTCGCCGAAAGCTATGTCGCGGGCGAGACGCCGATCCCGTGCGTCGCTTGCAACCAGACCGTCAAGTTCGCCGACCTTCTGTCGACCGCGCGCGAACTCGGTGCCGATGCGCTCGCGACCGGCCACTACATTCGCTCCGCACCCAACGGCAAGCACCGCGCCCTCTACCGCCCGGTCGATGCCGACCGCGACCAGAGCTATTTCCTGTTCGCCACGACGCAGGAGCAGATCGACTTCCTGCGCTTCCCGCTCGGCAGCATGTCGAAGCCGCAGGTGCGCGAGGCAGCACTCGCCATGGGCCTGTCTGTCGCCAACAAGCAGGACAGCCAGGACATCTGCTTCGTTCCCCAGGGCAAGTACACCGACATCATCGCCAAGCTGAAGCCGGCGGCGGCAACGCCCGGCGACATCGTCCACATCGACGGGCGCGTGCTTGGTCAGCACGAAGGCATCCTGCGCTACACGATCGGCCAGCGCCGCGGCATCGGCATTGCCTCGGGCGAGCCGCTCTATGTCGTTCACCTGGATCCCGAGAACGCCCGCGTCATCGTCGGCCCGCGTTCGGCGCTCGAGACGCACAAGCTGTTCCTGCGAGACGTCAACTGGCTGGGCGACGGCCCGCTGGCGGAAATCCCGGCCGGCGGAATGGAGCTCTACGCCAAGGTGCGTTCGACGCGTCCGCCCCGCCCTGCCGTCCTTCACTCTGAAGATGGCACCGTCTGGGTCGAGCTCGTCGACGGCGAGAGCGGCGTCGCACCGGGCCAGGCTTGCGTACTCTATTCTGACGACGGCGATGCTGCCCGCGTCTTCGGCGGCGGCTTCATTGACCGCACCGAGCGTTGCGCGGAAGCCGAGGAGATGCTGACGCGCCTCTCGACCAATGCGGCGCTGCGCAAGTCAGCCTGAAATTTTTCTCCAAGAATCTGGTGAAATGAAAAGGGGTCCGATCGGGCCCCTCAGACCACTGACAAACCCGCCGATTTTTTTGGCGGGTTTTTCGTTTGGGCGGGATGACAGAGCGCAGGGGCGCTGCCGGCGCCTGACGAAGTGAAGATAATGAAGGGGCGAGAGGGCCTCATGCCCCCGCCAGGCGGGGCTGGCGGGTGAGTGCCAGGGCGATCTTCTTCATGTTCTGGCTGGCGGCTGCCAGCAGGCATTGCCA
>NZ_JAGL01000060.1 GCF_000526635.1 Aminobacter sp. J41
TTTCACGAATGTTCTTAAGCGCACGATCAATCGTAGCTGCACTCATCTGCAATAAGAGAGAGCGAACCTTATCATCCAGGCTGAGGTACCCGTTCCGTTCCATCGACGCGATCAGCGTGGGAAGCAGCGCTTTCAAACGCTTTCCACAAATCCGGTCGGAAGCTTCCCACAGCACTATAAGGGCTTGGTGAACCGCCTCATCATAAACGCGAGGACGCGGTCGCGAAACCAGTTGCTTGTCGCCTCCGCGGAGCAAGCGCATCGCATGTTTCCGATGCATGCCGCTGATTGCTACAAACCTGATCAAGAATGCGCGATTTTTCCTCGCGGCTGCCCTCACGATACCGTTGCGCCAAAGCCATAATCAACTCGTTCTTTGTTGCCACGCTGATATGCCTCATCTGATTTGCTCCGCACCCTCAAATGCCGGGAGCAAATCAGATGAGGCAACGACCAACAATTCGGGAGCAATTTACGCGAGGCAATGCGGTCTCATCCTGATTGACGCTGAGTCTCACTTGATTGCCGCCGCGCACTGTTGCAAACCTTCTGGTAACTCTGTTCGGCCTACGCCTCCCGCACGTTCCGGAGGTGCTTGATGTTCAAAGGCCGTCATTTCGATCGCTCGGTGATCCTGCTGTGCGTCCGGTGGTATCTGGCTTACAATCTCAGCCTGCGGGATCTTGAGGAGATGATGAATGAGCGCGGCATCTCCGTTGATCACACGACCATTCATCGCTGGACGGTTCACTACGCTCCGCTATTGCTGGAGCAGTTCAATCGGCGTAAGCGGCCGGTCACAAGCAGGTGGCATGTGGATGAAACGTATATCAAAGTCCGCGGGCGGTGGATGTATCTTTACCGCGCCATCGACAGCAACGGCGACACCGTCGAGTTCTGGTTCAGCGAGCGCCGTAATCTGACGGCAGCAAAACACTTTCTGACCCGAGCGATAAAGCGGCATGGCCGACCCGAACGGATTGTGATCGATGGTAGCCAAACGAACAAAGAGGCCATCCTGTCCTGCGATACCGCAGACCGACTTCAAGATCGGTCGAGGCGCAAACTGAAGCCGATCCGGATCCGGCAAAGCCGCTATCTGAATAATCGCATCGAGCAGGATCATCGCGCCATCAAACGGCGGGTTCGACCCATGCTCGGCTTCAAGTCTGTAGCCTCTGCCCGCGTGATCCTCAGCGGGGTCGAGATGGTCCACATGATGCGCAAAGGGCAGGCGAAGTACGCCTGCGATCCACAGCCGTCACTCGCGGAGCAATTCGACCTGCTCGCCGCATGAACGTTTCCCAGAACTCCGGCTCGCTTCTCGCCCTGTTCAGAATTTGCAACGCAACCGGCGGATCGTGTCCCGTGGCGTGGTGTAAGGGCGCCAGTCCTCGGCTGAGTCGGGTTGCTGGGGCAGTCACGGCTGACAGCCGGCAACCGGGATCATCGCTCAACGCGCTCAGACTTTCCAGCGACAGGTAGCGCCGGCTCTCCGTCCATCCGTCATTTCATCTGTCGGCCTCGATCCAGACACGAGCTGTCATACCATCCGCAATCCTCAAGCGGTTTGCCGCCTCTCGCAATCCCAGCCCATTCGCCCGCGCCCGCCGGGAACTCGGCCGCCGCCACCGCTCGCTGCATGCGCCACGATGTTACTCCACGACCTTCGATCACGACGGGTCGGCAATATGCAAATTGTGCATACCAGTCGGCAAAGTTTCTATTTTGAATGTGTCGGCGGCCCTATAATCTACTGCCGATAGGGCCCTCAAGGGCTCTATAATATAATTAAAGTGCAGGGATGCAGTCCGTTCCGAATGGAAAAGTTGAGGTCTAGTGCCTCGACGGATGCGAGACTGCCCGGACGGTAAAATCGCTGTCGGGCGAGCAGACCCAAGCAACTACAATAACACGGGAACAGAGAGAGGGACATGCTAATGGGACTTCATTCTAAATCGCACCGCAAACCGTTCGTTGTTGCGCTGGCTGCCGGCGCTTGTACGATCGTCTCGGCTCTTCCTGCGGACGCTGCTGAAACTCGCCTGAGCGAGATTCTTGAGCGAGGTGTCGTTCGTGTCGGCGTGCAGGGGGCATTTAAGCCTTGGTCCTATCCTTCTCCGGATGGCACAATGCAGGGCATCGAGGTCGATCTGGCCAAGGATGTCGCGGACAAACTCGGCGTGAAGCTCGAGACAGTCATTATCAATTCGGCAAACCGAATCCAGTTCTTGCAGCAAGGCAAGATCGATCTGATCATTGGCGGCATGTACGACACTACTGAACGCCGGAAGGCGGTCGGTATCATCGAGCCGGCTTACTGGACGTCGGGCCCTACCTTGATGGCCAAGAGGGGAGTCATCAAGGACTGGAAAGACATCGAAGGCAAGCCGGTTTGCGGCAAGCAGGGCGTTGCCTACAACAAGAAGGTCGAACAGGACTACAAAGTCAGGATCGTCGCTTTCGCAGGCAACTCGGAGGGCAAAGAAGCGTTGCGCTCCGGCAAGTGTGTCGCGTGGTTGTATGATGACGTAAGCATCATGGCAGATTTGGAGGCACCCGAGTGGGCCGACTACGAGATGCCCGTATCCGTGCTCTACAACAATCCGTGGGCAGCCGCTGTGCCCCTTGAAGAGCTCGATAAGCCGTGGGGCGTCTTCATGACGGGAATGGCCTACCGCTGGCAGTCGACCGGCAAGCTCGTGGAGCTTGAAGGCCAGTACAAGCTGAAACCTTCGGAATGGTTTGCCCAGCAGCATGAGAAGCACCGGTGGGATGCATCTTACCTCGAGGGCGGGAAATAGTTGGACGCCAATTCATGATCGGGTTGCGGGACTCTGACCAAAGGGAGGCGGAGACGGGATGTTTGAGCTGATCGCCCCTTTCTTCCACGACCTGTACGATAAGACAGGGCTGAACTTTAACATCTTCTACGACCGCTATGAATATGACCGTTTCCTGTCCGGTGCGGTCATTTCACTG
Source organism: Aminobacter sp. J41 (assembly GCF_000526635.1). GTDB lineage: Bacteria > Pseudomonadota > Alphaproteobacteria > Rhizobiales > Rhizobiaceae > Aerobium. Next base: position 2,983 of record NZ_JAGL01000060.1, read on the forward strand.
AAACTGATGTTCGGAGCGATCCTCCTTTCCCTGGTCATTGGCATTCTCGGCGCTTGGGCGCAGGGGGTGGGGTCGCGCGTTCTGCGCGGCGCCATCAACGCCTACATCCAGGCGTTCCGGAACACGCCGCCGATGATCCAACTTCTGTTCTTCTATTTTGGATTGGGGGCGTTCACACCGCAGGTCGACATGGGCGGTTACACCGAACCATTGGTTTCGGCATTCGCGTGGGCCATGATTGCACTGGGAATTTTCGGCGGTGCCTACAATGTCGAAATATTCCGGTCCGGTCTGGAGGCCGTTCCCCGAACTACGCTGGAGGCATCGGAAAGCCTCTGCTTGTCGAAGTGGCAGACGTACCGACATGTGACCCTGCCCCTTGCCTTCAGAATCTGCCTGCCGTCACTCACGAGCAATCTTATCAGCTTGGCGAAGACCACTTCCCTCGCTTACGTCATCTCCGTTCCGGAAATGACATACGTTCTGAACCAGGTGTGGTCCGACACCATCAACGTGCCTGAGATGATGCTGATCTTATTCGTATTCTACGTGGCTGTCGTCGCATTGCTCGGTGCGGGTCTTCACTTCCTGGAACGGAAACTCGCATTGCCGGGATTTGGACGATGACGCAGGTGCGAACTGAAACTGGCAACGCCAGGCCGGCACAATACGCTCTGTCCTGGTATCACGGAGCCATTCTCCTCCTGGGGTTCGTGATTGTTTTCGCGGCCGTCCATTTGAACAGCCGCGAAGCCGATGCCACGAACCTATCGGCGCTCGATACCCTGAGCCTCTGGCTGCCCTTCATCCTGAAAGGGTTCGGTCTCAACCTGCTGATGAGTTTTCTTGCCATGGCCATCGCGACCGTGCTGGGAGTCGCGTTAGGGATTGCACAGGTCAGTCAACTCGGGGTTGTCCGTGTTGCTTCAAAGTTTGTGACACATCTGTTCCGGAACGCGCCTTGGCTCGTCATCCTTTTCACGGTCATGTACCTCCTCCCGGTCGAAGCGACATTGTGGGGGGGAGAGAAAGTCATCATTCCGGACTGGATCAAGGCGACATTCGCCTTTTCACTGCCGGTGATGGGCAACATCAGCGAAATCGTCCGCGGCGCCATCAACTCGATCCCGACCGGACAATGGGAGTCAGCCGAAGGTCTGGCCTTCACCAGACGCCAGACCATGGTGCATATCATTCTGCCGCAGTGCATCAAGCGTTCCATTCCACCGTGGATGAACTGGTACGCCCTGCTCACCCTGGCCACACCGATGGCATCGATCCTGGGCGTTCATGAGGCTGTCGGAAATGCCCAGGCTGCTATGGAAGCGGGCGGAGGGCGGCCAGAGTTCCTGCTGCCGTTTTACCTTTTCCTATTGTGCCTGTTCTTTGCATACATCTACCCGATCGCTCTTTGGACGAGAAAGCTCGAGCAAAAATATGCTGTCTCTCATTAGCACCATGGAGGGCAATGTCCCCCGCAGCTGGACACCCGAAATGCCGATCGTCTCACTGCGTGACGTCCGCAAGTTCTACGGCTCTCTTGAAGTACTGAAGGGCATCAGTCTCGATGTGCGAAAGGGAGAGGTGATCTGCATCATCGGGCCATCCGGCTCGGGTAAGTCAACCCTCATCCGCTGCATCAACGGGTTGAACGGGATCCAGCATGGCTCGATCAGAGTTGAGGGCCTTGAAGTCAACGATCCCAAGCTCGATGTGCTCGCGCTGCGGCGGAAGGTCGGCATCGTATTCCAGCAGTACAATCTATTTCCCCACAAGACAGCTCTTGAAAACGTCATGCTGGCGCCACTGCTCGTTCTTAAGGAGCCAAGACGGAAGGTGGAGGAACGGGCACGCGAACTCATCTCGAAAGTCAAGCTCCAGGGCAAGGAGAACTCCTATCCCGGTGAGCTATCCGGCGGGCAGCAGCAGCGCGTCGCGATAGCCCGGAGCCTCGCAATGTGCCCTGACGTGATGCTCTTCGACGAAGTCACGGCGGCCCTCGATCCTGAAACCGTCAAAGAGGTCCTCGTCACCATTAAGCAACTGGCCTCCGAGGGAATGACCTGCATCCTCGTGACACACGAAATGGGGTTTGCCCGGGAAGTCGCCGACCATGTCTATTTCACCGATGGCGGGGTCATAGTCGAGCATGGTCCGCCATCCGAACTCTTTAACGATGCAAAGGATCCGAGAACCAGGCGCTTCCTAAGCCAAGTCTTATAGCAAGATCCGGGCGCACGCCCGAAACAGCGGCCTACCATCAAAGAATCAAGAGCGGCCAGACAGCGCTTCGGCCGATCGGATCTCTATTACCAGAAACGGCAGATCAACTATGGACATCACCAATCAGCAGATCACGAAGGATCCTCTTCTTCAGCCTTTCACGATCGGAAAGCTCACACTGCGCAACCGGATTATGAGCACCAGTCATGCTTGCGGCCTTGAGGAAGGCGGCATGCCCGGTGAGGCGTACCAGCTTTACCACGCCGAGAAAGCAAAGGGCGGGCTGGCCCTGTCCATGTTCGGCGGATCCTCCAACGTCGATCGGGATTCGCCGAACATCTTCCGCCAGCTCAATGTCGGTGACGACCGCATCATCCCGTACTTCCAGCAGTTCAGCGAGCGCATGCACGGTCTCGGGGCGGCGCTCATGTGCCAGATTTCCCATCTGGGACGACGCGGCGATCCCTATGCAGGCGACCGCCTTCCCACGATTGCACCATCCGTTGTGCGGGAAACACTTCACCGCAGCATTCCGAAGGAGATGGATGAGCACGATATCGAGCGTGTCATCCGTGCCTATGCAGAGGCTGCTAAGCGTTGCAAGGAAGGGGGGCTGGACGGTCTGGAAACGCTTGCGGGCGGCCACCTGATCGGTCAGTTTCTTTCGCCGCTGACAAACCATCGGACTGACCGGTTCGGCGGCAGCCTCGAGAATCGTTGTCGCTTTGCCCTGTTGGTTCACGAGGCTATTCGGAAAGCGGTCGGGGACGATTTTGTCGTCGGCATACGGTTTACGATCGACGAGCGAACCCCCGGAGGTCTGTCGTTCGATGATTGTGTCAAGATCGCGCTGATCTTGAAGAATGCCGGCGCAGTCGACTTCATCAATGCCGTCTATGGCTCGATGGATACGATCCGAAGCCTTTCCGAGCAGAACATGCCCGGCATGGGTTCGCCCATTGCCCCTTGGGTCGAACCAGTCGGTCTGTTCAAGCAAGAGGTCGGGCTGCCAGTATTCCATGCCGCTCGCATCGCGGATGTCGCGTCCGCCCGCTATGCGATTGCCGAAGGCAAGCTTGACATGGCTGCAATGACGCGGGCTCAGATCGCCGACCCCTACATCGTTGAGAAAATCCGGATAGGGCGCGAGAGCGAGATCCGCCCGTGCGTCGGAGCCACCCATTGTCAGTCGCCCCAGCGCCCGTCCTGCCTCCACAACCCGGCTACGGGCCGTGAAGCTCAGCTTCAGCACAAATTCGCAAAGGCAAAGGGTGCGCCGAGGCGCATCGTAGTGGTCGGCGGCGGTCCCGCTGGACTGGAGGCGGCGCGGATCTGTGCGGAACGCGGACATGACGTTTCGCTCTATGAGGCTGCGCCACAGCTCGGCGGTCAGATCCTGATCGGCGCAACGGGGTCCTGGCGTCGCGACCTCATGGGCATCGTCAACTGGCGCGTGTCTGAGCTCGAACGGCTGAAGGTCCGTGTGCAGACCGAATCCTATATGGAGGATGCCGATGTACGGGCCCTCGATCCGGATGTCGTCATCGTTGCGACCGGTGGCCTTCCCAATGTCGATCTCGTGTCTGGTGCGGATCACTGCCTGAATACCTGGGACGTGCTCACAGGCCATGTTTCAGCCTCAGGAACGGCACTGATCTTTGATGGAACCGGACGTCATCCTGGCCCCCTCGCGGCTGAGAAGCTCGCCGCCCAGGGGGTGAGCATCGTTTACTGTTCAATCGACGGCCAGATTGCCGAGGAACTGACGTATGTGGAACGGTTCCGTTGGAAGAAGCGCTTTCTGGAGCTCGGAATCAATCCGATGTTCGACACCAAGTTGGTCGAGGTTGTCCGCTCGACCAATCGCCTGCAGGCCAGGATCGTGAGCGAGGTATCCCAGCAGGAGACACTCGTGGATGTCGACCATGTCGTGGTCGAGCAAGGCACGGTGCCGATGGAGGACATCTATGCGGGTCTGCGGCCACAATCCACCAACGATGGCGTAACCGACATCAAAGCCCTCCTGGCTTTGCAACCACAACCGAAGCTGAGAGACGAAGGTTTCGAACTCCACCGGATCGGTGACGCCGTCGCCAGCCGGAATATCCACTCGGCTATGCTGGATGCGTATCGCATCTGCAGCGTGCTCTGAGACGACAAAGCTAGACTGGAGAAAGCCAATGAAAATCACTGAATTCAAAGTACTGACCTTCGATGTTGTTGGAACTCTTATCGACTTCGAAGCGGGTGTCTTGAACGCCACGCGGAGTCTCGGCGGTGAGAAGGCGAGGAGCCTATCTGACGAGGAAATCTTTGCACCGTACCTGCGGGGTCGCGAGATCTTCTATGGGCGATCCTCCTACGCAATGAGAGACGTCTACCTGTATATGGCAAAGGAACTGGGACTCGATTCCAGCGAACTCGCCGCTGACTCGTTCCAGTTGGCTATGATCCGCCATCCGGCTTTCCAGGACTCGGCGGATGCGCTCCGGCGCTTGCGGAAGAAGTTTCGCCTCGTCGCAATGACGAACGCGGATCGAACCGCGTTCTCGGCCTACTCGGACACACTGGGGAACCCGTTTCACGACAGCGTGACTTGCGATGAAACAGGTTGTGCGAAGCCGGACCCGAACTTCTTCGCGTTCAACAGGGGGCGCCAGTCGGCCTTTGGATACAAGCAATCGGAAATCTTGCATGTTGCACAGAGCCAGTATCACGACATCGGGATCGCTAAGAAGCTCGGCTACGCAACCTGCTGGATTGAGCGGCGGCAGGGACTGAAGGGCTTTGGCGGAACGCCGGTTCCGGAGAAAGTCGAGATCCCTGATTTCCACTTTGCGACACTCGCACAGCTTGCTGACGCAGTCGATGCAGAACTGGGCGCTGCCTCCATGAGGCAGGACAATCACGCTTGATTTCGGTTGCCTCCACCATGTCGTCTCGTGCATCTGCGCCCATCGGGCGGTCCTTGTGGCAATCAACGGCTTCGGCCAGGCCAACATTCAGCACTCTCAGGAGTGAGGACCGGTTCGACGTTGCGATCGTTGGTGGGGGCTATACCGGCCTGTCCTCAGCCCGGTATCTTGCCCGTAAGGGGCTGTCGCCAATCGTTCTGGAGGCGAACCATGTCGGTTGGGGTGCCAGTGGACGCAATGGCGGCGTCGTATCGGGCAAGTTCAGAGTATCGTTTAGGGATATCAGCAGCCGCTACGGTCTGGAAACCGCACGCCGGATGCACCGACTTGGGATCGAAGCCACTGAGCATATCGGTGTCTTGGTCGATGAGTACAAAATCACGGCGGCGCTGTATCAACCGAGTGGATCGCTGCGGTGTGCCCACAATGCCGCATCGTTCGCGTCCCTCAAGCAGGAATGCGAGTGGCTCAACTCGGCACTTGGCGATCAGGCGTGCAGCATCCTGTCTGCGGAACATCTCCAGGAGGAGATTGGGTCTGGCAATTTCTCAGGGGGCATGCTCAACAGGCACGGCGGTATCATCCATCCGCTCAATTTCGTGCTCGGGTGGGCCGACGGACTGTTGCAGGAAGGGGTGACGATCTGTGAGCAGACGCCCGTACTGAGTCTGAAGGTTGAGAGTGACGGCGTATGTCTCGAAACCGACAAGGGGACGATTCGTGCCAAGCAAGTTGTTTTGGCATCGAACTCCTACTCAAATATTTCTCCGGCCACGCGACCTATCGAAAAGGCCGTCATACCTTTTCGTTCGGCCATGATTGCGACGAAGCCACTGGAAGGAACTGCCGCTGAACACTTGCTCCGCTTCGGCCGCAGCTATACGGAAACACGGCGTATGATGCGGTGGTTTCGGAAGGCGCAGGGGCGGCTGTTGTATGGCGGTCGCGGAGCTTTCGGAAAAGAGGATACTGAAGCCGCCTTCTCGGCTCTTCACAAGGCTATGGTTCGGCAGTTCCCTGAGTTGAGCAATATCGAGGTGACGCATCGGTGGTCGGGACTCGTCGCAATGACGCTCGACAGCCTGCCGCATCTGGGCAGTTATAATGATAGAGTCATATACGCGGCCGGTTACAATGGCTCCGGCGTCGCGTTATCATCGCTGATGGGCAAGTATGTTGCCGAGTTGGCTACCGGACAGAGGCCGGATCTCGGTCTCGTTACGTCCTCGCGGCTCAGGCCAGTCCCATTTCAACTCGTGAGAGAGCCGGCCATTCGAACGGTGGCGGGATGGTACCAGTTTCTGGACGCGATCGGTCTCTAACCCGAACACCCGAGGGTGGAGAGGGCGACTGCTGCAGGTCGTTGTGCGGAGCATCCTCACGTCAATCCTTTCTCACCTTCAGAGTGGCAGACGAATTCTTGGAAAGGCCTGTCGCACCAGGCGACAGGGCCTGCTGAATGCCAGCCCCTTCCAGGGGCTCCTGCGCAAACTGTTCTGCGGATACCGTCATCCGGGCTCGAGAGCATTTCCGGGGGCCACTCTCGCGTGAATCAAGTGTGGTTGTGATTTTTCATGGAATGAGGACCCTGTTTAAGGGGTGATTTTCGTCCAAACGGGACCCCTTAACGTGGGGTCATCAAAATGCCTCCGGTTTTATCGGAGGCATTTGTGTTTTGGATGTTGATTGTGGAGACGATTGCAAAGATACG
>NZ_JAGL01000061.1 GCF_000526635.1 Aminobacter sp. J41
CGTATCTTTGCAATCGTCTCCACAATCAACATCCAAAACACAAATGCCTCCGATAAAACCGGAGGCATTTTGATGACCCCACGTTAAGGGGTCCCGTTTGGACGAAAATCACCCCTTAAACAGGGTCCTCATTCCATGAAAAATCACAACTATTTGCTGCACTTCGTGTGGACGGTACGCTTCGGGGGAGGGTCAATGAAATTCTGCAACAGCAATTCAAGCGCGCCAAGAGGATTGTCGAGGCGAACCGCTGCAGCCTGGATCGAATTGCTGAAGCCTTGTTGGAGAAGGGAAAGCTCTCCAGATACGAGATCATAGAACTCGCAAACCGACAAGCAAGCGTCAGGGCAACTCGAGAGTAGATACCACGCGCCAAGGCTATCAGCAGGATCGCTGAGACAGCAAATCGTTCCCGTTCCCCATTTACGAGGATCGTCCCCCTGCCATCATTCACTTTGTCCCTATCAAAGGTGACGCAAGAGACATCTTCACGAATGCCGCGGCTTTCCTGATCACCACCCCTGTCAACCGTCAAAGGGTCTCGAAAGCGGAGACAATGCAGGGCCTGTATGATTTGTCGCCGAACGAGGCGAAGGTCGCTCGAGAACTGGTGGCGGATAGACGGTTGAGGCGGTGGCGGAGTCGCTTAAGCTCAGCAAGGAGACCATGAGAAGCCACGTGAAGTCCATCCTCGCGAAATCAGGCATGAGCCGTTAGGCGGATCTCATTGCCGCGGTTGCTAGCATTCGCAGCATTGAGGTCCCTTGTTCATAGACACAAGATGGATACCGAACATTTTGGCAGGGCAGGCAGTCCGCAGCCGGCCCCGTATTTACAGAAATACTATCCCTGGTGTTATAGGTGGGGTGGCGTGCTGACCGACCGCTTCTGACCCGTAGACCCAGGAAAGCTGTCATTCAGGTGGGCGTCGTACTTCGACGGCAACGTGGCCCCCATTTCGCACATTGAAGCGATCACAGCATCTGCTTAAACCAGCGGATATCGGGTGTGGCTCCCCCGCGCATGCGGGGATAGGCCCCTGCGCGCGGCCTACGAAGACGAGAGGGGCTCGGCTTCCCTGCGCATGCGGGGTATAGGACCTCGGTTGGGTATTTTTGCGGTTGCCACGGTAAGTCCGGGCAGTTCATCATGCTTGAACTGCCCACAGCCGATGGGGATGTTCTGCGGACCTAGACGCTGTCGTCGCCCTCGCGCCCCCTTGATCGCAGTGAGATGTCTGCGCCGGAAACAGGGGAAATCTCTCCAACGGCGGAACCAGAAATTGACATACGTTCCTCTAGCAGCTCAATATCTAGTCGTTACGGTCTTCCGTGCCCTTCGGGTTCGGAAGCTAAGAGGGAAGCCGGTGACCTGACGGGATTCCGGCGCTGCCCCCGCAACTGTAAGCAGCGAGCTTCTGCCGAATTTGCCACTGGTGCCAAGGCACTGGGAAGGCTGGCAGAAGCAGTGACCTGCGAGCCAGGAGACCTGCCGTGACGCATTTTTCGAACCTCGGGCGGGGTGTCCCGGCGGTGCGCATCGGCTGAAGCGGCGCTCCTCGCCGTGAATCATGCGTCCTGCCTTCCCCGTCCATCAACGACACGGGGATATGATGTCGACGATTTCTACCTTTCCATCCGAGCGAACGAGCTTCGTTCCTCTTTCCAGCGAATCCGGTGATAGCGGCTCCGCTGAACCTGCCTACCGTATCGTACGCCGCAACGGCACCGTGACGCCGTTTGACGCCCGAAAGATCAGCATCGCCCTCACGAAAGCATTTCTCGCGGTAGAAGGAAGTGCGGCAGCAGGCTCCCGGCGCGTTTACGAAGCCGTCGAGGAACTGACTTCCCAGGTAGTAAATGCGTTGATGCGGCGCTCGGGCGAAGGCCGCCTGTTCCATATCGAGGATGTGCAGGATCAGGTCGAGCTTGCCCTGATGCGCGGCGAACACCACAAGGTTGCCCGCGCCTATGTCCTCTATCGTGAAGAGCGCGCCCGCGAGCGCGCAGCTGAACAGGCCGCTGCGGGGGCTGCAGTGCCTGCGCTGCGGATGACTGCCGGAGATGGCACCCTGCATCCGCTGGACGTAGCGCGCCTTGCACGGATCATCGCGGAATCCTGCGAAGGGCTGGAAGCGGTGTCACCTGACCCGATCCTCGCGGAAGCGAGGCGAAACCTCTATGACGGCATCACCCAGGACGAGCTGTCGCTTGCGCCGATCATGGCCGCGCGCACACTCATCGAGCAGGAGCCGAATTACGCCTACGTTGCCGCACGTCTCCTTCTCGACCGGCTTCGGCGCGAAGCGCTGACCTTCATCGGTGGGCGCCCGGAACAGGCGACCCAGGCGCAAATGACGACGCGCTATGCCAGCTACTTTTCCGACTTCATCAGGACGGGTGTAGAGGCGGGCCTCATCGACCCCGAACTTGCGTGCTTCGATCTCGAACGCATCGGGGCAGCGTTGAAGCCGGAGCGCGACCTGAGCTTCCAGTATCTCGGCCTGCAGACGCTCTACGACCGCTACTTCCTGCATGTCGAGGGTAAGCGTTTCGAGCTGCCCCAGGCCTTCTTCATGCGCGTGGCTATGGGCCTTGCGCTGCGTGAGGCCGACCGGGAGGCGCGGGCGATCGAGTTCTATGACCTCCTGTCCTCGTTCGACTTCATGGCGTCGACGCCGACCCTCTTCAATTCGGGCACCACACGGCCGCAGCTCTCCTCCTGCTTCCTAACAACGATCGGCGACGACCTCGAGGCGATCTTCAAGGGCATCAAGGACAATGCGCTTCTCGCCAAATATTCTGGCGGGCTCGGCAACGACTGGACGCCGGTCCGCGGCCTTGGCGCGCATATCAGGGGCACCAACGGCCTTAGCCAGGGCGTCGTACCCTTTTTGAAGGTCGCGAACGATACCGCCATCGCTGTCAACCAGGGCGGCAAGCGCAAGGGTGCGGTATGCGCCTACCTCGAGACGTGGCACATCGACATCGAAGAGTTCCTCGACCTGCGCAAGAACACCGGCGACGACCGCAGGCGAACCCATGACATGAACACGGCCAACTGGATACCGGATCTGTTCATGGAACGTGTCCAGATGGACAGTGACTGGACCCTGTTTTCCCCGGACGAGACGCCAGAGCTGCATGATCTCTACGGTGAAGCGTTCCGGAAAGCCTATGTCGCCTATGAGGAGAAGGCAGAACGCGGCGAGATTAGGGTTTTCCGCACCGTCCGCGCCGTCGAGCTGTGGCGCAGGATGCTGACCATGTTGTTCGAGACAGGTCACCCCTGGATCACGTTCAAGGATCCGTGCAACATCCGCTCGCCCCAAAGGCACGCGGGCGTCGTACATTCCTCGAACCTGTGCACCGAGATCACGTTAAACACCTCGAAGGACGAGGTCGCCGTGTGCAACCTCGGTTCCGTGAACCTTCTCAACCACCTCGACGAGAGCGGCCTCGACCTTGATCGACTGTCGCGTACTGTCCACACCGCGATGCGCATGCTCGACAATGTGGTCGACATCAACTTCTACACAATCCCGGAAGCGCGTGCGTCGAATCTGCGCCACCGCCCCGTCGGCCTCGGCCTGATGGGTTTCCAGGACGCGCTGCAGAAGCTGCGAATCCCCTATGCCAGCGATGCTGCCGTCGAATTTGCCGATTGGTCGATGGAAGCGATCAGCTATTGCACGATCTCGGCCTCGGTGGACCTTGCGGCCGAACGTGGCCGCTACGAGAGCTTCGAGGGCTCGCTCTGGTCCAAGGGCATCTTGCCGATCGACTCGATCCGGCTGCTGAAGGAAGAGCGGCCTAGCCTCAGCATGGATGAAGCCCGCACCCTCGACTGGAACAGTCTTCGCGAGCGTGTAAAGACCGTCGGTATGCGCAACTCCAACACCATGGCAATTGCGCCGACTGCCACAATTTCGAATATCTGCGGCGTCTCACAGTCGATCGAACCCGCCTACCAGAACCTGTTCGTCAAATCGAACATGTCCGGCGACTTCACGGTCGTCAACGCACAGCTGGTGCACGACCTCAAGGCAAGGGGGCTATGGGACGAGGTCATGGTCTCGGACCTGAAATACTTTGACGGATCAGTTGGCGAGATCGGCCGGATCCCCGATGACCTCAAGGCGTTGTATGCCACCGCGTTCGAGATCGAACCGAAGTGGCTGATCGAAGCGGCATCGCGCCGCCAGAAATGGATAGATCAGGCGCAGTCGCTTAACCTCTACATCGCCAATCCAAGCGGCAGGAAGCTCGATGAGCTTTACCGGCTTGCCTGGAACAAGGGCCTGAAGACCACCTACTACCTGCGTTCCCGCTCGGCCACGCACGTTGAGAAATCGACCCTGAAGGGAACGGACGGCAAGCTCAACGCGGTGAGGCCGGCAACCCTCGTGCCTGCAACCGTGCCGGCGGGAGCGAACGGTGCATGGGGCAAGGCCTGTGCGATTGACGACCCCGAATGTGAAGCCTGCCAGTGAGCAGCAAGAACAAGGAGACAGGAAGCATGCTCGACTGGACTGAACCGAAATCAGACGTTGAACCCGCGCGGCCAGATAAATTCGCAGGCAATGCCACCGGCCTCGGCGAGATCGAACGGGGCGGCGCGCGCGTTTCGGTCGACGACAAGCGCATGATCAATGCACGGGCCGATGTGAACCAGCTCCTGCCGCTCAAGTACCGTTGGGCGTGGGAAAAGTACCTGGCCGCCTGCAACAACCACTGGATGCCGACCGAAGTATCCATGCAGGCCGACATCGCGCTGTGGAAGTCGCGAGACGGTCTCACCGAGGACGAGCGGCGCATGCTCAAGCGCAACCTCGGCTTCTTCGCCGCATCGGAGTCTCTGGTTGCCAACAACATCGTGCTCGCGATCTATCGCCACCTGACCAACCCCGAATGCCGCCAGTACCTTCTTCGGCAGGCGTTCGAGGAGGCGATCCACACTCACACCTTCCAGTATATCGTTGAAAGCCTCGGCCTCGACGAAGGTGAGCTGTTCAACATGTACCGGGAGGTGCCGTCGATCACGGACAAGGCCGCCTGGGCGCTGAGGCATACCCAAAATCTCGACGACCCGGACTTCCGGACGGGCACACCTGAGGCCGATCAGGCATTCCTGCGCGATCTCGTCGCCTTCTACGTCATCTTCGAGGGCATGTGGTTCTACACGGGCTTTGCGCAGATCCTGTCGCTCGGCCGGCGCAACAAGATGGTCGGCATTGCCGAGCAGTATCAGTACATTCTGCGTGATGAATCGATCCACCTGAATTTCGGCATCGACGTCATCAACCAGATCAGGATAGAAAATCCGCACCTGTGGACGCAAACCTTCCAGGACGAGGTTCGCGAAATGATCACCGAGGCCGCGGAACTGGAAGCAGCCTACGGACGCGATACCATGCCCCGCGGCTTCCTTGGCCTCAACGCGGCGCTGTGCGAGCAGTACATGCACTTCATCGCCAACCGCCGCTGCGCACAGCTCGGGCTGCAACCTGTCTTCGCCGACGTCGAAAATCCGTTCCCGTGGATGTCAGAAGCGATGGACCTCAAGAAGGAAAAGAACTTCTTCGAGACGCGGGTGATCGAGTACCAGAGCGGCGGCGCGTTGAGTTGGGATTGAGACCTCAACATTGACTCGCCGAGCGTGTGAGACCGCGCTCGGCGGTTGCTATGGCAGCACCTGTGTATCGGCGCGCAGGCGTGTCGAGTTTGCAGCTGTCGCGTTTTCGCGTGGGCATGTCGTTTTCGCGCCCACCCTGAAAATGCCCGTGTGATCTGATCAGGTCGTTCAAGGTGCCTTCCGACGTCGTGTCGGCAGGATAATTGGGAAGCCGGTGTCCTCAAGAAGAGAAAGCCGGCGCTGCCCCCGCAACGGTAGCGAAGCGCAAAACCCGACGTGAAGCCACTGGGCGAGAGCTTGGGAAGGTGTCGGAAAGGCCAATTGGCCAGCTTCGGAGCCCGGAAACCAGCCTCGAACATCTGAAACGACTGATCGCGGTGGGCGGTCAAGTGGCAGAGCGCTCAAGGCGACGTCGGCGACGCGCGCGTGACCAACTCCTCCACCCCAACCACCAGTTCAGTCCTTGTGCCAAGGCGAGGACGGACATGGATATTCACGACGAAATGCTGGCGCGCTTGCGGAACCGAAAGCCCGGTTTTAGCCTCGATCGGCCCTTTTATATCGATCCCGCATACTACCAGCTTGATCTGGAACACGTTTGGTACCGTGACTGGCTCTTCGTCGGTCACGACTGCGAAATTCCTGCCCCAGGAAACTACTTCACCGTCGAGGTTGGAGCCTACTCGGTCATCGTTGTGCGTGGTGATGATGGCCAGATCCGCGCTCTCCACAATTCCTGCCGCCATCGCGGCAGCCGGGTGTGCCTTGAGCACAAGGGGGCAGCCGCTAAGCTGGTCTGCCCGTATCACCAATGGACTTACGATCTCGACGGATCGCTCCTGTTCGCGCGTCAGATGGGCGATGACTTCGATACGTCTGCGTTCGGCCTCAAGTCGGTCGCCTGCGAGGCCGCCGGCGGTTACATCTTCATCTCTCTCGCGAAGGACCCAATGGATTTCGCGCCGTTCCGCGCAATGATGGAGCCGTTCTTCCTGCCGCACCGCCTCAGGGAGGCCAAGGTCGCCTTCGAATCCACGATCATTGAGAAGGGAAACTGGAAGCTGGTTTGGGAGAACAACCGCGAGTGTTACCACTGCGCGGCAAACCACCCAGAGCTCTGCAAGACCTTTCCAGAGGCCCCGACGGTAACGGGGGTGTCCGGCGCGCAAGACGATCCCGAAATCGTCGCTCACTGGGAAAAATGCGAAGCCATCGGATTGCCGAGTGCGTTCACTATTGACGAGAGCGGACAGTATCGCGTGACGCGCGTGCCTCTGCTAAGGGACGCCATCAGCTACACGATCTCGGGGCGGAAGGCCGTGCAGATGCGCCTGTCGGACAATGTCCACATGGATCGAATCGGCTCATTGCTGCTCTATCATTACCCGACGACCTGGAACCATATTCTCTCGGACCATGCGGTGACGTTCCGCGTGCTGCCGATTAGCGCGACAGAAACCGCTGTCACGACGAAATGGCTGGTGCACAAGGATGCGGTCGAAGGCATCGACTATCGCCTTGACGAGCTGATCCATGTCTGGACCGAGACCAACGATCAGGATCGCCGTATCGTCGAAGACAATGCGAGAGGCATCCAGTCGCCTGCCTACCAACCCGGCCCTTACTCCCAGATACACGAGGGCGGCGTCATCCAATTCATCAACTGGTACGCCGAGTTCATGGAAAAGCGCCTGTCTGGCAGCAGCCAGCCCTCTTTGCGATCCGTCGCCTGAGTGGAGCGCTGGACATGACCCTGATGCTGACAGGCACGGTTCCAGTCCCGCTTCCTCTGGACGAGATCGAACCGTGGAACGCTACCCGCCAGATGCTGGTCTGTACCAGCGTGGTTGATGAGGCACCGGAGGTGAAAACGTTCACATTCGCGGTCGAGGACGGCGGGTGGTTTCGATACATGCCTGGCCAGTTCATAACCGTCGAACTGCGTACCAAGGACGGAGATCTGCATCGGACTTACACGGTCTCTTCATCCCCGTCTCGGCCATACGCGATCTCGATCACGGTCAAGGCACAACCAACCTCAGTTGGCACACGCTGGATGTTCGAAAATGTTCGGCCCGGCTCGCGTATCCGCGCCTATGGGCCGAATGGGCATTTCAGCCTGATGCTCCATCCGGCAAAGAAGTACCTCTTCATCTCAGCTGGATCTGGCATCACGCCGATGATGTCCATGTTGCGCTGGCTATTCGACTGCGACCCTGGGGCTGACGTCACCTTCGTGAATTCGTCACGTCGGCCAGAGGACATTATCTTTCGCGACGAACTAGAGATGCTTGCGCGTCGGATGCCCAATCTGACGATCGGCTTCCTGCCCGAAATGCGTTCGGCGGTCTCGCCTTGGGGTGGCCTGATGGGCCGTGTCGACCGTCACAAGCTCGCGCTTCTCGCGCCGGATTTCATGCGGAGAGAAATCTTCTGCTGTGGCCCCGAGCCTTTCATGTCTGCGGTCAGCGGAATCGTCAGGTCGGAAGGTTTCGACATGGCGCATTTCCATCAGGAGAGCTTTGGCGCTTCCTCCTTTGCGCGACCAGCCCAGATGGAAGGTGAGGAGCGAAATTTAGAGCCGACGTCGTCCGAGCTGACCGTCACCTTCCTTGGTTCAAACAAACGTGGCCACTGCCCACCGGGGCAAACGATTTTGGAAACTGCTCGCAATGCAGGTGTGCGAATTCCTTCGGCGTGCCAGTCCGGCATTTGCGGTACGTGCAGGGTCTTCAAACGCTCTGGCGATGTCGAGATGCGTCATAACGGCGGTATCAGTCAGCAGGACATTTCAAGCGGTTACGTGCTCGCATGCTGTTCCCGCCCACTATCCCCAATAGAGGTGGACGCATGAAAACATCGGAACGCGACGGTTTGGATACAGTTGGTCGAAGACGCCGAGATAGGGCGACGCTGGCAAAGGTTTCACCTCTGCCACCGCCAGAGGAAGTGTTCGCCGACTGGCTCGTCTCGGTGCAACCGAATGCCTGCCTTGAAGCGGCTGCGCGCAACCAGATCGAGATGATAGACCGCTCGGCAGTCGCGCTACACCCATCCGTTCAGCAACTGCGTCTGCTCCTCCTGGCCGTCGCCGATGACAGCGTTCGGAGAAGGCAAGACGACGTATCGGATCGCTGACGGCGACACGATACGTCGAGCGAAGCCGGAGTTTCGCAGCAAGCTAGAGCATCTTTTATGAACACAGAGTCGGTTTGAGGATTCACGGGATCAGTTTAGTCTGATTCACTGCTCTTGGTGATTTGCCAGGAGGGTGGTGATGACGAGGAGCTTGAGCGGGGACCTTCGCGGTCGAGTTATTGCGGCGATTGAAGATGGGGTTTCGACGCGGGAGGCGGCACGACGCTTCCGTATCGGGATCTCAACGGCCGGGGCCTGGTATCGGCGCTATCGCGAGACAGGCGAAACGGAAGCGCGCAAGCAGGGCCAACCGTCACGATCGAAGCTCGATGC
>NZ_JAGL01000062.1 GCF_000526635.1 Aminobacter sp. J41
CGCCGGTAGCGCCCGCTTTCGGGATCGAAGAGATCGAGGGTGTCTTTGGAGACGTCGCAGCCGATGAAGTTTGGGTGTAAGGTCATGGGGCCTGTTCCTGTGGTGCGAGGTCTGGGTAAGCAGCCTCGTGCAACTGTTCAGGTTCAAAGCAGCACTGCGGGAAGGGGCCAGGCCATGCCACGGTCTGCTTTCCCAAGCGGAGGCGACCAGGATGCCAGCGGCCTCCTTCCCGCAACCATTCTACACCTCAGCAAACACAC
Source organism: Aminobacter sp. J41 (assembly GCF_000526635.1). GTDB lineage: Bacteria > Pseudomonadota > Alphaproteobacteria > Rhizobiales > Rhizobiaceae > Aerobium. The sequence continues at coordinate 261 of NZ_JAGL01000062.1, forward strand.
AGGATGGCCGGGTCAAGCCCGGCCATGACGAAGCTGAAATGCCGGGGATGATCTGCAACTGAGCCGAGAAGGGACGCCTTCTTTGGCAGGCAGTCGTCACCCTGCTGGCAACTCGTCCCACCGTCCTCTAGCTCGAGCTTCTTGCAACAGCACCGCTGCGCATCGCTCGATCGTCATACATCCGCCGTTTCCCTCGTCATGCCACGGCTCGTCCGTGGCATCCATGCCGGAACGATGACATCGGCCTGCGGTGCAGAACTCGGCATCAATCTCCGCCCCAAATGCGCCGCCCCGAAAATCCCCCTCTAAAAACACCTCACATCCGCCTCGGCCTGCGCGCGGCGGAGGTTGCCGATCGCCGTCTTGCCGGCTGCGCTTTCGCGGAAGAAGGCGCCGCGCTCGCCGCCGGCAAAGGACAGGCTGCGGAAGGTCTCGGCCTGTTCATAGGCCTCGTAGGGGATGATGGTCGAAATGACGTCGATCGAGCACGAGCAGCTTTCGAGCGCCCGGCGCGTTTCGCCATTCGCCTTCATGCAGGCGAAGACGTAGTCGGCGACCGTGACGGTCGGATAGTCGTTGGCGAAAGCCGGGGTAACCGCGCCCGCGAGGGCGAAGATTGCCGCCGGAACGACTGCCCGGACAAATCTGCGCGGCTGCGTCAACCAGCGCGCGCGGCGGGAGTTTTCTGCTGTATGCATCATGCAGTGACACCTCCTCCTGCCGTCATAGTTGGACGCGCTCCCCTGCCCGTCAACCGGCTACCCGGTTTTCGCTCTGCACACACCCACATTTGAACGAGTGCCTACCGGGTCGATGATCATCATGACGGGTAGCAGCAACGCCAATGCAACCGCACGGTGCCCCGCGATCTTGCTTATCAGATGAAATGAATCCCTGCATGTCACGCGGCAGGCTGCACAGTTCTTAAGCATTACCTAATATAGTTTCCGTGCGCCAGCGGCCTCACATCGCAAGTCGATCTCCGGAATTACTTGGTATATTCCAAAAAATCACGAATTGTAACAGCGTATATTTGATTAAACCGATCCAATAAAAAATTGCTGCACTGCGGTATGTTTGCTTCAAGCCAAAAGTATTAATGATTTAGTACTTGCCTAATAACTTGGGTCAGATTAGCTTTCGTCCAGTTTCCGGCTTCAAGGACCTCGCCGATATTGGGAGCGGCGATGTCTTCGCAGGCCAGATTTCGGGACAGTGGTGCCCCTGTCCCGTGCTTGCCGTGACACGCTGCCGGAAACGGAACGTTCCCAATACCAGATGATCGCCAGGATGAGTTTGGGGGACGTCCACGTGGGCGGTTGCGATCGTAAACCTCGGGAGGATTGCAATGCGTGTACCCAGGAAGGCCACTTATCTCCGATTTGCCACGGCGCTGCTCCTCTGCACGTCGGCGGGCGGAGCGTGGGCGAATGACGAACTGATCAAGATGTCGGAAGACCACAAGAACTGGGTCATGCCGGCGCGCGACTATGCGAACACCCGCTACTCGGAGCTCAACCAGATCACCAAGGACAACGTCAAGGATCTCCAGGTCAAATGGACATTCTCGACCGGCGTCCTGCGCGGCCATGAGGGCGGCCCGCTGGTGATCGACGGCGTCATGTACGTGCACACGCCGTTCCCGAACATCGTCTATGCGCTCGACCTGAACAATGACGGCAGGATCCTGTGGAAGTACGAGCCCAAGCAGGACGCCAACGTCATTCCGATCATGTGCTGCGACACCGTCAACCGCGGCGTTGCCTATGGTGATGGCAAGATCATCCTGAACCAGGCCGACACGACGGTGGTGGCGCTCGACGCCAAGACCGGCGAGGTCGTCTGGTCGGTCGCCAATGCCTCGACCGACGGCAGCAAGGGCGAGTCCGCCACCGCGGCGCCGCTTGTCGTCAAGGACAAGGTGATCGTCGGCATTTCCGGCGCCGAGTTCGGCGTGCGCGGATGGGCGGCGGCCTACAACCTCAAGGACGGATCGCTGGCCTGGAAGGCCTATTCGACCGGCCCCGACTCCGAAACCCTGATCGATCCCGAGAAGACCACCCAGCTGGGCAAGCCCGTCGGCAAGGACAGCGGCGTGACCTCCTGGGAGGGCGAGCAGTGGAAGATCGGCGGCGGCACCACCTGGGGCTGGTTCTCCTATGATCCCGAACTCAACCTCGTCTATTACGGCACCGGCAACCCCGGCACCTGGAACCCGGTCCAGCGCCCCGGCGACAACAAGTGGTCGATGACCATCTTCGCCCGCGATGCCGACACGGGCCAGGCCAAGTGGGTCTACCAGATGACCCCGCATGACGAGTGGGACTATGACGGCGTCAACGAGAGCATTCTCGTCGACGACCTTGAGTTCGAGGGCCAGCAGCGCAAGGTGCTCGTCCACTTCGACCGCAACGGCTTCGCCTACACGCTCGACCGCGAGACCGGCGAACTGCTGGTGGCCGAAAAGTACGACCCGAAGGTCAACTGGGCGACCGAGATCGACATGGATCCGAACAGCGAGACCTTCGGCCGGCCGAAGGTGGATCCGAAATACTCGCCGCAACAGAACGGCGAGGACGTCAACACCGCCGGCATCTGCCCGGCAGCGCTCGGCTCGAAGGACCAGCAGCCGGCAGCCTACTCGCCGAAGACCAAGCTGTTCTATGTCCCGACCAACCACGTCTGCATGGACTACGAACCGTTCAAGGTGAGCTACACCGCCGGCCAGGCCTATGTCGGCTCGACCGTGTCGATGTATCCGACGCCTGACAGCCATGGCGGCATGGGCAACTTCATCGCCTGGGATGCCGTCAAGGGCGAGATCGTCTGGTCGGTCCCCGAGCAGTTCTCGGTATGGTCCGGCGCGCTCGCGACCGCGGGCGACGTGATCTTCTACGGAACGCTGGAAGGCTACATCAAGGCCGTCGATACGGAGGGCAAGGAACTCTACAAGTTCAAGACCCCGTCCGGCATCATCGGCAACATCAACACCTTCGAACACAACGGCAAGCAGTACGTGGCCGTCATGTCGGGTGTTGGCGGCTGGGCCGGCATCGGTCTCGCCGGTGGCCTGCTGGCGCCGGAGAATGCGGCGGCGTGGCATGAGGCCGTCAGCCAGGGCAAGGACGTCAGCGACCAGCAGGCGGCCGTGTCGACCGCGGGCCTCGGTGCCGTGGGCGGCTATGCAGCCCTTGCCGACTACACGACGCTTGGCGGCCAGCTGACCGTCTTCGGCCTGCCGGACTGATCGTCCTGCGACCTGCCAAAGAGCGGGAGCCCGGAACTGGAAATGCCAGTCCGGGCTTCCGGCTGTGAAATCTCGGGGGTTTCGGCGGCGCCGGCCGCCGCGATGCACTGTCCCGCCTGACATCAAGAAGAGGAAGACCGCATGATCTTGCGCAGCGCCCTGACGGCTGTCTCCGCCGTTGTCATTGCCCTCTCGCCCCTTTCCGCGAGCGCGCAAAGTTTTTCTGACAGCAAGGAGACGGCGGCAGTCGACCGCGAAGAAGATGGCAAGTATTATGACGCCGATGGCAACCCGACCTTCAAGGTCGAAGATGACGGCACCGTCGACTGGTTCACCTTCAGCGGCTACCGCCGCTACCATGCCGACTGCCACGTCTGCCACGGCCCCGACGGCGTAGGCTCGAGCTACGCGCCGGCGCTGGCGAAGACGATGAAGAACATCGATTACGCGACCTTCCTGTCGATCGTCGCGGAAGGCCGGAAGAATTTGGGCGCGGGCAAGGAAAATGTGATGCCCGCTTTCGGCGAGAACAAGAACGTCTACTGCTACATGGACGACCTCTACGTCTACCTGCGTGCGCGCTCGCTCGACGCGATCCCGCGCGGACGTCCCGGCAAGAGGGCAGACAAGCCTGAAGCTGCCGCCGAAGCGGAGAAATCGTGCATGGAGGGTTAGAGAGGAGGAGATCATGACATCGTGGCCCCGGCTGCTTTGCAGCCTGTCGTTCCTGGGGCTCATGGCAACAACATCAGGCCCTGCCTTTGCGCAGGGCGCCGGGCTGGGGGCAGCCGGCGAACTCGTGGACCCGAATGTGCTGCGGGTCTGCGCCGATCCGTCAAACATGCCCTTCACCGACGAAAGCGGCGAAGGGTTCGAGAACAGGCTGGCCGAACTCACCGCGGAAAAGCTCAGCCGCAAATCCGTTTCCTACACATGGTTCCCGCAGGTGATGGGCTTCGTGCGCCAGACGCTGCGCGCCAACCGCTGCGACATCATCATGGGCTACGCCCAGGGCGATGAACTGGTGCAGAACACCAACGCCTATTACCGCTCGACCTACGTGCTGATCTACAGGAAGGGCGGCGACCTCGACGGGGTGCAGGACCTCACCGACCCGCGCCTTGCCGGCAAGAAGATCGGCGTCGTCGCCAACACGCCGCCGACCAGCATCATGGCCCGCGCCGGGCTGATGCGCACGGCCAAGGCCTACCCGCTGATGATCGACACGCGCCTGTCGCCGCCGATCGGCGAGGTCGCCGTCAAGGACATGATGGAAGGGGCGATCGACGCCGCGGTGCTGTGGGGGCCGATGGCCGGCTACTACGCCGCGCGCGCCGATGAAGAGCTCGCGGTCGTTCCGCTGAAGGACGTCAAGGGCATGACCCGCATGTCGTTCCGCATCACCATGGGCGTTCGTCCCTCCGACCAGGAGTGGAAGCGCACGCTCAACAACTTCATCCGCGACAACCAGGAGGAGATCAACCGCATCCTCCTCGACTACGACGTGCCGATCCTCGACGAACGTGGCGAGCCGATCCTGGCCCAGCCGCGCGACAAGGCCGAGGCCGACACGTCCACGCCGGAGGAGAAGAAGTGCAAGGTTTCGCGGAGGGGACGCTGCGTGTCTTGAGCGGACCGGCAGCGGTCAAGGCAGTTCCGGGGCGGGATCAACCGCTTTCGGCAACAAGGGAAGGAGGCTGCAAATGACGACTGGAATATCGATACACCCGGCCATCGACGGCGGCGTGAGGCCCGGCAATCCGAGCTTTGCCGGCGGCACGCTGGTCTGCGACTGCACCGACCGCCCCGTCAAGGTGCGCATCGAGGGCAATGTCGCCCACAACCACGCCTGCGGCTGCACCAAGTGCTGGAAGCCTAAGGGCGCCGCCTTCTCGATCGTCGCGGTGGTGCCGCACGACAAGGTGACGGTGCTGGAGAACGGCGACAAGCTGAAGGTCGTGGACTCCGCGGCCCTCATCCAGCGCCACGCCTGCGTTGAATGCGGCGTGCACATGTACGGGCCGGTCGAGCGCGAGCACCCGTTCCAGGGCCTCGACTTCGTCCATCCCGAGCGTTTCCAGGAAAGCGGCTGGGCCGAGCCGGGCTTTGCCGCCTTCGTCTCGTCGATCATCGAGTCGGGCGTCGATCCCTCGCTGATGGACGGGGTCCGCGCGCGGCTGCGCGACCTTGGCCTCGAGCCCTATGACTGCCTGTCGCCGGCGCTGATGGACTACGTCGCCACCTGGACGGCGAAGAAAAACGGCGTGCTGGCGGCGTGAGCCGAAGCTGACGCGGCGAGCAGCCGGTCGCGGGTGTGCCTGACCAGCCCAGACCTACCCGGAGGGGCAAATCCCGTTGCGCACCCGCGCCGGCATTTCCGCTGCCATGCGGCACGGTTGCAGGGCGTGCGTGCGGGCCTCCGCCTCGGCTCCGGCCCCTGAAGGACACGCCCAGGATCCTCCCCCGCAGCGCGGGGGAGGGGGACCATGCGAAGCATGGTGGAGGGGGCTCGTGGAGCGCGGCGGTAATCGAGAGGGAATTCCAACAGGGTCCGCATGAAGTTCGCCCGTAGTCCGATCCGCCGGATCAGCGTCAACGTTCCGGAATGGATGCTACGGTCGAGCCGTGGCATGATGAAAGGCTGGGAGGTTGGAGGGGCAGAATGGCGGGTGCCGCTTCGGCCGTTCGGGTCAACGTTTGCCAATGCCATATCAACGTCGTCATCGTCGGGCCTGACCCGACGATCCATGCCTGAACCAAGACGTTTTGCTGACGGGTAAGAACGGGCAACCTGCCGCTCCCCGACGGATTGGATCCCGCACCCGCAGCGCCGCGGCGGATCCTCCCCCGCAGCGCGGGGGAGGAGGGCCATGCGAAGCATGGTGGAGGGGGCTCGTGGAGCGCGACATGACAATCTGCCGTCACGAGTCCGCGCAGCACCTCTCCTCGGCCCCGCCTGAAACGTCAGCAGCGGCTTTTCCCCACCCCACCGATCTCTCTGCTTTACGAGCCCCCTCCGGCGCTCCGCGCCACCTCCCCCGCTTCGCAGGGGAGGATCCGCGTCGGCGCGCTTCAGGAGCGGAGCGATCCGCAGCCGATGGAGAGCCGTTGGCAGCCTGCGAGACCGCGGAGAGTGCGCCGCACAGCAGACCAAGCCGGAGCTCCGACCAGCCCCTGCGCAGACGCCCCCACCGCCCAAGATCATGGTTAACGCATCCCTGTATATTAGCAGCTTGTTAACCATAAGGTGCCGATATAGCGGTGACAGCGATGCCCTGATGCGTCGCGCAAGTAACTGGGCGGATTGGGGGTTTTCCGTCCGCGTCTGGGAAGGCAAGACCCTTGAAGCGCGCTCGCGATCTGCCCATCACTCTGCTCGCCATCGGCCTCGCCGCCGCGATTTCCGGCTGCGCGAACCAGCAGGCAAAGCCCGAGCTCGACACCACCACCGTCTCCGCCATTCCGGGCAGCACCGCGCCCGAGCGCCCGGTGACCGACCTGCCCGAGCCGCCCGCCGGTCCCCTCACCCTCGAAAACGCCGTCAGGCGCGCCGTGCGCTGGCACCCGGCCGTCGGCGAAGCGGTCGCAAAGCTGCGCCAGCAGATGGAATCCGTCTCGGAAGCTGAGGCCGGCTACATGCCGCGGTTCGGCTGGGGCATCGATTCCGCCTACAGTTCGGCCGAGGACGACCGTTACCGCCCGATCCTCAACGTGTCCGGCTCGCAGCTGATCTACGATTTCGGCAAGACGGAAGGACGCGTGCGCGTGGCTTCCGCCGGCGTCGAAGGCCGGCAGGCGAGCATTCTGGTCGCCATCGACGACCTTGCCTACGAGACGGCGGCGGCGATGTTCGAGGTGCAGCGCTACCGGGCGCTGATCGCCGTTGCCCGCGAGCAGATCGCCGACGTCAAGGCGGTCGAGGCGCTGGTGAAGAGCCGCACCGACACCGGCGCCAGCACCGACTCCGACCTGCTGCAGGCGCGCGCGCGCGTGCAGGCGGCCGAAGCCACCAAGCTGCAGCTTGAAGGCTCGCTGCGGCGCTGGGAAAGCGTGCTTGCGGCCATGACGGGCATCCAGGGCACGCCGCAGGTCAAAAACGACAAGCCGGCCTGGCTAAGTTCCGCCTGCTCGTCCGGCGAGCCCGACTGGCAGCGCGTGCCGGCCATCATGGAGGCGGCCGCGGCCCACAAGACCGCCAACGCGCAGCTCGACCTTACTCGGGCCGAGGCGCTGCCGTCGATCGCGCTCGAAGGCCGCGTCGGCTCGGACGTCTCGCGCATCGGCAAGCGGGATCCGGAAATCCGCTTCGGGCTGAACGTCAGCGGCGACATCTTCAACGGCGGCGTCAACAAGGCGCGCACCAATGCCGCGGGCTATGCGCTCGCCGCGGCCGATGCCGCGATCGCGCGGGCAAAGCTCGACGTGCAGCGGGCGCTGCTCGAATCCAGCGGCCAGGTGGCGAGCCTGTCCGGCCTGCGCGGCACGCTGTCGCGCACCGAGACGACGCTGAAGGAAACCCGCGCGCTCTACCGCACGCAATATCTCGAGCTTGGCACGCGCACCCTCCTCGACGTGCTCAATGCAGACCAGGAATACCACTCCGCCCGCTTCCAGCTGGCGAATGCCGAATACGACCTGCGCAAGCTGTCCCTCGACTGCATCTACAATTCCGGCCGCATCCGCCAGGTGTTCAACCTGACGGGTTATCAGGTGCAGGGCGTGGCGCTGTAAGAGCGCGACGTCGCGGGGTAGAAGGGCGGGACGCCGGCAAAGGATAACGGGTTGCCGGCCAAGGCGGGCCTGCGGGCACGCTGACGGGCCCAGGACGTCCATGTTAGCCTCGCCGGAGCCCTGCGGAGGTGGCGCCGGCCGCCTGCAGCGGACCAAGGCGCCGTGCCCACCGCAGGGACCAAGTGAGGTGAGCGCGGTTGCGGTAAGTACCGGACCCGCTTCTCCCGCGCCGCAGAACAACCTGCACCGTCGACGCCGGGGGATCCTCCCCCATTTATGGGGGAGGGGGACCATGCGAAGCATGGTGGAGGGGGGCGTGCCGCGCTGAGCCATACCCGATTGCAGTCCATCTGTTTCCGAACTTCTAGGGGCGTGCGCATCAGCCCCCTCCGGCGCTGCGCGCCACCTCCCCCGCTTCGCAGGGGAGGATCCTGCGCTAGTACCTGTCAGGGAGAGCGGAGCAAAGCGCCCGTGCCTACCGTGGGGACCAAGGGAGGTGAAGGTGGTTGTGCGGTGAGTGCCTGCTTCCCGCCGCCCGCAGCGGACCA
>NZ_JAGL01000063.1 GCF_000526635.1 Aminobacter sp. J41
GGATGTCCGCTTGCAAGCCCGACGAGACAGCCTGCCGGACGCTCGGAGATGCTCCACCGATCAAGAAGCGGGGATGGTCCTCCCACAAGTTCTTCGACAGGCGTGCCCTGGCTGATCCGTTCCATCTCGGCTGCAAGCGCACGAATGCGGCGAGTGTTGTCTCAAAGGCGGCCCCTTGATCAGGAGAACGAGGGTCGAACTTCAGCATTCGAAAAAGTTCCTTCTGTTAGCGTGTGAAAGCTCCGCCGAGCTCTGATCGGCACCGAAGCCAAGGGCTCGTCGTGTTCAATGCCGATTGCAAAGCTGTCGGCTGTTGCCCTTGGTCGTTGGCGCCAGGCGCACAACCATAGCAACATGCGTCGCCTGTCTGCGCGTTGTTGAGAGGCAGAGTGTAGTCGGGGAAAACTTCCAGGGCGGAGCTTTTGGTGGATGTCGAATGAAGGTGGAAGATCCACTTCCATTCCGACGTCACGACGGCGTACAGGCGATCCGCAACTGGGGACGCGCGGGGCAGCTTTCAGGAATCTGCCCGCGCTGTACCAGCCACCTCCACACCACGACGGCGGCAGCATTGCCTGCATCAACCTGCGCGATCAGCCCGGTAATGACACGAGGGGGAATCGGCACCTGGCGGGTCGCCGAGATGCGGGCAAATCGGATCGCCAGTCCAACTGCCTTCGCTGCGACGTCAAGCGGCTCCGGGGAGGTTTCGCAGGAGCATGAGATGCTGCGGCCGGAGCGGATGCGCATGATGCAGGCCCTGGTGTGCCCAGCTGCTTCAAGCACAGCCGCGACCGGGCTGTCGGCGAAAAAACCAGATACAGCGTCCTCTGCATGGTCCATCCCTGAAGCCGGACGAATAGCGGACACATCATGGGCAGCGTCGCGGCTTGCACCGAGGAAAGCCTCCCGATGTGGCTGCTGCGCTGACTGAGGCGTCTGCGGGAATGGGATGATCATATTGTTCATGGCAAAAAGCTCCTATGGCGCAGCGAGCACGCATGGTATGATGGTCGAGATTTGAGGTTGAGGCTGGTTGCTGAGACGGTGTTAAGGGACTTCGCCGCGCGCGAATCCAACGAGGATCGGCCGCTGGTCCGACCGCACATCTATCCCGCGGCCTCTGCCGGCACGAGCTCCGCTGCGTTTCCCGGTCAATACAGTCTCAACGTCATCTTCCAAGGCGCGGCGCGCCCCTTCGTCGACAAGACCAGCTACCGCATGTTCAGACCCCTCCCCTGACGTGATCGCGTTGTCGAGAGCGACATCGTCGATGCCGTCTACGTCATCAGCCCCAAAGCCGCCGCGAATATCGACGTCGCCGATCGCGCGAAGACAGGCCGCTCGGATCTCCTCCTGAACGCGTTGGGCAAAATTTGCCCGAAGCTCCAGCAGCGCTTCTCCAGCATCGGGCACGCCGATCAGTTCACCGATCTCATCAAGCGCAAAGATCCCGCTCCGGCGATCGCGGCGTTCGCTAGAGCCATCGATGATGGCGATCTCAACGGACGTCACCCCTGCAACCCGGCCTTCAATATGAAGCCAGTCCGCGGCAATCAGCGCTGCGGCCATCATGCGCTCGCGCAGGGCGACAAGCCTGCGCTCCTGATAGGTGGCAAGCGAACGTTTGACGTCGAGGATCAGAGCCGAGTGCTTGGCGTGATCGACGATGAACAGATCCGGCGTGTAGGTGGTCCTGTAGTGCACCTCGGAGCGCAGCCTGAGACCCTTGAGAGCATCCCAGCCATTGCGCTTCAGCATCTCGACCGCGGCAGGCACGATCGGCAGCGCTGTCTCGGCAGGCATGAGTGTCAGCGCGGGATTTTCCGACGCAAGACGCGCAACGCCAAGTGCGAGGAGCTTGCCCTCGTGATAGGTGACGGCACGGACCAGGGAGTTGAGTTCGGCGAAGGGCCCGAACACCTGATCTGCCCGTTCACCTGCGACAAGGATCGTGCCGATAGCATCCTCGATCAGGAGATCGAAGTCGGCATCGCGGCTACCATCGGCATGGGCACCGCCACCACCTCTGTTTCCGATGCCTGCCTGAGCGGTCACGTCCCTGCCCGCGTTGTTTCGGGGAGCACTTGCTCCCGGACGGGACGCAGCACGCCCCTCGCCTGCTCCAGCATTTCGGTCCGTCGCCCGGTGGTTGAGACAGGGCTCGTCCCTGGCGGATGCCACCGACGTACGACAACGGCTGCGTGGTGCCTGAACGTCGGCGACTTGCGCTCCTCTGGCGGCGCGAGGAACGGTCGTCGCACACACGTGACGGGTCGGCCGCTCGTTGACGGCTTGGATTACTGACATGGGTCTCTCCTGAAGGCTCTGAAGGTGCTGGACGCCGTACGCGTGCGTCAGGCCGCGACCCTCAGCAGATCGAGATCACCGCCCTCGTCTTCGACAAAGGATGCATCGCCCACCAACTCGGATGCGACGGTCCTGATGACACCGCAGTTGCTGACGTGCAGCAGATTGGCAAGCGCTCGTTCTGCAGCCCGTGCTCGGGCATTCGCTTCGTCCAGAGCAAGCAACAGAGCTGCGACAGCAGAGAGCTGCCCGATGGTCAGGTCGGCAAGCTCCAGTGTGACGTCGCCAACTTGCGCAGCAAACGCTTCGGCTGCTGCAAGCTGGGGGCTCGCAGTGCCGCGGCCTTCATTCCGGTGAGACTTCAGAGTAACGGTAGACATAGCCCAAGACCTCCAATCAGGTTGCGGGTCAGGCCTTCGTTGATGCGCCAACATCGACGGAGGCCGTCTTACGCGGCAGGACCGCCCCGCCGCCAAGATCACCCTGGCAGGATCCGCAGGAGATCTGAGCCCCTAATTTTCGGGATCTCGAATTTTTCGCGATCGAATGGTTAACGGGCGGCGTCGGCAGCATGATCAACCACCCACTGGCGATCAGCGGGAGACCACGCTAATATACGAACGTATATCGATCCGTTTTATATACGAACGCATATCATCCGAGGTCTTGTGGCAGCTACCATGAAGATCAAAACGACTAGGGATATCGGCCTCCTGATGAAGGAGGCCCGCGCCCGCAGAGGCCTTTCGCAGGCTGCGCTGGCGAAGATGATCAATTCGACCCAGACGTGGGTATCCTGGGTCGAGAATGGCAAGCCAACGGCCGAGATCGGCAGTGTGCTGCTGGCGCTGTCGACCCTCGGCGTGGAGATGGATTTCAGGCTTCCTCCCGCGCCAACGTCTGCCGCTGATGATGGTGTTGATCTGCCTGATGATGACGACGACGTCCCATACAAGCTTTAGCCGACGGTGACCCCATGACCCGCCCGGCCGACATCCTCGACGTCCATATTGCTGGCAAACCCGCAGGCGAGCTTCGCCAGCTGCCGAACGGCAAGCTTTCGTTCTCCTATCTCGACGAATGGATGGACAGCCCCGTAGCGATCCCCCTCTCCCTGTCCATGCCGACAATCGCCAGGACCTACGAGGGCAAGGTCGTTGAGGCATTCTTGTGGGGGCTGCTGCCGGACAATGAGCAGACACTCTCTGGATGGTCACGTCGGTTCCAGGTCTCGGCGAGAAACCCGCTTGCCTTGCTCAAGCACGTCGGCCGCGATTGCGCGGGCGCTGTCGAGTTTCTCCCGCATGGCGAACCAGCATCGAGCGACGATGACGTCTTGTTCCTAACCGAGGAAGAGGTTGGCGAGCGGCTGCGCGAACTGCGAAAAGATGCTGCAGCGACCCGCCTTGTTGGCGATCCCGGGCAGTTCACCCTTGCCGGAGCACAGCCGAAGACGGCGCTCTATTTTGACAGCGACAGAGGCCGCTTGGGGATACCTCTCGGCAATGTACCCACGACCCACATCCTCAAGCCGCCGATGCCGCACCTTAACGGCTATGCGGAGAACGAACACTTCTGTCTGCGCCTTGCGCGCAAGCTTGGCCTGGACGTCGCACATAGCCAAGTCTTGGAATTCGCAGGGGAGAAGGCGCTCGTCGTCGAACGGTACGACCGTCGCAGGATCAACGGCCGGATCATCCGTATCCATCAGGAAGACATGTGCCAGGCGCTGTCGGTGATGCCGACGGGCAAGTACGAGACTCAAGACGGCCCCGGCATCGCTGCAATTTCCGCGAGAGTGCTGCCAGCCTCTATCGACCCAGTCCGCGACCGCCAGACTTTCCTCGCCGCGGTGATCTTCAACTGGATCATCGGCGGCACTGACGCGCACGCAAAGAACTACTCGATGCTGCTGGGACCTCAAGGCGACGCGCGCCTTGCACCACTCTACGACGTCTCCTCCATCCTCCCTCACCTTGGCAAAACAGAGGTCGACGCTCGGTTAAGCGACCTCAAGCTCTCAATGAGGATCGACAAGGTCTACTCGATCGAGGAGATCATGTCGCGCGACTGGGAGCGCTGCGCGACGTCGGCAAAGGTTGGCCGAGAATTCACGCTTAGGACCATCCGTCACCAGCTCGCGGTCATCCCGGACTTAGCAGCAGACTGCGCCCGAGAACTGAGGTCGGATGGGATCACCCACGAGATAGTCGGCCGTCTCGTCAACGCCATCGCAATGCGCGTCAGTGGCTTAGCGAGTCGCTACGGGGCGGAAGCCACAGCAGACTAGGCTCGCTGTCTAGCTGACGCAGCCCGAAACGGGGGGGCTATCAGACTAACTTGCTAGCCTCGTCTTACCTTTCGTAGGGAGGTCTTTCAGATAAGTTCGCCATAGTGCAGATGGGCGAGCATTTCGGGCTAGAACGTGTCCGTACGGCCGCTCGACCGAGATTTGAAGCGGTAATCCAACTCGCGAGACAGAGAATTATTCCCTAGTAGAAGGTCCGGGTCCTCGACAACCCCGCTTTTGCGTCAGCGCATTTGTTGCGATTGTAACGCTTAGGCTCTGAATTTCCCCCGCCTTAACGCACAGTTTGGGTTCCGCTTCTCCCGGTAGCCCGCTACCACCTGCCAGCGCGCTTAAGCTACTTGAGAAAACCATCAAAAGCTCCATGCCAGACAACCGGCTCAAAATTTGGAGTCCGTAAATGAGCTACACTGTCAACGGCCCTTTCCCCGCTTCGCATATATTCTATTTGCAGGAGGTCACGCCAGTCGCGGGAAAGCCGACCTATGCCAATCTCAAGGCCCGTCGACTTCCTCAGTGGCGGGGTGCACCCGCACCCCTGCGTGGACCGGGCATCTACGGTTTGTTCTGCAAGGAAAGGCTCTTCTACCTCGGCCTCTATGCGGGCGCGAACAAAAATCCATTCGGCTGCTCTGTTCTGGACCGCTGGTTCAAACACCTTACGTTTCAATCCCTTCGTGCTCCAGAACTCACCTTCGTGGCGTCCAATCTATATCGGCTCGTAAACGAAGAGAAAGGACCAGCCGTCGATGCCATCGTCGTGCCTCGGTGCCGAGATGTCGGCACCTGGACACACGAGCAATCGCCACTTGTCGGCAAACGCGGGCACGGCGCATGCACGAGCTATCATAAGGCCCGCTTCGCCGTGAGGAATTGGGATATCTTCGCTCCCGGCAACGAAGATCGCATGCTCTCCGAGGTTTCCTTTGTCTACGTCCGGTATGATGACGAAACTGCCAACTTGCTTCAGGGGGCTGATGATGCTGGCAAAGCGAAATGGGTGAAGAATAAATGGCTCCGCCCCCGAGAGTCGTATCTCATCGAGGTGCTCAAGCCGATCTGCAACAGCGAGTCATTGGTGTACCGCGACGACGTTGGCGTCGAGGAGTTTATTGCTTTGGTCCAGGAGCAGTTCGATCTCCCTCTCGCCGAGTTCATGTCGTCCTCCGCCCCTGGGCCAGCTTTCGAACAAGGGGATTTGGCGGACATCGGGGGCGCTGACCGTGTCGACGAGGAGGAGATCGATGAAGCCGGGCAGTCCGCAGGAGAGATCAGGTTCCGCCGTCGCCTGAACGAAAGCGGGGAAGCTCTGGTCACCGAGATCGACGAAAACCTTCCAGAAGGAATGGTCCTCGGCTTCACGGACCGACCTGCGCATCTGGCTGCGTCCGCAGGGAAGCGCCCGGAGGCGGGTCGTACTCATGCTGACTTCCATGGCGAGCGGCCGGATCAAGTGCGATGTTCCGCTAACGCCGGACATTTGCAGGCTAATCGGTGTAGATGCGGTGCCGGACGGCAGTCGGGCGAACAAGAGCTCCTTCGACTTCGATCCCGCCGAGGCTAATGCCGCCGTTCTCTTCGCACTCATGGGTGCAGCAGCAGGAAGAATCATTTCTTGACTGGCCCGCCGCGCCGACGTGATACCCGACCGCACTGTTACGAGAGACCCCGCAGATGGCCATGTCGATCGTCATTGGGGAGGTGAACAAGTGATCGACCAGCGATCAAGTTGACGTCGACAAATCTGCGATGACCAGAGCGGTGCACTAAAGAGCGGACGATCATCATGGCAGAGGAGATAATGCTCCTCGCGGCGTGCGTGCCCGGGCCCGACAGCCCGTATGAACTGGGACTTTGATGACTTAGAGTCGTCATTGAAGTAATGGGAGAGAAATACCTTTTGCGGCAGGTATTAATTCTAACTCTTGAAATTAAACGTGGTTAATACTTTACTATAACTCCACTCTGACCTCCGCAAGTGGCATCAGTGGATGTAAGCCTAAGCAGTTAACCGAAGCCCTTGCCCCGAGTAGTCACACTACCTGCTCGGGGCACCCCCTCGACTTCAGCATTGACCCGCACCAGCAGCTGCTCCACCCGTGCGCCGAAGCTTGGGCCATTGATCGGCCCGTTGAACACGCAGGGTGCGGTGAGCCAGTCATAGCGCAGCGCACCGACAAAGGTCAGCGTACGCCAGTGACCGTGCGGAGCATAGCCGCGGACACGCCTGCCGCGCGGCCCCCAGCCGCGCAGAGGGGCCATGTTGGTCTTCATCCAGGTTTCATCGATGAATACCAGCCTGCGCGGGTCGAGGCTGGACTGCATCTGCCGCCAGCGCTGCCGCCGGCGGGGGATGTCAGCGCGTGCCTGCTCGAGAGCGAACAGTGTTTTTTAACCGGAGCCCCTCGCGACGCAGGAACCGCCACATCGTGTCGTGCGAGACCTTCACCCCGCGCGCCGCCAACTCCTCCTTCAGCTGGTGGAGCATGAGTTGTGGCGTCTGGTTGATCCGCTCGACGATGAACGCCCGGTACGGCTCCAGCACAAACTTGCGGTACCCGCCCATCTTGGCAGGCGCAACTGATCCTGCTGCCCGGTAATGTTGCGACCATCTCACGGCCGACGAGACCGCAAGACCAAACCGCGCAGCCGCCGCCCGGCAGGTCGCGCCCGACGTGATTGCCTGCACCACACGTTCGCGAAGATTATTCGACACAGGTCGCGTCATCGATGCTGGCCTCCTCCCTCCAGCCAGCATCTTGAATCACGAAATCCACTAGACGGGAATCCCTATGGATTCGGAAAAAAACTGAACCGCTCTAGCGCGCAACCACCCAATCGAGCGACAGGGAAGCAGAACCAGGCATCAGGATCGATGAGCTCACTGTTTCGTTCGAGCGAAGTATTCATCCGGAGGGAACCTTTCCATCTATAGGAATTCCCAGTATGCGAGCTTTGACTTGAACGCGTTCATGTGCTCCTTCAAGGCAGGGAGCAATCATATATCCATGTTCAAGGTCCCCAAGCATCACCGACTGCGCCCGTGGTGATGCTAGCCAGTGCCACCCGATCAAAGCACAGATGACAGCGTCGAGCTTGTCTTGGTCGCTTTTCCTCGGCATTTGGCTGGAAAGGTGCTGATCAACCCAATGCCTAACATCGACTCCGATCAGTTGCCCAAACTTGGAGGTTGCCTGCAGGACGCTCTGCCAACCGCTCAGCGTGAAAGTGTGACGACGTCCGGGGTTGTAACGAGGAGCTCCGAGGCGTTGGCAGAAATTGGGCTCAATCCCAGCTAGCGCCAATGCCGGGAACACTTCCATGATGAAACAACCTTCTCGGGCAGTCCGGGATTGAACCGCGCCGGGATTGCCGGAGGCATTTTGGTTTGAGTCACGCTGCCATGGCCGGCTCTTCGAGCATAGCGTAGTAGCGTTCCTCGGCTTCGGTCGGCGGGATGTTGCCGATGGGCTCCAGCAGCCGGCGATTGTTGAACCAGTCGACCCATTCCAGCGTCGCGAACTCGACGGCCTCGAACGAGCGCCATGGCCCGCGTCGATGGATCACTTCGGTCTTGTACAGGCCGTTGATCGTCTCGGCGAGAGCGTTGTCGTAAGAGTCGCCGA
>NZ_JAGL01000064.1 GCF_000526635.1 Aminobacter sp. J41
CTCGGCTATGCCACCACCGACCGCAACGGCTACCGGCACTACCGGTCCGACCCGGCACAGTGCAGGACCTGTCCGCTGCTGGCCTCCTGCACGTCGAACGCCAAGGCGGTCCGCACCATCACCCTGCATGTGTGGGCGGACGCCCGCGAACGGACGGACAGTTACCGCAAAACGGCGTGGGGCAAGGCGATCTACAAGCGACGCAAGGAGACGGTGGAGCGCTCGTTTGCCGACGCCAAACAGCTGCACGGGCACCGTTATGCGCGGTTCCGCGGNCTNATGAAGGTNACNTGGCAATGCCTGCTGGCAGCCGCCAGCCAGAACATGAAGAAGATCGCCCTGGCACTCACCCGCCAGCCCCGCCTGGCGGGGGCATGAGGCCCTCTCGCCCCTTCATTATCTTCACTTCGTCAGGCGCCGCCAGCGCCCCTGCGCTCTGTCATCCCGCCCAAACGAAAACCCGCCAAAAATTGGCGGGTTTGTCAGTGGTCTGAAGGGAGGCGCGGGGGCGCCTCCCTTCTCATGTCGAGCGGCGTGGCCCCGCCGCTCAAAGCACCTTCGCGGCTGCAACCTTGGCTGCGGCCTTGCGGAAGGCGGAAAGGGAGATCTCCAGCTCCTCGTCGCCATGCGAGAAGGAGACGAAATAGCGGCCCCACGGGGACGGCAGGCCGATGACGTTGTTGCGGCGCAGTTCCTCGTAGTTGATGCGCGAGGCATCGATGCGGACCTTCTGCAGCGCGTCGTCGTAGTTCACCGGAACCTCCGGCGAGAACCACAGCGAGAAGACGCTGTCGAAGCCGGCGGTCGAGACGGCGATGCCCTCGGCGGCATAAGCCTCGACGATGCCGGCGCGCAGCTTCGCGCCGAAGTCATAGAGGCCGGTCTGGTAGTCGGCCTTCGACAGGATCTCGGTGGTGGCGAGGATCGCGGCGCTGACCATCGGGTTGCCGTGATAGGTGCCGAAGCGCGGAACCGTGTTGTCGTCGCAGACCGAGAAGGCGTCGTTGGTGCCGAGCACCGCAGCAACCGGAACGCCGGTGCCGATCGCCTTGCCCATGGTGACGAGGTCAGCCTTGAGGCCGATGGTGTCGGCAACGAGACCGAAACCCTGGCGCAGGCCCGCCATCACCTCGTCCGAAATGATCATGACGCCGTGCTTGGCGGCGAGGCTGTTCAGCATCTCGACCCACTCGCGCTCCGGCTTGAGGCAGGCGGTGTTGCCGAGCAGCGGCTCGATCAGGACGGCGGCGAGCTGGTCGCCATAGGTCGCGAACAGCGAGGTCAGGTCGTCCATGTCGTTGACGCGCAGCAGCGTCACGTCCGAGCGAACCGGGCGCTCGTTGGTGCGCGCGGTCTCCGGCGAGTTGACGAGGCCGAAACGGACTTCCTCGAACCAGCCGTCATAGCCGCCGACCGACTTCGCGATCAGCTTGCGGCCGGTCTTGGCGCGCACGATGCGGTTGGCGAGGTGGACGGCCTCGGTGCCGGTGGTGGTGAAGGTCAGGCGGGTGATGCGCTCGCCGCCGATCTTGACCAGCGCGTCGGCTGCCTCGTTCTCGAGCATGTTCGGGAAGCCCGGCATCGGGCCGTTCTCGAGCGCCTCGGTGCAGGCCTTGACGATCGCCGGGTGGGCGTGGCCGAGGAGGTTCGCGCCCATCGCCATGCCGTAGTCGACGAAGGAGGTGCCGTAGCTGTCGATGATGCGGGCGCCCTTGCTCGACTTCACGTAGAAGTCGCGGCCGTCGAGCACGCCGAGCGCGCGGGCCTGGCTGGAAACGCCGGCCGGAAGGGTCTTGGAAGGCTGGTAGCTCATGGGAAACTCCGAAGAAGAGGGGGAGGAGCGGCGCGCTGGCGCCGCTCCTGAACTCAGAAGTTGAAGTAGCTCGGAATGAAGGTGGTGAGCGCCGGGATATAGGCGATCATGATCAGGACGATGACGCTCGAGACCCAGAACGGCACGATGGCGCGGGTCACGGTCCAGAGGTCGATCTTGGCGACGTTGCAGACGACGAACAGGTTGGTGCCAACCGGCGGCGTGAACAGGCCGATGCCGAGGCCGACGGTGAAGATCAGGCCGATCTGGTACGGGTCGAGACCCATCTTCACCGCGATCGGGTGAACGATCGGGGCAAGGATGACCAGCGCCGGGCCGGTGTCGAGCCACAGGCCGACGAACAGGAGGATCAGCAGGATCACCGCAACCTTGAGGGTCGGGTCTGCAACCGCGCCGAGCAGGCCGTTGGCGACCGTGTTCGGAACCTGCGCAACCGTCAGCAGCCATGCGAACGGCACGGCGACCGCCATGATGATCATGATCGCGCCCGAGGTGCGCAGGGTCTCGAGCGACACCTGCATCAGGCCCTTCCAGGTCAGCTCGCGGTAGATGAACACCGCAACCAGCATCGCCCACACGACCGCGACGAAGGAGGCTTCGGTAACGGTGGCAAAGCCGCCGACAAGCGCGCCGATGACGACGAGCGGCATTAACAGTGCCGGCAGTGCCTTCCAGACATTGACGAGGAAGGTGCTGAGCACGAAGCGCTGGCCGGATTTGGGGAAGCCGTTGCGGACGCCGACGACGTAGGCGGTGACCATGAACGCGAAGCCGAGGAGAAGTCCTGGGAGGATGCCGGCTGCAAACAGACCACCGATCGAGGTTCCGGTGATGACGCCGTACATGATCATGACGACTGACGGAGGAAGAATAATGCCGAGAGTTCCCGATGCAGCGGTCACCGCCGCTGCGAATCCAACCGGGTAGCCGCGCTCACGCATGGCCGGGATCATGATGGTGCCGACGGCGCCGGTGTCGGCGGTGGCCGAGCCGGAAATGCCGCCATAGATCATGCCGGTGCCGACATTGACCGGGCCAAGGCCGCCGCGCATCCAGCCAAGGCATGCGTCAGCAACGGCGATGATGCGGCGGGTGAGGCCGCCCTCGTTCATGATGCCGCCGGCAAACAGGAACAGCGGGATCGAGGCGAGCGAGATGGAATCCATCCCGCGGAAGAGCTGCTGCCCGAGCCAGCCCGGCGGCAGCGGAAAGACACCGCTGTAGAAGACGGCGACGACGGAGCCCGCCAGCGCCCAGGCGATCGGCATGCCGATGATCATCAGTCCCAGAAAGACGCCGCAGAGAATGAGGAGGATCATTGGTCTTTCCGGAAGAGCTTGAGAGCCTGGTAGAACTGCACGGCGATGATGCCGGCTGCCATCACGACGATCGCGCCGTGCTGGACCCACATCGGCAGGCGCATCACCGGCGTCGGCGTGAAGGCCGAGCGCTGCAGCATGGCCCAGCCGCTGAAGAGGATGGCCAGCATGATCAGCGTGGTGATGACGTGGCGGACGATCGCGAGAATGCGCAGCGGCTTCGGCGGCAGGTTCTGGTCGAGCACGTCGATGGCGACGTTTTCCCGCGCGGCCTCGGCCATGACGGTGCCAAGCGCGGTGACCCAGATGAAGGCGATGCCGACCACCTCGAACGACCAGGCGAACTTGTTGGTCGCGAAGGTGCGCGAAATCGTCCCGACACCGGTGACGAGGATGACGGCAGCGAGCGCAAGAAGGCCCGCTGCCACCCATACCCGCGAGGAAATCTTCGCGAGTACACCCATTACTGAGCCTGTGCGGCTTCGCGAACTGCCTTCACGAGGTCAGCGCCGTATTCCTTCGAGAACATCTCGTAGACCGGCTCCGCCAGCTCGACGAACGGAGCGGTATCGACGGTGTTGATCTCGACGCCCTGCTCGGCGAGTTCGGTCAGCAGCTTCGCGTAGGTGTCGTTCAGCTGGGCGCGGTACCAGGTCTGGACGTCCTTCGCGGTCTCTGTCAGCGCCGCCTGGTGCTCCGGCGACAGGCTGTTGAAGCGCTCGCCATTCATGAACCAGAAGTTTGCCATCCACATGTAGTTGGAAACCGACAGGTACTTCTGGACTTCCGACCACTTGGCGTCGACGAAGTCGCGCAGCTCCGGCTCGGCGCCGTCAACCGCGCCCGACTGCAGCGCCATGTAGGTCTCGCCGTACGGAACGGTCTGCGGCAGGGCGCCGAAAGCCTTGACGGTCTCGAGAGCGACCGGGATCGGCGGAACGCGCAGCTTCAGGCCCTTGAAGTCGTCCGGCGTGTTGATCGGATGGACGTTGTTGGTGAAGGAGCGGAAGCCGGAGTCGAGAACGCCGACGATCTTGTAACCGCGCGGCTCGGCCATCTTGTACAGCTCCTCGCCGAACGGGCCATCGAGCACGGCGTGAACGTCGTTGAAGTCCGTGAACAGGAACGGCAGCGAGATGACCGACAGGCGCGGGTCGATCGAGTCGATGACGCCGCCGAGGCCCATGTCGATCGAGCCGTCGCCGACAGCTTCCGCGACCGGGCCTTCATCGCCCAGCAGGCCGTTCGGATAGATCTCGACGCTGATTTCGCCGTTGGTCTTTGCCTCCAGCTCCGCCTTGAACTTCTCCATCGCCTCGTTGATCAGGCTCTGGTCGGGCGAAGAGTGCGCGATGCGCAGCGTCTCAGCCGAGACGGACGAAGCGAGCGACAGGACGAGGCCGGCGGCGATGAGGGCACAACGGGATAGGGATACGGTCATGGGTTCCTCTGGGGTGGGGCGAAATTGACATTCGCAAGTAGTTGTTGAATGTATTCAATTCTGGAATGGCATTCCGCCAATGTCAATATCGGAACAGTCTTCAGTTCCGCAAGGGCATTTGACAGAGGCCGTTCTCCAACGAAAAATCAAGGCCTTGTTCGTATGTCCACACAGTTCGACCGACGCATCCTCGTCACCGGCGCCAGCGATGGAATCGGCGGCGCAACCTGCCGCAAGCTGGCGGCGGACGCCCAGGCCGCCGGCCAGTCGCTCGCGATCGCCATCACCACGACGGGCAAGAAGGGTGCCCCGGACGCCCTCATCGGCGAGCTGGAAGCACTGGGCGCGCAGGTTCTGCACGTAGCGGGGGACCTCGGGGATGCCGGCTTCTGCGTGGAGCTGGCGCGTCAGGCGCTCGCCTTCTGCGGCGGCATGGACGTGTTTGTGTCCAATGCGGGCGCGGTTGCCCCGGCAAAGCTGTCCGAACTGTCGACGGAAAGCTGGGACCGCCTGTTCGACGTCGACACCCGGCCGACCTTCCTGATCGCCCGCGAGCTTTTCGAGGCGCTGTCGGCAAGTCGCGGCAACATCGTCGCGGTCGGCTCCACGTCCGGGCTCCAGCCGCATTGCGGCCACGGCTCCTATTCGGCGGCCAAGGCGGCGTTGACGATGCTGGTGCGCCAGCTTGCCCAGGAATGGGCGCACGCCGGCATCCGCGCCAACATGGTGGCGCCCGGCCTGATCGAGACCCCGCTTACCGCCGGTGTCTATGCGAATGCCGACGTGCGCGCGGCCCGGGAAAAGATCGTGCCGCTGGGCCGCATCGGCCGCCCGGAGGATGTCGCCGAGGCGATTGCCTATTTCGCGAGCCCCGCGGCCTCCTACGTCACCGGGCAGGTGCTCGCCATCGACGGCGGCATCGCCGAGGCTGCGCTCCTGCGCATTCCTGGTCTTCCGGCTGCCACCAAGTGAGGGGCAACCACATGACGAGCGAAGCAGCGGGCTCCGAATCCCTCAACGAGTGCGACCTCTTGGTCATCGGCTCTGGCGCCGGCGGCCTTTCGGCCGCCGTCACCGCCGCGCATTGCGGGCTGAAGGTGATCGTCGCCGAAAAGGCGCCGGTTCTCGGCGGGACCACCGCCTGGGCCGGCGGCTGGATCTTCGCGCCGCGCAATCCGCTTGCCCGCCGCGCCGGCATCAACGAGCCCTACGAGAAGCCGAAGCAGTATCTGAAGGGCGTCCTCGGCAACCATTTTCAGGAAGACCGCGTCGATGCCTTCCTGCGGCACGCGCCGCACATGGTGGACTTCTTCGAGACCCACACCTCGCTGCAGTTCGAGCCCGGCAACCACATCCCCGACACCTACGGTCACATCGAGGGTGCCGGCACCGGCGGCCGCTCGGTGATCGCCGCGCCCTATGACGGGCGCGCGCTCGGCGAGATGATCCACCTTCTGCGCCATCCGCTGCGCGAGACGACCTTCAAGGGCCTCACCATCCAGGCTGGCGCGGACCTGCGCGCCTTCATGACCATGATGCAATCCTCCGCCTCGTTCCTGCACGTGACGAAGCGGGTGACGAAGCATTTCTGGGACCTTGCCCGCCACAAGCGGGCGATGCAGCTGCGCAACGGCTCGGCGCTGATTGCCCGGCTGATGCGCTCGGCCGCCGACCGCGACGTCGTCTTCCGCGTCAATTCCCCGGCGCGCCGGCTCATCGTCGAGCACGGCCGCATCGCCGGCGCCGAGATCGAGACGCCGGAAGGCGTCGAGATAATCCGCGCCGCGCAGGGCGTTGTGCTGGCGACCGGCGGCTTTACCCATGACGCAGCGCTGGTCAACGAGCTGTTTCCGGCGGCCGACCTGCACCGCACGCTCGCGGTGCCGGAGGCGACCGGGGACGGCCGCCGCATGGCGCTCGAGGTCGGCGCCGCTTTCGACGCAAGCCTTGCCTCGCCTGGCGCCTGGTGCCCGGTTTCGGAAGTGCCGTGGGAAGACGGCACGAAGGGCGTGTTCCCGCACATCATCGAGCGCGGCAAGCCCGGCATCATCGCGGTGACGCGAGATGGCAAGCGCTTCTGCAACGAGGGCATGGGCTACCATGACTACGTTACCGCTCTCCTCGAAAAGACGCGCGGCCAGCGTGCCGAAAGCTGGCTGATCTGCACCGTGGCCTTCCAGCGCCGCTACGGCCTTGGCATCTCGCGGCCCGCGCCGCTGCCGCTGGGGCCGTGGCTGCGCAACGGCTATCTCGTGCAGGCCAACACCATCGAGGACCTCGCCGAAGCCTGCGGCATCGATCCGCTCGGCCTTCGCGCCACCATCGCCGAATGGAACCGCTTTGCCCGGCAGGGGCTCGACCCGTTGTTCCAGCGTGGCTCGACGCCCTACCAGCGGCTGCAGGGCGATCCTGCCCAGCAGCCGAACCCGTGCGTCGCGCCGATCGAGACGGGACCGTTCCTTGCGCTGCGCGTCGTTCCCGGCAGCTTCGGCTGCTTTGCCGGCCTGCGCACCGACGCCAAGTCCCGCGTCGTCGACACTTCGGGCAATCCGATCCCCGGCCTGTTCGCCGCCGGTACCGACACCGCCAATGTGATGGGTGGCTTCTACCCCGCCGGCGGCATCAACATCGGCCCGGCGATGACCTTCGGCTACATCGCCGGCCGCACCGCCGCGGGCCTTCCCGCGCAGGAGGATATCGACGGGTAGGGCGTAGACCCGCCACCGTCGCTGGAGTGCCAGTCGTGCCCGCGTTTCTACGCGGGTTCTTCGCATGCCCCCTCCACCATGCTTCGCATGGTTCCCCTCCCCCGCTTCGCAGGGGAGGATCCCCCGGTCGCGCCTGTCACCCGCGTGGGTGGAAATGGAGGAAACGGACAGTCGTCGTCCGCTGGCTTCAAGCATGGACGGTAGTTGGATTACGACGGTGTACTGCTGTCAGTGACCCAGGAAGAGCAAGATGGTGTCCCACCGCGTGGTGTAACTGACGGCATTGGTCGCCGTGCTGTCCGGCTTGGCCGGGTTGGTCAGCGTGCTGCTACTGCTGGCAGGCTGATGAAGGGATCATCGCTCAATTGTCCGACGCTTTCCAGCGTCATGTAGCGGGCACGCTGAACGGCCCATTCATCGTTCTGTTCGAGCAGCAGGGCTCCGACGAGACGCACGATGGCGTCGTCATTCGGGAATATGCCGACGACATCGGTGCGCCGCTTGATCTCCCCGTTAAGGCGTTCGATCGGATTCGTGCTGTGAAGCTTGGCCCGATGCTCCTTCGG
>NZ_JAGL01000065.1 GCF_000526635.1 Aminobacter sp. J41
AGATTTTTTCGAGGGAGGGCGCGCCTATACGTCGTTCCGACGTGCGCGTGAATGTGTAGATGTTCGGATCGCCATGGCGATCTATCATCTTCACGTCAAGGTCATTGGCCGCAAGGCCGGATCGAGCGCGGTGGCGTCTGCCGCCTACCGCTCGGCCTCGCGGATGCGCGACGAGCGGCTGGGGCGCGTGCAGGACTTTTCCAAGAAGCGCGGCGTCGTCCATTCCGAAGTGCTGCTGCCGGATGGAGCGCCCGAAGTCTGGTCCGACCGCGAACGGCTCTGGAACGATGTGGAGGCGTTCGAGGTCAGGAAAGATGCCCAGCTTGCCCGCGAGGTCGAGTTCGCCATTCCGCGCGAGATGACGCAGGCGCAGGGCATCGAGCTTGCCCGCGACTTCGTGCAGGCCGAGTTTGTCGATCACGGCATGATCGCCGATCTCAACGTGCATTGGGACATCGGCGAGGACGGCATGCCAAAGCCCCATGCCCATGTCATGCTCACCATGCGCGAGGTGGACGGGGACGGGTTCGGCCAGAAGGTGCGCGACTGGAACCGCACGCAGATGCTCGAACGGTGGCGCGAACGCTGGGCCGAGCATGTGAATGAGCGGCTGGCCGAACTCGACATAGACGCACGCATCGACCATCGCAGCCTTGAGGCGCAGGGCATCGGGCTTGAGCCGCAAACGCAGATCGGCGCAGCCGCACAGCGCATCGAGACACGCAGTGTCGGCGAAGGGATCAAGACCGCAGCCGACCGCGCCGAGATGCACCGCGAGATCGCGCGGAACAATGGCGACCGGGTCATCGCCGATCCTTCCATTGCTCTCGACGCGATCACGCATCATCAATCGACCTTCACGCGGCGCGATATGGCGATGTTCGCGCACCGGCACAGCGACGGCATCGACCAGTTCAACGCGGTCATGGGGGCGATGCGCGGTTCGCCCGATCTGGTCGAGCTTGGCAAGGACGGACGCGGCGAGGATCGATTCACGACCCGCGACATGATCGAGGCCGAACAGCGGCTCCATCGCGCGGCCCAGATGATGGCAGAGAAGGAGCGGCACGAGGTCAGCGACAGAGACAGGGAGGCGGCGCTGGCGCGCGCCGAACAGCGCGGCCTTGTTCTGTCCGGCGAGCAGGCCGAGGCGCTGGCGCATGTCACGGACGGGCGCGACCTTGGCATTGTCGTCGGCTATGCCGGAACGGGAAAGAGCGCCATGCTCGGCGTTGCCCGCGAGGCTTGGGAAGCGGCAGGCTATGAGGTTCGCGGCGTTGCCTTGTCAGGCATCGCTGCCGAAAATCTAGAAGGCGGATCGGGCATTGCGTCGCGCACCATCGCCAGCATGGAACACGGCTGGAAGAACGGACGCGACATGCTCACCAGCCGTGACGTGCTTGTCATAGATGAGGCGGGCATGGTCGGCACGCGCCAGTTGGAGCGCGTGCTGTCCCATGCCGCCGAGGCTGGCGCAAAGGTGGTGCTGGTCGGCGATCCGCAGCAGTTGCAATCCATCGAAGCAGGTGCGGCGTTCCGCTCAATTCATGACCGGCACGGCGGAGTGGAAATCCATGAAGTGCGCCGCCAGCGCGAGGACTGGCAGCGCGATGCCACCCGCGATCTTGCGACCGGCAGAACCGGCGATGCGATCAGCGCCTATGACCGTCACGACTTGGTGCATGAGGCACAGACCCGCGAACTGGCGCGGGGCGACCTGATCGACCGCTGGGACCGCGATCGGCAGGCCGCACCGGACAGCAGCCGCATCATCCTCACCCATACCAACGCCGAGGTGCGGGAACTCAACGAAGCCGCCCGCGACCGGATGCGTGAGGCTGGCGATCTGGGCGAGGACATGCGCGTCACCGTTGAACGCGGAGAAAGAAGCTTCGCCGCCGGGGATCGCGTCATGTTCCTGCCAGATGGCACTTCCAGCATAAATCGATCACCGTGCCCGTCTAACCAGCGAAGTGACGAAACCGATTTCCATTTCCCCTTCGACCCGCCGTTAGGTCGTCACTTCAAAACTGCACCCCGAGCTTGACCCCGAACGTGTGATCCTGGCTGTCGCCATCGGTGCCGAAGGCGGTGCGGTAGTCGAAGCCGAGGTTCCAGCTTTCGCCCAACTGGGCATCGAGACCGAGGCCGATTGTCAGGTGGTCGCGCGAGAAGCCGTCCACATTGAGCGTATAGGGCAGCGTACCGAGATCGGCGTAGCCGAGGCTGGCGCGGCTCGCCCCCTCGAAATCATGGGTGTATTCGAGCCGCCCACGCGGTGTGAGCACACCCCATTCCATGGGGATCGCGTATTGGAAACGCAAACCAAGCGTGCCAGAGAGTGTGTCGATGGTCTGTTGGCCATAGATGAGGTTCCACATGCCCGCGCCCGTCTCGGTGAAGGCGTCGAGCGTGGAGTGCGAGCCGGAAAGCCGACCATAGGGCGAGATCAGCAGGCCCTCATTGCGGAACTCGTAGCCGGCCGAGAGCGAGGCGAACAGTTGATCGCCGCCGCGGGAGCCGGTGGCGAATTCGCCGGTCGTCGTCACATAGCGCACGCTGTCAAAGGTCATGGTGCTGTAGCCGGCCAGGCCGTCGAGGAAGAAGCCGGGAACAGGACGGTAGCTGCCATAGGCTGCCAGCGAGAAGGCTTCGGCGCGGCTTTCCGTGTCGTTGCTACCAGCCTCCGTGACATCGCGCCCATAGCCGACGCCGAAGCCGGCGGTGAGCTGTGGTGTGAAGCGATAATCGACACCGGCGCTCACGCCGACCAGCGTATGGTCGAGATTGATCGCGCCATCGTCATTGGTGCCGAAACTAACAAAGCCGCCGCTCCAGAAGGCCGGATCGCCGAACAGATTCTCGACCGGGGTGGCTTGGGAAGCGCTACCGCTATCGGCTGCAGAGGATACGACCTGTCCGATGGCGTCAACGGCTGGATCATGCGGCGTGTCCTCATTCGGCGCGTAGGCGTTGGCGTTGTCGGTTGGCTGCTGGAGGGAGAGATTGACGCCGATGGAGTTGTTTCGCCGTTCACCCTCATTGTGAAGCTGTTCGAGCCTCCGGTTGAAATTGGTGATCTGGGTATTGGCGAAGCGTTTTGCCGTCTGCGTCTGCGCCCGCATCAGGCCGATGACTTCCGGATCAAGAGAAGGGTCGGGGCGGGCAATCACGGTGATGGTGACAGTCGCCGGTTCAGACGCGCCATCTGCATTAGACAGGGTGTAGGTAAGGCTGGCAGTTCCGGCAAAAGTGCCCGCAGCGGCAAAATGCAGGATATAGGCTCCGTTCTCGCGTTCGACCCAGGCGTCGCCGGCCTCGCTGGCAGGATGGGTGGCGATGGCAGCGCTGGTAAATGGACCTCCTGCCGCGCCTCGCGTCAGATCGAGCGTACCGCTGGTTCCGGCCATAACCTCAAGCGTGTGGTTTTGGGCGACGGGCAGGTTCTCCGCTTCGACTTTGAGCGTGGCCCTGGCGCTACCTTCGAATCCGTAAGCATCCGTCGCCCTGACGGCGAAAGCGAACTCGCCGCCTTCCGCGGGCGTGCCCGACAGGGTTCCATCGGCGGCGAGCGTCATGCCGTCCGGCAGGTCACCCGAGGCCAGATTGAAGGCATAGGGCTCGCTGCCGCCCGAGGCGGACAGCCGCACAGGTTCATATTCCATGTTCACCCTGCCGTCGGGCAGGCTCGGCACGGTGACGACGATTTCGGGGGCATCGACGGTGAGCGTGTATTCCCGTTCGCCAGTGAAGTCGTTGGCGTCAATTGCCGTCACCGTGAAGGTGAAGCTTCCGGCCTCCGTCGGTGTGCCGTACAGTTCGCCGCTCGCGTCGAGCGACAACCCTTCGGGCAGCGCACCGGCTGTCATCGCGAAACTATAGGGCGCTTTCCCGCCCTCGGCGGTGAAGGTCACTTCCTCATAGGGGGTACCAGCCGTGCCGCCTGGCAGGCTCGCAGGTCCCACGGCAATCTCGGGCGCAGCCTCGACCGTCAGAGTATAGGATTTGGTCCGAGAGTGACCGCGTTCGTTTCTGGCTTCCAAGGTGAAGCTGAAATCGCCCGTCTCGGTCGGGGCGCCTGCGAGAGTACCGTTTTCGTGCAGTTCGAGACCACTCGGCAGCGCACCGCTCACTATGGCAAACGCGAAATCCCAAAGCCCGCCTATCGCGGTGATTGTTTCGTCGTAGGATGTGTCCTCGCTCGCATTGGGCAAGGCGTCAGGGGATAAAGTGATTTCCTCAAAGATGAAGGACACCGCGCAGTCTGCCGTGACGGGATCGGTGTACCAGGCACTGCCCACGGGATGGATGCCGCATCCACTGGGTTGGCGATACGTCGCGCCGGCATCGGGAATGGGGTCCCAGAAGGATATTATTCGACCCTCGGAAACTTCCACGGGGCTGCTGATCGCTGTTTCCGGATCGTCATTGAAGGTGACCGATCCAATCTCGCCCCGACCGCTGGATGACCAGGACACCGTGTAGGTTGCGGCTTGGACATTGATTGTCGCCGTTGCCGGGGCACTGGTGCCGGCGGCGTTGGTCGCAGTGTAGGTGATCTTGTCCAGGCCTGAAAATCCGGCATCTGGTGTGTAAATGATTCCTGTGCCTGAAGCCGAGATAGTGGCACTGCCGTTGGACGGGCCAGAGACAACCTCCACAAACTGGACCTCGTAACCGTCAATGTCGAGGTTGACGAGATTGTTCGAGCTGTTGGCATCAACGGTCGTGGTCGTGTCGCCGACCGTCGGCGGCTCGGTTACCTTGACCGTGATGTTCAGCGTCGCGGTTGCGCAGGCGGGATCGCTTGTCTCGGCCGTTATGGTCGCGATCCCCGAACGATGGGTTGTCGCATCGCCGCCCACGGTGCTCAAGGAGAATATCTCCACGACGTCGGGATTGCTGCTGGAAATGCTTGTGACCTTAAAGGGAAAAAGCCGCACATAGATGGTCGCGCCTACTGGCCACTCAACACTTCCTCCCGGAAGCGTCGGGCCACCATGCTCTTGAAGAAGGTGCCACTCACAGGCAGGGACCTGAGCCTTTGCCGGCATGGATAAGCCGAGACAGGCAAACAGGCCGAAAACCCCAATAAGCGCCCAAGCCCTGATCGCAGCAAACTGTGCCCGCGCCGGCATTGCGAGCCAACAAGTCGTATAGACGCCTCCCTTCCACATCACGCCCAAAAACTGCCCCTTAGAATAACACCTCAACAATCGAGATACTGCGATATCGGCTGTGGGCGCAACTGTCTAAACGTCTCAAATGACGTGGCAATTCGTATCACGCGAGACATTGCATTACGAAAGCGGAGAATTTGTATCAAATGGTCTATTAAAATCCATGTATATATTTACAGTTATTATCTTCTGATCATAAATAATCCTTTAATCACGAAAATGCATTGAGACATTTTAACATTTATCTTGCGATTCCGCGCCTCACTCAAGAGCATTGGCATTCTGTATGTAATCTCGGTCCAGGTGGATCCTGCACCGCGCCCGAAGTCACGTTGCTTTGGAAGCCGGTCTCCCAAATTCAACCGGAGGTTACTATGCCAACAATTCGAGAAAATGTTGTAATTCTGAAAGCGGCCGAGATCGAATCGGTGACGGTCATTCCTGACTCAGCCGTTGTTTCGGTGGGGCAGCCATCCGACGGGGCTCCCCGAATAAACCATCATATGGACGTTATTTCGGTCCTTTTTAAAGCGGGTCGCCACAAAACTAGGGAAGTCGCCGAGAAATTCAACGACGTCACCGGCGGTAAAGGCCATGAGTACGCTCCGCAAGGCGGATCGGGCGGCACACCGCGCGAACTGAATTTTTTCTTCGGCATCCGCGTCAAATGGAAGTCTGGAGGCGAAACGGTTCTCTATCTCGGTCAAGGCAGCAATGGACCACGTAACAACTGGTGGATTGGCGCTCCACAGATCGAAGCCGGAGATTCTGCCAGGATCACCTTGCCGTCCGGTCAAGTGCTCAAAATTGAGGGCGCGTCGCCGGAGGAAGATCTCGGGGCGCCATTCGACATTCTCGACAAGGTCGTGCCTGACCAATTTAAAGGACTGGCCGATCTTATCGGCAAACCCTTGCTGAAGGAATTGTTCGGACAGGTCAATCTATTCCGGTTCTCTACATAGCAAGACAAGACAGCAGAACTGTTTCTCAGGTCGGCAGAACTCTGGTTCCAAATCATGCCGGGATGCATACGCCACCAGCTATCTAAAATCCGGCATGGCTTCGGTGTCGGGGGTATCTCCCCCGACGGAGACGGACGCTGGTGTTCCTGACCTGCCACTGAGTTTTTCCTCCACCTGGAGTTAGAGTCCGGCCTTGATTGAAGGACGGACAGATGAAGCGGAAGCGGTTTTCGGAAGAGCAGATCATCGGGGTTCTGCGCGAGCACGAGTCGGGTGCGAAGGCGGCCGATCTGGCCCGCAAGCACGGGGTGAGCGAAGCGACCCTGTATAACTGGAAGGCGAAGTATGGGGGGATGGAGGTGTCCGACGCCAAGCGCCTGAGGTCTCTGGAAGAGGAGAATACGAAGCTGAAGAAGCTGCTCGCCGACCAGATGCTGGAAGCATCGGCACTTCGCGAGCTTCTGTCAAAAAAATGGTAGGGCCCGCCGCCAAGCGCGAAGCCGTCGCGCATCTGCAGGCCGCCATGGGCCTGTCGGAGCGTCGGGCCTGTTCCTTCGTCGGTGCCGATCGCAAGATGGTCCGCTACCAGTCCTGCCGTCCGCCGGAGACCGAACTGCGCGGCCGGCTGCGCGACCTTGCCAATGAACGCCGGCGTTTCGGCTATCGACGCCTGTTCATCCTGCTGCGACGGGAGGGTGAGCCGTCTGGCATCAACCGTATCTACCGGCTCTACCGAGAAGAAGGGTTGACGGTTCGCAAGCGCCGGGCAAGGCGACGGGCGGTGGGTACGCGAGCGCCGATCCTGGTCGAGGCGAGACCGAACGCACGCTGGTCACTGGACTTCGTGCACGACCAGTTCGCCTGCGGTCGGCGCTTTCGGGTGCTAAACATCGTCGATGACGTGACGCGCGAATGCCTTGCTGCGATCCCTGACACGTCGATCTCCGGTCGTCGTGTCGCCCGCGAGCTTACCGATCTGATCAGCCGTCGCGGCAAGCCGGACATGATCGTTTCGGACCACGGCACCGAGTTCACGTCGAACGCCATCCTTGCCTGGTCGAAAGATCATCGAGTCGAGTGGCATTACATCGCGCCAGGCAAACCCATGCAGAATGGCTATGTGGAGAGCTTCAACGGTCGGATGCGGGACGAGCTGCTGAACGAGAGCCTGTTCTTCGGCATCGACCATGCGCGCAGCGCCATCGCTGAATGGAGGCAGGACTTCAACACCGCGCGACCGCATTCCTCGCTCGGATACCAAACCCCGGCAGCCTTTGCCGAAACTCTCACCGCAACCGGCTCCGACGCTTCGCTCGATAAGGGCTTCGCGTCTCCACCGGTTGCTCAACCCGCGCCCTACGGCGTAACAGAAACGGCCGAGGCTCTAATCGCCGCTGGATGACAGTTCAGTGGCAGGTCA
>NZ_JAGL01000066.1 GCF_000526635.1 Aminobacter sp. J41
AAACCGCTGTCGGCATAACCTGTCCATGTACCACATGGCTCGGATTGTATCTGACGAGGCAAACTTTGCCTGAGCCCGACGGGGACGTCCCATGTGTAGACAAATGACCGCTTTGCGCCCCCATTTCGGATGTCCAGGCTGGCGGTGCCACCGCTTAGAAGCGGACGTTTCGGTTCGTACTCGGCGACCCTGACGGCGGGGCATCACTACTCGCGTTCAGAGCGGTTTCGACAAATCCACCGCGCGCAATCAGGTGGTCGTTCATGAGTGCCCCTCTTGCGCAAGGATTTCCACAATAGGTGATCAAAAAGGCTTCGATGATCGGTCGAAGTCTGATTATAACTTGAGCACCTTTCTGGGTGGGGCTCTATGAAGATAACAAACGCCGGCCGCGGCGTGCACAAACGCGAGATAAATGGCATCGAACGGTTCAGGGCTGAACTGCCCGCCGATTGGTATGCGTTCACAAACCTTGACCTCGTTCTGGGCGTGGGCCGTGCGCGCGAGATCGATGTCGTGATCGTCTCCGACAAGCGGATATTCCTGATCGACCTGAAAGACTGGTATGGAAAGATTGCAAGTGTCGATGGCCGCTGGCATCTAAATGGAGTCGATAGAGACCCGTCCCCCGTCGCGAAGATCGCCGGCATCACGCGCGACATACTTCCGCTGCTGAGCGCCGAGTTTAAGAAGAGGCCTGAAACTAAGGACCTTCCCCTGCCGCGGATAGAGGGGCTGGTCGTCCTGACGGGAAAGGCCGACCGCACGGACATAGCCGAAACTGAAAAAGCAAAGGTTCTGACCGCCGACGAGTTCTTGAGCATCGTGAAGGACAGCGGCAGGGAACGCGCCGCGTTCGGGAATGTCCCGGGCGCATACCTTTCCACGCCGTTGACTGACACGTTCTGGAAAGAGCGTCTTCACCGCTTCTTCAATGCCGGTCCCAGTTCTCCATTCCAGCCGGGGCGACGGCGTTTCGAGCGGTTCGTCGCCGAGGACGTGCCGACATTCTCGCATCCGCAGGACATATACCGTGAGTATGAGGCCGCCGAGGAAGGCAACAAGAACAACCTTGGCACACTGCGTCTTTGGGATTTCACCAAATGCCCAGACGTCCGTTTCCAGAACGATGAAGGGCGTCGGGAAATCGCCGGGCGGGAACACGTCGTCTATCACTGGCTCAAGGATCGCAGCAGCGCCGCCGAACAAACCCTGCTTCCCCCGAAGATCGACGATCCGGAGCGGGGGGTGCATTATTGGGAAGTCTATGACCGCCGACGCCGTATGCAGAGGCTCGGCGTGTTCGCCGAAACCGAAGCGGTGCGGCTCGCGCCTTCCGAGAAGATCGAGCTGGCGCGTCAGATTCTCGCTTCGGCGGCGATTCTTCACGGGCAGGATGCCGCGCATCTCGACCTTGGCGGCCATAGCATCTGGCTCGAGGCGCCGACCACCGCCAAGTTCTCTCACCTGATGGCCGCGCGCTTCCCGGAGGTCAAATCCCTTGGTGAGGCCCGTTACCAGTTTCTCGCCAGCGTCGATGTGCCGGAAGACCACTTGGGCGTGGAGCGCGGCCCCCAGTGCCGCGACGTGTTCCTCGCGGCGGTCGCCGTCCACCAGCTGCTGTTCGGAAAAATTCCCGGTGGCAGTCCGCCGGAATGGGACCCCGAGATCGACGGAACCGGGACCTTCCGTGCACTACACGACTGGTTCGCCGAGGCGCTGGAACTCGACCCGTCCCGCCGCTACTCGGACGCCATCCAAGCCTTGCAGGCCTTTAACCGCGCCACTGCGCAACGTCCAACGCGGGATGAGATCATCTCCCGGCTTGAACGGCATCGAGGCGTCATCCGGTCGGTACGGCAGCTCTTGGCAGCCTTCCCGGAGTCGGACCTCGTCATCGAAAATGACCGCGTGGAAATGTGGCGGAGCCAGAACGGCGGCGCGCCGGTTTCCGTGAAGCTCTGGAAACAGGCTTCATGGGGCGACACGGCGCGCGAGGGTGCATCCATCCTGTCCTTTCTTGACAAGGCGGCCGCAGCGAAGGCCGACCGTCCTGAGGGACTTCCGACTGTCCGAGAGGCGTTGTGGCTCGGCGACTCCATAGCCCTCGTACAGGACTGGGTCGAAGGCCCGACTCTCGCGGCGGTGTTGGCCGCACCGCCGGAGGATTTCATGACGCCCTCGGTGGCGCTAGCATTCGTGGAGCGCCTGATCCGAACGGTCGATGCGCTGCATGAGAGCGGCCGGGGGCACGGCGACATATCGCCCGCCAACATTATTGTGTCTGCCGAAAACGCTCCGGTCCTCCTTGACGCGTTTGATTTCTCGCCACGGGCAGACGGTGAGCGCACAACAGCGGCTTATGCCCCTTTGTCGGGCAGCCTTTTCGAGCGTGACCGGTTCGCGGTCACCAGAATAGCGGAGGAAGTGTTCAACTGCGCCGCACTGGGCGAGCGCGATGCGCGCGAAATCGCGAGAGCCATCGCGGACTGCCGGGAAAAAGAGCCGCGTCTCTCCACGCTCCTGCCGCTTCTCGACCAGGTCGAGTCGACGCTTGCGCGGCTGAACGCGCCGGCGGCAGACGACGCGGGCGATGCCGCCCACTACGCCGTCAGCATTGTCGGCGCGGCCATCGGCCCGATTGACCCGGACGAGGGTTATATTTTCCTGCGTGTGCGCCGCGATGCCGCGCGGGGCACGCTTTTCCTCGTGCTGCGCGGAGCAGCTGAGGAGCTGGATATCCGGCTGGACAACAACGGACAGCCAGTATTCGCAAGGCGCCGCAGGCTGGAGCAGCGGCAGATTAAGCGTAGCGCCGCTCAGGAATTCCACATGGTCGCGGCTACCCTTTTGGTCGAAAGCGCTCTTGTGAACGACCTATCAGGGCTAGCGCCTCTTCTGGCACTCCCTGAGGTGCAGGAAAGGATCGAGGCGGAATTGACGGGGTCGGCCCCCGCACCAATCGATGTCGAAGATCCTGCCGCAGCGCCGGTCGCGGAAGATACGGCCGAGGACGTCCTTGCCGAGGAGCTTGCGGCCCGGCCTGTCGTCGGCCCGGCGTCCATCGACGTGGCGGCGCTCTGGCGTGCACTTATCGACGTCGAGAACGAGCTTACTATCGAGGGTATCGCGCAAGTCGAAAGCGTTTTCGATCGCGGATCTGGCCGTCACAAGGTGCCCATCGAGCTTGAAAGCGGAGCGTTCGAGTTCGCGCGCCACGATACCGTTGGCGTAGAACGACAGGACAAGAAGGGCGTGTGGCGCCGCATCGGCCAGCTCGACCTCCAGTCATCGCGATCGGACTTGGCGGTTATCGACGCCAGCGACACAAACATGGCGAACCAGGCACATATCGTCGACGCTGGGCAGCGCCTGCGCTTCTGGAGCCACTTGGAACGCCAGAGCCTGAAACGGAGGACGGACGCCGTTGACCGGATACTGGCAGGCAACGGGCGATCACGCGACCTTCTGGGTGTATTCGACCCGCGAACTGGAGCGATGCCCTCGAACGTCGGTCACCAGCCCGCCGCGAGTTCGCTCGGCATCTACGGGCTCAATCCCGACCAGGAAGCGGCCTTCGTGCGTATTGTAGCGAACCGGCCGGTCGGACTGTTGCAAGGGCCGCCGGGAACCGGCAAGACTCGCTTCATCGCGGCGCTTGCACATTATGCACTAACGAAAGGGCTGGCGCGCAATGTGCTGCTGGCCAGCCAGTCCCATGAGGCGGTGAACACGGCGGCCGAAGCGGTGCTTACCCTTTTCCGCAACGGCGGGGTGCAGCCGAGCCTTCTGCGGATCGGACGGGACGAGGAGCAGGTTTCGCTGCCGCTTCGCGCCTACCACACGCCGAAGGTCGAGCAAGGTTTCAAGGATCGGTTCCGGGCGTCTTTCCGCGACCGCCTCGCGGAGATCGCCGGTGCCCTGGGGCTCCCCGAAAGCGCCGCCGACGAAATCGCCGCCATCGAGACGACTATCCGCCCCCTAGCGGAAAGCCTCGCTGACCTGACAAAGCAGGAGGACAGGGATGAGCGGCGCTTGAACAGCCTGCTGGACACCCTGCGCCGGCACCTCGAAAGGCTTGATGCCGCGGCTCTGCTCGACGGGGAAGAGGCGCGCGAATGGTCAACATTTCCGGACGAGGTCGCGTGGGCGGTCATGCAGCGCCACGCTCGCGGCGCCGGTGCCGACCGATTTGACCGGCTTTGCCGGGCTGCCGCCATTGGCCGGGATTTCGTAGGCAGCGTTTCGCGCGCGCAGCGCAGCTTCGAGAGCTTTCTTGCCGGGACGCGCCAGATCGTTGCCGGCACCTGCGTGGGCCTGGGGCGCACCGCGCTCGGGTTGACCGCCACGGCATTCGATCTTGTCATCGTTGATGAGGCGGCCCGCTGTACGGCCAGCGAACTACTAGTGCCGCTGCAAGCGGCCCGCTGGGCCGTACTTGTGGGTGATCACGCGCAGCTGGAGCCGCAGCACAAGGCGGAGGTCGTCAATGCAGTTGCCGAGCGCACAGGCGTAGCAAAGCGTGAAATCAAGCGCAGCGATTTCGAGCGCGTCATCACCACGCCGTACGGCGCCGCAGCCGGTGCGCGACTCAAGACGCAATACCGGATGCTGGCGCCCATCGGGCAGGTCGTTTCGGAGGCTTTCTATCCCGATTTGCCGCTTCATGCCGGGCGTGAGACTCCGGAAATCGACCCAGCAGTTCTCCCCGCAGGACTCGATATGCCGCTGCTCTGGATCGAGACGGACGGCATGGGCGAAGCCGCCGCAGAGCGGCCGGAAGAAGGCGGGAAGAGCCGCATCAACCGGGTGGAAGCGGACGCCATCGTGGCGATGTTGGAGGACTGGCACAGCCACGAGCCGTTCCGGACATGGCTGCTCACGCAGCAGAAGCATCCTGCCAGCATCGGGGTGATCTGCATGTACGCCGCGCAGCGCGATCTCATACGCCGGAAGCTGCGCCAGTCGGCGCTCGCCTATCTTCTAGACCGTCACTTGAAGGTAGGAACGGTCGATAGCTACCAGGGGAAGGAAAACCCAGTAGTCATTCTCTCTCTGGTGAGGAACAACGAAGAAGGGCCGATGGAGGCGGGAGTGCGGCGTGTGCGCGAAGGATTCCTGACAACGCCCAACCGGATCAACGTCGCCGTCAGCCGCGCTATGGACCGGCTGGTGATCGTAGGCGTAAGGGGGCGGTGGTCCCCGCAGGGGCCCATGGGGCGCATGGCGGAATCGTTCGGGCGGCAGGTTGCGCAGGGGGCGGCGCGCGCGGTCAGTGCCGAGGACATCATCGGACGCGCAGGGGCGCAGCCAGGGCTGGAAACGGCGGCGCGTCCTCGGAGAGCGCGGGCCCAGGGAGGTGCGCATGGCTAACCAACCGCGCCCGCTCCTGCGTTTGAAGGGACATGAACTGCTGCCGGCCGACGAGGACCGCACGGTGGAAGTCGGTGTTTATGACGTGCTTCTGCCGTGCCGCAAGTATGAGGTCGCGTACAAGGTCGCGATACTGGGCAAGGTCAGCCAGAGCCTTGAATTCCTGTTGCGGCTGGTGAAGGCGGTTCC
Organism: Aminobacter sp. J41; assembly: GCF_000526635.1. Lineage (GTDB taxonomy): Bacteria > Pseudomonadota > Alphaproteobacteria > Rhizobiales > Rhizobiaceae > Aerobium. Next base: position 5,563 of record NZ_JAGL01000066.1, read on the forward strand.
GGGAATTGAGGAGGACTCTGCCGCCGCGTTCTTCGGGTTCGAGCAGGCAGAGATCAACTACGTCCTCAACGAGGCCACAGGACCCGGATTCGTTGAGCGGCGGGAGGGTCGCCTCTGGCTTACGTCCGCAGGCGATGCCCTTTTCAGGGAGGGTGCCGACGATCCTGCCATCTACACCGTCGAGGAACGCCGCCGCGACCTCGGATTCGACCTGCTGGCCATCGCGCCGCAGCCCGCGCGCGCCCTCGACTCCTTGGAAATGTCGCTGCCGGAGATGCCGCTAGCCGACCCCGGCGGAACAGGAAAGGTCGGGGACAGGATATTCGAGCGTTTCAGCAGGTTCTTCCATGAACTGGCCGAACGCCGCGACCGCGAGCAGATTCAGCAGCGGGACCTGTACTCTGTGGACAAGGTCGTTCCAAAGGATCGTTTTCAGGTTCCGGTGCGCGTGAGGGTATTCGCACAGGCGTCCGCGCCCAGCCTCCCGGAAATAGACCTAAGCTCCTGGCGAGCCGAGCATGAGATTGCCGACCGGCCGCAGATCGAGAGCGCAGCGGCCATGCTGGTCGATGACCTGAAGGTCAACGGCAACCAGGTCGGCGCTCTGCAAGCCTACGAGGTGCTCGCGGAACTGGCACCGGACTTTCTAAAGGATTTTGTCACAAGAGCCGGCCTGAACGTAAGTCGCTATTGGCGGGAGGCGGTCGGACGGGCGGGCGAGCCGCGCGTAGACCGCAAGACCGTACCTGTCATCGGCCCTCTTTACACCGAAGCAAACGCGCGGCGATTTCTTGAGGTGGTCGATTATGGTTTGCGCGGCAGCGCGGAGCAGCCGGAGTTCGTCTTTTCGGTAGCCCCGCAGACCCGTCTCTGGGGAGCAACCACCCAACAAAGGGACACGCTTTCCTATCTCCGCCGCAGGATCGCGGCAGCCGCTCCTGCAAGCGCGAATGAACTGCGCGCCGTCTGCCTGTTTCCCGGTAAGGCGGCATGGTTTATCGACAGGACCTTCGACGAGGTGTTGAGCGCGGATTCCAGCGATATTCCGCCCGCGCTGGAGATCATGATCGTCCCTCACGTTGCGGTGGCTGCACTTGTTCATGCACCTATTGGTGCCTCATCGGGATACGCAGTTCCCTTGGGCTGGGCGTCGTTTGACGAAGGCATAGTTGCCCGCACGCAGACCTTCGCGGCGGACAGGCTCTGGCCTTTTACGCGTGAACCAAGCCTGCATGCCCGCCTCCTCTACGCGCTTCAGTCGCGAGCGGCAACTGGATAGCCAAGGCCCTCGTGGACCGAACGTCGGGCAGAACCAGACAGTCAGCAGACGGCCCCTGAGCGGCTGCCCCGCCTGTGATGTTGCTTCGTTGCGCAATCAAGGGTAACCGCTGTTCTCAGGCCACGGCCTTGAGTGGCGCGGGGACGTAGGCCCATGGCAGCAGGTCGTCGATCTGGTTCTGCGGGTGACCGGCGACGATGCGGGTGATGACGTTGGCGAGGTAAGCGTACGGGTCAACGCCGTTGAGCTTGCAGGTCTCGATCAGCGAGGCGATGGTTGCCCAGTGCTCTCCACCGCCATCGGAACCGGCGAAGAGGGCATTTTTCCGATTGAGGGCGATGGGGCGGATACTGCGTTCAACGATGTTGGAGTCGATTTCGACGCGCCCATC
>NZ_JAGL01000067.1 GCF_000526635.1 Aminobacter sp. J41
GGTTACGGATGGGCTTTCCGCATGGCCACCGCAAGACCACCACGCTCGTCGCTGGCCTGCGAATGACCGGCATGGTTGCGCCAATGGTGCTGGACGGACCGATCAACGGCGACTGGTTCGAAGCCTATGTCGCGCAGGTCCTGGTGCCCGAGCTGCGCCCCGGCGACGTGGTCATCATGGATAACCTCTCCAGCCACAAGCGGGCCGCCGTGAAGGACAGGATTGAAGCCGCCGGTGCAACCCTGCGCTTCCTCCCGCCATACAGCCCGGACTTCAATCCTATCGAGAAGGCCTTCTCGCGCCTCAAGGNCATGCTCCGAAAGATCGGTGAGCGAACCGTCAGCGGCCTCTGGGACCTGATCGGCAGACTCGTCGATATCTTCTAGCCCGACGAATGCGCAAACTACTTCAGCTCGTGCGGATATGACCCGGAATGATCGAAAACCGCTCTAGTCCGGCAGGGGCGCGGCCTGACCGCCCGTCTTGGCGTAGGCCAGCGCTTCGACGATCCGGCCATCGCGGACATGAACCAGCGTGACCCCGCGCAAGGAGCCTCCGCCGCCGAAATGAAAGCGCCAGCGGATGTTGGCACGGTCGCCCATGACAAGGGTGTCCTCCACCTCGAAGCGGTTTACGCGGTCCTCTGCCATTGCTCTCCAGAAGGCCAGGTTTGGCTCGCGTCCCTTCGTAGCGGATGCCGTCCGGCGCCGGCTGGATCGTTTCCATCACGCAATCCGATCCGACCAGATTGTCGAGCAGTGCCGGTTCGTGTTCCTCGAATGCGCGATTGAAACGGCGGATGATATCGGCTGTGTCGGTCACTTGTATGTCTCCTCCACTGAGGACATTGGCTTCGCGGGGTAGCCGGCTTGCGCGAGGCTACTGGTCCATCTCCGGCTGGACGAGCCGGCCGAGCTTGTCGAGCGTGTCCTGCCAACCGAGATAGCAGGCCTCGCGCGGGATCAGGTCCGGGATGCCCGACTGCTCGATGGTCACCTCGGTGCCGACGGAGACCGGCTTGAAGGTGACGGTGACCAGCATTTCGCCAGGCAGGTTCGGGTCGTCGAAGCGGTCGGTGTAGACGAGCCGTTCGCCGGGTACGACTTCGCAATAGCTGCCACCAAAGGAGTGGCTCATGCCCGTGGTGAAATTGCGGAAGGACATGCGGTGCCCACCGCCCGCCCTGGTATCGAACTCATGCACCGTGCAGAGGAACGCATAGGGCGGCAGCCAGCTGGCAAGCGCATCCGGCTCGACAAAGGCGCGGAAGACCTTTTCGTGACTGGTTGCGAAGAGACGATGGAGGTTCACAGTGCTGGGCATGGTCGTTCCTTTCGACGTGTCGTCGCTTGCCGAACGGGCCGGCATGACCGAGCGTACCTTCCACCGCAAGTTTGCCGCCGCAACTGGCGAGACGTCGGCGCGCTTCGTGGAGATCGCCAGGCTCGACGCCGCGCGCATGCTTCTGTCGCGCGGCAGGTCTCTGAAGTCCGTGGCGGCCGAAGTCGGCCTCTTCCCGCCCGTTCGCCTAACGGGAGCGTTCGAACGCCGCTTCGGCATCGCGCCGCGTCTCTTCCGCTACATCACGGCGAGTTCTGATCGTCAGCTGTCGAAGCCGGCCAGCCTTGATATCCGCTGACGATTGCCTGGCGTTCAGCATGGGGAGCTATCGCGTCGACGTCGACGAATCCTTCGGGCGCACGTGCATCGACCGTGTCGATGACCCGTTCCGGCCCTCCGTTGCGGTTGGACACCACGATCTTCTCCGTCGCGGGCCTGCGCTCGGCATCATAGGCGTCGAGCGCCGCCTCCGCGGAGGAGCGGGATGAGAGGTGATCTGCAAGGCAGCGCGCGTCGAGGATCGCCTGACTCGCCCCGTTCGAGCCCACGGGATACATCGGATGGGCGGCGTCGCCGAGCAGGGTCACCCGGCCGAACGACCACCGCGGCAGTGGATCCCGGTCGCAATTCGGATATTCGTAGAACTCGCCGGTCGCCTCGATTATTGCCGCGGGATCTACGAAGCCGAGCCGGAACCTGTCGCGGACGAAGGGCAGCGCCTCTGCCGCCACGCCGGAGCGGCTCCAGTTCTCAGGTCTCGGCGGGAGGGCGTGGGCTTCGCCGGTCTTTGCCATCACCGCCCAGTTGGTCAGGCGAAGGTCGTCGCGGTCGGGAACTGTCGCGATCGGGTATAAGACGAACTTGGCGAAGTTGCCGCCGGCGATCGCCATGGTCCTGCCGTCGCGCCACAATGGCCAGACCGTGCAACCGCGCCAGAGCATCACGCCGTTCCAGATCGGCGGCCCCTCATCGGGATAAAGCTGCGCACGGACATTCGAATGGATTCCGTCAGCGCCGATGAGCAGGTCGCCAGAAAGCTCGGCGCGGCCGCCCCGGTCCGCAACCTCGATTGTGACGCCGCCATCCGACTGTCGGAACGACTGCACCGTGCATCCCGTTCGAACGGCACTGGGACCCAGCTGCTCGATCACGGCCTTGTGGATGAGGCCGAGGAGCCGTCCGCGATGGATACTGATCTGGGGATGGTCGTGGCCTGCTTCGATGCCGCGCAACTCTTGCCAGACGACCTGCCCGAAGCGGTTGGTATAGAGAAGCTCGCGTGTCCGGATGCCAGCCGCTTCGAGCGCTGGCTGCAGTCCCAAGCTGGCGAGTTCCTTGACCGCATGCGGCAGCATGTTGATGCCGACACCGAGTTCACGGATCTCGCCCGCCCGTTCGAACACCTCGACCTCTACACCGATCCTTTGCAGGAAAAGGGCCGCAGTCAGTCCCCCGATGCCGCCGCCGGCGATCAGTGCTTTCATCGTTTCGCTCTCTAATCTGGATGCCAGGAGAGGCTACCGACCGCGCGCCCTATCGGAAACGACAGAAAGGTCCTGTTTTCTGCCAACCCAACAAGCGACCTACTGACTTTCGGGTTGCGGATAGGATCACGAGTGGCGACTGCCATGGGATCGGATACATTTCGGTAGCTTACCGCTTAGTGGTCCCAAACCGGACAGTCCGGTCTCGGCCCCGACTCCGTCGTTCGCTGCGCCCCGAGTGAACTGCAGGTTTCAGGCGGCGTTGGAACCACTCCGAACGGCGACAAAGGGGTGGAAAGCTGACTGTCCGATATTAGTGCGACGCCCAGAGCGGAAGTGGCATTTGGCAGGCTCGGGCCGGACCCTAACGCGCTGCGCCGGCTAAGGGACCTCCGAGGGCTGGCAATATTCATTGGAATCATGAAAGGATAAGTTGGGGATCGGGAGGTCAACTTGACTGACAATATTTTCAAGGTTGCGATCCATCACTTGGAGCGCAATTCCGAAAACATCTACGAAGTTCATCAGGGGAACGGGCAGCTCGCAGTCAGCGCGACGGCCAAACGCCTTATCGACGAATTGCATAAGCTCTATGCCCGTCGCCCGTCGAAGGCCTATGGCAAGTTCTCCGAAAATACGGCCGACTACCCGACGTCGGTCCGGCTGACCGAATACCTCACCCAGGCGGCGCCTTTTGAAGACACGACGATGGCGTTGATGAATACCTTGGCAAAGGAAGCTCAGGCGCGCGCCGCCTCCGAAGGTGGTCACGTGTTCTTCGCACATTTCCAACGCGACGGCCGGCAATACATCTTGGTCGCGATCGTCAACGACAAGATCAGCGCTGCGTTGACTGATCAAGCTGACCTCCAGGACGTCAAGCACCTCGATGTTGACGGCTACCGTTTCGCCGGCCGAGTGAGCCTTGAGGGGTGGGCGAACAACGAGGAACGGTACGTCAGCTTCTTGAAGGGGAAAGGCAACGTTTCGGAGTACTTCATGGCCTTCCTAGGTTGTGACACCGTCGCTCCCAACCGCGTCGACACCTCTAATATGGTTAAGGCGATCAAGCATTTCGCAGACAGTCGACCGTTCGAACCGGCAGAACGTGCCGAGTTCATGGCTCGCGCGAACGATATTTGCGCTAGGGACTCCAAGGCCGAAAAGCCAGTCAATTTTGCGACTTTGGCGAACGAGTTGTATCCTGATGACCCTGAAGCCCTCGTTGAGGTTCTGGCCGATCCCGATCGAGGCCTAATCGACGGGTTCGTTGCCGATCGTAGGGCGTTGCGTGGTCTGGTGTCTTTCAAGCGTAAGACGTCGAACTGGTCGGTCGAGTTCGAACGCGCGGCGCTGAATTCTGACAAGGTCCGGTATGATCCGGAAGCGAACAGTATCATCCTTTTTGATGTGCCCGATGATCTTCGCAACGAACTACTGGCGGAGATAGCGGATGGTGAATGACGCCATCACCTGGACGGACCTTCTGGAAATATACCAGAACTCCGTCTGGGTTGATGACCAAATAGCGATCCTTAACGTTGTCAACGACGACATCAAAAGGACGCTAGAGCTCGTCGAGACTTCCGATCGCGCCTATCACGAGGCCGACATCGCCCTGCAGGACGACACGGCGCAACTCACAGTCGGTTCCAACGTCGAAGTGCGTGTAGGTTCACCCCACCGCAGCCTAGGCTTATTGGTTAAGGATTGGGACGCGTTCCTCGCCTCCTCTTTCTCCAGAATGCGGGAGCCATCGGCCTTCTTCATCCGTTCCGATAAGACCCACAATGCCACTCATCCTCCTACTGAGGCGCTTCTCCAATATCGGTCGACTCTGAAGCTAGTGAAGCTGCTCTCGGAATCTGCGCTCTTCGCCGACGAGCAGCAGGCCAAGCTCGTGTATTTTGCCGACGCTCGCATCGAAGTGCCGGTAAAATTTACCGCGAAAGATCTGCGCTCCATCGATTCCGCGCAGGTCGACCTATTGGAGAAGGCCCTCCAAGGTGAGGTCCACGCGGAACAGCGCCTCGGTATCCTGGCCGATGCAGTGGTGGAGCTTGTCACCAGTCAGAGCGCTGCCGGTCGCTTTCATTATCTGATGCAGAACGTCGACGAGCTCGCCCGTCGGGTCAACGACGGGTACCGACTGTTCGCGTCGAGCTTCTCTTACTCAAAAATCCGCAGCGAACTGGAGAAGACCCAATCCGAGTACGTAGCCCGGATCCACAAGACTTTCAGCGACATCCAAGGCCAGCTTCTGGTTCTGCCAGTGGCATCCGTCGTTGTCGCCACGCAACTGAAAGCACCAACCGGCTGCGGCCCCGAGCTCTTGGCCAACGTTGCCGTAGTCTGCGGTGCCTGTCTCTTCGCCGCCTTGCTCATCGCCTCCTGCATCAATCAATGGATGACGCTCACCGCGATATCGAGAGAGATCAAAGGCCAGAGGACTAGGCTCAACGCCGAGTTCAGCGAGATCAAAGACCTCTTTGCCGACAGTTTCGATGCTCTCAATCGCCGGATCTGTTGGCACAGGTTTATAATGACCCTCATTATCGTCCTGTGCGTGGTTGCTGCCGGCTTCACGGTACGGGCCTATGTCGTGCTCACGAATGTTGATGCATGGTCGTGCTTGGTCAGGCACGCGGCCACATCGTAGTGTATGGCCACCGTCAGCCAGACGAACGGTTGCTGCTAGGGCTGACCGTTTGAATCAGACGCTCCCGGGAGAACGTCCGGTTTCAGGTTACTCTCTGCAACTTGCCAATGGCCGAGATGGCGTCGCTAACGGAAGAGGCAATGCTTGCCTGCAGGCCTATCACGAGTGGAGCTTACCGCCAGGTGTTCCCCAAGACCGGACCGGCCTTTTCCGGCCCCAGCTGCCTAGACGAACGCTTCCATATGCAAATGGCGGAGGGACTCGGGCTGGAAAGCTAAGTGACAGGTTCAGGCAGCGACGTTGAGACAACCAACCCGTCCAGCAGAAAGCTCAAGAGTAGACCACGTGATTGGAAGTTCAGCCCATGTGAAGAGCCGCGGCGTTCGGGAGTGACAGCCCGGCAAGACTGCTGCAGGATGAGCTGTGAGTGCCGCGGCAGGACTTGCCCTCTATGCCAACGAACGATCCAAATCTCTGGGGCGCAGGTGACGCCTATGAAAGGTACATGGGGCGGTGGAGCCGTCAGGTTGCGCCAATCTTCACCAAGTGGCTCGACCTAGCCCCTGGCGCGCGATGGATCGACATAGGTTGCGGCACGGGCGTCCTTACCTCAACGGTTCTCGCCACCTGCGAACCTGCCGAGGTGGTTGGCATCGACAATTCGGATGCGTTCCTGCGATCGGCGAGCGCCATGGTGGCGGACCCGCGCGTGTCGTTCATCCACGGCGATGCGCAGGCGGTCCCTCAACCCGACGGCAGGTTTGACGTAGCCGTCTCAGGGCTGGTGCTGAACTTCGTGCCGGACAAGAACGCAGCTGTTCGCGAAATGGCGCGAGTCGTGCGCCCTGGCGGGACCATTGCCTTGTACGTCTGGGACTATGCCGGACACATGCAGGTGATGCGCACATTCTTCGACGTTGCGACAGCCCTGGACCCGAAGGCGCTTGAGTACGACGATGGCGTGAAGGCGCCGATCTGCCGGCCCGGGCCGCTGAGCGATCTGCTCGAACGTAATGGGCTCCTGGATGTTGAGGTCCGCGCAATAGACGTTCCGGCCGCCTTCGACAGCTTCGAAGATTACTGGTCGCCTTTCCTGGGCGGCACCGGGTCGGCGCCCAGATACTGCGCCTCCCTCGAAAATGAGGCGCGAGAGCATCTCAAGGGTGAAATCCAGCGTCGACTTCCAATCGGTCCTGACGGCGAGATTCTGCTAGCCATACGCGCGTGGGGTACCCCTCCGGTGAAGGCCGCCTTGCGGGCTGAGGGCGNACGTCGGAAGTCCTAGGGATAATCCTAGGAGTAGCCCTATGACGATGCCGCGGGTGGAGGTGATCACGTCGGTCGAGAGACGCCGCCGCTGGTCGCGTGAGGAGAAGGAGCGCCTGGTCGCGGCGTCGCTTGAGCCTGGCGTGTCGGTTTCGGAAGTCGCGCGATCGGCGGGCATTCACGTCAGCCAGCTCTTTCGATGGCGCAAGGAGCTGTGCGATCGGGTCGATACCGGTTCATCGCAATTTGGTCCCGGTCGAGATCGTTCCTGCCGCTGCCATACCGCCCGCCGTTGAGGCGGCGGTGCCATCGGCGTCTCCCGGCCGCAGTCGCCGCAAGAGCGGCATCATCGAGATCGAGCTTGGCGGCGGGCGCCGTGTCCGTGTCGATCGCGACGTGGATGCCGAGGCGCTGCGGCGCGTGCTGGACGCGCTCGGGTCCCGATGATTCCGGTTCCCAGCGGCGTGCGGGTGTGGCTG
>NZ_JAGL01000068.1 GCF_000526635.1 Aminobacter sp. J41
AGATTTTTTCGAGGGAGGGCGCGCCTATACGTCGTTCCGACGTGCGCGTGAATGTGTAGATGTTCGGATCGCCATGGCGATCTATCATCTTCACGTCAAGGTCATTGGCCGCAAGGCCGGATCGAGCGCGGTGGCGTCTGCCGCCTACCGCTCGGCCTCGCGGATGCGCGACGAGCGGCTGGGGCGCGTGCAGGACTTTTCCAAGAAGCGCGGCGTCGTCCATTCCGAAGTGCTGCTGCCGGATGGAGCGCCCGAAGTCTGGTCCGACCGCGAACGGCTCTGGAACGATGTGGAGGCGTTCGAGGTCAGGAAAGATGCCCAGCTTGCCCGCGAGGTCGAGTTCGCCATTCCGCGCGAGATGACGCAGGCGCAGGGCATCGAGCTTGCCCGCGACTTCGTGCAGGCCGAGTTTGTCGATCACGGCATGATCGCCGATCTCAACGTGCATTGGGACATCGGCGAGGACGGCATGCCAAAGCCCCATGCCCATGTCATGCTCACCATGCGCGAGGTGGACGGGGACGGGTTCGGCCAGAAGGTGCGCGACTGGAACCGCACGCAGATGCTCGAACGGTGGCGCGAACGCTGGGCCGAGCATGTGAATGAGCGGCTGGCCGAACTCGACATAGACGCACGCATCGACCATCGCAGCCTTGAGGCGCAGGGCATCGGGCTTGAGCCGCAAACGCAGATCGGCGCAGCCGCACAGCGCATCGAGACACGCAGTGTCGGCGAAGGGATCAAGACCGCAGCCGACCGCGCCGAGATGCACCGCGAGATCGCGCGGAACAATGGCGACCGGGTCATCGCCGATCCTTCCATTGCTCTCGACGCGATCACGCATCATCAATCGACCTTCACGCGGCGCGATATGGCGATGTTCGCGCACCGGCACAGCGACGGCATCGACCAGTTCAACGCGGTCATGGGGGCGATGCGCGGTTCGCCCGATCTGGTCGAGCTTGGCAAGGACGGACGCGGCGAGGATCGATTCACGACCCGCGACATGATCGAGGCCGAACAGCGGCTCCATCGCGCGGCCCAGATGATGGCAGAGAAGGAGCGGCACGAGGTCAGCGACAGAGACAGGGAGGCGGCGCTGGCGCGCGCCGAACAGCGCGGCCTTGTTCTGTCCGGCGAGCAGGCCGAGGCGCTGGCGCATGTTACGGACGGGCGCGATCTTGGCATTGTCGTCGGTTATGCCGGGACGGGCAAGAGCGCCATGCTGGGCGTTGCGCGCGAGGCATGGGAGGCGGCGGGCTATGAGGTGCGCGGCGTCGCCCTTTCCGGCATCGCCGCCGAGAATCTGGAAAGCGGATCGGGCATTGCGTCGCGCACCATCGCCAGCATGGAGCATGGCTGGAAGAACGGACGCGATATGCTGACTGCCCGTGACGTGCTTGTCATCGACGAGGCGGGTATGGTCGGCACGCGGCAGCTGGAGCGCGTGCTGTCGCATGCGGCGGAGGCTGGCGCAAAGGTGGTGCTGGTTGGCGATCCGCAGCAGCTCCAAGCAATAGAGGCCGGCGCGGCCTTCCGCTCGCTGCATGAGCGTCATGGCGGCGTGGAAATCCATGAGGTCCGCCGCCAGCGCGAGGACTGGCAGCGGGATGCAACACGCGATCTGGCGAGCGGCAGAACGCGAGAGGCAATCCATGCCTATGACAGCCTCGGCATGGTGCATGAAGCACAGACGCGAAAGCAGGCGCGCGGCGATCTGATCGAGCGCTGGGACCGCGACCGGCAGGCGGCACCGGATGCGAGCCGCATCATCCTCACCCACACCAATGCGGAGGTGCGCGAACTCAACGAGGCGGCCCGCGACCGGATGCGCGAGGCAGGCGATCTTGGCGAGGACGTGCGCGTGACCGTCGAGCGCGGCGAAAGAAACTTCGCCGCCGGGGATCGCGTCATGTTCCTGGCTAACGAGCGCGGCCTTGGCGTCAAGAACGGCACGCTTGGCACCATCGAGGATATCAGCACAACATCCATGTCGGTTCGCACTGACGACGGGCGCAGCGTGTCCTTCGACCTGAAGGACTATGACCGCATCGACCACGGCTATGCGGCCACCATCCACAAGGCGCAGGGCATGACCGTTGACCGGACGCATGTGCTGGCGACGCCCGGCATGGACGCCCATGGCAGCTATGTCGCCCTGTCGCGTCACCGCGGCGGCATGGACCTGCATTATGGCCGCGACGACTTCGCCAGTCAGGACAGATTGGTGAACACTCTTTCGCGCGACCGCGCGAAGGATATGGCGACGGATTACGAGCAGCAGATCGGCCCGGCGCAGGATTATGCCGAGCGGCGCGGCATCACCTTCCGCGCCCGTGTCGCCGAGATCATGCGCAAGATCGTGCCGGAACGTGTGCGCGACAGGATCGACGGGCTGCTCGACGGTCTGCGCTCCCCCGGCAGCGGCGTGCCTGGCGCGGATGCTGTGAAGCAACCGGAAAGAGAGAGCGCCGGGAAGGAAGCGGAGATCGACCCGGAGGCGGCGTTGCGCCGCGCCCGTGGCAGGGCCTTCGTCCGTCATGCCCGCGCCGTGGATGCGATCTTGCGGGCGCAGGCGCAGGACATCGCCGCAACGCCCGAACAGATCGAGGAACTGCAAGAGGCTCGCACGGGCTTCGACAAACTCCGGCCTCATGGCTCCCATGATGCCGAGGCCGTCTACAAGAGGAACCCCGAGCTTGCGGCCGAGGCCGCATCGGGCGATCGCGACAGAGCCTTGCCAGCAAGGCGTGCCCTGCAACTGGAAACCGAGATGCGCCAGAACCCCGAACTGCGCGCCGACCGCTTTGTCGAGCGGTTCCGGGAACTCAAACAGACCGGAGAGCGCCAATATGCGGCGGGCGACTATTCCGGCTATCACGCCGCACGGGCAGAAATGGGCAACATGGCGATGAGCCTTGAACGCGACCCGCAGCTTGAATCCCTGCTTGAAGGCCGCAGGCGCGATCTCGGCATCTCCTTCGAAACAGGCATGGGCATCAGTCGCGATCTGGCAATCAGTCACGGTCTCGGAAGGGGCAGAGGACGCGGGATCGGACTGTAGGTTTCCAGTATTTTCCGCCGTTTCTACGACGCAGAACGACGCCAGCTAAATAACTGTTGCGAAACAATAATTCATTGCTCTCACTGGTCTCTGCAATCGTCAGAAACAACCAGCAGAGGGCAGTGCGACCATGCGCCAACCAGACCGTATCGTCCGCCTGAAAACGGTTCTCGCCCGCACCGGCCTGTCGCGGTCCACCATCTACCGCAAGATCGCGGAAGGCACCTTCCCGGCTCAGCTCAGGATCAGCACCAACGGAGCCGGCTGGCGAGAATCCGACATCGACCGCTGGGTCGCCGATCCCGCCGCGTGGCGGCCCGCGGACGATGCCGCCAATGACAACCGGCGCTGCGGCCGAAAGGCGGCAAGCCATGAGCCCTGATGACGACAGGCCAGAACGCCGGTGGCCAGTACAGGCCGCCAACGACAATGCAGGCACGGCAGGACCCGATCCAAAGGCTTTGCGCAAGGTCGATGCCGTCGCCCTGACGCTTGCCCGCATCATCGGCCGCCGCATGGCGCGCGAGGACTTCGCGAAGGCAACGCAAGCGGCCAATGACAATACGCCGTCAGCCCGTAACGGTGACGGGGAAGATGCTGGCGACGAACAATGAACAGGTGGCGCTGCCGCTTCTTCGTTGCCCATCGGCCTGCCGGAAGACTGGTTCCTTGCTCATAATATTGACATCTTATGAGATGTTTCTATTATTACAGCCATGAGACTGGTTCTGGACACCAATGTCATCGTGGCGGCCTTCCGCAGTCGCAACGGCGCGAGCAATCTGCTCCTGCGTTTCGTGGATTGTGGTCTGGTTACCCCGCTTTGTTCAACCGCGCTGTTTCTGGAATACGAGGCGGTGTTGAGCCGGGAAGAGACTCGGAAGGCGACGGGCCACAGCCTGGAGGATGTCGCGGAGCTGATAAGCGCGCTCGCCGCCGTGTCCGAGGGCGTTGATATTTCGTTCAGGACGCGGCCCATCTTGTCCGATGCAGCGGACGAGATGGTGCTTGAGGCCGCGCTGAACGGACAGGCCGACGCCATCGTGACGCACAATGTCAGGGACTTCCGTCCGGCCTCGACGCTGGGCGTGACCGTCGCAACACCGGGAGAGATCGTCAGGAGACTGAACACATGACGCAGACCCAACGCTACAAATACCCCTTGCAGCTGCCGCAATCGCTCAAGGAGACGGCGGCGCGGCTGGCGCAGGAGGACGGTGTATCGCTCAATCAGTGGATCGTCTCGGCGGTTGCGCAGAAGATCGGCGCGGTGGAGACCGCCGCCGACTTCCTGAAAGCCCGCGCCGGCACGGCGAAGCGCGGCGATCTGACGAAGCTTCTGGACAGAGCGCCGGACGTGCCGCCGATGCCGAAGGACGCCATCAAGGACTGACAGAACGGAGTTTGCCCCCATGATCCGCGTTGCCCTTTACGCGCGCTATTCCTCCGACAACCAGCGTGATGCCTCGATCGAGGACCAGTTGCGCCAGTGCCGGGAACGCGCGGCGCGCGAGGGCTGGACGGTGGTGGAGACCTATTCCGACCGCGCCATCTCCGGCGCATCCCTCATCCGCGCCGGCATCCAGTCGCTTCTGGCCGATGCGCAGGCGGGCCGTTTCGACATGGTGCTGTCGGAGGCGCTCGACCGCATCAGCCGCGATCAGGAGGACGTGGCAGGCGTCTTCAAGCGGCTGCGCTTTGCGGGCGTGACGATCTTCACCCTGTCGGAAGGCGAGATCAACGAGCTTCATGTCGGCCTGAAAGGCACCATGAACGCGCTGTTCCTGAAAGACCTCGCCATCAAGACCCATCGCGGCATCAGGGGGCGTGTGGAAGCGGGCAAGATCGGCGGCGGCAATGCCTATGGCTATCGCGTCGTCCACCAGCTCGACGCGCGCGGCGAGCCGATCCGGGGCGAGCGCGAGATTATCGAGGAACAGGCCGAGGTGGTTCGGCGCATCTTCCGCGAATATGTCGCGGGCAAGGGGCCGCAGCGCATTGCGGCAGACCTCAACCGCGACGGCATTCCTAGCCCTACCGGAAAGCGATGGGGCGATACCGTCATTCGCGGCAACCGGGAAATCGGCTCCGGCATCCTCAATTGCGAACTCTACATTGGCCGCCTGGTCTGGAACCGCCAGCGCAAGGTGAACAACCCCGACACGGGCCGCTATGCCTATCGCCGCAATCCGCAAAGCGAATGGGTGTTTGGCGAAGCGCCGGAACTGCGCATCATCCCGCAGGAACTCTGGGATGCCGCCAAGGCCCGGCAGTCCCATTTGGCAAACCTGTTCGCCCGGCGGATCGAGAACACGCGCGCCGCCATGAAGACACTGGTGGCGAAGAACGGCGGCCTCAATGCCACCCACCGCCCGCGCACATTGCTGTCCGGCCTGTTGATCTGCGGTTGCTGCGGCGGCACCTACCGGCGACGCGGCCTCGACCGCTATGCTTGCACCAACCATGCGCTCGGCAATGGTTGTGACAATGGCCGCACCGTCCCGCGCAAGGCGCTGGAAGAGCGCGTCCTGACCGGGCTGCGCGAGCGCATGATGACGCCGGACATGGCGGCGGAAGCCATGCGCGCCTATGCCGAGGAAACCAACCGGCTCAACCGGGAGCGTCAGGCCATGGCCGAGACGACCCGCATCGAGCTTGCCGAGACGGCCAGGGCCATTGCGGAGATCGTGCGCGTCATCGAACAGGGCGGCTGGCATCGCGCCCTGTCCGACCGTCTGACCGAGCTTGAAGCCAGACAGGACAGCCTCACCGCCCGCCTGTCGAGCGCCCCGCAGGACGTACCCGCCATCCATCCCGGCGTTGCGGAAACCTTCCGGCGCAGGATCGAGCGCCTGACCGAAGCGCTCGACCATCCCGACGACGCTCTCGAAGCCGCCGACGCCATCCGCGAGATCATCGACCGCATCGTCATCACCCCCGGCGAGAAACGCGGCAGCTACAGCGTCACCCTGCAAGGCGAGCTTGGCACAATCCTTGACTGGATCGAGCGCACCGGCAAGCCCGGTTACAGGCCCATCCCCGATACCGCCCCATCCCGATTGTCAACGCCGGACAAAACATGGGCGAGACCGGGGTAGCAAGGTGCAAGGAAAGTCTTTGGCACCGTGGAATAAATGGAGGGGACCCGCTCGCGGGGAGCAGGCCGTTTATGCCGCGAGGCCGAAGAGTTTTCTTGGGCCGCGCGAGGGCAGCGCCCTTAGCTCCTGACATCAGAAACCGGCTTATTTCGGCTTTCGTACGGATGAGCTTGCGTGCAAGGCAGACGCCCGGCGGCTCACTTCAGATTTCTGCTGGATGGTGTCCCACCGCGTGGTGTAACTGACGGCATTGGTCGCCGTGCTGTCCGGCTTGGCCGGGTTGGTCAGCGTGCTGCTACTGCTGGCAGGCTGATGAAGGGATCATCGCTCAATTGTCCGACGCTTTCCAGCGTCATGTAGCGGGCACGCTGAACGGCCCATTCATCGTTCTGTTCGAGCAGCAGGGCTCCGACGAGACGCACGATGGCGTCGTCATTCGGGAATATGCCGACGACATCGGTGCGCCGCTTGATCTCCCCGTTAAGGCGTTCGATCGGATTCGTGCTGTGAAGCTTGGCCCGATGCT
>NZ_JAGL01000069.1 GCF_000526635.1 Aminobacter sp. J41
GACATCAACGGACTGCCCACGGAGGAGCGCCTCGCCATCAGGTCGGAGCGGAGCGCGCCGCTGGTCGCCGAGTTGGAAGAGTGGATACGTGACGAGCGGGCCAAGCTGTCGCGTCACGCGCCCACCGCACAGGCTATAGACTACATGCTCAGGCGCTGGAAGGGGTTCAGCCGTTTCCTCGCAGACGGGCGCATCTGCCTGACCAACAATGCAGCCGAGCGGGCGCTGCGCGGTCTCGCCCTCGGNAGAAAGTCCTGGCTCTTCGCCGGCTCCGAACGAGGTGCCGAGCGTGCGGCCGTCATGTATACCCTCATCGGCACGGCAAAGCTCAACGATGTCGACCCGCAGGCTTGGCTCGCCGATGTGCTCGCCCGCATCGCCGATACGCCGCAGGGCCGGCTGAGTGATCTCTTGCCGTGGAACTGGACGGCGCAATCTGCAAGACTGGTGGCATGAGCCACGCCGATCGCATCGCCCGCATCATGATCCAACTCGATGACTGGCAACCCGCCATATGGCGGCGCGCCGAGGTGCCGCTGACGGCAACGCTCAAGGCCTTGCACGACGTCATCCAGGCGGCAATGCCGTTCGACGACTATCACCTGTTCGAGTTCCGCGCCGACGGAAAGCGCTACGCCATTCCCGATCCCGAATGGGACAGCCTGCGCGACAGAACCTACTCGGCGAAGACGACGCGGCTCGGAGCGCTGGTCGATCGCGGCATCACGCAACTGGCCTACACCTACGACTTCGGTGACGACTGGCGGCACACGATCACCATCGAGGCAATCGCCGACGCCGATCCCGCTGTCGAGTATCCCCACTACATCGACGGTGCCGGCCGCGCGCCACCCGAAGATGTCGGCGGCATCCCCGGCTTCGAATTGTTCCTCGACGCGATCACCGATTCCAAACACGAGCAGCATCGCGAACTCAAACGCTGGCACGGCCGCCCGTTCGATCCCGCACATGCTGCTGAAGACGAAATCCAGACCCGGATCAAAAAGCTCGCCAGACGCCGCGCTCTCGGCAAGGCCGGCTTCGAGAAAAGCCGCAGTCAGGCGCGCTGATGATCCGAGGCGGCTGCGGTCCTCGCCGGAGGCTTACTTCCGGAGCGTAGAACTGGGCCGTTGGGATGGTAGTAGAGGACCGACCACTCTCACGGCGCTGCGGCTTCGCCCAAGGACCGCCGCGATGATCACCAGCACGCTACTCGTTGAGCGCGGGCTCCCTCATAATCGACCATCAGATTCGGCTGAGGGGATAAACTTTGGCTGACCCTTAGCGCGGTCCCGGCCTCACTTTCTACAGGTCCGCATTTGAGCAGAACGGCCGGCTCAGCGGGAGCTTCAACTCCAAGCTCGCTTTGATGGCCACCGAAAATCGGTCTTCGCCTTCCCGAAACAGTTGCTTTCGTAGGTGAACTGACCCGTCCGAATGTCTCGACAAGCCCACACTAGGTATCCGCGGTCATTGTAGAACTGGTCCCAGTCCGCACCGCTCGAATAATGGCCACCACCACCACCGCAACCGCCGTTACTGGCACAGGCCGCCGCCGCTCCCACAACGACCGCCGCTAGAACTACGCCAGCGGCAATTTGTGCGTTTTGTTGCTCAACTGCTTGCTTACAGTAACCTGTAAAAATGCCGCGTCGAGCCAATTCTTGCTGAACGTCCAGCTTGTATTGGGCATCGCCCTCTTGGAGGTAGGCGCGACACAGGGACATGCTTGAGGGGGATGAAGGGTCCTTATAAAACTCCTGGCTTGAAGTTGCGCAACCTGACACCAATCCTAACGAAGTAAATAAGACAACGAACCGTTTCATCCCCATCCCCCACGATCGCGAAGACATATAGTAAAGCAGTTCGGTGGATGGACGAAACTCGGTCTGACTCAGTGACTGGTTGTCGACATCTTTTTGCGTTGCCCCCTTTGGGGGAGGTAACGTTAGGAATGATGCTTGACGATTATTCAACAGGCTGTCAGCGGCGAAGCCATCGCTCAGCTTCCGGAACTGGCTTAGCGGTTGCTGCAGTACGGACTACTGTGTCTTGTTGCGAAACCGCTAATCCGCGCTGATGTGTTAGCTCTTGAAGACAGCATGAACCGCGCCGGGTTTGCCGGAGGCTCCAACTCCTGAGTAGGATGGAGCATCATGAGCAAGACGACGAACAAGTTTTCCCCTGAAGTGCGCGAGCGCGCGGTGCGGCTGGTTCTCGACAACGAGGGTCAACACGCGTCGCGCTGGCAGGCGGTCATGTCGATTGCGGCGAAGATCGGCTGCACCCCGCAGACGCTGAACGACTGGGTCAAGAAGGCCGAAGTCGACAGCGGCAAGCGCGCCGGCATCCCGACCGAGATGGCCGAGAAGATGAAGGCCCTTGAACGGGAGAATCGCGAACTGCGCCAGGCGAACGAGATTCTCCGCAAGGCGTCGGCGTATTTTGCGATGGCGGAGCTCGACCGCCGACCGAAGTGATGGTGGGTTTCATCGACGCGCATCGGGATGCGCACGGGGTCGAGCCGATCTGCGACGTTCTGCCGATCGCCCCTGCCACCTATTATGACCATCTGGCCAAACGTGCCGACCCGGCGCGGTTGTCGGATCGTGCCAAACGGGACGAGGCGCTGCGCCCCGAGATACGGCGTGTTTTCGAGGACAACTGGAGCGTCTACGGCCTGCGCAAGGTCTGGCACCAGCTGCGCCGCGAGGGCTTCGATATCGCTCGCTGCACGGTGGCACGGCTGATGAAGGACATGGGCATTCAAGGCATTATCCGGGTCAAGCCGCACAAGACGACGATCCCTGACAAGAAGCAGCCATGCCCGCTGGACAAGGTGAACCGCCAGTTCCGCGTGCCTGCGCCGAACATGCTGTGGGTCAGCGATTTCACCTATGTTGCCACCTGGAAGGGGTTTGTTTATGTCGCTTTCGTCATCGACGCTTATGCCCGCAAGATTGGTCGGCTGGCGGGTCAGCACCTCGGCGTATGCCGGGTTCGTCCTTGATGCCCTCGAACAGGCGGTCCATGACCGCCGCCCGGTCAAGGGCATGGGGCTGGTTCACCACAGCGACCGCGGCAGCCAGTATCTGTCGATCAAATACACTGAACGGCTGGCCGAGGCGGGCATCGAGCCTTCGGTTGGCAGCGTCGGTGACAGCTACGACAACGCGCTGGCCGAGACGATCAACGGGCTCTTCAAGGCCGAGGTCATCCACCGTCGGGGGCCCTGGCGCAGCTTCGAGGCCGTGGAATACGCAACCCTCGAATGGGTGGACTGGTTCAACAACCGCCGCCTGCTCGAGCCGATCGGGAACATCCCGCCCGCCGAAGCCGAGGCAAACTTCTACGCGGCTCTGGAAACTGAAGCCATGGCCGCGTAACTAAACCAAATCAGCCTCCGGCAAACCCGGCGCGGTTCAGCATCTCTATAGATGCCCGACCTCGGTCGTCCATGGAAGCGATCAAAACAACCAGCTCCTAGACCTTGTATGTCAATTGACCGAACGAACCACTAGGGATGGTGTGTCAATTACCCCCCACAATAGGAGGGGCCCCCCTATGCCCCCCATGGGTGAACCTATAGTTATATCTCTCTTAGGTTCTCCTAATGATACAGACTAGGATTTCCTCATGAGGGTCTTAGGTTAGACCGAGGTTATTGCCTGTCATCATCATCCTTCCAATCCAAATCTTGTGAGTATTGGCTTCTGAAGCTGGTGTGTCTTAGATGAGGACCTACTACGCCGGTGTGTCTCACACATGATGAAATAAGCCCCGTATCAGGTGCTCCCTGCAACTGGCCTCGGTCGTCCTCCATCCCCAGACCGTCTCACTCTGTTTCTCCCTTCCCTCCGACCCACCATCGTTCTCATTATTGTCAGCCATCGCTATCACCCACAGTACCAATTGAACGGCAGCCTTCCACGCTGGGTCTTTCTCCCTCTCCCCCTTCTTCATCCATTCTCAACGTTCATTGCCGATCGTCCTGAGCAGCGTAGCCGCAGAAGGCCCCTCTCAAGCAACAGGATGGTCTCCCGATGACTACCATGCCCACCGATAGCCAATCGTCTTGGCCGCGTTACTACAGGACCCTCAAACGGATTTTTGGCGGCTACCTGATGGCCTCCTTCGTGGCGGGCATTGTTATCGGATGTTTTCTTACCGTTCCTGCGGTGAGCGACCCCGGCTCCAGCCTGTCTCTGAGCGAATCGATGTTCTTAGCGGTCGTGCATGTTGGAATGGCAACCGCATTTGTGGTCTTTCTCTCCTTCATTCCCGCAACGCTCATGATCTTCGTGACCGAGCTATGGGCAATCCAGAGCCGTGTGGTCTACCTCGCAACTGGTCTCGTTACATCGATTGTCAGCCTCATCATTAGCTTGCTCTGGTCCGGCAGCCACAGATTCCATACCCCTCTCCGTATTCTTGAAATGTGGGGTCTCATGATGTGCGTGGCTGGACTGGTCGCGGGGTACACGTACTGGAAGATTGCCGGAAGACGGGCAGGACGGTGGAGAACATGACTCAGAAGAGGCGGTAGACCACCACTTGGGGAGACGGGCTAGGGAGTAACCGGCTGACTTATCGAATCGTCAAACGGTAAACGCTGACGTCGTCCAGCTTCTCAAGTTCCTGCACTCCGCACTCATAGTCGCCCCTTCTCAAGCCGGGGTCATTGTTGGACGTAGCCAACGTGAATGCTGCTCTCCGACACTCTTCTACGTTCACGAAACCCTCAATCCTCTCTCCGACGCTCAGATCGTGGCGGTTGGGGTAGTAGTGGAGGACGACCCACTCCCACGGTGCTGCGTCTTCACTCCAGAACCAGTTCGCTATGGTCACTAGCGGGCTACCAAAGGCGAACCACAAGGCAAGGACAAGAATGAGAACAATCAAGGGCATAGCCTCTCCCCACCCAGCAATCTGAGGCTATGATATCCCAGCAATTGCACTCTGCCGAGTGGCGGCCCTAGGCCCTTTTGCGGCGCCTCCAAGAGGGCGTCTTGAAGCTGGCCGGGGCGAGTGACTTAGGTGGAGCATCCATCAATATCCCCGCCTCTTCTGCCGCAGCTTTGAACCACATCCGAGCCGACAACACTGGCCCTGCATCATCTGGTCGCTCCAGTGCCCGCAGGCACGCTCTACGGGCCGATCTCTGCTTCTCCGTATCCTCCAAGGGCCACTCGCTCAGGAGAAGCTCTGCGGCTCTCTCCGTACTCCTAACGACCACACTGGTCCCGTTCGACACGGCCACATGGACCTCTTCGGGCCACCACTGC
This sequence comes from Aminobacter sp. J41, assembly GCF_000526635.1. Classification (GTDB taxonomy): domain Bacteria; phylum Pseudomonadota; class Alphaproteobacteria; order Rhizobiales; family Rhizobiaceae; genus Aerobium. The sequence continues at coordinate 5,286 of NZ_JAGL01000069.1, forward strand.
ATCACACGTACTCCGACACGATGCGGAACAACGGGTGGGGCTTAGGTTGGCTCCGGGGTCGGGCTATTTTGGTGCAAAAATTCGAGCCGGTAATCGGATAGGCGGCAGCGCGCGAGTTCCCCCCGGTGGGGCTCCTTGGTAGTGTCCGATGCAAGGGCACACCGACCAAGTCAGACCTGGTTGCAACGTCAGCCCCCCCTCGCAGCTGCGGCACTCCCTCAGGAGTTCTTCTTGAGATGAGCGATCGCCCGTTCCAGTCGGGCCCTTTGAATCCCACGAAGCGTGAAGGGCAAGCCAAGTGAAATGCAGAAAGCCAGAACGGTCAAAAAGAAAGTGCTATGTTGGAGGTAAGGATATATTACCGCGTCAGCCGGACAGATCATGAAAGCAAATAGAGCCAACAGTAAGATTATGTACATCAAAAATACGTCAGTCTGACGATAAATGCTCCTCTGCATTTCTCCCGCTGAAAGATAGCTATGTCTCCAAGACTGATCGAGCAACATACTTGGATCGCCCAGAATTGATATAACAGCAATTAGCACACCTGCCAGTATAGAAAATATTGACGCCACGACACCTATAAGGCTAGGCTCGTTTGTTAGCAGGCCTCCATACAGCCAAGTCGAAACAGCTGCGACAGCCACACTAGCGCAACCCCAGATGATTCTAGGGACTGCCAGCTTTCTCTTGGCTGGCTCTTCAGACCGGTCTGTCATTGAACGGTATCCAGAAACGCCGCAGTAGAGTCCCAAGCAAGCTGGTAGTTTAGGACCGGCGCATCTCCCGGTTGATTGAAGGCAGATGTTAGAAGCAGCTTCTCGCGCGTGAACTTAGCCTTATTCCGGGTCCGAATAGTGAACTCCTCATCCGCCTCTACGGCCTCCGTAGCTAAGGCTGTGAGAGCCTCAATTTCCGCTACGGGAGCCCGGCGGCGTGCGTTGATGGAAACGCTCACCTCCATATTTGGTGACGTCCCCGGACGTGGTGTAGCTGGGTAGCGCGGCGGTCATCGGCGCTTTCCGGTAGGGTCTGGTTGCGAGACCAACCCCTTTCCGGAAGGAACACCGATGACCGACGACATGATGAACCTGCGCGCGCTGGTGGAGAAGACCCCCGACGCCGATCTCCTGCGCGAGATGATCGGCTTTGCCGCCGAGCGGTTGATGGAGATGGAGGTGGGTGCGGCCACCGGCGCCGCTTATGGCGAGAAGAACCCGCTTCGTCTGGCCCAGCGCAACGGCTAT
>NZ_JAGL01000070.1 GCF_000526635.1 Aminobacter sp. J41
AGGTGAACAGCTGTTGCGGTGTCAGGCCGTGTCGGCGTGCCACGGCACAGACCGTCTCGGCCGCCTCGTAGCTCTCCGCAACAATCCGGGCTTTTTCCTCCGGCGGCCACTCGCGCCGGCGACCCGAACCAGTGAATATCTCCAGCCGGCGGACCGGCTCATCATCCCTGGGCTTAAGCGTAAACTCTGAAATCGGCATATGTCGAAGCCCTCAAAGGCTTCGAACATCGTCCTTCACGCCCCAGCGCGAAAGGTGGAGCCGGGACATCGCTTACCTTCGCTTGGAGCACGGCTCAACCGCTTCTACCTGTCCAACGCGATAGGACAGCCAACCGAGACAACCATCGCGCTCAGTCACCTGATCTTCAGTGGCGTGTTCGACCGTTTCCCGCGCCTCAAGGTAGTCGGCGCGCATGGTGGCGGATACCTGCCTGCCTATATCGGCCGGTCCGATCACACCTGGCGGGTGCGGCCGGAGGCAAGGAGCTGTGCACGCGAACCGTCCAGCTACCTGCGCAACATCTGGGTGGATACGGTTGTCTTCGACCGTCAGCGACTAGCGGACCTTGTCCGTTATATGGGCGCCGATCGTGTCATGTTTGGAACCGACTATCCGTTCGACATGGCGGACTGCCGGCCGGACCAGGTCGCGTCTGCACTCAATGAGGCAGATCGCGTGGCGGTGATGGGCGGCACGGCCGCCGCCCTTTTCGACCTCTAGCCCTGACGATCAGACCTTCACGACGGCCTGATCGATCGCACCGAAAACCGAGACGCCGTCGGCGCCGATGCATTCCATGCGAATGCGGTCTCCGAAGCGCATGAAGCCAGTTTTCGGGGCGCCAAGATCGAGCATCTCTATGCCGCGGCGTTCGGCGATGCACGAGGAGCCGACTTCCCGGAAATTCGCATTCGAAACGGTACCGGAGCCAATGATGGTGCCTGCTACCAGATTTCGCGTGCGCGCCGCGTGCGCCACAAGCTGGTCAAACCCGAAGCTCATCTCATAGCCACGCGCCGCACCAAAACGTTCGCTATTCCAATCGATCAGCAACGGCAGATCCACACGGGCATCGCGCCAGTGGCTACCCAGCTCATCGGGAGTGACAGCAACCGGTGCCATCGAGCAGGCCGGCTTGCACTGGAGCCAACCAAAGCCCGTCTTCATCTCGATCGGGGCGATTGCGCGCAACGACCAGTCATTGATCAGGACGACCAGACGGATGTGGCTGCGCGCCGCTTCGGCTGGGGTGCCCATCGGAACCGCATCGCAAATAATGCCGAATTCGCCTTCGAAATCGATGCCGTCGTCCTCTGACGGCAGGGGAACATCCTCGGTCGGCCCAATGAAATGATCCGACATGCCCTGATACATCAGCGGCCTTGAAGGGTCAGTCTCGGCCTTGATGCCGAAGACTTTCGTCATCAGGTCTCCGTGGCTTTGGTAGGCTGAGCCGTCGAGCCACTGCCACGCGCGCGGCAGCGGAGCCATTGCTCGGGCGGGATCAAAGGGGCTGCCGCCACCAGCGTTCAGTTCAGCATACTGCCGCTCAAGAGCAGGAGCGTGCTCCTCCCAGGACTCAATAAGCGCCTGCAGGGTGGTTGGGCCTCTTGCAGGTTCGACCCGCTTCAGATCGCGGCTGACGAGATGAAGACGGCCGTCCGGCGTCCCGTCATTAAGTGTCACAAATTTCATGAATCGTCTCCTGCCGCCCGGGCCGAGCAGAACCGGGCGGTTTGCATCTTGCAGCGATCAGTTCGCTGGGAACGGGATGATGAACTGGTCGAGATCAACGGGTTCGCTGATCAACTGCTGCTCAAGGGCCAGCTTTTGCCAGAAGCCGAGGCTCTCCTCAGCTTTCAGTTCGCCGCCGAGATTCGGCATCGGCAGATTGGCTACGACGGGAGCTGGCAGGCTGGTGTAGCGCGCTACGCTCTCGCGTGCCGCATCCGGATTCGCGCGAATAAAATCTGCGGCTTCGCTCAGGGCTCGCTGCATCCCTGCGATCGCTTCAGGATTGGCCTCGGCCCATTCGGCCGTCGTAACGAAAATGCCGGCAGCGGAATTTGGCGTAACAACTTCCAAATAATCGCCAATCAGTTTGCCGACGCCCGACTGGACGGCGCGGGAGGAAAACGGATCGACGCTCGCAACCGCATCAACCTGGCCGGCCTTGATGGCGTCCCCCGTCTGCGGCAGGGAGATCTCGACGATGTTGACTGACTTCGGATCGACTCCCTGCGATATGAGCCACTGACGCATGGTGACGTCGAGGAGACCGCCAATGCCCGGCACGCCGACGCGCTTTCCGACAAGGTCTTTGGCCTCGTTGATGCCGCTGTCGGCACCGACGACGACACCACCGTTCGCCGGGTCCGGGAACACGTTGGTGGATGCAAATGCGCGTAGCTCTAGGCCGTTGTCGACTGCTTGCAGCGCGACGGTTGGCGTCGGCAAGCCAACCTGCGCAGAACCGGATACGATGCCTGCCACGATGACTGAGCCGTTGCTAGCCAGCTGCGGCGTGACGTCTACGCCGTGCTTGGCAAACAAGCCCTGGTCAGTCGCGACCCATGCGGTCAGGAAGCCTGACGTTGCCGTATAGAGCAACGTCACCTCGGTGCGTTCCTGCGCGTTCACAAAAGGCGTGGTAGCGGCCAGAAGCAGGGCTGTACCGACCCCGATCAACGTTCTGCGGTTCATGCGAATTTCCTCCTCTTTTATTTGACTAGCGGCGTTGCCAGCGCAGCGCGTATTTTTCGACCCAGGCAAAGAATGCGTTTGTGACCAGGCCGATCACGCCGAGCACGGCGATCCCGGCGAAAATGCCGGGAGCATTGAAGGCCCGCGCGGCAAGCAAGATGCTGGAGCCGAGGCCGCCCTGAACCGTAATCATCTCGCCCACCACCACCAGGATAAGCGCAACCGTCAGCCCCAGGCGGAGGCCGCTCATGATGTCCGGCAGCGCGCCGGGCAGCGCGATTTTCCAGATCAGTTCTACCCGCGACAGGCCGAGTGATTGCGCCACTTCAAGGCGACGCGGATGGATGCTGGAGAACCCGTGCACAGTTGTCAGCAGCATCGGCCACAGGGCGCCAAAGGCGATCAAGGTGAGGATCATGGCGTCGGTCAGGCCCAACAGCAGCATGACGACAGGTGCGATAGCGGACGCCGGCAGCGGTCTAAGTGCTTCAAACATGGGGGCTACCCAGGCACGCGCCCAAGCTGACGTGCCAACGATGGCACCCAAGCCTACGCCAATAACAGAGGCCAGAGCCCAGCCAAGCGCGAGCCGGCGCAGGGTCGTGAAGGTGTCCTGCAGCATGTCCCCGCTGGCAAGGCCTCGCTGCAGGGCGCGCCATGTCAGGTCGGGACCGGGAAAGAAGGCGCGGGGCAGTAGGCGCGCGTCGGCCAGAGCCTGCCAGCCGGCAAGCAGCACCACAAACACGCCGACCGAGGCCAGGAACCAGAACATCTGCCGGGATGCCTTCATCGCGGAGCTCCCCTCGTTGCAGGAAACAACAGGCCCTGCAGGCGCAGCATCACCCAGTTCAGTAACCAGCCGAGATATGCCACCCAGAACAGGGTGGCAAACATGTCTGCTGGTCGCAGGGAAGCGGAGGCTTGCATGAGCCGGGCGCCCAATCCCATGGGGTTGGCGGCGATCTCGACGGTGATGGCGACGATGAGCGCAATGCCGGCTGCGAGCCGCAATGCGACGAAGAGACGAGGAACGACCGCCGGAACGACAATCTTGATCACACGTGCGGCAAAGGAGAGATCCAGCGCCCGCGCCACTTCCCAAAGTCGCGGCTCGATCTGCCGGACTGCGTTTTCCGTCAGCACCAGAACGGGAAAATAGGTGGCAAAGGCGACGATCGCGATTTCGAGGCTGTAGCCAAAGCCAAATATCAGCAGCGCGATCGGCACGATCGATATCGACGGCAGGGGGCGTAGCAGCTCAACCGTCACCCGCATCAGCCTGGACAAGGGAGGAAGAATCCCGAACAGAACGCCTGTCGCCGCACCCAATCCAAACCCCAGTGCCAGCCCGAGCCCTCCGGCGGCGAATGTGTCGGCCGTATCTTTCCAGATGGTCGAGCCCGTGAGCGCAGCGCCTAACGCCAATATGATTTCGCGTGGCGCAGCTAAGGTGTCGCTTTGCAGGTCATGCCACATCGCCAATCCTTGCCACAGCAGGATCAGCGCGGCGGGGATGGCGAGGCCACGCAGCAGGCTCATTGCTCAAACTGCTGAATGAAGTCGAACAACTCGCGCCGCAGTCGCAAAAACTCAGGCATTTCCCGAGTGGAAAGCTGATTGCGCGGGCGGGGCAGATTCACATCGAACACGCGGCAGACGCGCCCGGGATTAGGTTCCAGCGCGATGATCCGGTCGCCGAGATAGATCGCTTCTTCCAGGTCGTGGGTAACGAAGAATGCCGTTACCGAGCTCTCCGCGACGATGGCGAGCACTTCGTCCTGAAGTTTCTGCCGGGTCATTGCATCCAGGGCGCCGAACGGCTCGTCCATCAGCAACACGTCCGGCTCCTGCGCCAGGCATCGCGCGATCTGAAGCCGCTGCTGCATGCCGCCCGACATTTCGGTCGGATATTTCTGCGTACTGTTGCCTAGCCCCACCTTGTTCAGCAATTCCCTGATGCGGGCAGGGCGCTGGGCACGTGGAACACCTGCCGCCTCCAGCGCAAGAGACACGTTTGCTTCAGCCGTGCGCCACGGCAGCAGCGCGTTGGCATAGTCCTGGAAGACGATGGCAACGTCGCGCGACGGCTTGGTATGAGCCTTTCCCCGAAAGGTGACGGATCCCGACGTGGGCGGCAGCAATCCGGCCAGCAGGCGCAGGAGAGTCGTTTTGCCGCTGCCCGACGGGCCGATGACGCAGACGAACTCGCCCTTGCGCAACTCGAGGTCTACGCCCGCCAGCACTTCGACTGCACCGAAGCTGACACAGGCAGACTGGATCTGCAGCAGGCCACTCCCGTCTGCCGGTCCCATCACTTTGGTCATCCCCCCAATCCAAGCCTCCCTGTTGATGCGCAACTAAGGTCGTGCCCATCCATATGTCAAATGAATGGGATCGATGCGCAACATAAGACCGGCGTATGCGGGGTTATGGCTGTTTGCACGTCGGGGAAATCCCGAAGAGGGGGAAAGCGGCGGGCACCGCAATCCGCGAAGGATCGACTATCTACCACGGTGCCCTGAGGCGGGGCTAGACAGACGCTATTGTCTCGCAATTAGAGGAGAGAACTCACGCCTCAGCGATCATGGCGATCGAGACCTTCATATCCGCGATGCGGACCGGCATCTTCGCGCCTTGCCGGGCAGGTGGGTTCTGAGGAAACCACTTGAGCCACTCTTCATTGGCACCGGCAAAGTCTTCCTCATCGGCCACAATCAGCGTCGCACTAACCGCTTTTTCCAGACTGCTGCCAGCGGCGGTGAGAATAGCGGAGATGTTTCGAAGGCACTGGGCCACCTGGGCCTGGACCGGACCTTTGACCAACTCGCCAGTGGACGGATCAATTGGCGCTGTACCCGACACGAAAACTAATCCTGCGGCCTTTACGGCCTAACTGTAGGAAGGCGGCGCCGCCGGAGCCGCTTGGGTGGAGATGATGGTGCGCGACATTTGCTTTCTCTAGGTTGGATCGGGACGGAACAAGGCTCCGCTACCTCCGGACGAAGTCAAGGATAATCCACGTCAGGAGCGAGCCGCCCTGTTGCTTGACAGGATGCAGCCTTCGTCACGCGCCACCTCCAGGCTCGCCGGCCGCAACCAAACAGCGGATAGGACGTTCAGGCATCCGAGCAGGTCCCTCCGCCGGCTCTTCAATCCAGAGGTGCCGGTTTGTCCTTATCTCAGGTGCGTCAGCGACTGGTTATCGCCGGGGCTGGTTTGACGGCCGCGCTGCTGGCGCAGCGGCTGGCCCCAACGGGCGCCGAGATCACGATCCTCGAAGCCGCTCGCGCTCCGTTTGGGGAACACACCTGGTCGTTCCATCTCGCCGACGTGTCGCCTGTTGATCTGGCGTGGCTCGAGCCGCTGATCGCTCATCGCTGGGCTGGACAGACGGTTTGTTTTCGCGATTTCGAACGGCAGCTCTCCTCTGGCGGTGACGTCCCCGGACGTGGTGTAGCTGGGTAGCGCGGCGGTCATCGGCGCTTTCCGGTAGGGTCTGGTTGCGAGACCAACCCCTTTCCGGAAGGAACACCGATGACCGACGACATGATGAACCTGCGCGCGCTGGTGGAGAAGACCCCCGACGCCGATCTCCTGCGCGAGATGATCGGCTTTGCCGCCGAGCGGTTGATGGAGATGGAGGTGGGTGCGGCCACCGGCGCCGCTTATGGCGAGAAGAACCCGCTTCGTCTGGCCCAGCGCAACGGCTATCGCGACCGGGACTGGGAGACGCGGGCCGGAACC
>NZ_JAGL01000071.1 GCF_000526635.1 Aminobacter sp. J41
ATCGACGCGGGCCATGGCGCTCGTTCGAGGCCGTCGAGTTCGCGACGCTGGAATGGGTCGACTGGTTCAACAATCGCCGGCTGCTGGAGCCCATCGGCAACATCCCGCCGACCGAAGCCGAGGAACGCTACTACGCTATGCTCGAAGAGCCGGCCATGGCAGCGTGACTCAAACCAAAATGCCTCCGGCAATCCCGGCGCGGTTCACTTCTTCGGCAATTCGCGTTCCGGAAGCACGACGGGTCGAGTTCGCTGCACGCGCGCGACCTGAACTTGTGTCCACCTGTGGCTGAACAGGCCCAAGACGCGCGCCACCGGGCGCTCTAGACGGGTCGATCGCGTTAAAGGCGTAAAAGTTTGTTCAGTAGGATTAGATCACCAACCCGATGCGATCCGCTGCTCAAATCGACATCACATCCCCACGGCGTTCGGCAGCCACAAGACTGTTGCCGGGATGAATGTAACCAGCAGCAGGATCAGCAACATGATCCCGAGCAGCGGGATGCTCTCCTTGAGGATTGCCTCCATTGGCTCCTTTGCGATCGACTGAGCGATCAGGAGGTTGAGGCCCATCGGCGGATGGATCAGACCGATCATCAGGTTGAGCACCACGACAAGACCAAAATGGACCGGGTCGATGCCCAGAGCGATTGCCGAGGGCAGGACGATCGGCACGATGATGATCGTCGCGGGCGTGGAATCGAGGAACGCACCTGCGACCAAAAGGACGACATTGATCATCAGCAAGAAGGCCACAGGTGAAAGCTGGGCCGCTTCAATCCAGCGCGACAGGTCCTTTGGCACGCCGTGCACTACGAGTAGATATGCGACGAAGGAGGAAGCGGAAACCACCAGCATGATGTTCGCGGTCTGCATTCCGGCCTCTTTGAGGATCGCCGGGAAACTGCTCCAGCGAAACTCGCGGTGGATCACCCAGCCGACAAAGATCGCGTAGACGACAAGCACCGCGCCAATCTCCGTGACGGTGAAGAAGCCGCCACGCGCGCCGATGATCAGAAGGAGGGGCATAGACATCGCCCAAACGGACAAACGGAATTTGCGCCAGATCTCGGTGCCGCTCTGGCGCCCGCGCCGCGGCAAGTCGTGCTTGCGCGCGTACCAATCAACGAAAATCACCAGCGCAACCGCGATCATCATCGCCGGGAAGAAACCGCCGACGAACAGCTTCATGATCGAGACCTCGGCAATGACGCCGTAGATGATGAGGGGAATCGACGGCGGCAGGATCGGGCCGAGCAGCGCGGCGGTCGCGGTGAGCGCTCCGGCGAACGCGCCGGAATAACCCTCCTTCTTCATCTCGGGGATAAGCAGAGCGCCTGTCGCCGACGCATCAGCGACCGAAGAGCCGGAAATGCCCGCAAGAAACAGGTTGGTGCCAATGTTCACCTGACCTGAGCTGCCCCGCAGCCGTCCCATGGCCGAGCCCAGCAGATCCACGATGCGAGTGGTGATGCCGCCCGAATTCATGATCGCGGCGGCAAGAATGAAGAACGGAACGGCAAGCAGCGGGAACGAATCGATGCCGTTCACCATCTTCTGCGCGAGCACAAAGCCCGGCATGCCCCAGATGAGGATAATGACAAGCGAGGCGAGCCCTAGCGCAATCGCAATGGGCACGGCCAGGAACATCAGCGCCAGGAGGAGCAGAGTGAGGACCAGCAGCACGAACATCGTCTAGACCTCCAGGCCGGATTTTACGGAGACGCGAGCAAACAGGCGGGTCGTGACCGCTCGCTCGAAAATGAACCACAGGCCGAGGACGCAGTAGAACGGCAGCGCCATGTACACCCAGCCATAGGGGATACCGGTCGCCGGCGCCCGCTTGATGGCCACGATGTCGAGCAGCTTGCCGCAATAGGTGAGCAAAGCCACCAGCAGGATTGCGGTGCAGAGATCAACAAAGATCAGCAGCAGCCGTTTTGCGCCCGGGCTCATTCGTTCCGAGAAGAAGTCGATCGCGATCAGATCGCCTTTACCCACAAGCCATGCGGCGCCGGAAAAGACCAGCCAGATGAAGAGAAAGCGTGCGATCTCCGCAAGGTCGGGTGTCGCAGCACCGGTGAAGTAGCGCGTGATGACCTGGTAGAAGACGAGGATAACGATCAGGAACAGCGCAGCTGCGACCATAACGGCAAGCAGACTACGCAAGACGTCGCCGAGCCGGACAAGAATTGAGCTCATCGGAAGATCCTGGGCTTGGATGCGGCGTGGAACGCCGCCCCCGCTGAAGGGGGGCGGCGGCAGGCGTCCAGCCTTACTCGACGGCGCGAACCTTCTCGATGATCGGCTGCAAGGCCGGATCATAGTTTGCCGCGCTGACGCGCTCGATGAACGCCTTGGTGTCAGGACGGGTCACCTTTGCCCCCTCAGCCTCCAGATCCGCAAGCAGCTTGGCCTGGGATTCTTCCGTGTAGGCGCGGTACCAATCGGCGCTATCGACGGCAGCTGCCTCGATTGCGGCGCGGATTGCGTCGTCCAGACCCGCGTACCACTCGGCGTTGCACATAAAGCCCATGGTTTCGGCCATGTGGTTGGTCAGAGCGAGATGCTCGACTACCTCATGGAACCGCTTGTCTTTAATTGCGGTCAGCGGCTGCTCAACGCCGTCTACGACGTGGCTCTGCAACGCAGCGTAGACCTCCTCAAAAGCGACGGTGGTCGGGCTCGCTCCCATTGCACGGATCGACTCGATGTAGGCCGGGATGCCCGGCGCACGGATCTTCATGCCGTCGAGGTCCTCGGCCTTCTCGATCGGCTTGTTGGTCAGCATCTGACGGAAGCCATGGAAGGCAGGACCGACGACGCGGAAGCCGGCCTCGTTGGCGATGGAGTCAAGAATTTCCTGACCGACTGGGCCGCGCCAGATGCGGAAGAAGTGATCGACGTCATGATAGACGTACGCAACTCCTTCGATGTTGGCGGCGGGGTGGAAGGAGCCGAGCACACCGACGCTCTCGTACATGCACTCGAGCACGCCACCCTTCACCTGTTCGACCATCTCGTCGACCGTGCCGAGGTGCGAATTCGGGTAGAGCTCGACCTCCACGCCGTCGCCAAGGCGCTCCTTCAGCTTCTCGGTGAACACCTCCATTGCCTTGGTGTCAGGGCTGGACTCCGAGCCCGCCCCACCGATGCGGAACGAGATGTCCGCATGCGCGGTGCCCGCCATCAGCATTCCCAGGACTGCGGCAGTGATCAGTTTCTTCATGGTTTTCCCTCTGTTGGATAATTTGTGCAAGCGGTCCTACTCCCTGCCGCCGATCTCAGCGGAGAGCACGGTCAGCACCTCATCGAGCGTGTCAACGATGACATCGATCTCGGTCTCGCTGATGGTGAAGGGGGGGCTGATCTGGATGTGGTCGCCACCCTTGCCGTAGTTCGAACCGGGCACGCCGCCGCCGACGATCACGCCACGATCCCTCATCATTCCGACGAGCCGCGTCGTGAACCGTACGGCTTCAGGGAACGGTTCGCGGGTTGCGCGGTCGCTGACGAATTCGACGCCGGCATAGAGGCCACGACCACGCACATCGCCGATCGCCGGATGCCGCTGTTGCAGCGCGCCAAGGCGCTGATGCAGGTAACTGCCGATCCGGCCGGGACGCGCGAACAGATCCTCGCGCTGCATGATCTCGAAGACCTTCTGGCCAACGAAACATGACATAGCGTGACCAGAATAGGTGAAACCGTGGACAAAACGGCGTTGACCATCACGGAAGAAGCCAGCGATCTTGTCGGAAACAATGACCGCTCCGAGCGGCGCATAGCCCGAGCCGATGGCCTTGCCGCAGGTGATCATGTCGGGGAGCACGCCCCAGTCCTCGATGGCGAACGGCCGGCCGGTGCGGCCATAGCCAATCAGCACTTCATCCGCGATGAAGAGAATGCCGTAACGATCGCAGATCTCGCGTACGCGGCGGTAGTAGTCCGGCCCCGGGGTAACCCCTGATGCCGTCGTGCCGACGATCGTTTCGGCAAAGAAGCAGGAGATGGTCTCCGGTCCCTCAAGCAGGATAGTACGCTCAAGTTCCTCAATGCAGTGGTCGGTGCAGTCGCCCGTCCCGTTGCAGATATTGCAGCGGTAATTGTAGGGAGGCGAGACGTGCACCACTGGCAGCATGTAGGGATCGTAGGGAGCGCGCCAGGATGTACGGCCGGAAAGCGACAATGTCGCGATCGTCACGCCATGATAGCTTTGCCAGCGGGCAAGCATCTTGTGGCGCGAGCCTTCGCCGCGCAGGACGTGGTACTGGCGGGCAAGCTTGAGGGCCGTCTCATTGGCCTCCGAACCTCCGGACACGAAATACACTGCGGACATTCCCTTCGGCGCGACCGACAGAACGGACGACGCCAATTCTTCCTGCCACGGATGGGTGAAGGACGCAGTGTAGACATAGCTAACGCGCTGACCTTCCGCTGCCAGCGCCTCATATATTTCTGACCTGCCATGGCCGATACCGATCACGCCGGCGCTGCCCATGCCGTCAAGGTAACGCTTCCCGCTGACGTCCTGGATCCAGACACCGTCAGCGCGTTCCACCAGAGGAAGCTGCTCGGCGAAGTCTCTGTAAAATACGCTACTCATCGGCCTTTCCGCTGACAGGATACAACGGTCCGCCTGATTAATGATTATCGATAATAAATACAATCGTGATATTGCGGCGAGGTCGCTCCATACGCAAAAAAGTTGCGCATCGGCCTCATCCGGACGGATGACACCGACGCGCAACCTGACTATCGAAGGAACGTCACAATTTGTGAAAGGATCACCCTTGCCCAAGGCCGCAGCGTACAACCAGGTCCGCCCCAGCCTCGAGGCGGAGATTGCTTCCGCGGTGAAGGAGGGAATTCTCGAGGGGCAGTGGAACCCCGGCGACCGGCTGGTCGAGATGGACCTGGCCCAGCATTTCGGCGTCAGCCAGGGCACGATCCGCGGCGCTCTCAAGTACTTGCAGGCCGACGGCCTGGTCGAGCATCATCCACGGCGGGGCAATTTCGTCATCGCGCTCTCGCAGGAAGACATTCGCGATATCTCGTTGATGCGCGACACGTTAGAGTCACTTGCAGCGCGGCTCGCAGCCGAAAAGATCGATGACGACGGCAGGACACGCCTGACGAAGATAGTCGATGAGATGCGTCAGGCCTCGCGCCGCCACCAACGGCGGCGCCTTCTTGAACTCGACCTCCGTTTTCACCGCGCGGTAATCGAAGTTGCTGGCAGCAGGCTGCTGCTTGACATGTACAAACGGCTTGAGGGCCCTGCACTCTTATTTCTGCGCATGGCGGACGGCCTCTACCAGCAGCCGGAAACCATCGTTGATCTGCACGAACCATTGCTCGAAGCAATCTGTTCGGGCGATAGCGGCCGCGCGTACGAGCTTGCGCAGCGACACACTGACGAAGATGCGGGCAAACTGACGGCGCGGAAAGGCGAGTGAGGGCACGTCGGGAACCTACTAGCCATCAACCAAACCATCGCAGCGCTACTCCGGCAATCCCGAAGCCACCCGCTCAACCGCCTTGGTAACCTCCTTGCCCTGATCACACGGAGACGGTCCGGGCCGTACCGCCCCCCCCCCACGGATGAACACTGCGTATTATGTAAATCGCACAAATGCGGTTTCTGTCCAGGAACGGGTGTGAAGCGCCGCCTCGGATAAATGATGTCAATGCACGATAATGTTGCCTTATCGGGCCTCGAGATGGGTGCCAGAAGTGCCTGAACCGTCGCGAAGTTGGTATCCTGCGAATTCCGGTCATCCGCTTCGATGGGAGACCTGCGGCGGTGTGAAAGGAAACGTCGGTTGGCTTGCCGGCGCAAGAACGCGCTGCGCTGATTCGATATCGCCGCAGGTGCCCCCTATTCAGCAAGACAGTTGCATGAGCCCCTTCCCTTCTCCTCGGAGTGCGCCGCTACCCCACGGCCAGCTATCGATCATTTGCATGAATCGACGCCGACCAATCGATTCAAAACTTGCGTTGGACGGAAGGAGGCCGCGCCGTCAGANTCNGGGCATGACGCTCCTGATGCATCGTGTCGATCCCGGCAATAACGCCTACCGCTTCTACGCGCTCTCGCTTGAACCGACGCTGTTCGGCGACGTGGCGCTGGTGCGGCGGTGGGGCAGGATCGGAACACGCGGCAGGCAGATCATCGAGCTGCACCCGGATGAAGCTTCGGCATCGACGGCGTTACAGAGACATCGCCT
>NZ_JAGL01000072.1 GCF_000526635.1 Aminobacter sp. J41
GGACCACGCCCGCGCGGTACGTGTTTCCGAAGGCCTCGAATACGGCATGGTCGGCCACAACACCGGCCTGATCTCCAACGAGATGTCGCCCTTCGGCGGCGTGAAGCAATCCGGCCTCGGCCGCGAGGGCTCGAAGTACGGCATCGAGGAATATCTCGAGATGAAGTACATCTGCTCGGCGATCTGAACGGATCGCCACCCATCATGAGACGTCGCTGGAAGCGCTAAAAACCCGCCTGCGTTTTGCGCTTTTGCGTCCGGCAAACATCGCGCGGCTGCCGCCGCCCGGTTGAGCTGCCTTCTTGTGGGGACCGAAATGGACCGAGGCACGGGCGGTGGTGGAGAACCGGCCGTGCCTCGGGTTGCCGCGCAGGGAGGTCAGCGCATCTTTGCGATCCTGTGGCGCAGCCAGCCGGATGCGAGTTCGGCAAGCAGCACGAGGACGATGATGGTGAGCAGGATGGCCGCGACGCGGGTGTTTTCGAGCTGCTGCGTCGTACGCTTGAGATACCAGCCCATGCCGCCGCCGCCGAAAAAGCCGACCACGGTCGCCGCGCGGAAGGCGACGTCCCAAGTGTAGATCGCAATGCCGGTGAAAGCGACGCGGATCTGCGGCAGCACCGCATACTGGAACACCTGCAGGTTGCTCGCTCCCACCGAACGCAGCGCCTCAACCGGGCCCATGTCGATCGCCTCGAGCTCGTCAGCGAACAGCTTGCCGGCGAAGCCGACGCAGAACACGGTGAGCGCGAGTGTGCCCGCCAGCATGCCGAAACCGAGCACGGTGACGAACAGGATCGTCCAGATCGTCTCGTGAATCGAGCGGCTGCCCATGATGGCGAAGCGACCGAGCGGATAGGCGATGCGGCGGCTGATGGTGATGTTGCGCGCCGCCATCCAGGCAAGCGGGATCGCTAGGACCACGCCGAAGAAGCCGCCCAGCAGCGACATCTCGATCGTGCGCAGCACCGAATGCAGGAAGCTGTCATCGAGAACATAGTCGATGTCCGGCGGGAAGTAGCGGGTGGCCAAAATCTCCCACAGCCGCGGGAAAGCGCCGATGATGCGGTAGAGGTCAATGTTGAGGAAAGCGATTGACCACGACAGGAAGGCAAGCACCGCGATCAGAACCGCAAAGCGGATTGTCGAGCGCGGATGCTTGTAGCGCGACCACCTGCGAACCGGGGCGGGCATGTGACCGTCAGCTGAAATGGCTGTCATCTGCGCCTCCTCCTAGATCACGGCCTTGCGGGCATAGTGGGAGATGACCTCGCCAATGGCGATCAGCACCAGCACCGCCAGCACCACCAGCGTGACGCCGCCATAGTTGAACATCGCCATCTGCCGGAAGAAGACGAGGCCGAGACCACCCGCGCCGACCAGTCCCATGATTGCGGAGCGGCGAATGTTGATGTCCCATTCGAAGATGATCGTGCCGATCACCACCGGCAGGATCTGCGGCAGGATGCCGTAATACATGACCTGGAACTGGTTGCCGCCGACGGCGCGGATCGCTTCGACCGGCTTGGGGTCGATGTTCTCAATGGCTTCCGCCGTGATCTTCGAGATGAAGCCGACCGAGCGCATGGCGACCGCGAGGATGCCGGGCAGCGCGCCGAGGCCGACAGCGCCGACGAACAAGAGCGCCCAGATGATCTCGTGGATCGAGCGCGACAGCACCATCAGGAAGCGGCCGAGCGGATAGAAGATGTAGCGGTTTGGCGTGACGTTGTAGGCGCCGAACCAGGCGACCGGCAGCGAGAAGACGCAGCCGAGCAGCGTGCCAAGCGTCGCCATCATCATCGTCTCGAGCGCCGGTACGATCAGCGAGGGGACCAGCCCCCAGTCGATCCAGAAGAAGCGCTCGAGCGTGCCAATGATGCCGAGCGCGCCGCCCATGCGCGCCCAGTCAGTGTCCACCATTACGGTGTCCCAGATGCACCAGCCCAGTACGACGGCGATGCACGCGGCGATCACCCAGTTATTGACCCGGCGCCGGCGCTTGCGCTCGACATAGGAAAGATACGGCGCGCCCTGAAGCCCGACGGCGGCAACCATCACAGCACCTCCATCGCATAGATTTCGTCGAGGTCCTGCTTGCGCATGCCCTCGGCCGGCCCGTCGAACTTCTTGTAACCGTCCTGCAGGCCGATGATGCGGTTGCAGGTTTCCAGGGCCAGCTGCACGTCGTGAATGTTGCACAGCACCGGCACCCGGAACTCGCGCGCCAGCTCCTTGATCAGGCGCATTACGTCGCGCGAGATTTTTGGGTCGAGCGCGGAGGTCGGCTCGTCGAGGAGCAGGATTTCCGGCTTCTGCATGAGCGCGCGGGCGATGCCGACACGCTGGCGCTGGCCGCCGGACAGTTCGTCCGCGCGCTTGTCGACATGGTCCTGCAGGCCGACACGCTCGAGCAGCTCCAGCGCCCGCTCGATATCCTCGCGCGGAAACACCTTGAAGAGGCTGCGGAACGCGCCAGTATAGCCGAGCCGGCCGGACAGCACGTTGTCCATCACCGACATGCGATTCACCAGGTTGAACTCCTGGAAGATCATGCCGATCCGCCGGCGCATCCGGCGCAGCTCGCCGCCGTTCAGCTTGCGCACATCCTGGCCGAACAGGATGATGTCGCCGTCGCTTGCCTCGACCAACCGGTTAACGCAGCGGATCAGCGTCGACTTGCCGGCGCCGGATGGGCCAATGACGGCGCAGAAGTCGTCGCCGTCGACGGCAAAATCAATGCCCTTGAGGATCTGAGGCCCGCTCGCCGAGTAGCTTACCTTGAGATTGCGAACTTCCAGTACCGGCACCGGTCTCTCCCTTTCCGCCGGAAGGCCGTTCTCCTCCCGGCCTTCCGCGAAATTCCGTTCGTGTCTCACTTGCCTTCCGCCGCCTTCTCAGCTTCGACCAGCATGCGGATGATGTCGTAGTCCTTGTCCTCCATCGGCACGAACTTCGTCGACTTGATGCCGTCGAACAGCGGTTTGGCGTCGGGATTCTCGTGCAGCGTCAGGAAGGACTCCCGGATCGCGGCCTTGATCGGCTCGCAAAGATCGTTGCGATAGACCATCGGGTCCTGCGGAATGATGTCGGATTCCCAGAGGACGCGGAAGTCCGAAGGCTTGGCCAGCTCGCGGTCGATGACGTTGTCGAGGCGGTGGGTGGCGACGAAGGCGCTGTCGACGCGTCCTTCCTTCACGGCAAGCGCCGACTGGTCATGGCCACCGGTATAGACGACGCGCGAGAAGTACTGTTCGATTTCCGGGCCGGTCTTGACCACCTCGCCGAACACCATGCGCGGCATCAGGTTTCCGGAGGTGCTGGCCGGATCGGCAAGGCCGACGACGGTGCCCTTGAGGGAATCGATGCTGTCGAACTTGGACTCAGCGCCAACAAGCAGCACCGCGCGGTAGCCCGGGCCTTCCTCCTGGAAGTGGCCCTTGGTCTTGGTGTAAGTAGCGAAGACTTCGAGCTTCGGGTCCTTTTCGTGCGCCAGCACGTAGGAGTTCGGGCCGTGCACGCCCACATGCACCCAGCCATTCACCATGCCCTCGATCACCGAGGCGTAGGAGGTCGGCATGAAGAACTCGATGCTCTTGCCGGTCTTCTCCTTCATCGCCTTCAAAAGCGGCTGGTAGATGTCGAGCTCCTGCGTGGTCTCCTCGGTCGGGATGATCGAGAACACCAGCTGGCCGGGATCAACGCATTCCTGGGCATAAGCGTGGGCAGAAATACCTGCGACGGCGGTCGCTGCCGCAAGCGTGGCAGCAAATTTCCTCAGCGACTTCATCTTCTCCTCCATGATGACAAAAGTCGGGGGCTATTGTTCGGCTTCTCCTCCCGGCCGCTCCCCTATGCGGCCGATGCCTTTTCCTCCAGCCCGGCAGCGACCAGCAGTTCCTGCCGCTCACCGATGAAGTTCTGTCCGCGCTCTCCCTCGAAGGCGCTTTCGATCAGTTCCCGCCACTCGGCTTCCTCAATTCCATAGTGACGATAATCCGTCGCAACCCCAAGTTTCGAGAGGGTTGTCTCAAGGCGTTCTGCCGCGCCAGCCGCATCGCACCCGAAAATCGCGCGCAGGCCCTCCTCGCAAATGCCGCCATGGCCGGCGACGCTGCGGATGATCATTGGGAGGCTGAACGAACAGGCAATGCCATGCGGCACACCGTGGCGCAGGGTGATCGGATAGGAAAGCGAATGGGCAATTGCCGTCTTGGTGTTGGAGAAGGCAAAACCGGCCAGCGTGGCCGCCCGCGCCATGCGCTCGCGCAACTGCGGGTTGCGCAGGTCGCCCGCGAGAGCGGGCAGCGTCGACAGTACGCCGCGCGCGGCGGCCACTGCATGCGCCATCGACACGGGGTTGGCGTTGCGGTTCCAGAGGCTTTCGAGCGAGTGGGAGAGGGCGTCGAGGCCAGTCTGGATCGTCAGGTCCTTCGACTTGCCGATCATCAGCGCGGGATCGACCAGCGCATATTGCGGATAGAGCGCGGGATGGGCGAGCGAATATTTCACGCCGTTCGCGTTGTCCCAGACCGTGCCCCAGCAGGTTACCTCGCTGCCGGTCCCCGCAGTCGTCGGCACGGCGATCAGCGGCCAGGGATTGATTGTGTCGGCACTTGCGCGCTTCTTGAGATACGCCTCCATCGCGTCGAAGTTGCCGCGCGCGGCGGCAAACACCTTGGCCGAGTCGATCACCGAGCCGCCGCCGAGCGCGACGATCACCTCCGGCGCCGTCTTAAGCCCGGTAAAGCGTGCCGTCTGGTGCCGCAGGTGGTCGATGTCCGGATTGGGCGCAATGTCGTCGATGATCAGCACCGGCTCACCTGCGCGCTTCGCCAGCTCCTCGGTCAGCCCGCGGAAATAGGGCTCACCGTAGGTGACCAGCGCATAGCTGCGGCCTGAAATCAGGTTGCAGAGCTCGGAGAAGCTTCCCTGACCGAAACGAACATCGACTGGGTTGCGATAAGACCACACGACACTTTCCTGAGTTGTTTTCATTCAGGTGCAGAAAGGTCGCCGACATTCGGTCCATTGACTAATACAAATCCTGTGTGATTAGCATAGACCGTGTCTATAGTTTTCACCCACCTCCGCTCCTTCAATGCAGTCGCCGAAAACGGCGGCTTTACTGCGGCCGCGCAGGCGCTGAACATCAGCCAGCCGACTGTGACGACGCAGGTACGCGACCTTGAAGAACGCTACGGTGTCGAGCTTCTGGTGCGGCGCGGCCGGCGCGTCGAGCTCACCGATACGGGCGCCGCGCTCTACGAGATCAGCCGCCGCATCATGCGCCTGCACGAAGAGGCGAGCGAGCTTCTGCAGAACAGCGGCCACATGACGATCGGCGCGCTGCGGGTCGCCGCTGTCGGCCCGTTCCACGCCACCGAAATGGTCGCGCGCTTCCTGCAGGACTATCCGCAGATCAACGTGTCGATGCTGCTCGGCAATTCCGACCAGACGCTGCAGCGGATCCTCGAACTGGAAGCGGACGTCGCCATCCTCGCCCATGTTATTGATGATCCGCGCGTTTTCTCGATCCCCTTCAGTACCCACGAGGTCGTCGTCTTCGTCGATACCGACCATCCCTGGGCCGGACGGGACACGGTGAAGATCGGCGAGCTTGCCACGCAGCGGCTGATCCTGCGCGAGACCGGTTCGACCACCCGGCGCGCGCTGGCGCAGGCGGCCGAGGCCGCGAATGTCGAGATCCGCCCGTTCCTCGAGATTGGCAGCCGCGAGGGAATCTGGAAGGCGGTCGAGCGCGGGCTCGGCATCGGCGTCGTCGCCGACTTCGAGTTTGTGCCGCATCCCCGCCTTACCACGATCCGTTTTGCCGATGCCGACGTGCGCACCGAGTACCGGCTCGCCTGCCTGCAGGAGCGGCGCCAGGCGCCGCGCATTGCCGCCTTCTTCCGCTCAGTCCTTGGGAAGAACATCGCGCTCGACCCATAGTCTACTTCAATAGGAAGCATCCAGAATAACGATTTGGCGAATGGGTGCTCGCCTCGTTAGGCTACTGCTCGAAGAAGCAATTCGAGGCTGAGGATATGAACCAGCACACTCCCGTCAGCGTCACTGCCAATGGCCGGGACTATTCATGGCCGCGCGTCTGCGCGATTGCGATCTGCCTTGACGGCTGCGAGCCGGCCTATCTCGA
>NZ_JAGL01000073.1 GCF_000526635.1 Aminobacter sp. J41
GTGCGGAGCTTCGGAATGCGAAGTTCTACTGTTCCGGCCCGCGTCTCCCAGTCTCTGTCGCGGTAGCCGTTGCGCTGGGCCAGCCGAAAGGCATTCTTCTCGCCATAGGCAGCACCCGTCTTCGCGCCGACCTCCAGTTCCATCAGCTTCTCGGCGGCAAAGCCGATCATCTCGCGCAGCAAATCGGCGTCAGCACTCTTCTCAACGAGCGAGCGCAGGTTCATCATATCGTCGGTCATCGGTGGACTTTCCATCAGGTTGAGCTTGAACAACCCGACCCTACCGGAAAAACACTGGTGACCGCCGCTATCCTGCTACACCACGCCCCGGGACATCATCAATAGCTGCCATTGAGTGCAAGCTGATTTCAACGACGGCACACTACCCCTTTGAGGACGCCTGTTGACTTATCGCGCTGCTCCAAAACCTGCCGTTCGCAGGTGCGGCGCAGGTAATGTTTGATGTCAGGCGTTTCCGGAAGATTCTGCGAAAAGACGGAAGGTGGTAGATGACGACGCCAGCACACTATAGATTTGACTTGTTGTTCTGGGCGAGGGGGACTCTATGAAAATTGAGCGGCTGACTATCCGTAACTTCAGATGCTTTGGGCCAGCAGGAGTGACGTTCACCTTCGAAGAGGCTGTTACGGCCTTTGTCGGCAACAACGGCTCCGGCAAGACGGCGATTTTCGCCGCCCTCCAAAAAGCCTTCGGCACATCCAGTGCCCAACGGGCGATCCGGAAATCCGATTTCCATGTGCGCAAGGAGGACGAGGAGCTCCAGTCGGAAACCTTGATGGTCATCGACTGCTTGCTTGGCTTCCCGGAGCTGGAAAAAGACGATTCGGATACGGATGCGATTCCCGAAGTCTTCAATCAGATGGCCACGAGCGGAGAAGATGAGCCGCTGAAAGTGCGTATGCGCCTCGAAGCGAAGTGGATCGACGACGGCACGTCCGAAGGAACGATCGAAGAGGCGTTCCGATGGGTGCGTGCAACGGACGACGATTTCGAATGGGACGAGTGCCAGGCGGTGCAGGCCGTCGAGCGAAATTACATCCAATTCATCTATGTCCCTGCCAACCGCAATGCAGCCGATCAGGTCACGAACCTACTCAAAGGACGTCTGTGGCGCGCTGCGAAATGGTCTCAAGAGATGATCGAACAGGCAGAGACGTCGGCAGGCGCACTTCAAGACGAATTCGATACCGAAGATGTCACGGAGTTTATTCTGGAACGGCTCGAAACCCGATGGTCGGAGGTTTATACGGGAGATACGGACACGACGCCGAAGCTCAGACTGGTCGAGACTAGGCTTGAAGAGCTCGTTCGGCGCGCGGAGTTTGTGTTCTTTCCGGACGAGGCCGGGCGGGAGCGCCGCCTCGAAGATCTCAGTGACGGACAACGCTCTCTCTTCCATATCGCACTGACTGCAGCGACACTTGAAATCGAACGCGATGCTCTACAGGAGGTCCCGGCGGATAGCGTGTTCGATCAGGAGAAACTCCGCCGAACATTCCTGACGATCCTTGCGATCGAAGAGCCGGAAAACTCCCTCTCGCCTTTTTTTCTGTCCCGCATCATGCGCCAGGCACGCGACATCGGCGGCGCTGCCGAGGCGCAGGTCATCCTTTCCAGTCACAGCGCCAGCATTCTCAGCCGGGTAGAACCCGAAGAGGTGCGGTACGCCCGCCTGGACTCCGAGACCCGCGAGTCTTCGGTGAGGCTCCTAAGCCTTCCAGAAGAAGGCACGGAAGCTCGCAAGTATGTGCGTTTGGCCGTGCGTGCATATCCCGAGCTCTACTTCGCGCGGTTCGTCGTGCTGGCTGAGGGCGAATCGGAGGCAATCGTGCTCCCCGCCATTGCCGAGGCGTCGGACTTCCCGCTCGATCGCTCATTCGTTCCGATCGTGCCTTTGGCAGGACGGTTCGTCGCTCACTTCTGGCGCCTCCTATCGGATATCGAAATCCCCTATGCCACCCTGGTTGACCTCGATGCCGGACGGCAGCACGGAGGGGCGAAGACCGTGCAGTATGTCGTGGAGCAACTCGCCGCCGTCGGTAACGACCTTAGTACCAACAAGCTCGTCATCGATGAGGAAATCGATCTCGATGAGCTTGACGAGATCGATGACCAGGAACTCATCGACCAAGATCAGGATCATCCGTGGCTCAAGGCGCTGAGGCTAGAAGGCGTGTTCTTCTCATCGCCACTTGATATCGATTTTTCGATGTTGGCGATGTTCCCCGATGTCTACCAGCAGCCCAGGCCGGGCGGCCGGGGCCCCAGAAAAAGTGCGAATGCCTTGCAGGACAAGAAGAAAATCACGCTGAAAACGGGAGGCGATCCCGATCTTTACAATGCCAACTGGGACGGTGGATTTATTTGGTACCCGTATCTTTTTTTGAACGAGAGCAAGCCCGAAGAACACCTCCGCGCCTTGAGCGAGATCGACTCTAAACGCCTTGCTCAGAATGCACCGGCCGAGCTGAAGAAGCTCATCGCCTACGTGAAGCGTAAAGTCGTCCCATGAGCCTCGTTCGTCCGGAAGACTGGGTGCCTCAAGGCATAGAAGAGCTCGAAGACCGCGCTTGGGAAGCACTTCGGGAAACTGACCGCAGCGTATGCGTCACGGCCGGAGCCGGGGCCGGCAAGACTGAGTTCCTTGCGCAAAAAGCGTCCTACCTCCTGCAGACCGGGCTCTGTCCTGCGCCCAAACGAATCCTTGCGATCAGCTTCAAGCGCGACGCAGCGGAGACGCTTTCGGCCCGCGTGCGGAAACGGTGTCCAGAGGGACAAGCACGGCGGTTCGTGTCCCTGACATTCGATGCATTTGCCAAAGGGCTTGTCGATCAGTTTCGAATGGCAGTGCCGGCTCAGTACAGACCGCCGGCAAACTATGAGATCACCTTTCCGACCAACGACGCGTTAAACGACTTTCTGATGCGCGCCGGAATTCACAACATCAATGCTCAGCAGCTCGCGCGCATTATCGTGGGCGTCCGGATCGGCGACGCTGACCAAGGCGTACCTGCTAACGTTCAGGCCGCGTTCGACGAATACTGGAACGATCAGCTGCATGGGCGACCGACCGCCTATCTGACGTTTCCGATGATAAACCGGATCGCAGAGTATCTCGTGCGCGCGAACCGCCGGATCCACGCCGCCATCCGGATGACTTACCCTGTCATCTTCCTCGATGAGTTCCAGGACACGCAGCGCGCTCAGTTCGAGCTGCTCACCTCCGCCTTCGACAAAGACCACAACACATTTACCGCCGTCGGAGACGACAAGCAGCGCATCATGGGCTGGGCGGGCGCGATGCCGAACGGCTTCGAGGTGTTCACGCAGCAATTCGATGCAAGACCCATATCGCTGCTATTGAACTGGCGCTCGCATACCGATCTCGTGGCGATCCAGCATATCGTCGCTCAAAGCATCGACCCCAATGTGGAGCATGCGGTCGCACGCGGGGAAAAGGCGGTCGATGGAGATGTCTGCGCGATCTGGGATTTCGGAAACGAAGAAGCAGAGATCGAAGGCTTGGCAGGCTGGATATCTGAGCAGGTCGATGACGGTATCCCGGCCCACGAGCTGGCAGTCCTTGTGCGGAACCACCCCGAACGGTTGGAGAAAGAATTAGGCCCGGCTCTCGCCGAACTCGGCGTTCCTCTTCGAAACGTCGCGCGGAACGTCGGTTCGATCGCGATCCAGGACTTGCTCACCGAAGAGCTATCCGAGATTCTCCTTCCGCTCCTGAGGCTCGGAGCAGAAAACCGAAACCCCGCCGCATGGGCGTTGGCTCAAGAGCAGCTGCGAAGGCTCGAAGCGATATCTCTCGACGACGACCTCGGACTTCAGCGATCAGCGGCGCGTACCGAAGCCATCGTAAAATCGATCAGAGCCTACATTGCCGCGCACGACCCGGATTCTGCCAACGCGGTGGGCGCTGTCGCTCTCCTAATCGAGCAAATAGGGGAGGCCGTCATAAGGCGCGTGACACCGTCATACACACGCAACGCCGACTTCGCTCGCGTGGTGGAAGGATTCGAACTCTTGCTGTCCGAGTGTCTTGGCGACGCCGTCAGCTGGAGCGAAGCCCTCGACCGCTTTGAAGGGCGCAACCAGGTGCCCTTGATGACCATCCACAAGAGCAAGGGGATGGAGTTCCATACGATCGTCTTCTTCGGCCTCGATAGTAACAGCTGGTGGAGTCTGACCCCTAACAGACCGGAGGAGATGAACTCGTTCTTCGTAGCACTCACGCGCGCAAAACAGCGTGCGTTCTTCACCAACTGCAGCGATCGCGGCGGCAGGATTGCCTGGCTGGAGAATCTGCTCGGTGCGCACGTGCCTCGCATCGCGAGCGAGGATATCACCTAAGCGCGCCGAGCGTCTTCTCATCATGCCTGCGGCCCATTACCAGACTGTCAGTAAACCACGCCACGATGGCCGAAGTGGCCTATCAGAACGAATGTCGTGAATGGCCATCCCCGCTCGGTTGGATGGCCATCTACTTCAGATCTCGGTTCTCTCGGCCAAGAGGAGCGCATCCTCCACGTCGACGCCAAGTTAGCGGACTGTGTTCTCGATCTTGGAGTGACCAAGCAAGATCTGGATGGCTCGTATGTTCCCTGTCGCCCGGTAGATCATCGACGCCTTCGTGCGCCGAAGCGAGTGCGTGCCATAATCCTCCGACCGTAGACCGATCGCCATCACCCACTCATCAGCAGGCGCGCGTATTACCTTGTGCTCATGTGGCGCGAGTGATCGACCCTGCTCGGGAATGCGTAGTCCTCGACCGAGCCACCGCGTCATTCCAGCCATGCCGGAAGGCTGGCTCTCACATCGCTGGTGATCTCGAACTGGACCGGCCGCCCCGCCTTTTTGCTGAACAATGATCGCGCGAGTTCTGATCTCCGGCCCGGCCACCACATCGCGAATCCCGATCTACCAGGTCGCAGCCCCGAAGCTTACTGTCTATTGCCAGATCGAACAGGGCGCGGTCCCGGATGCGTCTCTCCCGATCAAGTAAGAGGTGAATTGCCCAGATCTGCTTCTGGGTGAACGGACGGTTTGTGCCAACCTTCCTGCCGGCGTGGTCTGCCCCCTGAAAAGTGGTCCTCCCTGAAGTAGGCTATTGAGCCGTAGGAGGACGTTGGAATGCCCCAGAAGAAGCACAAANCCGAAGAGATCGTGGCGAAGCTGCGCCAAGTCGATGTTCTGTTGTCGCAAGGTCGTTCTGTCGGAGAAGCGGTCCGTTTGATCGGCGTGACGCAGTTTACGTATTACCGGTGGCGCAAGGAGTTCGGTGGCCTGAAGGGTGACCAGGTGAAGCGGCTGAAGGAGCTCGAGAAAGAGAATGACCGGCTGCGCAAGGCGGTCTCGGACCTGAC
>NZ_JAGL01000074.1 GCF_000526635.1 Aminobacter sp. J41
AGCTCAACGGTTCCGGCCCGCGTCTCCCAGTCCCGGTCGCGATAGCCGTTGCGCTGGGCCAGACGAAGCGGGTTCTTCTCGCCATAAGCGGCGCCGGTGGCCGCACCCACCTCCATCTCCATCAACCGCTCGGCGGCAAAGCCGATCATCTCGCGCAGGAGATCGGCGTCGGGGGTCTTCTCCACCAGCGCGCGCAGGTTCATCATGTCGTCGGTCATCGGTGTTCCTTCCGGAAAGGGGTTGGTCTCGCAACCAGACCCTACCGGAAAGCGCCGATGACCGCCGCGCTACCCAGCTACACCACGTCCGGGGACGTCACCTCTTCGACTTTGGCGACCTTGAAGAAGGGTGACAGGCATTCACGGCGACCACCACGGTAGGGCTGATAGCTGTTATCCGCCACCTGGTACGATCGATACCTCGATGAACACCATGCTACATGCTCCTCGCTAAGGATGGTTTCATCGTCGGATTCAGGCAGGGCGGCGGTCGTTAGGAGATCCGTATCTGTCTCGACCTCTTCACCCGGCGTATTGGTGGAGGCAGAGGACGCCGATTGCCCGATGCGCTCATAATTCTGGGACGCAACATCCACCTTCACAGGCTGAAGCGGAAATTCGATTGATGTGGAATCAACCCTCGCGCTGCTCTCCGACGGTTTGGTACTGAGATGCACGATCGCCATCGCCGCGCCACCTGCAAACGTACAACTCGTGAAGGCAAATCCGCCAACGACCGCTAGAAGGTATTTCATCGTTCCCATCCTGCTGAATGTCGATTGCAGAATGCAGAACTTCCAACCTAAGTTCCGAAGGACTTCGCACTCCAGCCGCGCATGCGGCCATCCATCCGGTTCTAGCGCTACAGGCCGCCGCTTATGCCCGGCGCTTACAGATGAAAGTCGCCGGCAGATTCCGGCTGATAGACAATCTTCTCAATCTGAATCCGTCGGGTACGATTTGCCACGATGCATTCGAAGGCATCCCCTTCCTGATAGCCAAGGATAGCGGTGCCTATGTCGGACAGGATCGACAGTTTCCTCGACCGGTTGTCTGCATCTTGCGGATAGACAAGCGCCACATTCTCCTGTTCCCCGTCGAGACGCAGCACGACCTTCGAGTTCATCGTTACAACGTCCTCGGGAACGCTTAGTGGGTCGACGACGATCGCTCTCTCGATCTCGTGCTCGAGCTCGATGTTTGGCGTGTCGATCTCAAGTTCCAGCAGGTTCTCCAGCCGGGTCTTGTCCAACTCAGTGACGTAAATGTTGGCGTGGTTAGTCATCGCACCAGCCCGCAAGAGCTGCAGGTAGCGTCCGGAGGTTAGCGACAGCGAATTGAGTGTTAGCGTTTCCTGTTTGAGATGGAAACCGCAGCGCTCAAACCCCTTCAGGGAGCGCGTGTTTGCCGGGTGAATCTTCGCGACAACGCTATCGGCCCTCATGTCGAGGAAGGCGAGCTTCAGTCCCTCGCGAATGGTGCTGGTGCCCAGTCCACGGCCCCAGTTATCGTGGTCACCGATAGCGAGGACGATTTCACATTCAGGACCCGTCTTGATCAGGCGGACGAAGCCCACGGGCAGGTCGTCGACGTTATAGACCATGAAAAAGCGGCCGCCCTGGTTGAACAGATGCGTCAGGATCGGCATCGGTGATCGATCAACGGCCTGTGAGATGAAACGGGAGACGCTGCGTGAATCGCTCAGGTAGCGAGTGACACGGTCATCTTCCAGCCAGTTCATCAGGGTCAGGGCATGCGTCCGGGTAATCTCCGGACGTAACGATACAAAAGGCCTCTTCATCTTCGCCACCGTGGTCGCAAGAATGAAAGCCTGTCACGGTGGCAGCCGTGCTGGTTCTTTCAGGTTACTGATTGAATGAACGGGGTGCCTAGCAAAGTCCGCCACGAAAGGCCAAGGAGAAAAAGCCTTGTCGGAGTCTCACCTCCGGCGGTGCCTTAACTGGATCCTCTCATTCGGCTTAGAGGTCGGCTCATCTTCGACGCCGCCGACGTCATCGACTAACCCACATTTTCCTCATGGGGTTGGAAGGACGTGCCAAAACTCGGCGTGACATCAAGGAACCCGAAGGTCCTTCGAATGATATTCCCCGTGACCGGAGCCGCAGTGACGCCAGCCGTCAGACCTCGGGTGGATGACTTGGGTTTCGGATCATCGATGACGACGAGGTAGAGGTAAACCGGATCGTGCATCGGCATGGCGGCCGCAAAGACATTGTAGTTTCGGTTCCTCGCGTACCGACCCGCGATGACTTTCTCCGCGGTGCCTGTCTTGCCGCCCACATTGAGCCCAGCCACCGCAGCGTGACGCCCCGACCCCTTCATTCCGCTTAGCCGGTACAAGTACCGCATCATCTCGCTCGTGTGGTCGCTCACGATCCGTTTCGATACTGCCTTAGCATCTTCCTCGCCACGCCTGATCAGTGTCGGGCTCACCAAAATTCCGTTGTTCAGAATGCCGCCTATTCCCGCGGCCGTCTGCAACGGGGTGGTCGCAAAGCCGTGTCCGAATGACGCCGTGATGGATGTCGCGGAGCTCCAGCGGGCTGGCTCGCGCGGGGTGGCCACTTCGGGAAGCTCCAACTGCAACTTGGTGAGAAGTCCGGCGCTTCTCAGAAAATTTCGATGCTCCTCGATGCCGACTGCCCGCGCTTCCAGCGCAGATCCGATATTGGATGAATAAAGAAACACCTCCTCGAGAGTGAGCGGGCGGTTCTTGCCGTAGTAGTCACGGACCCGTTGCCGCCCCACCGCCAGCGGGCTGGACGCGTCATAGACCGTACTGAGCGTTGCACGACCCTTCTCGATGGCCATTGCGGTGGTGAAGGTCTTTATGATTGACCCCATTTCCGCGGCGCTTCCCGACATTCGGTTCAGGCGATCCTCTAGATGCGCCTCAACGGGCGAGTTGGGGTCAAAATCCGGCAGAGATACAAGTGCCAGAATTTCGCCGGTCTTGATGTTCAGGACGAGCCCGCCAGCACCTGCCGGCTCGTACTGCACCATGGCCCTGGCGAGTTCATCATGGACGGCGTGCTGGATCCTCAGATCGATCGATGTCTCAACCGGGGAAAACCTGCCTCTGCCGCCCAGTCCGAAATCGCGAAGCTCGAGATACCCTTGCGTGTCTATCCATCTCTCCAGCCCAGACGTGCCGAGGTTGTCGACGTTCGTCAGACCGACGACGTGTGCCGTGGTGCGGCCCGCGGGATAGAAGCGCCTGATCTCGGACCTGAACCCGATACCCGGAATACCAAGCGTCATGATCCGGTTATGCATCTGAGGCGAGAGGTGACGCTTCAACCAGATGAAACCACGGTCCCCCGAAAGCCTGGCGTGCAGGTCCCGCACATCGAGGTCTGGAAACACTGTGCGAAGGCGCTCAATAGCGTCATCTACATCGACAATCCGCCGGGGTTCTGCAAACAGCGAGTAGGTCTTCAGGTCGATCGCAAGCTTCCGTCCATGGCGATCGACTATCGCAGGCCTGTGAGCCGCAACCAGCCCAACAGGAGCCCCAGACGCCGCAGGTTCTCCAATACCGTACTGAACCAGCCTTGCTGTGATGGTGACATAAGCCAGTGCGAAGATCAGGACGACAATGCGGGTGCGTGATTGCTTCACCTCGCGGCGTGGATTTGGTCGCGGCAACGGCATTGGCTGCAGCTCCCCTAGACCAGGACCACGATCGGGGAGCCCCATTTTACCTCCCGGTAGAGGTGAATGATGTCGTGATGCAGGAGCCGCACGCAGCCTGATGAGATTGCCTTGCCTATCGTGTGCGCCTCACCAGTTCCATGCAGACGGTAAAGCGTGTCCCGATTGCCCTGATGGATATAGAGCGCGCGTGCGCCAAGGGCGTTGTCGATCCCAGGCGGCTGACCGTGCCGCCATTTCTCGAGGGACGGTTGGCGGGCGATCATATCGGCGGGTGGTGTCCACACGGGCCACTCGCGTCCGTATGCGATATGCGCTCGTCCAGACCATTCAAACCCCGCTCTGCCGATTCCTACCCCGTAGCGCGTGGCGGATCCGTCATCATGGACGTGGTAGAGGTACCGATTAGGCGTATCGACAATGACCGTCCCGGGTACTTCCTGGGTCGGGTAGTCGACGACCGCCCGAACAAACGCGGGGTCGAGGCGTGTAAGGTCCACCGCCGGGATGGGAAAGCGCTCCTCGGGCAGCGCCCGATACATCAGGATGACGTCGTCGGAAAATTCCGGGGGCGGTGGTGCTGGGATAATCTCTTCGGAGCCCGGAAAGGGGGTAGTGGTGCAGCCGGACAAAGCTAGCCCGAGGACACCTCCGGCTCCTCCTAAGAACAGTCGTCGGTCGATGGGGCGAGGTCTGGTCATGTAACGTCCTGTCTAAATTGATGACGCTCGACGCCTTCTGCGTAGCGGCGCGTCGATGGTGGCCGCCCCCCCCCAGGCTCGCGCTGCAAGGGGCAGATTCCAGGATTTGTCGAAGGGCGTGATTTCAGCGCGTCACTGCGCGTAGCAATTCAGGGTCAAGTCAGGCTCCGAGGGGCACGCCATGCGTTGGCGTTGGAGCCCCCTCTGTCATTGGCCTGAGAGTATCGCTAAGCTGCTTCGGGCAGTCTCAGCTTACACCGTGGGCGGGAGCTGCCGCTCCGCTTTTCAGAGTGTTGTACAGCAAGCGGTCCGGGTGCCTGAGAGTTTCCGGGGCGGTTGCTCCTTCGGCGGTCGGTTGGCCGACTCTCTCCCGCTTGTCCCAAAGACATACCCGCGCGGCAAAGACGACTGCAACCAAACTCGGGCGAACACACCGTTCACACCGGAGCGGAGCTGTCCCCTCAATCAGAAGTTCTCGTAGTGCCGCGGTAGCACCCACGAGCGATGGGACAGCGTCGACTATGAAATGTGGGCTCGCGACCAGAGCGCCAGATCACACACGACGGGACAACGGCGGCTTGCCAGGACGGCAGTCTGCTGGTGCAGCGGAACATCGGTGTGACCTTGCGCACTTGGTCTGCCCCCTGAAAAGTGGTCCTCCCTGAAGTAGGCTATTGAGCCGTAGGAGGACGTTGGAATGCCCCAGAAGAAGCACAAACCCGAAGAGATCGTGGCGAAGCTGCGCCAAGTCGATGTTCTGTTGTCGCAAGGTCGTTCTGTCGGAGAAGCGGTCCGTTTGATCGGCGTGACGCAGTTTACGTATTACCGGTGGCGCAAGGAGTTCGGTGGCCTGAAGGGTGACCAGGTGAAGCGGCTGAAGGAGCTCGAGAAAGAGAATGACCGGCTGCGCAAGGCGGTCTCGGACCTGACACTCGAGAAGCTG
>NZ_JAGL01000075.1 GCF_000526635.1 Aminobacter sp. J41
GGAAGCCCTTGGGAGAACGGCTACTGCGAGAGCTTCAACTCGAAGCTCCGCGACGAACTGCTCGACGGTGAGATCTTCTACAGCCTCGCCGAGGCCAAGATCATCATCGAAGCCTGGCGGCGGTACTACAACACCNAGAGGCCACACTCGTCGCTTGGATACAAGCCACCGGCACCCGAGGCCATCATCTGGCCTGCGCCAGNAAGCGGAGCAGCACCGTCATCTGCCCAGGCAATAGCCCCAAGGCCGATCATGAACTAAGATTGAAACCGGACCACCCTATGGGGTCAGGCCATGTGCTCACAGCGAACGCTCGCCTTTGCGCCTTCAAGTCTACTTTCGGCCCAACTTTTCTCTGTAATAGACGGACCAGTTCGCCGAGTTCAACCACGGTTTCAGCACCCTCAGCTCTCCCCTATCTGCCCGCTCCTTAGAGGGCATAAGAAGCTCCGCAATCAGGTTGATTTCTGGGGACAGGATTTTGGTGAACTCCGTCAGATCATGATTGGTCAACCGCTGCTTTCGCCCGTATCGGGACGGTATCTCGTTGTTTCCTGTGTGCCCCATCAGCTTTCGGCGTGCGGCGTCCTTGATCTTGGAGTTGTCGATCAGCTCGGCAAACCAGTGGCGGGACGAATAGAGTGTGACGTCAAATCGTTCGAAGCCGATTTTGCCTCTCAGATATTGGAAGCTCTTTGTCAGGGGTTGGCCCCATCTCATCTCCCCGCCAGGCTTTGGATAGGGCTCCCACTCGGGAAACAGGACCGGACAGCCAATCGATCGCAGATCATCGATCCGATCAAGCAGGCCCAAGTCGAGAAGGAGGGGGTGGAGAGGGATCGTCCGGTGCGACGACTGGGTCTTAAAGCGCTTCACATCTTTACGAGCGACGCGGCCCTTCTTCGGGTCAAAACCGCGCAGCTGTAGGTAATAGATGCCGCCTTCTGCTTCGATATCGTCGAGTTCAATCTGCCCAAGCTCTCCTGCCCGCACGCCAGTAAGGAACGAGATCACGTAGGCCCAATAGAGGTGGTTCTGAACCAGACAGTCGCCCTTGACCCAGATCCGCTCTGGACTCATGCAGCCAGTGAAGAGGGGTAGCGAGAAGATCTTGGTAACTTCCTCAGTCGAGAAGGCGTCCCGCTCGATCGAGACCAGATTTTCGTCGCTCGTCGCAGAAAACTTTGGAAGAGGCCGTCGGTAGAGTTCCTGCTCGATCAGCCAGCCGAAGAAGCGGGACAGAGCATTGTGGTAGCCGTTCTTCAACCGGGCTTCTGTGAGGCGCTTCAGGTTGTCCCATCCATGCTTCTGCGCATAGTCGTAGCGTGCCGCAAGGCTCCCGGTATGTTCGCGCGGAATGTTCCTGCGATCAGGGATATGGGGCAGCATTTCATCGAGGGTTTTAATGGCCTCCTCATCGAACTCAGCGAGAAGAGGATCCCCCATCTTGTCGATGATGAACTGGACGATCAGCTTCACGATCGATCGCCCATCAGCGTTTCCGCCCTTCCTGATGTCTGCCTCTTCGTAGGCTGCCAGTGCCTCGGAGAAGCGGAGGGAAGCTTTAGGTGGCGCGGATTCATCCTCCACGCCCACCCTGTGATCTTCCAGCTGTTCGTCGTCGTTCGCTTGGAAGGACGGCGATCGTCGTGTGTCCACCATTGCGTCGGAAAGCGAGGTTCGTGAGGGGGCAACGACGATGTTCGGACCGTCTGCCCGCTCTGACAGATGCCTGTCACCTGCGTCAAAATCATGCGGTTTCGGCTTGAGGGCCTCATTTTGCGAAATTGGGAGCGGGTCCGCAGCGTAGGCCGGGAAAACTGGCGTCTCAGGAGAAAGCGGCACAACGGGGATGTGGCTTGCTTGGACTGCTCCCAACGAGATTGCCATCTGCATGTCCGCCCGTCCGCGTTCGTACTGTAGAATTCCCTCGACTCGTCTGCTCAGCGCTTCGGCTTTGACGTTCTGACGCACGAAGAGCTCAAACAATGGTCGGAACTCTGGTTCGATCATGTCCGGATCGCACCCTTGCGCTTTCGCGCGTCGAGTGAGGTTCTTGAGAAGTTCCTCGAAGTTGCGGCGAGCGACCAGGCGGTCCTCCGATATCCGGATTGGGTCTGCTAAATATAGACGCAGCTGACGGACGTTTTTTTGGAACAAGTCCACGTAGTCGACGCTATCGTTCATCCGGTGCAACCACCCCAGGCACTCTGCAAGTCGTATTCGTGCCTGAAGATAGTCGCTGGTTCTTAACGACGCCCTGTAGAGGCGAAGCCCGCTAAGCGAGACCATGGGCTGGGGGAGTCGAACCTGCATGTAATAACGCCCGTCGCGTCGGGACATATAAGAAGGCAACGCCATTGCATCTCCCACGTACATCTGCGTGAGATGACTCACAGTCGCTCGAACCTCCGTTCGATGCTAACTGACTGATCTTTCTGGCTGGCCAACTAGTGGTAGCGGAGGAGGGACTCGAACCCCCGACACAAGGATTATGATTCCTCTGCTCTAACCAACTGAGCTACTCCGCCCCAGCGAACCGCAGTGCCGTTTGAGGCGGGGCGGTCCGTGAAGGTGGCGCGGATATACGGTGGCGCCGGGCAACCTGTCAAGCGCCCAACACGCCGAACCATGTTGATTTTCTTCCATCTTCCAAATCAGCCGGAAAGGCGCGCCAAAAGCAGGTGACCGGACACGCCAATGTCCGGTCGTTGATAGGAAGTGAGGCACGGTTTCCAGAGATAGGGGGCGAGGCGCCACTCAACGGCCTGACGCAGCGAATCGGCCCTGCTGGCTCCTCCAGGGGAGGGTTGCGCAGGTACTCCCGGATAAGCGGCAAGGGAGCCCATGAAGGCGGCCACGGGCGGCCCACAGCCCCCGCCGACTCACTTGTTCATCTGCGCGAAGAACTCCTGCAGCGCCGGCACATGAGCCGCCATCTCCGCGTCCTTCTGGCTGGCGCGGACAGCGGCAGGGCGTTCGCCGATGCGGTCGAGGTATTCCTGGAACACCGGCTTCTTCGGCAGGATGCCGATGATGTTCATGGTGAATTGGAGGCTCGACGCCAGTTGCACGTCAGCGGCGGTGAAACGGTTGCCGGCGGCGTAAGGCCGTTCGGAAAGCACGCGCTCCAGATAGGCGACCATGTCGTCGAACAGGCCGAAAGCGTGGTCGTTGCTCTCATAGCTGGTGTAGCCCTTGGCGTGCATGGTGATGCACGGGTCGAGCACGGACGCGAGATAGACGATCATCGACAGATACGGCCCGCGGTCAGGGTCCGTGAGGGCAGGGGCGAGACCGGCCTCCGGGAAGGTGTCGGCGAGGAAGATGGTGATCGCCGGCCGCTCGGTGACGACAACGCCATTGTACTCGATCGCCGGCACCTTCTTGTTCGGCTGGATGCGCCGGTAGTCCTCCGGCACGCCGCCCTCAGCGCGGATGTCTACGTGAACGAGTTCGTAGTCGATGCCCAGTTCCTCGATGAGCCAGAGGATACTGGACGAGCGCGACCACGGCGCGTGGTAGAATTTGAGCATCGGTCTCTCCCATTTGACGGATGGTCATTATGCCGACTGCCTGCTGACAACTCGGTGTCAGTAGGTGATTTTGGCGGTGCGCTTCTGCGTCGCTGCCATATCTTTGGCCCCATGCGGGGTTGAGTTAGCCCCGCCAGCCGACTATGTGTCGGCGATCGAATTCACCGGTAAACGTCAATGAAACCGCGCATCGCTGTCCTCGGCTGCGGCTACTGGGGCTCCAATCACATTCGCACGCTCAAGTCGCTCGGGGCGCTTTATGCCGTTTCCGATGCCAACGTGGCGCGCGCCGAAGGCTTTGCGAGCGAGCAGGAATGCCTGTTCTTCGAGCCCGAAGTGCTGTTCAAGCGCGACGACATCGACGCGATCGTGATGGCGCTGCCGCCGCAGTTCCACGCCGAGAACGCCATCAAGGCGGTCGAGAACGGCAAGGACGTGCTGGTCGAGAAGCCGATCGCGCTCAACGTGCCGGATGCCGAGCGGGCGGTGGCGGCCGCGCGCGCCAACAACCGCATCTTCATGGTCGGCCATGTGCTGCGCTTCCACCCGGCCTTCGAGAAGCTGAAGGAGCTGATCGACGCCGGCGAGATCGGTACCGTCCGCTACATCCACTCGCACCGCCTCGGCCTTGGCAAGTTCCATACCGAGAGCGACGCGCTGTGGGACCTGGCGCCGCATGACCTGTCGATGATTTTGGCCATTACGGGCTCTGCGCCGACCGAGGTTCGCGGCGAGGGTGCGGCGGTGCTCGATGACCTTGCCGACTTCGCACACCTGCACATGCGCTTCCCTGGCGGTTTGCGCAGCCATCTGTTTGCATCGCGGCTCAATCCGTACCGCGAGCGCCGGCTGACCGTCGTAGGCAACAAGGCGATGGCCGTGTTCGACGACATGGAGCCGTGGGACAGGAAGCTCGCGATCTATCACCACGCCGTCTGGCAGGACAGCGGCCAGTGGGCGTTTACGATGAACGAGCCGAGCTATGTCGAGGTTGAGTCGGGCATGCCGCTAACACGCGAGCTCGAGCACTTTATTGAGTGCATCGGCACTCGCGCCGAACCGCGCACGGGCGGCGAGGAAGCAATCAACGTGCTGCGCATCCTCACCGAAGGTTCGGCGATCCACAGCGAAGAGAAATAGAGAGGGGCCCGATCGGGCCCCTCAGACTGCTGACAAACCTCTGGCTTCGGCCGGAGGTTTTTGATTCAGTGAGGCATGTTGAAGAAACCTGCTCCAGTTCAGACGGCGATCGAGATGGTGACGCTCGAGAGCCTTGTTCCAGCAGATCACCTGCTGCGCAAGATCGACGCGGTGATCGACTTCTCCTTCATCCACGATCGTGTCGCGGGGCTCTACTGCCCCGACAACGGCCGGCCGCCGCTNGACCCCACGCTGATGTTCAAGGCGCTGTTCATCGGCTATCTGTTCGGCATCCGCTCCGAGCGCCAGCTGGTGCGCGAGATCGAGGTCAATGTCGCCTACCGCTGGTT
>NZ_JAGL01000076.1 GCF_000526635.1 Aminobacter sp. J41
TTTGTGCTTCTTCTGGGGCATTCCAACGTCCTCCTACGGCTCAATAGCCTACTTCAGGGAGGACCACTTTTCAGGGGGCAGACCACTAATTTTCGACCGCTCTGATGTTACCAAGCGAACCTGAGACCAACCTTGGCTCCAGCTGACTGCTCGCCACCGCTTCCGTAGTTGTAGAGCAGATCGCCATCGAGGAAGAGCCCATCGCCGAACTCGTAGCTGACGCCCGCTTTCGCTTGGGCGAAAGCTCCGTTGCCATCCATGCCAGAGAAGCCAGCAGTGATCCCTGCACGGGCTTTGAGATCCTTGCCGTTGCTCAGCTTGAAGGTCTTCTCGATATCGACCCCAGCGCGGACGCGGAGCTGCTCCTGCGTATGGCCTCCAATGCCGATCGTATTGGTCCCGTCCGTGACCTCGTAGTCCTTGACCTTCTCCTTGAAGTAGACGGCACGGACTGCAGGGGTCAGGACAATACCGTTGCCTATGTCCCACTTGCCCTTGATCGACGTGTCGAACATCAAACGGCGGGTATCGAACGAACCATCCCACAGCAGCGTGTCGATATCGTTCGAGGAGCCGCCAATCAGCAGGCTCGTGTCCCGGAAGACACCGCGGCCGAGCTCAACGGAGGCATATGGGCCAGCCATCCAGCCGTTGCCCGTAATTTCCGCATCCTCATCGGTTGGATCCGTCATCCGGTCGAAATGAGCGGAGATGCCGACGAGGAACTGCGGGGTAACGAGATAGTCGGCACCCACGGATGCCATGCCGAAGTTGCCCCACTTGTTGCCGTTCTCCTCGCGATTGTGGACGAGGAAAGTAGTGTCCAGCCACACATTGAACGGTCTCTCATTTGCCAGTCGGCCGTCAGCTTCAGCAGCTTCCACCTGAATAAGGCTGGTAGAGAGCCCCATTGTCAGCCCATCAGCGCTTGGAGAGAAGGCGGTCGTGACTGCTGAAGTCGAATGAGCAAGCTGTCTGCGCTCCATCAGGCCTGGGACCTTGATGGTGGATGAAAGTAGGCTCATTCGGGTCCCAACAAAGCCGCGGACCATACGATCGATGTCCTCGACGACCTTGGAGGTGTCGGCGACCAGCTTGTAAGTGATCACGCCTTCGCTGGAGCCAGCATGAGCGCTGATAAGCGAATAGGTCACCTTCACGGAACCGCTGTACTGCGGGTTCGGTGTGAACTTCAGGTAGAAGCCAGTCGGGCTTACAGGGCCTGCGGCCGCATACTGATCTCCCACGATTTCTGCCGTGCCACCATGTGCAGGCTCGACAGCGACAACAGCGGCGGCAGTGAACGGTCCACCCGTTGCCCCTTCAGTCAGGTCAATGTTCGGAGGCTGCTGGCCTTCAGGTACGTTCACGACACGATCCCGAACTTGCACCTCGGGCTCGATGACCTTGAGCGTGTAGCTCGCGGCACCAGTTGCACCGTTGGCATCACGCACCTCGATTGAGAAGGCATAGTCGCCCTTGCTCTCGAGATCCGCAGGGCCTGTGATGACACCCGTGGTGATGTTGAGGATCATGCCATCAGGGAGGCTGCCGCTCTTGATATTGTATGTAAGCGGAGCAACACCGTCCGAAGCGGACACGCCTTGCTCGTATGGCTCGCCAGCCATCGCGGCCGGGAGTGCGCCAGATGCGGGGCTGAACGTAAAGGATACCTCCTCTTCGTTGTCGTCATCGTCATCATCATCGTTCGGAGCAATGGTAATCGCGAAATCCTTGGCTGCGCTCCCCGCGTTGCTGTCGGTTACCTCAACCCGGAAATTGAAGGTGCCATCGCTCGTAGGAGTGCCAGAGAGAACGCCCGCGTTTGAGAGGCTCAACCCCTCGGGGAGAGCCCCGCTCGTCACGTTGAAGACGTACGGGCCATTGCCGTTGATCGCAGTGATGGAAGCAGAATACTCCTCGCCCACGGTACCATCTGGAAGCGAGGCTGTACCGATCTCGAGAGCGGGATCGGGCTCCCCTTCGACAATCACCGTGAAGACCGCAGGGGCAGAGGCACCATCATCATTATAAGCCTGGACGGTGAAAGTGTCCGTCCCCACAAATCCTGCGTTAGGGTAGTAGACGTACCCATTGGCATCGCTGTCGATCGAGCCGTGCAGAGGGTCAACAGAGACCACAATGTACTCATGCTCGCCACCAGTGATGACGGGGACGATAGAGACAGGGACCCCCTTCTGGGTCGTAACCGTATCGGAGGCGACGACCGGAACGCCTAGAGGGAGAATGGTGAAGGTGTAGACCGCAGTCGTAGTGTTGCTGCCCTCAGTCGCCCGTACCGTGATGCTAAAGTCCCCCGTCTCCAGCGGATGGCCGTACAGACGTCCGTTATCGAAGCTCATGAATTCAGGCAGCGAGCCAGATTCCATCGAGAGAGTTGCGTCACCGAACTGCGTGGCAGCCGAGATCGTGATGTCGTACGGCTTCGTCCGCGTGGCGCTCGGCAGCGCACCGGCCGGGTAATTGAACGTGAAGACGACATCCTCTGCATCAACGACGATGGTAACAGTTACAGTCCCCGTGGTAGCCGAACCATCAGTCGCCTCTATGGTCACGGTCGAAGTGTCAGCTGCGGTCGGGGTTCCTTCCATAACGCCTGCAGAGGTAAGTGTGAGGCCAGCTGGCAGGGAGCCGTCTACGACCTCGAAGGTGTAATTCCCGTCCCCGCCAGATGCGACGAGCGGATAAGGACCAAACGGTTGCCCGACTTTTCCGTGATCGATGCTCGGAGCCTGGACGTCGAGCCGCGGGGTTATCACTGAGATAGTGTAACCTACCCTGCTGGTGTTGCCAGAAATGTCGAGAACCTCGAATTCCACATAGTAGTCACCTTGAAGCACTGGCGCACCACTGATCAATCCGGTCGGACCAGATGAAAACGTAAGTCCGGGTGGAACCGCGTCGAGCTGAGAAATTTGGCTGACCGGCGCACCTGATGAGACCGTTGCCGAGATCTCTTGGCTGAATGGCTGGTCGATGACCGCGGTCAGAGTGCTGTTAGCAGCTGGGGAGAAGTTGAAGTCAGGCGGACTGACGACAATCGTATAGCTCTTTGTAGCCTCCTGCAGTGTCGCCGCATCTCTCACCCTGACAGTGAACGTGTAGGTACCGCTTCGGGTAGGGATCCCACCAAGCTCACCTGACATCAGCAGAGTGGTTCCGACAGGATGAAAGCCGTCTTTGATGCCGAACGAGAGACTACCCTTGGCTCCAGTTACCTGAAAACTGTGGCTGATCGGAGTCCCGACCTTCGCCCCTGAGAAGTCATGATCTACGAGCTGCAACGGCTCGCGCACATTGACGGTGAATTTGACGTTCGATGTCGGGTCTTCGCCAGGCTTCACACCATTCAAGTAGAAGACATCTTCGCCTGAAAAGTCTGGATTCGGCGTGTAAGTGACCGTGCTGCCGTGAATGCTGAGAGAGCCATGGGACGGCGCAGAGACGGCGTTTAATATATACCCTTGGAAGCTTGTCACGACAGGATCAAAGGTCCAGGATTCCCCCGGGTTGATCGTCGCTGAGGCGCTCGCGATAGTCGGATCGCCAAGGACATTGAGAGTGACCCGACTTGAGGCGCTGGTCCATCCATCAATCTCGTAGATGAAATTAAAATTGTAGTTGCCAGGAGCATCAGCCCAAATTGTCCTGAGAGTATCATACTCGAGACCAGGGGACATCCAGGTTAGCTTAATCCCCTCTGCGGGTAAGGTTATCCGCTGGCCCTGCCTGGTATCGTATTGAACCGCGCCGGGATTGCCGGAGGCATTTTGGTTTGAGTCACGCTGCCATGGCCGGCTCTTCGAGCATAGCGTAGTAGCGTTCCTCGGCTTC
>NZ_JAGL01000077.1 GCF_000526635.1 Aminobacter sp. J41
TCACTGGCCGAGCAGTTTGAGTTGCTCGCCGCCTGAACGCCCTACCGAGCGACTGGCCCTTTCGCGTCTCCTCTCCAAGTTTGCGACACAACCATCGAAACGCGATAGCAACGCGTGAACTGGGCTAAGCAAGCTCCTCGAACGCAATATAGTCATGCTGGTAGCCGAAATAATGGGGGCCGACGAGTTCGAGGCCGTGCGGCGTGCGCCACTGGCTGTCACAGGGCAGGCCAATGACCGTCACTGCAAGTCCATAACGGAGCTGCTCGGTGGTGACCGGCAGCCCGCCATCGGCGTCGAGCGCGCATATGAGATCGGGCGTGGTGGCCAGCAGCCTGCCCTCCCCATTACGGCACACAAGGAACTCGTTCTGGAAATCGACCTGAAAGCTTTGCCCTTCGTACGCATCCATACCCTTGAAGGTTGCCCGCCCGCGTGCGAATCCGCCGACCGTGCGGCGGTCGATATCCACGACGCGGCCCGCAAACAGGCGCCTTCCCTTGAGCCGGGAGACCAGAGCTTCCGTCGGGTTGCGGTGCGCCCAGCGCTCTCCGGCGATGGTCTCTCCGATTTCCCGGATGAGCGAAATGGTGTGCCGGAGGATACCCTGCTTCACCTGGGCTCCGCTCATCGGATAGAGAGCGACCAGGGCGGCCCCTCCCATCTCCACGGTCTGGCAGCGCGCGAGGCGCTCGGTCCACAAATTGGAGATGGCGTTGATAACCGAGCTGTTGCCCTTGTCATCGGCCAGCACCATGGGCGTGGCGGCGATGCCATGCATGGTGAAGGACACCATCTGAAGCTCGGGAAACGCCCGTCCCATGCCGTCGCCGTCGATCAGCGGCAGGCCGGTGGCAGAGGCGACGGCGAAAGGAATGGTGGAATTCAGGCCGCCCGCCTCGATGCAGACCAGGGCATCGGCCTTACGGCCAAGGAAGGATTCGAGCTGCGCCAGCGCCGAAGCCGCCTCCGAACCGTTTGGCAGCTTTTCCACCATGACCGTGGGCGCTCCCATCATGCAGACAGGCACGCATAGCCAATCGTCCGCGACCTCGTCAGGAGAAATGACGGTCACCGGCCCTTTCTCGGCCATCACCGACTGGGCCATGAGCTTGCCGATATAGGGATCACCGCCTCCGCCGGTTCCTAGAAACGCTCCGCCTATCGCGATCGCTTCCAGATCCTGCGACGTCACCTGGAACGAAGTCATGACGGTTTCCTTTCCTTTTCGGCCCGGCCCATGGGCCGGTAGGCGAGATCGAGGCCGAAGCCCCTGGGGCCGACCACCTCCAGTGCCGCCTCGGAACGAAGCAACGGATGGCAGGGAAGCGCCAGCACCGCCACCCTTTGGCCGTAGCGCAGCATCTCCGTGGTGATCGCGGCTCCGGTGTCGATATCGAGGATCACGATGAGATCGGGCACGACCACCTCGGCCACGCCGTCGCGCGAAAAGACCAGGTTCTCGTTTTGGATGAGGACGGAGCCCACCTGTCCCTCATAGCCGTCGAAGCCCTGGACCATCACCGTGCCGCGCACGAACCCGCCCTCGATCTTCCGCTTCAGATCGACGATCTTGCCCCGGAAGACCACCTCCCCGTTTTCGCTGTCGCATATGGCACGGATGGGATCGGCATGGGCCTGCCTTGCCGCCACAACGGCTTCACCCAGCCGAATAGCTTGGCTGTAGGATTGCGGAATCGAATATTGCTTGAGAAAGCGGCCGGACATTGGAGCGCTGGCGAGAGTGGAGGCCCCACCCTGCGCGACGACACAGGCGCGCGCCATCCGCTCGTGCCACTTCTCCGAAATGGCGTGCTCGAAGATCACGGCGTTTCCATGCGGGTCGCACATTACGCTGGGCGTGGAGCAGTGCCCAAAAATCGAGAAGGTCGTCATCTGCATTTCGGGAAAGGCGCGCCCCATCCCGTCGCAGTCGACCACCGGCAGTCCTGCCATGGAAGCGGTAATCAGCGGTTCCATCGCGTTCTGGCCACCGATCTCCTCACAGACGATTGCATCAACGGAAATCGCCAGATGTTTTTCCAGCGCGCGCACGCAGCGCAAACCCTCGCTGCCATGCTTGATGCGCTCGTGGGAGACCAGCGGCGCGCCTATGCCGCCGACCGAGACGACGACCGCATCGTCGGGCAGCGCTTCGAGCGGGATGACCCGCATGACATAGCCCTGGCGCAGCGCCTCGCGGGCGCGCAGCTTGCCGATATACGGATTGCCGCCGCCTCCGGTGCCCAGGACCGCCGCACCGATCTCCAGCGCATCGAGCCGCCCCTCGTCCACAAGAAACCCGGCACTTGTATCAAGCATCGATGCCGCCCATCTCCCCCACGACCTTCACGTGAATGCGCGTGGCGTTGCCGGGAAGATAGGCAAGCGGCACGTCTTCGCGTTCGATTGTTTCGATGGTGGAAGCCAGCGCGCCGGAGCGGATAGCCTTCTCGCGGGCCTCCTCTTCGGCCTGCCTCAGGCAGTCTTCGCGTGTGAGCCCGTTAGCAAGCGAAAAGATGCGGTCCACCTCGCCGCTGACCTGGGCGATGGCGGCACCGACTGCATTTGCGACCGCAAAATTTTCCGGGCGAATGACGGTAAGGTCTCCCAGCCGGGACGGCATGAGAATGGAACCGCCACCCACCGCGATGACGGGAATCGGCTCGGGAGAAATGCGGCTGCGCTCGACGCCCCGCTCCAGCATGCGCTTGATTTCGGCAATGCTGCTTTCGACTAGGTCCCGGTCGAGGGAGGAGACCGCCGCGGCCTCGCCAATGCTCACCTTGCCGGCCGCAA
Source organism: Aminobacter sp. J41 (assembly GCF_000526635.1). Classification (GTDB taxonomy): domain Bacteria; phylum Pseudomonadota; class Alphaproteobacteria; order Rhizobiales; family Rhizobiaceae; genus Aerobium. The sequence goes on from NZ_JAGL01000077.1 coordinate 2,800, forward strand.
CCGCGATATCCGTCGTGGTCATGGTGGCGCCGCCGAAGACGAGGGCTTCCTTGGTGATACGGTAGCCCACGGATTGCGGACCGACCGAAACACTGCCATCGGGCCCGCGACGGACCAGTGAGCCGCCGCCGAGACCGATAGAGAAGACATCAGGCATCCGGAAATTGGTGCGCACGCCACCGATATCCACCACGGTCGAGGCCTGGCGCGGAAAACCGCGCTGGATGGCGCCGATATCGGTCGTGGTCCCGCCGATATCCACCACGATTGCATCGGTCTCGCCGGTGAGGAACGCGGCGCCCCTCATCGAGTTCGTCGGCCCCGAGGCAAAGGTAAGCACCGGGAACTCCCGCACCGCCTCCGCTCCCATGAGCGTACCGTCATTCTGCGTGATGAAGAAGGGGCAGGACAGGCCCGCGGCCTGCAATGTGCTCCTGAGGGCTTCCACCGTGCGACTGCTGAGTTCGAGCAGGCTGGCGTTCATGATGGCCGCGCTTTCGCGCTCCAAAAGACCGATACGGCCGATATCGCTGGACACCACCACGCGCAGGCCCGGGCAGCTCTCGAGCAGCCGCTTGCGCGCGGCAAGCTCCATCGCGCCGTTGATAGGGCTGAAGACCGAGCTGATCGCCACTGCCTCGATGCCCTTCACGCGAATGTCGCTCGCGATCCGGTCGATTTCGTCGAGATCCAGCGCTGCGATTTCGCGCCCGTCGAATTGGATCTGTTGCAAACTTTTCGGTAACTCAGTTCGGCGTACGCCTCCGGCACGCTCCGGGGGTGCAAGATGTTCAAAGGCCGCCATTTCGATCGC
>NZ_JAGL01000078.1 GCF_000526635.1 Aminobacter sp. J41
GCTGGCGGGAAGCTGCGCTTCCCTGGCCGAGGTAGCTCCTCGTCCTGCGGACCATAACCTGAAGGTCGTTGGTTCAAATCCAACCCCCGCAACCACCGATACCGACAAACCCGTCGCACCCGCGGCGGGTTTTGTCATTTTACCAGCCTTTCCAATGGCTTGCCGCTCCGTCCATTCGAGGATCGTGCGCAGTTCGCCATGCAGCGTGGCGTAGAGTTCCCCCCGTTCCGGGCCGGGAGTGAGCACGATCTTCTCGATGAGCATGCGCAGGACATCGGCGGCTTGCTGGCGCTCTTCGGGGCGATTCAGGGCGGCAGTGAGCCGGGTGACCTTCCCGGCGTAGATCGCTGCTGCGCTCGGCAGAATGTCGGGGGAGTCTTCCGGGGCTTCGGCGAGAAGTGTAGTCAGCTCCGCCCTGCGCGCCTCCAGCGCATCCATCTTCTCCTTCATCGACAGATGATACATGCCGTCTGCAATGGCTTCGACGATCTGCTCGATCTGTCTGGCAACCTTGCCCAGTTCGACTTTCCATGCTTCGCTGTTGGAGCGGCGTTCCCTGTTCAGACGGTTCGTCTCTTCAGCGTAGGCACGTATTGCCTCCCCTACCATCTCGGGCGACATCATCCGCTCCTACAGGCCGGTCAGCACGCGGGCGTCGAGTTCTGTGCGTGGGATCGTGCGACCGTTTGTACAGGTGCCCTTGCTGATGTGGTTCGAGCAGGCGAAGCGATCGGCCCCGCGAAGTGAGTAGGGGCCTCCGCAACAGCCGCAGAACACCAGGCCGGACAGCAGCGACTTCGGACGCCGCGCGCCGTTCAGCCGATTCTTCTTGTGATGCGCGCGGACGGCTTCAGTGACATTGGCGAACTTCTCGGCGATCTCGCCCTGACGCGTGCGGACGGCCTGCCAGAGCTGGTCATCGACGATCCGCAGTTCCGGCACCTCCCTGACAATCCATTCCGTCTCGGGGTTGAGCCGGGAGACTCGCTTGCCGGTTGACGGATCCTTGACGTAGCGCAGCCGGTTCCAGATCAGCCGGCCGATATAGAGTTCATTGTTGATGATGCCGGTGCCGCGCTTCACGTGGCCGCGGATGGTGGTGTCGCTCCACGGCTTGCCGTTCGGGCCGGGCACGCCTTCCTCGTTCAGCCTGCGCGCAATGCTGCGCGGGCCGACGCCAGCGGCAAACTCGTAGAAGATGCGTCGTACGACATTGGCCTCGGCCGCGTCGATCTGGCGGTCGCCCCGGATCGGGTCGCCGCGCGCATCGAGTTGTTTGACGACCCTGTAGCCATAGCAAAGCCCGCCGCCCGACTTGCCTTCCTCGACACGTCCACGGATGCCGCGGTGGGTCTTGGCAGCAAGGTCTTTGAGGAACAGCGCGTTCATCGTCCCCTTGAGGCCGACGTGCAACTCGCTGATCTCGCCCTCGGCCAGCGTGACGACAGGCACGCCGGCGAACTTCAGATGCTTGAACAGTGTCGCCACATCGGCCTGGTCGCGGCTGATCCGGTCCAGCGCCTCGGCCAATACCACGTCGAACTTTCCTGCCTGCGCGTCCTGCAACAGCATCTGAATGCCGGGCCGCAGGATCATGCTGGCCCCGGAAATCCCCGCATCCTTGTAGGTGCCAACGACCTTCCACTTCTCGCGCTTCGCCTGCTCCCGGCAAATCCGGAACTGGTCTTCAATCGACGCCTCGCGCTGGTTGTCGGAGGAATAGCGGGCATAAAGGGCGACGCGTGTCATGGGATAGCCTCCTTCAGGCAACCTTGTCGAAGCGGCTCGGCCGGATCAGCACTTCGGCCGAAATGCCCAGGTGGTTGTGCAACTGCCGGATCATCTCGATGGACAGTCCCCGCTTGCGGTTCAGGACATCGGCCACCCGATTGCGCGGGCCGATCATCGGCTCCAGGTCCCTGCGGGTCAGTCCCTGCTGCTCCATGCGGAACCGGATCGCCTCGATCGGGTCGGGCGGATCCATCGGATAGTTCTTCGCTTCATAAACCTCGATCAGCGTCGCCAGCACGTCGAGCCGGTCGCCATCCGGCGTGCCGCTCTTCGCGCCCCACAGCCGTTCCACTTCGGCAAGCGCCGCATCGTAATCCGCCTCGGTGCGGATGGGCTTCAGCTCAGTCGCCATGTCTGACCTCCGTCACGTCGATCCTGTCATATGCCTTGTGGGTGCCGATCCACTTGATCCAGACGATGGCCTTCTCGAAGTCGACCGCCACCACGAGGCGATAATCGTTGCCCTTGATGTTGAAGACGATGCGTTCGGCGCTGACGATGCTGGCCGTCGCGTAGAGCCGCTTCACATCCGCCGAACTGGTCCAGTCCGCCTTGCTGACTTCGTCGAACCAGGCATCGAGCGCGGCCTTGACCGCCGGCTGGTCCTTCTGCCCCGCGAGGCTGTCGACGAACTGCCGCAAGGTGCGGCGAGCAATGATCCTCATAGCGTACCTATATCACGGGACCAAAACGGTCACAAGAAGAATATGCGAATGCCCCGGCGCGGGTGTCGCGACGAGGCGATGACCGATGTGCGGGGCGCTCTGATCGCCTATCCGAGCGGGGCGTCCAGCGGCATGAGCCCGGCGTTCATCTCTGCGCGCTCAACCGCGTCGATGACGATATCGGCAGCTTCCGCCGTGCGGTGACGTCGCTGCGCGGCAGCCCGGAGCCAGTCATAGTGGTCGGCGCGCATCAGCACGAATTCGCGGCGGTCATGCCGGGTGATCTCCACCGGCGCTTGTCGCGCCTGATGCAGGAGTTCTTCGGGACTGCGCTGGAAAGAAATGGAATCAACAGTGGTCATGACTGCATCCTGAACAAACCCGGTGCCTGAAACCATAGGCATCACCCATCCTCGCCTGCTGGGCGCTTCTTCTGTACCCTGCGTTCCAGCGCCAGCTTGCGCTCGAACTGCTCGCGGGCGATCTGGCGGCCGAGCAGCCGGGTGAGGATCATGACCGCTTCGTCGGCGCGACTGCCGCCGTTCCGCGCCGGTTCCGACGAGGTCGGAGGTCCAAACACCTCAATGTTGATCCTGCTGCGTTTGAGCGCCATCGTCTCCAAAAATCCCATTGCCCGGAGGGGGCAGGGACCATCGAAGAACCGCTCGTGCATGAAATGAAAGCCCCGCGTCGCACCCGTGCGGCATATGGGATACTGTAGCGTATAATAAGGATGCTCTGGAATCGGGAGAACATCGCGCAATGGAGATCGACAAGGACAGGATCGACGATGCGATTCTCGCGCTGCTCTACCTGACGCTCGACGGGGACGGCCGAGCATGGAAGGGATTCGACTGGAGCGCGATGAACCGACTGCACGAGAAGGGCTTCATCGGCAATCCGGTCAACAAAGCGAAATCCGTCTGGCTTACGGACAAGGGGATCGTCAGATCGGAACAGCTTTTTCGTGAGATGTTCATGGTCCAAAGATGAGCCCCCGGATCGCTCTCCGGAAAGTGCGAAAGTATTAAGTTGCCAGCTTCAGCGTATGGCAGCAGAAGGTGACGTCCCCGGACGTGGTGTAGCTGGGTAGCGCGGCGGTCATCGGCGCTTTCCGGTAGGGTCTGGTTGCGAGACCAACCCCTTTCCGGAA
>NZ_JAGL01000079.1 GCF_000526635.1 Aminobacter sp. J41
GCCATGCCGCTTGAGCGCCTGGCGCAGGAACCGCTTGGCCGCAGCCAGATTCCGCCGCTCACTGAACCAGAACTCAACCGTATCGCCGTTGCTGTGTAACCGTCCGGTGAGGACCGCGGTTATGGCGGCGTGATCAGTTATCGGGTTTCGGCGGGGCTTTGTTGATCAATCGCGCCTTGGCTGGGTTTCGTCGGTTCGCGATGCGCAAGAGCGCGTATTTGATCGGGAGTTCGTCGATGGTGTCGGGATCGTAGTCGTCGGCCCATTCGGTTGCGTCGGCATGGTTGGGGTGGTCGGGGTCGGCCAGCGCGTCGAGCATGTCGTAGAAGCCTGGAATGCCACCGCAATCCTCGGGTGGGGCGTTCCTCTCGCCGCCGAGATAGCGCGGATAGGAGGCCGCGGGATGGCCGGCCCTGACGCCGGTCACGGTGAGCCGAAGCTCCCAGCTGTCGCCGAAGTCGTAGAGGTAGTCGATCGTCGTCCTGCGCGGCTTGAGCACATCGCGCAGGCGCACTTTGGCGGCGTCCTTGCGCGGCGCCGTTCCCCAGTCCTCGTCCATCGGCAGGCCGTATCTCTGCTTGCCGATGGTGAACTCCCACAGATGGTAGTCGAACCAGCCCATCACGGCCTGGATGATGTCGTGCAGCACCTTCAGCGTGATCGAGGTCGGCACCTCGACCTCGCGCCAGATCAGGGGATCGGTGTCGCGCAGTTCGACGCGGACCGTGGCGATCTCGTTGAGGCTGTCGGATGCGGCGATCTTCGGGGACGGGCTCATGCGGCCAGTCTTGCAGATTGCGCCTTCCAGTTCCACGGCAGGAGATCGGCCAGGCGGCCCTGCGGCGTGTCGGCGATGCGGGCGAGCACGTCGGCCAGCCAGGCCTGCGGGTCGACGTCGTTGAGCTTGGCGGTTGCGATCAGCGTGTACATGATCGCCGCGCGATCGGCGCCGCGGTCCGACCCGGCGAAGAGCCAGGACTTCCTGCCCAGTGCCAGACCGCGCAGCGCCCGTTCGGCCGCATTGTTCGTGAGGCAGACGCGCCCGTCCTGGAGGAAGCGTGTGAAGCCATTCCAGCGCTTGAGCATGTAGTCGATCGCCTGGGCGGCGGGCGCATGGCGCGAGAGCCTGGCCCGCTCGCCACGCATCCACTCTTCCAGTTCGGCGACGAGCGGCGCACTCCGTTCCTGACGCGCGGCAAGACGTTGCTGGGCAGGCAGCCCGTTGATGTCGCGCTCGATGTCGAACAGGATATCGATGCGCCTCACGGCCTCGAAGGCGATCGGTGAGATCGGCGGCGCGGTCTTGCCGCGACGCGCGTTGGCGGCGATGTCGGCGAGCACGAAGAACTTGCGCCGCGCATGGCTCCAGCAGAGCGCTTCCATCACCGGTCCGGGCTTGCGGTCGACGAGGTAGAGCCGGTTGTAACCGGCATAGGCATCGGCCTGCAGAATGCCGGTAAACTGCTTCAGGTGCCGCTCGGGGTGATCGCCAGACCGGTCGCGCGATGCGTGGAACAGGGCTGCAGGTGGCGATGTCCCGCCGAAGGGCCGATCGTCGCGGACATAGACCCAGGCCCGGCCGGTGTCGGTCTTGCCCTTCGCCAGGATCGGCACCGTCGTGTCGTCGCCGTGAAGCCGTTCCGCCGAGAGCACATGCTCCTCGATGAGCGCATGCAGCGGACGCAGCACCGCCGCGCATGCGCCGACCTGATCGGCCAGCGTCGACAGGCTCAGCTCGACACCTTCGCGGGCATAGCGCTCGCTCTGCCGGCTCAGCGGCTGATGCTGGCCGAACTTCTCGAACAGCACCATCGCCAGCAGGTTCGGCCCGGCGAAGCCGCGCGGCGTGACGTGGAACGGCGCCGGCGGCTGGGTGATCGTCTCGCACTGGCGGCACGAGAACTTCTCGCGCACCGTCTGGATGACCTTCCACCGACGCGGGATCACCTCCAGCGTCTCGGTCACGTTCTCGCCCAGCTTCGACAGCCTGGTCGAGCCGCAGCAGGGGCAGCTCTCGGGTGCGGCGATCACGACGCGCTCGCGCGGCAGGTGCTCCGGGAACGGCTTGCGCGACGGGCGCCGGCGCTCGAACGAGCGGACCGTCTGTGACCGGGAAGCCGCCCTTTCGGCAGAGAGTTCGTCCTCAACAGCATCAGCTTCCAGATCCTCGAGCTGAAGCTCCATCTGCTCGAGCAGCCGGGCCTTGCGCTCCGAGCGGCTGCCGTAGAGTTCGCGCCTGAGCTTCTCGATCTCCAGCTTCAGTCGTGCAATCAACGCCTCCGTTCCGGAGCTGACCGCCGCCGCGTGGGCGGCAAGAGCTTCGGCCTCGATGCGTGCGGCGCGCTCCGCCAGGATCATCGCGTGGGCGGCGGCGAGGTCGGAAGGGAGCGATTCAGCGTCGGGCATATGGAAAGGGAATCATATCCACCGCCATGTGCAAGACCAAATCGTCAGCCGGTCGCCGTCGGCCGCCAGGTCTTCTGCGGCATGCGCCAGTCGATGCCTTCGAGTAGATAGCCGAGTTGGGCCGGCGTGATCGTCACGACGCCGTCGGCCGGCGATGGCCAGATGAAGCGCCCCCGTTCCAGCCGCTTGCAGAACAGGCAGGCGCCCTGGCCGTCGTGCCAAAGCACCTTGATCAGATCGCCGGGACGACCACGGAAGACGAACAGGTGACCATTGTGCGGATCACGCTTCAGCGTCTCCTGCACTACCAATGCCAGGCCCGGAAAGCCCTTCCTCATGTCGGTGTGACCCGTCGCCAGCCACACCCGCACGCCGCTCGGAACCGGGATCATCGCAACCCGAGCGCGTCCAGCACGCGCCGCAGCGCCTCGCCATCCACGTCGCGATCAACACGGACACGGCGCCCGCCGCCAAGCTCGATCTCGATGATGCCGCTCTTGCGGCGACGTCGGTTGGGAGACGCCGATGATGCCGGCGTCTCAACGACGGGCGGCTGGGCGGCAGGGACGATCTCGACCGGGACCAATTGCGTGGCGCCAACATCGACCCGATCACACAGCTCCTTGCGCCATCGGAAGAGCTGGCTGACGTGAATGCCCGCCGATCGCGCGACCTCCGAGGCCGTCACGCCAGGCTCGAAAGATGCCACCACCAGGCGCTCCTTCTCCTCACGCGACCAGCGGCGCCGTCTCTCGACCGACGTGATCACCTCCACTCGCGGCATCGTCATAGGGCTACTCCTAGGATTGTCCCTAGGACTTCCGACGTTCGCCCTCAGACCGCAAGGCGGCCGTCACCGGAGGGATACGTTGCTGTCGATGGCGCGGTAGAGATACATCCAATGCCCACGGACCTTGATATAAGTCTCGTCGATATGCCACCTGCCGGTGACCGAGCGCTTG
>NZ_JAGL01000080.1 GCF_000526635.1 Aminobacter sp. J41
TCGCGTCTCCACCGGTTGCTCAACCCGCGCCCTACGGCGTAACAGAAACGGCCGAGGCTCTAATCGCCGCTGGATGACAGTTCAGTGGCAGGTCATTCCCTACAGGAGCGCGATTTAACATCTGCCTGAAGCACTTAGAGCTAACATTCGGTGGATAACCATGGTTTGTGTGCAATTGTTTGCGTATGAGGTCGATACGCATAATTCGGATAAGATGAACGAGATCATGGGGCGACAGGGTGCGGACCCAAACGAGATGTCCCAAGAGCAATATATTCACCTTCAGGCAAACCTTCAGGTCCGACTTATCCAAAGATATGCTCTTCCGATAATAGAAAGTCGGGCCGAGGTTCTCCCCGTATTTCTGCCCCCCGAATTCTTCTTCAAGTGGCATAGTGGAGAGCCGTATGAGCGCCCCGCCTTTTTAAACAGCCTGGAATATCTTGCCTCACTGAGCAGTGCTTTCCCGACTGTCCTATGGGCCCCTGGCACAGTCTGGTGGAAAGAGCCTTACATTCCTCAAAAAGAAGGTCCACAGGAGCCGAGAGACCACGCTATTGTACATAATTCAGCGCTTGTGTTTCACAATGGAAGGCTCCTGTGCAGTTGGCAGAAGGAGCGCCTCTCCGATATCGATGGCCTTCGCCGAGGTCCAGAGGTCTGGGACCGCTGGGACGATCACAGCAGACGCATCCTTGACGACACCCAGAGCCCTTTCTTTAGCGTTATCGATAGTCATGGCCGGCAGCTCTCGTGCGGAATTGAAGTTTGCCTGGATCACCGCTCTCTCCAGCCACAACGTGGTGAGCACCCCGATTTTGGTATCCTTCGTACCCGTTATTGTTCTCAATACGAGAACGGCGCTGGCGTCGATCTTCATATCCTGACCGCTGCCGGCATGCCGCTACAACCCGAAAATATCGTTTCTCGTCGCGGCGGCGTGATCGTTCGATGCGATGGAGGCTCCGGGGCAAGTTCTCGATCGGAATGTCATCTTGTACGAAGGGGTGAAGGCAGTCCTGCCAGCGCACTACGGCAGTGGAGCCCGCAATTGGACCCAGCAGCGGTTGAGTATTGGGGAAAGGACCCAGACAACCGCCTCGCAATCTATGCTCCTGTCCGCCTCAACGAATAGCAAACCTGAGAAGCCAGAGGCAGCGCTGCAAAGAGACCGTCAAAATGTTTTGATGGTGCGCGCTTCGCCAGGACTCATGTTAAAACGAGTACGAAAGGCGCGATGGAACGTCCGCATGTCAGTAAAGCCGCTTTTCGCGGCGATCTCGCTGATGGGAACATGTAGCGGTGCGCTTCCCAGCATGCGTCGGGCGCGGGCCAACCGCATCTCACGGATTGTGTCGGCAATTGTCAGGCCATGATCGGCAAAGGCACGGTAGAGCGTGGCGCGGGAGGTTCCAAGCGCAAGAGCGATGCGGTTCGCGTCCAGATCGAAATGGGTAAAATGCCGCTCGATGTATCGCTGAGCAGCAACAAACAGCGCAGCCCGAGAAGGTTCCGATGCTTGGGACTTGTGAACGAACGCCAGCCCTTCCAGAGCAAACAGCGCCAACCGCAGGGTTTGATCGAACAGGAAACCACGCTCAAACCGCGCAAGGCCGTTCATATGGGCGGCGAAAAGCTTCATCTGATCTCGCAATACAGGTGCAAGACGAGACTTGCAAAGCGCCTGTGCCAGGGTACTTGCAGACGGCATTGCTCGGCCGAGCGCGGCTTCGACATTCTCGCGCCGTAACGACAGATGTACTCCCTCGTGCTCGTCCCACTCCACTTGTGAGGGCCTGGCTGAGTCATAAACAAAGAACTGACCTGGCTGTGCGAGGTAGCTCTCATCATCTTCAAGTCGATGGCGACGCTGACCGAACAGAACCATGCCGATCTCGATGCCGTCGTGCCCATCGGCACGACTTTGTTTCAGCGAGCGGCCACCCGAAACCTCATCGGAAACGTAATGGGCGAAATACGCGTCGTCGTTAAATGTGACGCTCGCTCTCGCCTGAAATCCAGTTTGCTTTTTGGGCCTGTTGGCATCAAAACCATACCAAACCATTTCACGCCAGAAGTCATATGCTTCGTGTGGAGGTTCCGCATCGGTAGAAATTTCCAGATAGGCCGGTTCGCGCGGCTGGCCATATGCTGGAGACCAGCGCCCCCTATCCGGCATCCAACCCCAGATATCCAGCGTCCAGTCCCAAATTACTTTGCTTTGCCTCTCCTCCCGCAAAGAACTTGCCCCCGATCATATTTAACTCGACCACTTTACCATCAAACTGGCAATGGACAAACCCGGCAAGGTGCAGGTGTGGCGGGTCCCATCCCCTGAAGTCAGCATGTCGGGCCCGCCATCGGTCACGCTCAATTCTGCTGCGGTTGAGTTTTGTGGTTCGAGCCTGACGAACGCTCCATCTCGAACGCCATCTTTCCGAGTTTCTTCCAGACGCCGCGCGCGCGTTCGCCACCCTCGCTGCTGAGCTTTTCGGCAATCCAGATCATCGCGCCGTAGATCGTGGCGCGGTCGTCATTGGTCAGGTCCACGATGCCCGCCTTGACGACGAGGCCACCGAGTTCGATCAGATGGCGCGTGCGCCTGCGGCGCTCGACCTGCCAGTGCCGCATGTCATGCCGCGCCCGTTGCGCCTGATGCCGGTTGCGCGCCGCCCAGTTGCGTTTGAGCGCCGCCGTTGTCGCGGTCAGCCGCTGGCGCAGATTGCCGCGACCTGCCTTGAAAGAACGCGGCACCGCGTTTCGCCCATGCCTCCCTCTTTCCGGTATCCTTGGCTTCCGCCAGCGCGACCAGTGCACCGGCCAGTTCATCGGCGGTGAGCGCATCGGCCCCGGTGGCGATCACCAGTTCGCCGAGTTGCTGCACCTTCCGGGTTTTAAGTTCCTTGGCCTTGTCTTCCAGCGCCTTCAGCTCCGCATCATAGTCTCTCGGTTTCCGCATGATGGTGTCCTTTCCCGGTCGCAAGTGGTTGATGCGGTAAGGATAGTTGCGCAGACGGCGGAACGCAGTATTGTTGCCGGGACGGTGTGGCACGGCCCGGTCCATCCCCAGATTTTTTCGAGGGAGGGCGCGCCTATACGTCGTTCCGACGTGCGCGTGAATGTGTAGATGTTCGGATCGCCATGGCGATCTATCATCTTCACG
>NZ_JAGL01000081.1 GCF_000526635.1 Aminobacter sp. J41
GCGCACTTCAGGTGAATAGGTATTGCCGTTCCGTTTCGTCATGATGGCTCCTTAATCTCAAGAGGGGGAGCCTCCGGCAATCCCGGCGCGGTTCATATGCCTGAATGATGGCGGGTGGGGATCGAACTTCGGTGGGAGCACCAAGATATTGGGCATTGATCGCGCCGCTTGTATCAAAGGCCGAACCTTCACGTATGCCCAGTTGGAAATATCCATACCCGCCAAAAGTAACCGTAAGAGTATAGCTCTGTCCTGAACCTGAAACCTCGGGTTGGTTCACAAACATAGAAGGGTCAAGATTTACGAAAACATCGCCAAAATCAAAACCTGTTACTGGACGACCAAAATCCACAATGTATATAAACTGCTTTGTAGTCTTGTTGACGCTGACCAGCGTGACAACAGGCTCGAAAAATTCGAGTGGATCAGAACGCGCAGGAACAGCAGTCAACCACAATGCCTGGAACGCTACCATAAGCGACAAAAACGCACGGCGGACCCATGCCGTCCGCGCCGCACTCACACTTGGATTCATAATGCCTCGCTCTCGATAGTCCGCGGCAAGACACATCAAAGCGTAAGTCGGCAATTGAAGTCCCAAGCCCAAGGGGAAGCGCTATCACTGGAATCCGCTGTCACGCAACGATGCGGCGGGGAATGCCCTCGGTACAAACGGAAAAAGCTTTCAGTTTTGGCTGAAAGGCCGCTTCAGGCGGCAATCCGCTGACGAGAATTGGAGGGCGCTCCTATGCCATCACACCGAAATTGCTCCCCTGCAGCGAATCGGGGGGGCGCTCCAACAACTGGCTGCTTATGGCTGTCGCCTCGACAGAGGGTAGTGAAGTGGAACCCACGACGAGGCGCGACAGGTACGGTCTATCTGTGCCCCCCATTCTGGTGCATGCGCCACGTGCTACCCACAAGACGCGTCGCTCAATACCATCCATCGCCTCGAGCTCCCGTTTCGCTGCGCAGTAGAGCGGTGAGTGCGAATGGCGAGGAGGGTTTTGCCGATTCAGGTGCCGCCGATGAGGTCCACGTTGCGCTGCTCGGTGACGAAGCTACCAGGGGGGCCGGCACTGGACATTGTGGTCTTAAGTGACTTCGCCCGATTTGGTCCCTTGAGTATACGCTGTTTTCAACAACTGAATCCGACCTTAATCTCCGTCGATCCTAGAACATTGACAGCTTCCCGAAAGCCGTCGCTTCTGGCGCATCCAACGGTCGGCGTGTTCGGGGCCGTTTACTGACCGTCCGGTTCTGGCCGAGAAAGTGGGAAAGCTGCCATTCAGCAGATGACCTCATCTCGGCCGTTCCACGACCTCCAATCGCTTCCCGAAAGCTGTCGTTAGGGCGCGACCAATTGCCGGCCTAAATGCGGCCGCCGAACAAACCGCCGCCGGACGCCTGGCTTGGGCCGGATGTCGACCGCTGGTCACTGATGATGTCGTTCGGCGTAGGCTTCGAGTTCACCTGCCGTGGTCGAGCTCAATCCAGCGCAATGCTCTGCAACGGTAGGGAAATCGCGCATCGAAGTCCGCTCGGCTCCCAGCCCAACGAGAGCGTCCCATGAAGCTGATGCTCCACCACCGATCGAATCAATCTTGTACCGAACCCCTGGCGGTCGGGCGTCTCAACAGGCTGACCTCCCGTTTCTTTCCATTCGATCGCCAGCGGCGCGCCGTTTCCCTGGGGCAGTTGCCAGATCACATCGAGTGTGCCTGTCGCATTTGCAAACGCGCCGTACTTGGTAGCGTTCGTCGCCAATTCATGAAATGCCATTCCGAGCGGCTGGGCCGCATCCACACCAACCCACACCCGCGGCCCCGTCAAACGGACACGCCCTGCGTTGTTGGGGGCATAGGCTGCCAGTTCTTCAAGCAGCAATTCCTTCAAATCCACCCGATCGCGGCGCTCGCGCATGAAGACGCCATGGACACGATCGAGTGCATCGAGCCGCCCGACCACCGTCTCGCGAAACTCTTCTATCGTAGCCGCCTCAGTCAGCCGGACGACGCTTTGCACGACACCTAGCAGGTTCTTGTTGCGATGCTCGACTTCCTGAGCGCGGAGCCTCTCCTGTTGCTCGAAGCGCTTTCGCTCGGTGATGTCGACCGAAACGCCGACGAGCCCCGCGACATTCCCGTCTTCATCGGTGAACGGCGCCTTTGTCGACAACCAATAGCTCGTGCTGCCGTCCTCTGCCCGCAGCATTTCCTCGATCTGGGATCTCCCATGTCCGGCCATTATGCGCTGATCATTGTCCATGACCGTGCGGGCCAGATCTTTGTCGGCCAATAGCTCAAGGTCGTTTTTGCCGACAAAGCCACCCGACTGCCAGCCGACAGCCTCTGCAAAGGCTTCATTCCCCAGCGGTATTCGACCCGCACGATCCTTTGCATAGACCGCGCCAGGAACCGCCTCGACAAACTCCCGCAGGAAAGAACCAGTCGCCCTCAGTCGTTCAATCGGCATGCCATTCCTCTCCCATGGCAGGCCTCTAATTTTGCACACTGCACATGATGTCGGTCAAGCGCATGATGTCGTTGGGCATCATAAGACGCCGCGCCTGTTGTCACGCGACACCAATTGCTATCGAGCGGCTAACCAAGATCTGACTTCGCATTCAGCTGTGATGAGAAACAGCCAACGGCGGATGTCCGCGTTCGTGGTGGCTCATCTGAGAGCCGTCAGTCGGCAACCCGCCCGTGCGGGCGTGGGCTCTAAGCCGTGTCTACAGCTTGGGAAACAGTTTCCTGCCGACGCCTTTGGGGGCCGACACCGGACAGTCTGGTTTTGGGCGACGACGCCGAATAGCTGGATGATGTCCCGAGAGGTGGTGTAGCTTATGCGATCGCCGTGCCTTCCGGACTGTGCCGGATCAGCTTGCCGCAGCGGGCAGGCTGATGAGCGG
>NZ_JAGL01000082.1 GCF_000526635.1 Aminobacter sp. J41
GGGGGCTAAGGGGTTAAGGCCTTATGTTCCCGGACACCGTTTTAAGTCCTGAGCCATTTTCGGGCGCAGCCCGCAAGGCCGACTGGCCGTCGGCCATGTTTGGCCGCCCTGTCCGGAGGATAGCGGGCGAAGCCCGCGCGCATCCGTGAGGACGAAGAGACAAAGATGGATACGAGCAATGCGAACAATCAAGCCGATCGAGCTATTAGTACCGGTAAGCTTCACACATTGCTGCGCTTCCACACCCGGCCTATCAACGTGGTGGTCTCCCACGACTCTCAGGGAATACTCGTTTTCAGGTGGGTTTCCCGCTTAGATGCCTTCAGCGGTTATCCCGTCCGTATATAGCTACCCTGCTATGCCGCTGGCGCGACAACAGGTCCACCAGAGATACGTCCATCCCGGTCCTCTCGTACTAGGGACAGATCCTGTCAATATTCCTACACCCACGGCAGATAGGGACCGAACTGTCTCACGACGTTCTGAACCCAACTCACGTACCGCTTTAAATGGCGAACAGCCATACCCTTGGGACCTGCTCCAGCCCCAGGATGCGATGAGTCGACATCGAGGTGCCAAACAACCCCGTCGATATGGACTCTTGGGGGTCATCAGCCTGTTATCCCCGGCGTACCTTTTATCCGTTGAGCGATGGCCCTTCCACGCGGGACCACCGGATCACTATGACCGACTTTCGTCTCTGCTCGACTTGTCAGTCTCGCAGTCAGGCAGGCTTATGCCATTGCACTCAACGAGCGATTTCCGACCGCTCTGAGCCCACCATCGCGCGCCTCCGTTACTCTTTAGGAGGCGACCGCCCCAGTCAAACTACCCACCATACACTGTCCCGGACCCGGATGACGGGCCGCGGTTAGACATCCATGTAGATAAGGGTGGTATTTCAAGGGCGACTCCACCAAGGCTGGCGCCCTGGCTTCAAAGTCTACCACCTATCCTACACATGCCGACACGAATGCCAGTGTAAAGCTATAGTAAAGGTGCACGGGGTCTTTCCGTCTAACCGCAGGAACCCCGCATCTTCACGGGGAATTCAATTTCACTGAGCCTCTGCTGGAGACAGCGGGGAAGTCGTTACGCCATTCGTGCAGGTCGGAACTTACCCGACAAGGAATTTCGCTACCTTAGGACCGTTATAGTTACGGCCGCCGTTTACTGGGGCTTCGATTCAAAGCTTGCACCTCTCCTCTTAACCTTCCAGCACCGGGCAGGCGTCAGACCCTATACGTCGCCTTGCGGCTTCGCAGAGCCCTGTGTTTTTGATAAACAGTCGCTACCCCCTGGTCTGTGCCACCTCACAACGGTTGCCCGCTGCAAGGTCACGCTTATCCCGAAGTTACGCGTGTAATTTGCCGAGTTCCTTCAGCAGAGTTCTCTCAAGCGCCTTGGTATACTCTACCAGTCCACCTGTGTCGGTTTAGGGTACGGTCTGTACGCGGGAGCTATTTCCCGGGACCGCTTCACTGCCAGACCAATCCGATAAGGACTGACAATACACGCGATCCGTCACTACCCGCAGGCCCACGAATATTAACGTGGTTCCCATCGACTACGCCTTTCGGCCTCGCCTTAGGGGCCGGCTAACCCTGCTCAGATTAACTTTAAGCAGGAACCCTTGGACTTTCGGCGAGGGAGTCTCTCACTCCCTTTATCGTTACTCATGTCAGCATTCGCACTTCTGATACCTCCACAGGTCCTCACAGATCCTGCTTCATCAGCTTACAGAACGCTCCGCTACCGCTCACTCAAAGAGTGAACCCAAAGCTTCGGTGCATGGCTTGAGCCCCGGTACATTTTCGGCGCAAAGACCCTTATTTAGACCAGTGAGCTGTTACGCTTTCTTTAAATGATGGCTGCTTCTAAGCCAACATCCTGGTTGTTTTGGGATCCTCACATCCTTTCCCACTTAGCCATGACTTGGGGACCTTAGCTGTTGGTCAGGGTTGTTTCCCTTTCCACGACGGACGTTAGCACCCGCCGTGTGTCTGCCGACTAGTACTCCCCGGTATTCGGAGTTTGGTTAGGATCAGTAAGACGGTGAGTCCCCATAGCCCATCCAGTGCTCTACCCCCGGGGGTATTCGGTCGACGCTCTACCTAAATAGATTTCGCGGAGAACCAGCTATTTCCAAGTTTGATTGGCCTTTCACCCCTAGCCACAAGTCATCCCAATCTATTGCAACAGAAACGGGTTCGGTCCTCCAGTTGGTGTTACCCAACCTTCAACCTGCTCATGGCTAGATCACTTGGTTTCGGGTCTAATGCAACGAACTGAACGCCCTGTTCAGACTCGCTTTCGCTACGCCTCCACCTACCGGCTTAAGCTTGCTCGTTACACTAAGTCGCTGACCCATTATACAAAAGGTACGTTGTCACCATTTCAGGCTCCAACTGTTTGTAGGCAACCGGTTTCAGGTACTCTTTCACTCCCCTTGTCGGGGTGCTTTTCACCTTTCCCTCACGGTACTAGTTCGCTATCGGTCATGCACGAGTACTTAGGCTTGGAGGGTGGTCCCCCCACGTTCAGACAGGATTTCACGTGTCCCGCCTTACTCAAGGATAATCGCTCGCAT
>NZ_JAGL01000084.1 GCF_000526635.1 Aminobacter sp. J41
TCCGGAAAGGGGTTGGTCTCGCAACCAGACCCTACCGGAAAGCGCCGATGACCGCCGCGCTACCCAGCTACACCACGTCCGGGGACGTCACCTCTCAAGGCCAAACGGTCCCCTAGCATCAGTCGGTCACCAGAAGCACAGCCCAGTAGTCAACATCAAAAAAGGTGGCACTCGATTGAGGCGTACCTAGTAAAAAAATTTGCAACCGATAAGAAGCTCGCGAAATTTGAACGCGATCCTGAGAAATTCTTCAAAGATTCGAAGTTTCCGTTGGCAAAATTGTGGGCCTTGGCGCGTTAAGACGCAACAGAAGCGGGGCTGGAACAAGCTCCGCTGCTCACCGTCCCTGATGCTCCGAGTCCTTCTCGGACGAGGGATGCTTCCTGCGCGCGGCGAGAGCGCGCTGCAGCTTGAGGGCGAGGTCCAGAAGACGTTCGGGGACGGGTTCCTTCTCGATCTCGCGCAGGAGGAACTCGAACTCGCCTTCGCCTTGCGCCGGGCTGCTCTTGTTGCCTGAAGCCTGGCTATCCTGGATGCCTGATTTATTCAGTTTCGGCATTTCCTGCCCCACTGTCGTACGGCCACCCCCGCCTTGATATTTCAGCGAATCGCGCGCGGTTCAAGTACCCCACCAGCAAACGCCGGAAATTCCGGCAATTTTGCGCTGGTGTGGCGTCCTGACACCACTTTTCGTGTACTTTTTCCCCCGTTTGACCCTTTGGCGGCGCAAAACTCGTCCGCCAGGCTGGAAAGCGGCGCGGCCGGGGCCGCGCCTTTTCGGGGTCAGGCGGCCTTGGCGCGCTGATTGGCGGAAGCGTCCGCGAGCGCGGTGAGATCCGTGTCGGTCTTGCTTTCTTCCTCAAGGGTCTGCTCGAGGAGGGCAACCGCATCGTTGAGGCCGAGTTCCTGCGCCCAGCGGCGCAGCGTGCCGTAGCGGGTGATCTCGTAGTGCTCGACGGCCTGGGCCGACGAGATCAGGCCGGCGTCAAGCGCAGCGGTGCCCTTGAACTCGTCCATGATCTCCTCGCCCTCGGAGATGATGCCCTCGATCGCGTCGCAGGTCTTGCCGCGGGCCGGCTTGCCAAAAATCTCGAACACCTGCTGCAGGCGCTCGATCTGGCCCTCAGTCTCCTCGCGGTGCTTCTCGAACGCGGCCTTGAGCTCGTCCGACTGAGCGGCGCGCTGCATCTTCGGCAGCGTCTTCAGGATCTTGCGCTCGGCGTAGTAGATGTCCTTGAGGGTGTCGTGGAACAGATCTTCCAGGGTCTTTTCCTTGGCCATTCTTGTTTTCCTTTTTCTTGAGAAATTCGGGCCGGTGTTCCGGACCCTACCAACGGGCGTGCAGGGCCATTGTTCCGCCTGGCCGGTGAAATCGCCTGCGGCGGGGGAATGGGGGGCGAGGCGAAGGCTGCATCATCCTCCAGAACAAAACCGCGCGATCGCAGTTGGGATGGTTTTCGAGGCAAGCCAGGACCATCGACGATGACAGACATCGACCGGGAAGAACGCATCCGCATCCGCGCCCACGAGATCTGGGAGCGGGGAGGCAGGCGCGAGGGGGAGGAGAAGGACAACTGGGAACAGGCGCGGCGCGAGATCGAGATGGAGGAGGAGGACGCTGCCGGCCTGAAGGACGCGGTCACCGAGACGATCGGCCTTGCCGTCGGCCAGGAGCCTGACGAGCCGCAACCCGGCGCGCAGCATTCGCAGGAACCCGCCGAAGGCAGCCGCGAGACGGTGAAGAAGCAGCTGGCGAGAAAGAAGAAGCAGGTGGGGTGAGGGGAGGAGCGGAAGGCGGAGGGGGCGCGAGTGCGGGGATTTTCGTCTTACCTGCGTGCTCTTGGCCTGGTGCACCCCCACCCCTAACCCCTCCCCACAAGGGGGAGGGGAATGTTGATCATCTCAGGCGACTCAGCCTTCGTCAGCGGCTTTATAGCCCGGAGTTTGACAGGCACTGCGGCTTTGAGCGGCTTCGGTGTCCGCGACAAGGTTTTCGCCTTGGCCAGGAGCCGGACGAGCCGCAACCCGGCGCGCAGCATTCGCAGGAACCCGCCGAAGGCAGCCGCGAGACGGTGAAGAAGCCGCTGGCGCGGAAGAAGAAGCAGGTGGGGTAGGGAAAGAAGGGGCGCGGCGGAAGGAGCGGATGCGGAGTGAGTTGCGCCGCCGCCGTGATTTTCGTCTTTCCTCTGCGCTTTCTCCTAGCTTGGTGCCCCCCCCCCC
>NZ_JAGL01000085.1 GCF_000526635.1 Aminobacter sp. J41
CATGAACTAAGATTGAAACCGGACCACCCTATGGGGTCAGGCCAGCCTAATATTCGGTATTTGTCCTTTGATGTTTTTGATACGCTGATCTGCCGCCCTACGGAGAATCCATCGGATGTCTTCCATCTTCTGCAATTGAGGCTTGAGCGGGAGCTTGGGCTGCGATATCCGGACTTCGCTCGTATCAGAATCGATGCGGAAAACGAGGCTCGGGACCTTTCCGCAAATCCCGAAATCGATTTGGATTTGATCTATGACATCGTAGCAGAACGATTGTCATTGAGTAAAAATGAGCGCGCAGCAATCATGTCTGCTGAAATTGCGCTAGAAATCAGCCTCATATCGCCTCGAAAGCAGGGGAGTGAGCTGTGGCGCTTGGCTAAAATGTTGGGGAAGCCAATTGTACTGATCAGCGATATGTATCTACCGGAACCTGTAATTGCCAAAATGTTAGAGAAGGCAGGTTTCTCAGGGTATGATTACATGTTTGTTTCGTCCTCAGCGCAAGCGAGAAAGAAGGACGGTGCTCTGTTCGATGTGGTTCTTCAGAGGCTGGCGATCCGAGGCGATGAAATACTGCATGTTGGTGATCACATTGTTGCGGACGTCCGTAACGCGCAAAGCAGAGGCATGACCGCGATCAGGACTCCGCGTGCGATTGATTTGCTTAAGAGAAGCCCGGGCTTCAAAGAGATTTATGGGACCTCGTCAGGCGGAAATGTTACAAGAAGCGCTATTGTCGGGCTTACCGCTCGACAGCTTTTCGATCGGGCCTTTGATGAAACAAACTCTGCAACGTTCAGAGGAGATCCCAAGTGCCTCGGTTTTGCGGCCTTTGGCCCCTTCTACTTTGGCTTCGTTCATTGGGTATGGAGTCAGGCAAAACGAGCCGGCGTCAAGAGGCTCTACTTTCTCTCGCGAGAGGGTTACCTTCTTAAACAAATATTTGATCGGATTGCTGAAACAGACGCAAGTGCTCCGCAAGCTTGCTATCTTTATGGCTCCCGGCGTGCGATCCGCGTAGCGTCCATCAGTACGGGACGAGATATTGGCGAGGTTGGTGCGCAGCCATACTCAGAAGGTACATGTTTAGGAAACTTAATTGAGCAGAGGTTTGGCCTCCCGAAGGCGGACTTCTGTGAGTTTCTCACTGCAGCCGGCATTGATGCAGATACGGTGTTAGAACGGAGTGCCGAGGGGCGAAGACTCCTGGCGCGCGCCCTGAAATGCCTTGAAGAGCCTATATTGCGTAATGCAGCGGAGGAGAGAGAGGCTTATCTTTCGTACCTCCATGCTTCTGGTCTTTCGGATAATGAGAAGGTCGCGGTTGTTGACCTCGGCTGGATGGGCAATATGCAGGGGGGGCTCGGTAAGCTTCTTGGGCGTCCTCTAATTGGGTATTACCTCGCTACTTTGGCTGGATCGGAAGTATGGGAGCGAGAGGGGCACGAACTACACGGATACCTGGGGGAAGGGTTCCTTCCCAACTCCAATCACTTTGCTCTAAAACGTCGTCACCTTCTAGAAGTCGTCACGTGTCACACCGACAACAGCCTGTTGCGCATAGTTCGGGAGAATGGAGAACACATTCCGATCTTTCGCAGCGAGCAGATGCCATATGGCCACGTGAAGTTTGTCTCTTGCCTACACGCCGGGGTGGTGGACTTCGCCGAGCAATTTGTACGTGAGTATAGCGGGTTCCTGCCGTCAGTTTCGATTAATCCCGAACTTGCCGGCGCCGCGCTTCTCAGGTTGTTCAAAGCTCCGGAGCGTCAAGACGCAGAAGCATTCCGTGAATTGGTATTCGAGGATGGTTTTGGGGGGGTTGAGCCTCGCCGGCTCTTATCGGACGCAGGAAAATGGCCAGAAGCCACATCCGTTCTCAAGGGATGGTGTCCCACCGCGTGGTGTAACTGACGGCATTGGTCGCCGTGCTGTCCGGCTTGGCCGGGTTGGTCAGCGTGCTGCTACTGCTGGCAG
>NZ_JAGL01000086.1 GCF_000526635.1 Aminobacter sp. J41
GGATTGGCTGCGCTGGTACGCGAGACGATGGGCGCCGATCCGTTCTGTGGCGCGATCTACGTCTTCAGGGCCAAGCGCGCCGACCGGGTCAAACTCGTCTACTTCGACGGCACCGGCGTGTGTTTGCTGGCGAAGCGTCTGGAAGACGGGAAGTTCTGCTGGCCTGCCATCACCGATGGCGTGGTCAGGCTGACGGCGGCGCAGTTGCAGGCGCTCCTGGAAGGGCTGGACTGGCGGCGCGTGCATGATGCCCGCGAGACGCGCGCGCCGGTCGCGGCAAGTTGATTCCGTCGACGTCGAAAACGCTGGCAAAGCATTGGAATGCATGATTGAATCGGCTTTGTGAGCAATCCGGCCGACCCTTTGAACAACGATCCGATCGCGCTTCAGGCGATGCTTGCCGCGGAGCGCGCCGAGAACGAGCGGCTGCGCCAGATCATCAAGGAGCTGCAGCGTCACCGCTTCGGCCGCAGGGCAGAGAGCCTGCCCGTCGAGCAGCTGCTGCTAGGTCTGGAAGAGGCCGAGCAGGTCGAGGCCGAAGGCTTCGCGGCGGACGACACCGCCGATCCTGCCAAGGGCGGGGCTCGCGCCAGGACGCGCCGGGCCAATAGGGGCTCACTGCCGGCTCATCTGCCGCGGGTCGAGCAGGTCGTCGACATCGACGACAAGAGCTGTCCCTGCTGCAAGGGAATGCTGCATGTCATGGGCGAAGACGTTGCCGAGCGCCTAGACATCGTGCCGGCCCAGTTCCGCGTCATCGTCACACGCCGACCAAAATACGCCTGCCGGAGCTGCGAGGAGGTTGTTGTGCAGGCGCCGGCTCCCTCGCGCCTCGTCGAGGGCGGCATCCCGACCGAGGCGACGGTGGCGCATGTGCTGGTGTCGAAATACGCCGATCACCTTCCGCTCTACCGCCAGTCCCAGATCTATGCCCGCCAAGGCGTCAACCTCGACCGCTCGACGCTCGCCGACTGGGTCGGCAAGGCAGCTTTCCTGCTTCGGCCCATCCACGAGCGGTTGTTCGAGCGGCTGAAGGCGTCCGACAAGCTCTTCGCCGACGAGACGACGGCCCCGGTGCTCGATCCCGGGCGCGGCCGCACCAAGACCGGCCAGCTGTTCGCCTATGCGCGCGACGATCGCCCCTGGGGCGGGATCGATCCGCCCGGCGTCGCCTACCTCTATGCGCCCAACCGAAAGGCCGAACAGCCCCTGCGGCACCTTCAGGGCTTCGTCGGGATCCTTCAAGTCGACGGCTACGCCGGATACAAGGCGCTGGCCGAGCGCAACGCCATGAGCCTGGCCTTCTGCTGGTCGCACGTGCGTCGCCGCTTCTACGAACTGGCGCAGTCCGGACCCGCTCCAATCGCAACGGAGGCCCTGCAGCGCATCGCTGAGCTTTACAAGATCGAGAACGAGATCCGAGGGCGCCCGGCGGAGGAGCGCCGCGCCGCTCGCCAGGAAACGAGCCGACCCATCATTGATGCCCTCGAGCCTTGGCTGCGCGGAAAGCTCGCGCTGGTCAGCCAGAAGAGCAAGCTCGCCGAAGCGATCCGCTATGCGCTCTCGCGCTGGGCCGGGCTCGGCCGCTTCCTCGACGATGGGCGCGTCGAAATCGACTCCAACATCGTTGAACGCAGTATCCGCCCCATCGCCCTCAATCGGAAAAATGCCCTCTTCGCCGGTTCCGATGGCGGTGGAGAGCACTGGGCAACCATCGCCTCGCTGATCGAGACCTGCAAGCTCAACGGCGTTGACCCGTACGCTTACCTCGCCAACGTCATCACCCGCATCGTCGCCGGTCACCCGCAGAACCAGATCGACGACCTGCTGCCATGGGCCTACGTCCCCGCGCCACTCAAGGCCGTGGCCTGAGAACAGCGGTTAC
>NZ_JAGL01000087.1 GCF_000526635.1 Aminobacter sp. J41
CACCTTGACTAAGTCCTGAGACCCAAACCATACATGAAGGCGGGTCACTTCTCGGCGAAAATCCCGGGTCAACTCTCAGCGGAAATCAACACCGTCAGTTACACCACGCGGTGGGACACCATCGGAGCGGTCTCCTTGGGTACAGCACAATTCGCTGCAGGGGAGTTATCTCCAGGCTTCACCCGCCGCATGCAGATTTCGTGTCACCTGCCGGAGGATTGCGTTCGTCTTATTGTCCGCTGGCGATACATTACGCCTGTTGGAACTGCAGGGGCCAATGACTTCTACCAGATCGAGAACGCGTTCGCGGTCGCCGGAAATATAGCGCCAGCCCGCATACTGCTCCCGCGTCGCGATGTTGAGGTCGTTGCTGTGGCACACTCATACTACCAGACGTGGCTCGGCTCGACGGTGATGCAAGAGAGTGGCTCGATCGCCGTAACGTCGCCAGGAACCGCTCTCCGAATAACTGTCCCACTGCCTCTGATGCGAGCACGGCCCGGTGGGCTGGATATGAAAGTGTACAGCCCAACAACAGGAGCCGCTGGAAAGGCCGCGGGCAGCTCCGGAGACGTAAATGCATCTGTGGTTTATTCCACGTCCACATACGCGGAAGTTTCACTCACGGGCCTCACCGCTGGCGCAACGTACCGTTTTCACTTGTCGGCAAGTGCACAGGCGTGGTGATTTTTTTCACGAACCAATGCTTTTCCGTGTCGCCTTAGGGGCATTTCGATGCGGTCGTGCAGCAGCTTCGCCAACGATATGCTCAAAATCGCGCAGAGCAGGATTAAGACAATGTTGTCGACGCGATCACCGATCAATCCCCGCAATTGGAAAAAGAGCGGGAGATGGATCAGGTAAACAGAATAACTTATTTCTCCCAGAAATGTTGAGAGCTTGGTGAGGGCCTTTGATCCGCTTCTGTATCCTGCCGAGGCGTAAGCCAGCCCGGCACATAATGCGAAGTAGAAAAGTGGCCAAACCGATGTCGTTAGGAGGTGAGTTCGAGATATACCGAGATAGATGGGGACGGACAGCGACACCACGAAAATAGCCAACAGAAGCGTTATGAAGGCATCGTTCTTAATAGTCCATTCCGCGCGTCTGTAGAGCCGACATCCAAAGACCCCCGCCAGGAAATAGTTTATGAAAGCCACAGGCTGAATTGCATTAATCCATATGCTCTCAGCCGGAAGGGATTTGGTGAAGTATGCAAGATAGGTTAGCTGAATGTTGAGTATGGTTGTAATGATCAGCGCTGCAACAGAAAATCCCAACCCGCGAATTGCCCAGAAAAGCGGAAACAGCATATAGAAGAACCATTCCACTCCGATTGACCACCCCCCAGGCGTGATGGACCAATATCCGGGGTTGTTAACTCCAAAGAGAAAAGTGAGGTTGAGTAGCGTCCGCGTTAAAAAGAGCCGATCAATGGCGGAGGCAGTCAGTAACGCGAAGATAACCATCGCTGCATACATGGGGAAGATGCGGAAAAAACGCGCGTAGAAAAATTCGCTCAGACTTGCGGATGTGATGCTCCTCTGTCCGTAAACCAGCTCCAAGCTGAAGCCACTAAGGCAGAAGAATAAGTAAACCCCGTATGTGCCAAACATCGAGATGTTTGCGACATCTCCATAGTAAAGGTAATGGTAGGCAAGCACGCCTAGAGCAGCCACGCCGCGCAAAAAATCAAGCCCATGCAGGCGCTCTACTTTAGCCATTTTTCACCCCAGACCCTCGGTCGCCTTCTCTAGGTGAGATACGCAAGAT
>NZ_JAGL01000088.1 GCF_000526635.1 Aminobacter sp. J41
TGACCCGGGATTTTCGCCGAGAAGTGACCCGCCTTCATGTATGGTTTGGGTCTCAGGACTTAGTCAAGGTGGGTGCTTTCTCCTTCTTTGTCGGTGTGGTCTGGGCAGAGCTGTTCTTGAAGCGGAAGCTGTCGTTTCCGGTCTCCAGGATGTGGCAGTGATGGGTGAGCCGATCGAGCAGCGCCGTCGTCATCTTGGCGTCGCCGAAGACGGTCGCCCATTCGCTGAAGCTGAGGTTGGTGGTGATGACGACGCTGGTGCGCTCGTAGAGCGTGCTCAGCAGATGGAACAGCAGCGCCCCGCCTGATGCGCTGAAGGGCAGGTATCCGAGTTCGTCGAGGATGACGAGATCGGAATGAGCGAGCCGATTGGCGATCTGGCCGGCCTTGCCCTGGGCCTTCTCCTGCTCGAGCGTGTTGACGAGTTCGACGGTGGAGAAGAAGCGGACACGCTTGCGATGATGCTCGACCGCCTGCACGCCGAGGGCGGTGGCAATGTGGGTCTTGCCGGTGCCGGGGCCGCCGACAAGCACGACATTGTTGGCATTGTCCGTGAACTCGCATCGATGGAGCTGGCGCACGAGGGCCTCGTTGATCTCGCTGCTGGCGAAGTCGAAGCCGGCCAGGTCGCGATAGACCGGGAAGCGGGCTGCCTTGAGTTGATAGGCCACGGACCTGACCTCCCGCTCGGCCATCTCGGCCTTCAGGAGTTGCGACAGGATGGGGATGGCGGACTCGAAGGCGGGTGAAGCCTGCTCGGTGAGTTCGGCGACGGCTTGCGCCATGCCGTGCATTTTAAGGCTTCTGAGCATGATGACGATAGCGCCGCTGGCGGGATCATGACGCATGATGTACCTCCCGGGTCTGGCGCAGAGCATCGTAGCGCTCGACATTGGCTTGCGGCTCCTTGGCCAGGCTCAGCGCCTGCGGCGCATCCACGATCGGCGTCTCGATCGGCTTGCCGTCGACCAGCCTGTGCAGGAGATTGAGGATGTGGACCTTGGTCGGAACGCCGCCCTGCAACGCCATCTCGACGGCGGTCAGCACGACCTGCTCGTCATGTTGCAGGACGAGCGACAGGATCTCGACCATCTCGCGGTCGCCGCCGGGCTTCCTGAGCAGGTGCTGCTGCAGCCGTTTGAAGGCTTCGGGGAGTTCAGTAAAGGGAGCGCCGTTGCGCAGAGCACCGGGCTTGCGCTGGATGACCGCCAGATAGTGACGCCAGTCGTAGACGGTGCGACCGGGGCCGTCATGCGACCGCTCGATGATGCGGGGATGCTCGCATACGATATGCCCCTCCGCGGCAACCACGATCCGTTCTGGATAGACCCTGAGGCTGACTGGCCGATTGGCGAAGGACGCCGGCACGCTGTAGCGATTGCGCTCCAGATGGACCAGGCAGGTCGGAGAGACCCGCTTGGTGTATTCGACGAAGCCGTCGAAGAGGCGTGGCATCGGCATCAGGAACCGTGCTTCCTCGGCCCGGATGTCCTCGATCGTTCCCGGCCTGAGGCCGTGGGGAATCTGTTGCCACAGCTCCCGACACCGCTGCTCCAGCCAGTCGTTCAGGGCTTCCAGTGATGGAAAGCGTGGTATCGGTTGCCATAGCCGGTGGCGGGAATCCTGGACGTTCTTCTCGACCTGCCCCTTCTCCCAGCCCGAAGCCGGATTGCAGAACTCGGTCTCGAACAGATAATGGCTGGCCATCGCCGAGAAGCGGGCATTG
>NZ_JAGL01000089.1 GCF_000526635.1 Aminobacter sp. J41
GGCCGGCGCGCCATTGCCGGCGGAAGGCCGCGGGTGCGCAAGGCGCTCTACATGGCAGCGCTTGGAGCCATCCGGGCAAACCAGCGCTTCAAGGATTTCTACAGTGCCATTGCCCGGCGCTCCGGCTCGAAGAAGGTCGCCATCATCGCCGTCGCCCGAAAGCTCGTCACTGTGCTCAACGCCATGCTCCGGGACGGCAAAGCCTTCGCATGACAAAACACAGTTGCCATGCCTGACCGGTGAGGCGAACCAGCGAGACATAAAGCGCACCGCCCGGGATCGTCGCGGTTAGCGCTCCACGAGCCCCCTCCGGCGCTTCGCGCCACCTCCCCCACTTCGTGGGGGAGGATCCGCAGATTGCGGTTCGTGTCGTTTTCTGCAAAGCCTTTCGAGGTCGTACCGCGCCGCAGGCCTATGTCACCGTTCTGGCATGGATGGTCGGTCAAGCCGTGGCATGACGAAGAGGAGAGGCGGGAAGGGAGCAGGAAGACGAGCAGCTCTTGCGGAGGGCGCGGCGGACGTGATTGTCTCCGACATTCTTCCCATCGTCATCGTCGGGCTTGACCCGACGATCCACGCCTGAACCGAGACGCCTTGCCGACGGGTGAGGACGGGCAACCTGCTGCTCCCCAACGGTTCGGACTCTCACCAGCCCTCCGCCGCCTTCGCCGCTAGCTCCCCCGCGCTGTGGGGGAGGATCCGCGTGGTGCGTTTCATGCGCGAGGCGCATAACTGGTAGCGATCACCCACGAAGCGGGGAGGGAGGAGAACATGGGCAAGCGCGAGAAGCATTTACGGAGGACACGGCGCCCTTGATTTTCACTGCCGGTCTTCCCTTCGTCATCGTCGGGCCTGACCCGACGATCCATGCCTGAACCGGGACGTCTTGCCGACGGGTAAGAACGCGCACCTGCCGCTCCCGACGCTTCGGAACTCGCGCAAGCAGCGCCGCCGCGGATCCTCCCCCACAAGTGGGGGAGGGGACCATGCGAAGCATGGTGGAGGGGGCGTGACGGAGCGGGACGGTGACGTCTGGCGTAACGCGTCCGTCCGCAGCAACGATTCTCGTCCGGCATTAGACGCAGTAGGGGCCTTTCTCACCCCACCGGCGCCGGCGCCCTAGGAGCCCCCTCCGGCGCTTCGCGCCACCTCCCCCACTTCGTGGGGGAGGATCCGTGTCTTCGCGCTTCAGGAGCGTAGCGTTCCGCAGGAGATGGAGAGCTCGATGGCAGCCTGTTAGGCCATACGTGATCCGCAGCACATCAGCCTACAATCCAGATTCCCATCAAACCCGCTCACAGATGAAGCCAGCTTCGCGCCACCTCCCCCGCGCTGCGGGGGAGGATCCGGGGGCGTGCCTTCATGGATCGTGGTGTGTCACAGGCAATGATTGCGGTGCGCAGCGGCATGAGGGCAGGGGCGCTGAAGCCACGATGCGCAGCTGGCAAGAAGCGTAGTGGCGGTGAGATTTCGAGGCCGATCCAGTCGGATCCTCCCCTCACTTGTGGGGGAGGGGGACCATGCGAAGCATGGTGGAGGGGACGTGACGGAGGGCCAATTGCCGGCCCGTCCCGGAAAGGACCGTTCCCCCAAACAAAAAAGGGAGGCGCCGGGGCGCCTCCCTTCAGACTGCTGACAAACCTCTGGCGTTAGCCGGAGGTTTTTGATTCAGTGGGGCATGCTGAAGAAGCCTGCTCCCGAACAGACGGCGCTCGAGAT
>NZ_JAGL01000090.1 GCF_000526635.1 Aminobacter sp. J41
CGGACGTCCGGACGCAAGAAGAAGTGACAGCTGCGCCGCTCGTGGGCTCCGTCTTGTTTCACCGCAGCGCAGTCAGATGGCAAAGATCGATGCCCTTTCCTCTTTCTCTTCCGGGATCCCCCTGGGCAACAAGTGAGGCTTGCCAATCGCTGAGATTGCCTCACATCCGGGCCACGGTTTCATGAGGAAGTCGTTCGATTGGGTCGGAATGAGGTGGGGAACCGCCTCTGCAGTCGTGGACGTCACGAAGCAATTGCTCCCACTGCCTCATGCCCTTGAGACGTCCTCTGGGACCTCGATCAGAGGATCAGTGTAAAGCTCACCACCAGCAAGAGCCGTAAAGGCGGCCTTTACTGCTTGCCGCCCCGAAGATGTCACCATCACACTTGCGTATTTGTCATGCTCCCGTGGCGCAGGCTGCACGTCGGCCGCATCAGACGTCTATGACCATTGCGGGGTCGAAGAGCGGATTCTCGTTTCTGTAGCCCTTGGGGTTGGCCACCACCCTCGTGCTGCCAACGCGGTAGTCGAACGTGTCGTGGACATGGCCGTGCACCCACAGGTCAGGGCGGCCCGCTTTGATAAGTGACGACAGGTCGCTGACGAAGGCTCCATTCACGGCAGAGTTCTCGTAGCGAGGGTGGACGCTCCCCGGGTGGGGGCCGTGATGAGTGACCACCACAGTGCGGCCGTCGAAGGGCTTAAGCAGCTCGCCCGCGAGCCAGTCCCGAGAGTGCATGTGCAGCGCCCGAGCCCTCTCCGGCGTGAAGGGTACCGCTTCGGGCAGCTGCCTCCAGAGGATGCGGTGATGGTCGGAAATCTGACGGGAAGCCACGCTCATGGAGTAGGATGCGTCGCCGTCCAGCTCGTAGTCCGTCCAGAGGGTGCAGCCAAGGAAGCGGACGTCGCCGACCACCACGCTGCTGTTGTCGAGCAGGTGGACGCGCTTGCTCTTGAGGGCACGCTTCCTCGCCCACTCCGAGCCTTCTGTGATGGAGTGGCTGTAATAATCATGGTTGCCGAGGGTGCAGACCACAGGCATGTGCTTGCTAATGAAGCGCTGGAGGTAGCTGAGCGTAATGTGCGGCCCGGGCAGAATGTCTCCTGCGACTACGCAGACGTCCGCCTCAGGCAAGGGGTCAGGCATGACAAAGTGATCACACTCCAGATGCAGATCGCTGATTACCCATAATCTCAAGGGGCATCTCCTTCCGCCGCGTCGGAGGACGGCCAGACCCAGCCCTTCGTCAGCTCCGCGAAAGTGCGGGGCGTGAAGTCCACGTCCGGCAGATCAACGCCCACGTCGCGGGAAAAACCCACGCCGGGCAGACGACCGTGGCTGTGGCCGTAGAAGTGGACGCTGCCGTAGTGCGACGCGGGCCACGTCCTGAGCGCGTAGTGGCACAGGATCACGCGGCGGCCGCCATCCTTCACCTCGAGGAGGTCCCGAGGCGGAACGTGCCAAGGAAGGCGCTCGATCTCCGGATCCAGGCTGCCGTCCTTGCGGACGTCATGATTGCCGATGATGAGAACCTTCTTGCCGCGCAACGAATGGAACAAACGTCGGTACGCCAGCACGTCTTTACCGGGACGGCCGTAATCGCCGAGGATATAGGTGATGTCATCGTCGCTCT
>NZ_JAGL01000091.1 GCF_000526635.1 Aminobacter sp. J41
CTGATCGGGCGCTAACCGGCGTGCCCTTCACAAGCTCTAACCGGGGTCCCTTTTACACGAAAAGGCGGGGTCCCGTTTCCACGGTCATTGACAGTCTCGCTGTCCGGCGAGCCTCGGGTGACACCCTCCGCCACGTAACTTAGTCCGTCGCCCACGACCGCACATATAGCTCCAAAGCCTCATTGCTGGCGCGCGCACGGCTTCAGCCTCTTCCCGGGGCAAGCACCTCTGGGCGTTGGGACGGCGATTGCATAAGACATCCGGAACTTCGCATTAAGTGTCCTTCCGAGCTGCACGGCCCGAAACCTCTTCAATGAGCAGCCGGTAGAAGACGTGCGGCGAGTGGTCGGCGAGGGTTTGGGGCTCGGGGCGCAGAGCACCCGGCTCCCACCAGTTGGCATGCTGGCTCAACAGCTGCCAGGCGCGGTCACGCTCCCTCTTGTGACCGATCCTGTCGGGAAGCTCCTCAAACCTGCCCGTGGCCACCACGCTTCGCCAGCCGCTGTCAGTCGCTTCATCCACCTGGAGGCACACGCGGGGGTTCCGACGCATCCAGTTCAGCTTCTGCCCAGGCATCGTGAAGGAGTAGGCATGTCCGTCAGCATACGAGTAGTAGACCGGAACCACATAAGGCTGGTCGCCGCTGGAACATGCAAGACGAGCGATGCGGGCCTTGCTGATCAAGTCGATGCACTCGTTATGGCTCATGCGGGTGATGATCATCTGGGCGCTCCTCGAGTATCTTCACTTCGCCGCTCAGTGCCCGCGGGATGAAGTGCCCAGCTTCCGCCCAGCGACGGCAGCCGGACATGGAGGCCTTTGGTCCAGCCGAACGGCCGGACGACGTCGAAGAAGCGGTCTACTTCCTGCCGCAGCTTCTCGAAGGGTGGGTGCGGTGCCGCCTTTCCAGAGGGCATCTTATTATTCTGCGCCTTCACGGGGAGCGTGGTTGCTGTTTCAGGCATTGTCATCTCCTGTCTGTTTGGCTCAGTTCAGTGGCCGGAGGTGACCAGCAGGACCGAGAGCTGCTCAACCGGACGGCTGAACGAGAACACCCGCCCCGGTTCCTGTCCTTGATGCGCGTCAAAAGCTCCCGCCCCGGCATCCTTCGGCAAGGCTCGCGAACACAGGTTACTTTTGACGCACCGCAAGGCGCGCAGCGAAGAAGCGATTATCTTCCTCCGCGAGAATCTACTCGATCGGAGGGACGATCATGACCGCGACAGACATCAACACCTGCCCCAAGACAGTGCCCGCGAGGACGACGGGGAAGCTGCAGCTGGGGGCACTTACCGCGCTCGTGATCGGTTCCATGGTCGGTTCCGCAGTGTTCGCGCTTCCGCAGAACATGGCCAGCGGCGCCGGCCCGCTCGCGGTGATGATCGGCTGGGGCATCACCGCCATAGGCATGGTGGCGCTGGTCCTCGTCTATCATTCGCTCGCCACCAGGAAGCCCGACCTAGATGCCGGACCGTATGCCTATGCGAAGGCGGGTTTCGGCCCGTTCGTAGGCTTCAACAGCGCCTGGGGATGACCTGCCACTGAGTTTTTCCTCCACCTGGAGTTAGAGTCCGGCCTTGATTGAAGGACGGACAGATGAAGCGGAAGCGGTTTTCGGAAGAGCAG
>NZ_JAGL01000092.1 GCF_000526635.1 Aminobacter sp. J41
CCAGCCTGTTCCCGAAGCCCTTCCGGAGGAAAGCCTCGGCTTCAGCGGTGAAGGATCCGAGACGATTGTGATCCCACGTGCCGGCGGCATCGGGATCGTCGGGACGAAACCACTCGGGCGAGACCGTCAGGATGATGTCGTTGGCGAGGGTAGCGTCCTTGCGTAGCTTCGCCCGGTCGATCCCGAACTGGGCGTACTGCTGGAGGACAGCCTCTTCGAGGGGCTGTGACTTGTCACCGACGAGGACCCTATTGAGCTTCCGCCGCGCAGGATCTGCGTTCGGCGTCGGCGAGCTCCGGTTCAAATGTCCGGCCACCGACTGGAGCGTCGTCGCTCCTGTCGCCTTGATCTTCCCCACCCTCAAAATTGGCTTGCCCTGCGCCATGGTTGCCCCCTGTGTGACTGGTCACGAACTACGAGCGGAGCGAGTTGCGGGACGCGCGCAGCGCGGACGGCTAGGCCGTCGCCAATGAGACCTCACTGCTTTTCCCAGAGGGAAAAGTATAGTGAGTATACCTACACGAAACTCGCTCCGCTCATCACTCTGCTGCCTGCTGAAACATGTCGATTTGTGACGAGTCACGCTTGCGCTTTCTCGGCTTGAGCTTCGCACAAAATGCCCTCGCCTCTTCGATGCGATCATGAGGCACCCTGACGGTGATTTCGACATAGCCTTGTGACTTGTCACGAAGGCGCTGTGCTCGCTTCCGTTCAGCGGCAGTCATTGGTGCTTTTTCAACTTCGTGTGACATGTCACCCCTCCAACATTACTTTGAGCTTACGGCGAACTTCATTGTTCTCCTTGTCCGACTTCCGAACGAGGGTTTTGGTGATGAACGCGGCGTTGTCTTTCTGGTCATCCCAGGTCTTCCAGACCTCTTCAGGATCCAGCGCATAGGCGTACACACCAGTGCCCACCTTGATGCGGACCAGAGCGCCTTGCTGCTCGAGAAATTTGGTCTGACGACGGATGGTCACCTCGTGGACGCCGAGGGCGGCTGCCATCACTTTTTGCTCAACCACAACCGCACCTGCGGTGCCGTCGATGTGCTCTGCCAGGAACGCGTAAACGCGGGCCGCGGCAGGGTTCTGCTGGATGAGGCTCTGAAGCCTTCTCCAGCCCTTGGGATAGACCTGGCTGAAGCCTCGATTTTTCCTCTTAGCCTCCCGCTCAGCCTCATCCTGCCGGTCCTGAGCCTCTAGTTCCATTTTCCGCAACCTGCGGTGTTCATCCGTTGCTACCAGCATCAATTTTTCCCCTCGTGACGTGTCACTTGCACCGATCACATTTGTCTCTCCGAGCGACAATGGTGTCTCGATTCCAGGCAGGTCACAATAGCCGGCAGAAAGGAACTTCAGGTTGAATCTGGGCGTGTCTCGTCACGCAAAAACAGCATCTCACCGATCATCTAGGGTGATCGGTGCACCGATCATTTCTACGCTCGGTGGGTTCATTGATTTTATTGTGTTTTTTGCCTTTCCCTTTCTATTCTTACCCCTGGCGACCTTGCGTTCGCCTCCCCGCGGCTCCGCCCGCGGGGACCAGGGTAAGCAGACCGCTCATTGCCGCTGGGCTAGCTCGCGCCGCTGCGCGGCTGAGC
>NZ_JAGL01000093.1 GCF_000526635.1 Aminobacter sp. J41
GTGAAGTCGAAGTCTTCGATGTCTTTCGCCAGTGGCAGCTTGGCGATCGTGAGCTGGTATTTGATGGAACGGGCCTGCTTCTCGGCAATCTCGGCCGATAGCAGATCGCCGACGATCTTTGGCGGCTCGTGCTGACGCTTGATGGCGACGCCCATGATCTCATCATAGGCCGACCGCATCCCGTAGAGCTTCAGCGCTCCCATCAAGTCCAGAACCTCGGTGCGTTGCATGATTGCTTGTCCTCCTGAGACTGTCATAGCGGGCGCAGTCGGCGATCGGCTCTTGAGCCAGCTTCAGCGCCTGGGGAATGGAAAGGATCTCGCCTGGAGCCGGATCGCGGCTGCGGGCCAGGATGTTGAGGATCATGTCCGCCGACGAAACGCACTGATCGAGCGCCTCCTGGCAGGCGGCCTCGACGGCGCTTATCCCGTCGGTCAGCACGCAGGTGAGGATCTTCACCATCTGCCGGTCGCCATCGTCTGCTGCCTGGAGCTTGCGGCGTATCTTCTCCATGGCCGACGGCAGGACCCATCCCCGGAACGGCGCGCCGTTGCGCAAGCCGCCCGGCTTGCGCGCCAGCACCGGCACGTAGTGCCAGGGATCGTAGATCACCTTGCCGCGCCCGAACGCACGGGCATGATTGCCGACGACTACACCGTCCTGGCGGATGACGATCCGGTCGGCATAGGCATGGACCTCGACCGGCCGGCCCACGGTACTCGAAAGCACGGAGTATTTGTTGTTATCGAAGCGCACGGTGCAAGTCTTCGACACCGAGGCGGGGACGCTATGGAAGCCGTCGAAGCGCCCGGCATAGGGAATGAGGCTGGAGCGTTCTTCCTCGAACACGTCCCAGATCGTGCGCTCGCCCTGCTCGGGGTGTCGGCGCGCCTTTGCCCAGGAGACGCATTTGTCGGCCAGCCAGCCGTTCATATCCTCCAGCGATTTGAAGCGCAGCCTCGGCGTGAAGAAGCGCTCGCGCACCAGCCCAACCTGGTTCTCGACCTGACCCTTCTCCCAGCCTGCCGCTGGCGTGCAGGCCTCCGGCTCGACGAGGTAATGGCCACACATCTGCAGGAAGCGACGGTTGTAGCGGCGATCCCTGCCGATGAAGATCGCGTCCACCGCCGTCTTCATGTTGTCGTAGATCCCGCGCGTGCACGTGCCGCGGAAGAAGGCGAATGCCCGGTCGTGCGCGTCGAACACCATCTCCTGACTCTCGCGCGGATAGGCTCGAACAAAGAACATGCGACTATGACAAAGCCGCATGTGCGCCACCTTCACCGTCGTGGTCACACCGTCGAGAACAACAATCTCGTGGCTCCAGTCGAACTGGTAGGCTTCGCCCGGCGCAAAGCTCAGCGGGATGTAGGCATCGGCAGCAGCGCTGCCGCGTTCCCGTTCCCACGCCTGCGCGTGCCGCCACACCGAACTGTAGCTGCCCTCGTAGCCGAGGTCGCGAAGCTCCTCGAAGATACGGATCAGTGTCAGTCGTTCCCGCCGGGGCTTGGCCACGTTCGTCGTCAGCATCCGGTCAAGCTCTTCGCGCCATGCCCCCATCCGCGGATAGGGCTGATGCTTGCGCTCGTAGCG
>NZ_JAGL01000094.1 GCF_000526635.1 Aminobacter sp. J41
AGAAGCTGAGGCAAACTTCTACGCCGCACTGGAACAACCGGCCATGGCCGCATAACTTAAACCAAACAGCCTCCGGAGTTTCCGGGGCGGTTCAGCATCGCTCAGCGGCTATGAAGTCCTGCTCGGGGCGGCCTATGCGGGAGAGGTCGCATGAAGAGCACCCATGCCATCGACGAAGCACGGCTCGGCATCATGCTCAACGACCTGCGGCTGCCAACGATCAAGACGCTCTGGCCGCAATTTGCCGAGCAGGCCGATCGGGAAGGATGGCCCGCCGCCCGCTTCCTCTCGGCCATCGCCGAGCATGAACTGGCCGAGCGGGCGCATCGCCGGATCGCACGCCACCTCGCCGAGGCGCACCTGCCGCCCGGAAAGACGCTCGACAGCTTCGCCTTCGACGCCGTGCCCATGGTCTCCAAGGCCCAGGTGATGGCGATCGCCGCCGGCGACAGCTGGCTTGCCAAGGGCGCCAACATCCTCATGTTCGGCCCGCCCGGCGGCGGAAAGAGCCATCTCGCCGCGGCCATCGGCCTCGCGCTGATCGAGAACGGCTGGCGCGTGCTGTTCACCCGCACCACCGACCTCGTTCAGAAGCTTCAGGTCGCGCGGCGTGAGCTCCAGCTCGAATCCGCCATCACAAAGCTCGACAAGTTCGATCTGCTCATCCTCGACGATCTGGCCTACGTCACCAAGGACCAGGCCGAGACCAGCCTGCTCTTCGAACTCATCTCCGCAAGATAAGGGCTTATCCCGCTCGCTCCGGTTTAACCATATCTAGTGGATTGGCTCGCGCCGCCTCACCTCGCCATGCTAGCGGTGTCGCATGGCCCACGAGCACGTCTTCCGCTGGAGGTATGACCGCCCGCCGTCGCTGGAGCAGTTCCAGACGATGTTCCCGGACGACTACTCCTGCGCGGCCTATCTGGCGCAGCGCCGCTGGCCGAATGGCTTCGTCTGCCCGCACTGCGGATCGCCGAAGGGATGGAAGCTGAGGGGCAAGCCCTGGGTCTGGGAGTGCGCTGGCGAGAAGGCGGACGAGGACGGGGTTGTGTCGCTGTGCCGGAAGCAGGTTTCCGTCATCGCAGGCACCTTCATGCAAGGCACTCACTTGCCGCTCCGGACGTGGTTCATGGCGGCCCATCTGGTGACGACTCACTCGAACGGCATTTCCGCCCTCCAGCTCCAGGGTAAGCTCGGGATCGGCTCCTACAAGACCGCCTGGCTGCTTCTCCACAAGCTGCGCCGGGCGATGGTCGATCCTTATCGGGAGCCGCTGGGCGGGGTTGACGAGGTCGTCCAGGTGGACGAGACCGAGATGCGATTTCGCCGGAAGGCCGACACCCTCGAGCGTCTCAAGGGCGAGCCCGACGCCGACAAGATCATGATCGCGGGGGCTGTCGAATGTCTCGATGACGGCCTCATGGGGCGCGTTAGGCTGAGCATCATCAAGAGCCGCGGCCGCGCCTCACTTCACCCGTTCGTGGAAGAGAACACGGCGCCGGGCACGCTGATCGTGACAGACGGCAACACCGCCTACCGCAACATGGCGGGTCGCGGACATCACGAGATCCCGATCCCCAAGCACATCCCGG
>NZ_JAGL01000095.1 GCF_000526635.1 Aminobacter sp. J41
CTGATGAACACGGTGGTGCAGAAGCTCATCGCCGACGGTCTGTCGGGGTTGGGCGCCATTCCATCCATGACCTCCTCACCTGAGGAAGTGCAGACCTTCGTCGGGAAAGCCGACGTCCTCGTCGTCAATCTCGGCACGCTGGATGCGCAAAGGCGCGAGGCCATCGACCTCGCCCTCGATGGGGCTGAGGAAGGAGGAAAGCCTTGGGTGCTCGATCCCGCCCATTGCGATTATTCCGCGGTTCGGGCGGCATTAGCGCAGGACCTGCTGGCGCGATCGCCAACGATCTTGCGTGCCAACGCAGCCGAGCATCGGCTGCTCCAGGTGCCGCCCGGCGTGGTCGGAGTGCGGACCGGGGAGGAAGACCGCATCGAGTCCGGCGACACAAGGCTGCTGATCGGCAACGGTCATCCCTTCATGGCGAAGGTGACAGGAACGGGTTGCCTTTCGGGCGCGGTGATCGCGGCCTTCACCGCGGTCGGGGACGATCCCATCATCGCTGCGGCGTCGGCTATGCTCGTCATGGGGGTCGCGGCAGATATCGCGGCCCGCGAGGCGCGGGGGCCGGCCAGCTTCGGGATAGCGCTGCTCGATGTCCTGTCCGGGCTTTCCGAGAAAGACATCATCCAGAATGCGAGGGTGCGAAATGCATAAGGTCGATTACAGGTTGAACGCCATCGTTGACGGAAGTCTGCGCGACATTGGTGACCTGGCCGTGCTGGCGCGGATCGCGGCGGATAATGGGGCGACGATCATCCAGTATCGCGACAAGCAGGCGAGCACCCGCGAACTGCTCGAACAGGCGACAGCGATCCGCGCGGCTCTCGCCAGGAGCGGCGTGCCGCTGGTCGTAAACGACCGCGTCGACGTCGCGCTCGCCACCGGCGCGGACGGCGTTCATCTTGGCCGCGACGACCTCGACCCGGCCACGGCGCGCCGTCTTCTTGGCGCTGACGCAATCATTGGGGTGACGGTCAAGAACGACGCCGATGCCGATGCAGCGCTGGCGGCCCCGGTCGACTATGCCTGCATCGGCGGCGTGTTCGAGACGCTCTCCAAGAACAATCCGGACCCGCCTGTCGGTTTGGACGGCTTTGCGCGGCTGCGCGCCCGCATCCGGTCTGCGCGCCCGGACATGCCGGTCGGGGCTATAGCCGGGATCGACCTGATGCGCGCCGGTGATGTCGTCCGCGCCGGCGCGTCCGGTGTCGCCATGATTTCGAGGATTTTCCGGGCGGCCGATATCGCCACCGCGACGCGGGCGATGCGCGCGGCCGTCGACGCCGTCCTCAAGGAGAACTGCCAATGACAAAGATCGCGCTCACCATAGCCGGCTCGGACAGCGGCGGGGGTGCCGGCATTCAGGCAGACCTCAAGACCTTCTCCGCGCTCGGCGTATTTGGAGCCAGCGTGATCACGGCGCTCACCGCACAGAACACCAGAGGCGTGCGGGCCGTGGAAGATGTGTCTCCGGACATGATCGCGGCACAGATAGACACCATCTACGACGACATGGATGTCGGCGGGGTGAAGATCGGCATGGCCTCGCGGATAGAGACCATCGAGGTTATCGCCGAT
>NZ_JAGL01000096.1 GCF_000526635.1 Aminobacter sp. J41
GCCGGGCACGCTGATCGTGACAGACGGCAACACCGCCTACCGCAACATGGCGGGTCGCGGACATCACGAGATCCCGATCCCCAAGCACATCCCGGCCCACGTGCTGCTGAAGCAGATACACCGCCTCTTCTCGCTGCTGAAGCGCTGGTCGATGGGCGTCTACCATGGCCTCCGGAAGAAGCACGCCGAGGTGTATCTCCAGGAGTTCGTCTACCGCTTCAACCGACGGCGCCACTATCGGTCGTCCTTCGAGCGGCTGCTCGGGATCGGCGTCAAGGTCGGCGCCGGGACCTACTGGGATATCACCGGGAAGCGGCCCGTGTTCCGCGAGCTGAAGAAGGCCATCCGCGGGGAGTATGACGAGGAGGCACGGGAAGACGCATACCTGCGGGCGCGGCAGGCCAACGTCCCGTTGCGCTACGCCAAGCTGCTGCTCGATCCGGACTACCCGCCGGATGAGCGCGCCTATCGCCGGAAGAAGCCGTCGCGGCCTGTGCTGGCCAAGAGGCGGACGGCGTTCGTGTTCGATACGCACTGACCGTGAGGTCGATCATCGAGGTGCTTTAGCTGTATCGCGCGGCCTTGAGTACCATATCCGAACTGATGTCTAGCGCCTGTCCTACGGCCTCGGCCAGTCTCATATGCAACGAAAACGCTTCATCGAGATGGTTCTCAGCGATGTTCCCGAATTCGATGGACATGAGCATGGCAGGCTCGACTGAACTGTTGTCGAACAACAGCACTCTGTCCGCTATCCGAATTGCATCCGGCAGCCGAGAAAACGCGGTTTCATATCTCCTTCGGATAACGTGCTCGGGGATGTGGTGCCCGCCTGCTGCGACTCTCTCGGCCACCCGTCGCACATTCAGGTCGACGGAATTGAGCGCAACAAAAACCAGGGAAACCTCATATTCAACAGATCGACATCGTGACATCAGAGCCAGGGATTGGTGGCTACTGAGGGTGGTTTCGTAGACGAAGTTCTGTCGGGCTGCGATCACCTGGTCCAGACGGTTCAAGACCCACCTGCCGGCTGCCATGGATGCCGATTCTGGCGAGACAGGATTGATTCCTCTCGCCACGACATCCGTGTTGATGAAGTCGCCCGGCGGCTGCAGATATCGAAAGATCGTGGATTTCCCGGAACCGTTCGGGCCGCCCAGAACGGTACAATACTGCTTGGCTTCGCGTGGCAACTAGCGTCTCGGCCCAAGTTCCTGCATGACGATGTCCTGACCGCCGACGACCGCGACGAGTTGCCGCGAGCCGTCTGGCATCTCACGCACGATTCCGCCTGCCTTCGGGTCGTGATAGTAAGCGGGCGCTCCTGCACGACGGGCTTCCTCAATGGCAATCCTGCCTGCCTGACGGACCCTTGCTTCGTTCCTGCGCCAATGCTCAATGATCATTTCGCCTGCCTTCTTACGGCTGCCATCCACTAGACAACATACGCCCTCTCTCTCCTCCGATCCAGACTTTTCCCTGGCTCCTCGCGGGGGCCACATCTAGTGGTGCCGGAGCGAACGGGATAAGCT
>NZ_JAGL01000097.1 GCF_000526635.1 Aminobacter sp. J41
AGCCTGCCAGCAGTAGCAGCACGCTGACCAACCCGGCCAAGCCGGACAGCACGGCGACCAATGCCGTCAGTTACACCACGCGGTGGGACACCATCAAGCAGGCCGCATTTCGGCGGCTCGTGTAAGTTTCATTTTTGTCTCCGTAAGGCGGAAAGCGAGTGAGCAAAAAAAAGACCGCAGCACCCGCCGTGAACGCATTTCGGCGGCGGGCGCGCGATCAACCCGACCGCTGCGTCGGGGATGAGGTGGGCCGCCGGTTCATCCGCGGTCGGCCCCGCGCGCGAGCGCGCAAAACTCTTGGCGAAAAAAGGCGGGGCGGCCGAAGCCGCCCCAATGCTCGCCGACAGGTCGTTTTTCCGACTAACCGACCCCACTGCCTGCCGCGACTGAGGAGCAAGTCGCAACAGATGTTCGTGCTGCGTAACCAGAAGAACCGCAGCGCGAAAGAAGGAGCATAAAACGTAGAAGGGCTGCCTCGCAGCAGCCCTCCCACCTTAGCCAACTTCGTCCGTATCGGCCCGTATTCAGGCGGATTTCTTTCTTATAATCAGGAAGTTATCGTTTGCCGATTTGATCTTTGGTCGACCAAGGAAGCCATGAACGATAGCAAGTCCGCGCATCACCAGACCTTTGCCCACCGCTGTTGCGGTTGACCCCGAATAGCCCTCTTGTTCGCCTATCCAACTAAGCGTCTGCCCGCCGAGGACTGCGTCTTCGAACGGCTCCAAGAGACCGCCCAGTGCGATACGAATGCGATTAAGCCGCGGCCTCTTGTCGATGTAATCCGCGATTGTGTGCTCGTTGATCTCGACATGTAAGCTGCGGGTCCGCCCAATAACCGGATCTCCATCCTTAGCCGCGGCAGCGGGCAGTATCCGTTTGGCAGGTTGGGGATACGGTTTCTTACTTCGCTTGACTTCACTGCGATACTCGATCTCGCCGCCTGGTACGCGGGTGCCTTTAAAGCCCTTGGCGGCCGCAGCATCCACTTCAGCAACTCCATCACGGAGCGTGTTTCGGTAAACGACTTCCAGGCCGCTGGACTTGTCGTACGACTGCCCCTTCAGCGGCTCCGCTTCGCATAGGGCAACAAGCTGACGGTATTGCAAAGCTGCTTCAATCAGGTCATGCCGGCGCTCGCGACGCAACACGTCAAGAAGCGGGAAGTCTTCTCGCTCACTTGGTTTGCAATCCGGATCGCCGATAGCTTGGCGCCTTTCAAACTTGCGTCGCATCTTGCCTATGGCCTTTTCCTCCGCTTCACGCTTCTGTCTCGCCCGTTCTCGTCCTTCGGCACGCTCTTCCGGCGTGGACTTGCCTCGAGTGGCCACATCCGTTGCCGGAATGAGGGGCACCAGAAGGCCTTTCTCATCGCGCAAAAGCTTGCCGCCAGCATCGCGTCGAAAACGCGTTGCTGTACGGTAAGGATGGTCGTCTTTGAGGCAGGGTTGATGCTCGCCGTTAGTCTCGGCCGCAAGATGCTCCTTCGTTCCCAAAAATCTGCTCCATATACGTTGCTCCTTCGTTC
>NZ_JAGL01000098.1 GCF_000526635.1 Aminobacter sp. J41
CTGCGATCAACCAGCAGGGGTGGGTTCAAACATGGGTCACTTCTCAATGGAAAAACCGCCCAATCCCGGGTCAGTTCTCGGCGGAAATCAACAGACGACGGTTAAGTCACTTGTCGGAGGCGACTGTGTACTCTTTTTAGAACGAAATTCCCAATGCTAATCCGTGTCGCCACAACACAGGGATATTAGAAATCGAATGAGCATTGGATTCTACGCCTTCACGTAACGACGCGGGAGGGCTGTCGACCATATCAAGTCGCGGATATTTCTGTAGCGCTGCTCGAATGGTAGGCTAATCAGCCATGATAGGGTCAAACAAACCAGAACTGCGATAATGGTGGCTACTGGCCCCCGAGCAAGCATCCCAGTATCACGTAAAATGTACATGATAGGGTAGTGCACAAGGTATGTGGTGTAAGCAAAGCGCCCGAAAAATTCCGCCAGTTTTATGCCAATTGTCGGTACCGTGATGCCGGGCAACAAAAGCATCGCCAAACTGAAATTGCCGAATATCAGGAGGTTGTAGGTAGCAGAGTAACCGCCGCGCTCGGGCCAAAGTGCGGTATTAAATAGTTGCGATGCTGCGAACGCCCACAGTATGAGCAGAGCACCTTTGCTCCAGCCGTTGAAGTTTGGGCGCCCTTTTCGCGCATGATACAGCGCCATCCCCAGAGCCCAGATAATTGGTAGCCCTGCGCCACGTGCTCCTAGAGCGCTATCCGCGATCAGCAACACCGCAACTGCTCCGATCGCTGTAAGGGCGGCGAGCTGAGCGACTGGAGCTTTTCTAGTCGCATACGCGAAGCAGCCGAATATCACGTATACCCAGAACTCGAGCGAGATGGTCCAGAGGGGGCGATTGAGACCGAACGGGTGAACGTCAGGACTCGGTATGAACCATGGGCGGATGTCCTGCAGCAACAAGATGTTGCCGAGGAACTCGTGAACGGTGAAGTACTGAGCGAGAGGGTGCTCCCCACGAAAGTAGAGGGCCTCGAGCAATCCCATACCCGCCAAGATCGGGATTAAAGGAATGAGCAAGCGAGCTGCTCGATCATAAATGAAGCGTCCGAAGCCCGACAAGCCTGCGGCCGATGTTCGGTCCACCACCCAAGCGATCGTATAACCTGACAACGCGAAGAACAGCACTACCGCAATGTTTTGCATGTAGGGGACCTGCGGCCACTGGGTAAATTGCAGGCCCTTGAAGAACGCAGCCGAGTGCCCCACCAACACTGCAAACGTCGCGAGTACGCGAAATATCAAGAGGCAATCAAGGTGGGAAAGCCGGTGTCGCAATTGATGCCTCTAATTTGAACCTTCTGTAGCCACTATCAGAACTTCTGGCAGGCGACATCCTTTTGGGGCGGACAGGTTTCGTTGCGATGATGACCGAAGCGGCACGCGCCGCGCAAAAAATCAAGCCCATGCAGGCGCTCTACTTTAGCCATTTTTCACCCCAGACCCTCGGTCGCCTTCTCTAGGTGAGATACGCAAGAT
>NZ_JAGL01000099.1 GCF_000526635.1 Aminobacter sp. J41
CTGCCAGCAGTAGCAGCACGCTGACCAACCCGGCCAAGCCGGACAGCACGGCGACCAATGCCGTCAGTTACACCACGCGGTGGGACACCATCGTTCACTCCGCATAGGATCGACATCGTCAATGGGAAGAAGGTGCGTGTACCCGTCTCCGCGATTCCCAATTATTTCCCCGCAGTTGTAGGCCGCGAGGTTTTCGAGCAAGTTGCCTCGCTGACGAGCAAGCGTACAGCCTCGACCAAGGGGAAGGGTACGCTTGCCAATATCTTAGCAGGATTGGCGAAGTGCCCGCACTGCGGGTCCACCATGACCCGCATCATGAAGGGTGGCAAGAAGGGGGGGCAGCCGTATCTTCTATGCACCAGAGCTAAGGCAGGCGCGGGCTGCACGTTTCGTAAAGTCCGGCTCGATCAAGTAACGCAAGCCATCGTCGCAAATGTCGAGTGGCTTGTAAGTCAGACCCCCTCTCCAGCCGAAGATCTTCAAGGGCGTTGGGAACAGTTTTCCTCGAACCTTGATGTGCTTGAGGACGAGATTGAACGAATTGTCCAAGCGATCGCGCAAGCTGGACACTCTGCCGCACTGTTGGATCGATTGAGAGAAACCGAAGCCGAACGAGATCGGGTGCGCGCATATCTGTCAGAAATTGAGCGTAGGATTGCGGACACGATTACCAACCGCATCACGCAGACTGGGGAGGCGCTGGTGGCAGTGATACTGGGGGAGACCATCGACATTGAGAGAGCTAATGCGATGCTGCGACAACTCTTCGAGCGTGTGATCGTTCACTACCCGAGCGGCACCCTGATCTTCCATTGGAAACATGCACCCGGCCACATGACGAACATTACCT
This sequence comes from Aminobacter sp. J41, assembly GCF_000526635.1. Lineage (GTDB taxonomy): Bacteria > Pseudomonadota > Alphaproteobacteria > Rhizobiales > Rhizobiaceae > Aerobium. Next base: position 851 of record NZ_JAGL01000099.1, read on the forward strand.
ATGCATGGCCTCTTGAAGACGCGGGGTATCGCGGTGGGTAGCTCGAAGAGTCGATGCTGGAGGGAATGGAGAAGAGCGCGTAGGGCAGCGGGAACGACCACAGAATCCCGATTAGCTTGAGCCACTCGCCCAGGAGCCGCGTTCTGCCTAAGTCCGGTCTAGTCCAATCAATCCTCGGCGAGCGGAGATGGACGTTCCCGTCTCCCGTCCACTCTGCTGGTGTGCGGCCCAGTGTACAGAGGGGCGGGAGGGCCCGCGGGGTACACGTAGGTTTGCAGGTGGGGGAGGTGGTGATCGGCTGACTACCGAACTGTCAAACGGCAAACGCTGATGTCGCCGAGCTTCTGAAGTTCCTGCACTCCGTACTCGTAGTCTACCCTTCTCAAGCCAAGGTCATATTGGACACGGCCACGTGAACGCAGCGCTCCGACACTCTTCCGCTTACAAACCCGTCCATCCGCTTTCCGGAGGTACCCCTCCGGTGAAGGCCGCCTTGCGGGCTGAGGGCGAACGTCGGAAGTCCTAGGGATAATCCTAGGAGTAGCCCTATGACGATGCCGCGGG
>NZ_JAGL01000100.1 GCF_000526635.1 Aminobacter sp. J41
TCTCTTCGGGTTTGTGCTTCTTCTGGGGCATTCCAACGTCCTCCTACGGCTCAATAGCCTACTTCAGGGAGGACCACTTTTCAGGGGGCAGACCAGTGGTCTACGATACCGTGGAACCAAGGCCCCGGCCTGCAAAGCAGACAACCGAGTCGGTTCTTACCTTTACGACAGCGTCCATGACTGATCTTGGGCCGCTGTTGACCTTTGCGAGCCTGAAAGGCGCCCACTCATCCGGCACATCCATCCTTCACCTGGACCAGGCATTCATTGCAGCAGGTGGTTTCACCGTCGGACGGCGGAAATCGTTCTTCGACTACTCCACCGGCTACAACTTCACGGAAGGCTACGCATCGGACCGGACCACCAATCTGGCTGCCTATACGCACAGCCTCAGCGAAAAGGCATCCGTCACAGTCTCCCTTGAAGACAACAACGAACGGCGAGTGGATGACGGCGTCTGGGCGCTGCGCGGGACCCAAAACCTGCCGGACCTCGTTGTTGCGGCCCGGGTTGACGACAATCGCTGGGGCAACGCGCAGGCCAGCGTTGCCGTCCAGCAGCTCAGCGACGACCGCGTCACCGAATGCTGCGGGCCGCTGCGGTCAACGATCGCGTGGGCGGCATCGGCCGGCGTCGAGTTCAATCCGGTCATCCTGCGCCATGAGGGGCGCCTGCTGCTGGCGGCCGCCTATGCCGATGGCGCCATGTCCTATCTCGGGGATTCGCCTTTTGTCACCGACTACATGGTCGATGGCGACGGCAAGATCGTGCGCACCAGCGGTTTCTCGCTGCTTGCCTCCTATGAGTACTAATGGAGCCCGAAGCTGAAATCGATGCTGACGCTTTCGGGCCTGTTTGCCCGCACAAAGGGAAGAGATCTCGAATGGAAGCCGTCCGGCATGCTCGCCTCGCTCGGGCTCGAGTACCAGCCGGTGCCGAACCTGCGGCTTGGCATTGAGGGCAACTACTACCGCGACATCGGCCGCGCCCGCTACTACCGGATCGCCGGCGAGCGCAGCACGGCCTCGCTTGCGAAGCTGAAGACGTATGTGGCGAGGAATTTCTAGCGGCACGGCGCTGGCACTATTGCCGGGAGCAACGTCAAACCACCTCTTGATGCGTCGAGCTGCTGCACCGCAGCGTGCACCCTGATTGCTCCGCTAAGCATCTCGCTTAGGGCAAGCTGCGTCGCTTCTCTGGTTATGCCCGCAGGACGACTCGGTGAGGCCGTCAAGCAATCGATCCGTGGGTATCCCTTGGGGATCGATTGTAGGCCGAACGGGCTGCTCCTAGGAGCTCACGTATTCCGATGGATTTGAGGAAGGAATTGGTTGCGGGGGTTGGATTTGAACCAACGACCTTCAGGTTATGAGCCTGACGAGCTACCGGGCTGCTCCACCCCGCGATACCT
>NZ_JAGL01000101.1 GCF_000526635.1 Aminobacter sp. J41
TGCCTTCAGCACATGGTCTTCGATCAGGGCGTGAAGCGGACGCAGCACCGCCGCGCACGCGCCGACCTGATCGGCCAGCGTCGACAGGCTCAGATCGACGCCCTCGCGGGCATAGCGCTCACTCTGCCGGTTCAGCGGCTGGTGCTGGCCGAACTTCTCGAACAGCACCATGGCAAGCAGGTTCGGGCCGGCGAAGCCGCGCGGCGTCACGTGGAACGGCGCCGGCGGCTGGCTGATCGCCTCGCACTGCCGGCACGAGAACTTCTCGCGCACCGTCTGGATCACCTTCCACTGGCGCGGGATCACCTCCAGCGTCTCGGTGACGTCCTCGCCCAGCTTCGACAGCCTGGTCGAGCCGCAGCAAGCGCAGCTCTCGGGAGCGGCGATCACGACGCGCTCGCGCGGCAGGTGCTCCGGGAACGGCTTGCGCGATGGACGACGACGCTCGAACGACTTCACCGTCGTGGCGCGCGACGCGTGCTCCGCCGCCAGTTCGTCTTCGGTTGCGTTCGCCTCCAGATCCTCGAGCTGCAACTCCATCTGCTCGAGCAGCCTGGCCTTGCGCTCCGAGCGGCTGCCGTAGAGCTCGCGCCTGAGCTTCTCGATCTCCAGCTTCAGTCTTGCAATCAGCGCCTCGGTCCCGGAGCTGACCGCCGCCGCACGGGCGGCAAGCGCTTCGGCCTCGACGCGCGCGGCGCGCTCCGCGAGGATCATCGCGTGGGCGGCGGCGAGGTCGGAAGGGAGCGATTCAGCGGTGGACACAGGGCGATGGAATCATATCCACCACCATGTGCAAGGCCAAAATCGTCAGCCTGTCGCCGTCGGCCGCCAGGTCTTTTGCGGCATGCGCCAGTCGATGCCTTCGAGCAGATAGCCGAGCTGCGCCGACGTGATCGTGACCGCGCCGTCGGCCGGCGACGGCCAGATGAAGCGGCCGCGCTCGAGCTTCTTCGAGAACAGGCAGGCGCCCTGGCCGTCGTGCCACAGAACCTTGATCCGATCGCCGCGGCGGCCGCGGAAGACGAACAGGTGACCATTGTGCGGATCACGCTTCAGCGTCTCCTGCACCACCAGCGCCAGGCCCGGAAAGCCCTTCCTCATGTCGGTGTGGCCAGTCGCCAGCCACACCCGCACGCCGCTGGGAACCGGAATCATCGGGACCCGAGCGCGTCCAGCACGCGCCGCAGCGCCTCGGCATCCACGTCGCGATCGACACGGACACGGCGCCCGCCGCCAAGCTCGATCTCGATGATGCCGCTCTTGCGGCGACTGCGGCCGGGAGACGCCGATGGCACCGCCGCCTCAACGGCGGGCGGTATGGCAGCGGCAGGAACGATCTCGACCGGGACCAA
>NZ_JAGL01000102.1 GCF_000526635.1 Aminobacter sp. J41
GCCTGATCGGGCGCTAACCGGCGTGCCCTTCACAAGCTCTAACCGGGGTCCCTTTTACACGAAAAGGCGGGGTCCCGTTTCCACGGTCATTGACATGTGGTTCCGTCATGTTGTTGCGGTCGCCGCGCAGGAGAGACGGACGTCGGTCATCGGTTCAACTCCGGATCGCAAGGCCGTACATCCCGCCTTGCAGATCCTTGTCCCCAACATCCCGCTTGCTGTAGCCTTTTGTGCATGCGAGGTGTTCCCGATAGGATCCGCACGTTCTCCAAAAGTAGCTGAGTCTCCTCATGAATCTGAGTTATTTTGCTGCATTCAGAGCTGTGATGCTTGCTGGAACCGTGAGCGGTGCGGCCCAGATTCTTGGACGCAGCCAACCCGCTGTCAGCCGCCTGCTCGACAAGCTCGAGTACGAGCTCGGAGTTCAGCTGTTCGAGCGGCGCAAGGGCTTGGTGACACCGACGGCGCATGCGTACGCTCTGTTGAAGGAGATCGAGCGGGCCTATGTCTCTTTGGACTCGCTTCGAATCTCGGCTCTGCGATTGGCGAAAGGAGAGGCGAGCGAGATCAACATAGCGACGATGCCCGCCTTAGGGCTCGACTTCATCCCATTTGTGCTGTCGCAGTTCTATTCAGACTGGCCGAACATCAAAGTTACGTTGAGCGTGCGCACATCCACCAGGGTCGAGGAGTACGCCGCAGCTCAGCAGATCGATTTTGGCTTTGCCGAGATATCCTATCAGCGTTCAGGTTTCAGAGTGGAGATGTTCAGTACCGCCCCCTATGTCGTCGCCGTTCCGGCAAATCACCCATATGCCGGCCGCTCGAGCCTCAGCATGGAGGATCTATCGGGTACATCCTTCATCTCCTATTCGTCGTTCGCACCCGGGCGCCACTTGTTTGATCAGGCCTCCCAATCATCAGGCGTGGAAACCGATCACATTTATGAGACGAACCTCTCGGCGCCTGCCTATGCGATGGTGAAGCATGGGCTCGGAACAGCCATCATCGATCCATTCACCGCTGTCCTGCAACGCTGCGAGCAGGTGAGGGTGGTTCCATTGGTGCCCGCGATTCCGTTTAGAGTGAGCCTGCTCAGGCCGGAAACACGCGCCACAAACCCGGCAATCGAGGCTCTCCTTGAGAAGATGCGAGAACTGAGAGAGAAGGTGCTGAGCGAGCTGCCCGTTTGATCAGCCTTTATAAGGGAAACGCATACTGATCTGCGAGGTTTCGATTTTGATCGGAGCGGGAGGGTTGTGTCGCAAACTTGGAGAGGAGACGCGAAAGGGCCAGTCGCTCGGTAGGGCGTTCAGGCGGCGAGCAACTCAAACTGCTCGGCCAGTGATG
>NZ_JAGL01000103.1 GCF_000526635.1 Aminobacter sp. J41
TCCGGAAAGGGGTTGGTCTCGCAACCAGACCCTACCGGAAAGCGCCGATGACCGCCGCGCTACCCAGCTACACCACGTCCGGGGACGTCACCTCAGGCGAAGTCCCATTGCGCAGCGAAAAATCCTGCGGAATTGTAATATTCATCGGGAACAACTTGCCCGGCAGTGAGATAGCAAGGCGGTCATATCATGCCCCATTCCGATCCCCGGCACGGCCAGCATGTCCTTGTCAGAAAAGGGCTGAAGTTCTCGCACCTGCGCCTGCTGGCGGTGCTGCGCGAGACGGGGCAGATCAACGCGGCGGCGCAGCAGGTGGGCATGACGCAGCCCGCCGCCTCGCGGCTTCTCGCCCAGCTGGAGGAGATGATCGGCGCGCCGATCTTCCGCCGCCATGCGCGCGGCGTCTCGCTCACCGAGGCCGGCATCATCATGGCCGACCAGGCGATCCGGACCCTGCGGGAACTCGATCTTTCGCAGGAACGGGTGCTGCAGGCGGTCCAGGGCACGCGCGGTCTCGTGCGCATCGGCTCCGTCACCGGCCCGTCGCTGGAGCTGATCCTGCCGCTGGTGCGCGAGATGCGCGTATCGGCCCCGGCTGTCGAGCTGGCAGTGACGGTCGACACCTCGAACAAGCTTGCCGAGGCGCTGGTTGCCGGCGACCTCGACTTCTATGTGGGCCGCATTCCCGAAGGCGCCGACGCCCAGCCGTTCTGGCTCTGCGACATCGGCTACGAGCCGATCGGCCTTGTCGTGCGCGCCGACCATCCGCTGACGCGGGTGGAAAACCTCACGCTCGAACAGTGCGTCGAATATGACTGGGTCACGCAACCGCCCGGCGGCCTTTTGCGCCGCACCGCCGAGGATTATCTGCTCTCGCACGGGCTGCAGCTGCCGCGCCGGATCCTTGCCACCGCCTCGACGCTCTTCACGCTCGCACTGGTGCAGAAGACCAACGCCATCGCGCCGCTGGCGCGCGCCGTCGCCGAGTTCTTCATCGATTCCAGCGGCCTTGGCAGCCGGCTGGCGATCCTGCCCGTCGCGCCGGACCTGATCGTGAAAACCTACAGCGTCATCCGCCGCCAGGAGCAGGATCTGTCACCGGCAGCGCAATCGATCCTCAACGCGCTCCTCAAACGCGCCCGTGCGAGCCGGGCGATGCAGGAACAGCGGGGAGCGGCGGAATAGCAGCAAGCAAGAGAGGCCGCGCAAGGCGGCCTCTTGGAGTGTGATGAAGAGGTCGGCGGGGCGATCCGTTCAGATCGCCGAGCAGATGTACTTCATCTCGAGATATTCCTCGATGCCGTACTTCGAGCCCTCGCGGCC
>NZ_JAGL01000104.1 GCF_000526635.1 Aminobacter sp. J41
GGGAACGTGCCATGTCACGGCACGGCGTAGGTCCGCGCCTGAAAGGATCGAAGGCGAGCCACGCCACGCTGCGTGACTACTACTCCGCCGTCGCCAGCCAAGAGGTGCACATGCACCTCGAGCAGCTCACCCTGAGCGACCCTCCGACAAAGGGGCTGTTCGAAAGCGGAGGGTCCCATCGGGAAAAGATCGAGGCGTGGAAGAAGGCCGAGCAGAAGCGGATCCGCGATGAGCTGCGCCCACTCCAGTCGCTGGCAGCGAGGGGCCGCCTGTACGACGCAGAGCGCCTGACGGCGCAGTCTGCAAGAGCCGACGCGACGGCAGCGCGCAGCAACTTCTACCAGGTCGCGCAGCGGTTCAGCGAAGCGCTCGAAGAGCTCACCTTGACCAAAGAAGAGGTTGCCCGGCTGCGCACCTTGCCGATCAAGGACGTGGCGGCCGCCATAGGGTACGACGGACCGATAGGGCCGAAGGAGAACGCAATCGACCTAGTCAAGCGCGTCGGTGGGCTCGATTTTAAGGGCGCTACGGCGTGGCTGCACCAGAACATGGGGGAGGATGCCATGGCGGCCGCGCTGCGCGCGTACGGGGCCGCCAAAACGCCGCAGGAGGCCATCTGGACGAAGGCCGACCGGGTCAAGCGCCAGGTCATCGAGCGCCAGCTGGGTGCCCTCGATGCGGAGACCTACCGCATCACCCTCATGCGCGACGGCAGCGGCGTGAATTTCGGCAAGAAGGAGCTTGGGAAAGATCTGCTGGGCAGAGATGACGTCATCGCCAGCGTGCCGAAACTTTCGGCCTGGAACGCCGCAGGCTGGAACGTTTTTGTGACGCCGATCGACATGGTGACACGTCACATCCTGATCGATGATCTGACCGATGGACGTCTCGCCGAGATCGAGGGTCATGGCTACTGCCCGTGTGTCGTCCAGAGGACCTCCCCCGACTCGATTCAGGCCGTCCTGAAGGTGCCCCGCGCCTCGACCCCAGAAGAGGCGGCGAACGAGTTTTTTAAGGACATGAACCGCACCAGAGGCGATGAGAAAATCACGGCCCTGGAACGGCCATTTCGCCTCGCAGGCTTCCAGAACCGCAAGGAGAAGCACCGCGACGCGGCGACGGGCACATACCCCTTCGTGGCGCTCCTGGATGCGGTGAACGTGACGTGTCACCGCTCGATCGAGGTCATCAAGGCCTACGCCAAAAAACTCGCCTCAGAAATGACGCGCAGCCCCCGCCGCAGGCCGTGACAAGTCACGCTCCCCGAGCGGAGCGAGG
>NZ_JAGL01000105.1 GCF_000526635.1 Aminobacter sp. J41
TTCCGGAAAGGGGTTGGTCTCGCAACCAGACCCTACCGGAAAGCGCCGATGACCGCCGCGCTACCCAGCTACACCACGTCCGGGGACGTCACCAATGCTCGCCGATCGCGCAGACGCGCGCCTCCGCCTGCTCAACATCGGTGTAGCGACAGCGAAGCCGATGCCGGGCTATATGCAAGTTGGGGCCGGCCTACTGCTGTTGCCATTCGAAGTTCTGGTGCAACAGCTGAAGGACGGCCTTTTCAACTTTTGCACCCAGAAGCGTGATCCACCCCCATTGAACGGGTCCACCTTGAAGTATGGTTTTGACCATGAAGGAGGACCACGATGGCAACCAAGCGACACAAGCCCGATGAGATCGTCACGAAGCTTCGGCAGGTTGAGGTTTTGCGCGGCCAGGGCATGGCGATGGCGGATGCTGTTCGCCAGATCGGCGTTTCCGAGCTGACGTATTACAGGTGGCGCAAGCAGTATGGCGGCATGAGCCGTGACCAGCTTCGGCAGTTGAAGGAGCTCCAGAAGGAGAACGAACGGCTTCGCAAGGTGGTTGCCGATCTGACACTGGACAAGCTGATCCTGACGGAGGCTGCTCGGGGAAACTTCTGAGCCCCTCGCGTCGTCGTGCCTGCATAGACCATGTTCGCTCGGTTCTGCCGAAACGCGTTTCGGAGCGCCGGATATGCCGCGTGCTGGGGCAGCATCGCTCCACGCAGCGCCGCATTCCCCGCGGTCGGGACGACGAGCAGCAACTGACCGAGGACATCGTTGCACTGGCCCGCCAGTATGGCCGCTATGGCTATCGCAAGATCGCCGAGCTTCTGCGCAGCCAGATGGGCTGGGTGGTCAACGACAAGCGGGTCGAGCGCATCTGGCGACAAGAGGGGCTGAAGGTTCCGGCCAAACAACCGAAGAAGGGCCGGCTCTGGCTCGCCGACGGATCATGCATCCGCCTGCGCGCCGAGCGGCCCAACCATGTCTGGTCCTACGACTTCGTCGAGGACCGAACCCATGACGGAAGGAAGTATCGCATGCTCAACGTGATCGACGAGTTCACGCATGAAGCGTTGGCGATCCGTATCGATCGCAAGCTCAACTCCACTGACGTCATCGACGTCCTGTCCGATCTCTTCATCCTGCGCGGTGTGCCTGAGCACGTCCGCTCCGACTACGGCCCGGAGTTCATCGCCAAGGCTGTACGGGAGTGGATCGTAGCCGTCGGCGCAAAGACAGCGTTCATCGAACC
>NZ_JAGL01000106.1 GCF_000526635.1 Aminobacter sp. J41
GTTCATTATTTTTTCCCGGCGATCGTCACGCCCGTCCAGGCTGGGGGATCGGAGGCCGGGAAGGTTTCAAGACTGGCTTCGATAACTGGATCGAAACTCTCCCTGTCGCTGGTAGACGGGTCGGCCGTGCTCTCATGCTGAACGCCTCTTGAGAGGCGGCGATCGGGGCGGAACGCGACCCGGAAGGCTCCCGGGGCATCGACGCCCCTGTGCAGCCGGTGGCGCGTCTCACCCGCCCAAGGGTTCGCCATCCGGGCTCCCCCAGCGTCCTCGCGCACGACATAATGCCAGTCCTGCCGCTCTGCGAAGTCCACGGCGCTGTCGCGATCCGGAAACTTCAGCCGAATCGGACGATAGGGATCGCCGGTGGACGTGTATCCCATCAGCGGCTCGATCTGCGGCGGCCGGGACGGCTCGAACTCGAGGACCCAGTAGTTGGGCCGAGGCGCCGATGTCATCGCGGAACGCGCCGGGCGGTAGATGATCGCGGTCGGCACGTCCCACGACCGCAGGTCGGTTCCGGGGATTTTCGGCGGAAACGGTGGGCGGTTATGGCCGCGCATGTTAGATCTCCCGGGTGTCGGTGGATGCGAGAAGGTGACGTTCAAGATCATTGAGTTTTTCCATTCGCCTCGAATTCAGGCGAACGGCGTGTTCGGTGTTCTGCGAAGGAAAGGCAGCAGCGTGCAGGACGTCCGACCGCATCGCTATCGTGAGATCGGCGACGGCATTCATCACGCTCTCTCCATCAGCGTCCGAGAGCGCGCCGTCAGCAAAACCGGATTGCAAGCTCTCCAGCACCCTCTCGAAGCTGGACACCACCCCTGCGCTTGCGACCACAGCCAGCTTATGGCTGAGAACACGCAGTTCATCGATCAGCTTCGCATCGTGCCTTGCGGTTTCCACGATCTCTGCGACCTTCTCGATGCCGGCCAAGTAAATGTCGCATTGCTGCTGGAGTATTGGTCTGCCCCCTGAAAAGTGGTCCTCCCTGAAGTAGGCTATTGAGCCGTTGGAGAGGACGTTGGAATGCCCCAGAAGAAGCATAAGCCCGAAGAGATCGTCGCGAAGCTGCGTCAGGTCGATGTTCTGCTGTCGCAAGGTCGTTCTGTCGGAGAAGCGGTTCGTTCGATCGGCGTGACACAGTTCACCTATTACCGCTGGCGCAAGGAGTTCGGTGGCCTGAAGGGTGACCAGGTGAAGCGGCTGAAGGAGCTCGAGAAAGAGAATGACCGGCTGCGCAAGGCGGTCTCGGA
>NZ_JAGL01000107.1 GCF_000526635.1 Aminobacter sp. J41
CGCACTTCAGGTGAATAGGTATTGCCGTTCCGTTTCGTCATGATGGCTCCTTACTCTCAAGAGGGGGAGCCTCCGGCAATCCCGGCGCGGTTCAGCTTATTTGCGTTGAGATGAAGTGCCTGCACGTCATCTCAAATCGAAAAAATTTGCGGTAATCCGATTCAAGGATCGAGAGGGAGGATTCAGAATTCCGGAGTTTCGATTCCATACTCGAGATTTGCGATTCAAGGCTGGAGGAGTGCGTTACGGCACGAACGGCGTTTGTCGTTTGCATGGCAGGAGCTGATCCTGATCACGTGACCAAAGAAGGAGGGTACCATGGCACGAGATCAGGCAACGCGATTGGAGACGCAACGTGTACGGCAGCGGGCATATCGGGCTCGACTCAAGGCGGAACGCCGTCCGAGCAACGAGGATCTCGCGCGGGCGCTTCTTGACGTCACGCTGACCCAGCACCTTAAGTTGGGACGCTATGAAGACCTGTTCCGCATCATGGATCTCGTTGCAAAGCGTTTGCAGGACGTAGGCTTCTCCAGGAAGGCCACACGGGCCGTCTGGTTCGACCTACAGGATCGCTATGACAGGGGCTGGTCGCTCCTGCGTCAGCGGGTCTCGCTTGCCGAGTTGCACACGCTGCGACGCGAGGATGGGGACGACTGATCAGCTGCTCTGGCTCGGGTTGTCGGCGTTCAAGCGGATTTATTGACGTCCGGAATATAACGGCGTTTTCGTTTTTTGGGCCTGTTCTCCCCATTACTCCAGAAAACGCCGTTTGCGTAGAAAGCGATTCAGAAGCGGATCGAGATGGAATAGCGGGTAGCCGAGTCGGGACCGGACGCCTCGAGGTCTCGCGCCATGCAGGCTGGCAAGAGATGGTAGGAGCAGGGCAGTTGTAGGTGCATCGAGGACGGACAACTACAACTCGCGCTCCGTGCACGGATAGGTGCAGCTTAGCATTTGCCATCTTGTGACGCCATCCCATCTCCTCCTGCGCGTCCACTGAGCGTCGAGGTATGCCGAGGAGATTCCCGAGCCGTATCGGATGGCTGCCAGCGGAGCCGTTGGCGAAAGGGAGGTATCGCCGACGGCGACACGGACGAATGTTCGTTTTGAGCCGGAGTTGACGTCGCGGCCCCGAGCCCTGTATCGATCGCAAACTGGCCTGACCCCATAGGGTGGTCCGGTTTCAA
>NZ_JAGL01000108.1 GCF_000526635.1 Aminobacter sp. J41
CCTGCGATCAACCAGCAGGGGTGGGTTCAAACATGGGTCACTTCTCAATGGAAAAACCGCCCAATCCCGGGTCAGTTCTCGGCGGAAATCAACAAACATATCGTCACGAGCACGAACGCAGCAAAGACCAACAAGGCCGCACTTTCGACAAATCCGGTCACGCCATGCATGTTCTTCTCCTGATGGCATGGCGCAGGTAAGGCCAATACCTGTAAATTCTAGACGTGCGACCGCGCCCACTGCGCTATCTGCGCGGCAGGCATTGCTCCGCTCGTTCTCGCAATTTCCTTCCCGCTACTGAACAGGATCATGGTGGGAATGCCGCGGATCCCGTGGCGGCCGGCGATCTTCTGTTCGGCTTCCGTATCGAGCTTACCGAGGCGGAAATTTGGTTCGAGCGACTGCGCCGCCGCCTCGAATTGGGGCGCCATCATCTTGCATGGCCCGCACCACACGGCCCAGAAATCGACCAGCAAGGGCAGTTCGGCATTCGCATGACGGTCAAAATTAGCCGCTGTAAGCGTGACGGGCCTGCCTTGAAAGAGAGGCGCGCCGCAGCGTCCGCAATTGGGATTATCGGTCAGGCGCTCTTGCGGCACTCTGTTGGTGGAATTGCACTGCGGGCAAGCGACCGTGGGCATCCTGTATCCTTTCGTTGACGAGCCGGTCCTGGCGGCCGGCTGATGCAAGCATTCAGCGCGTGGACATGGCGCGGCGCGCCTCTCGTTGCCGCGGCTCGGGCAGGTATTCCACGCCACCGCCCTGGCGCCGAACCGGCTGCGGATAGAGCGTCATCAGCTCCAGTATTTCCTTGGGCATGTCCGTTCCAACGGGCAGGCCCATGTCGCGGGCCTCGTCGGTAGAGATGGGATAGTCGTGGGTCCAGGTGCCCGTCGCCAGCTTCGCCGCCACGGACGCTGCGCGGTTCTCGTCCATCTTGTCGGACAGCAGACGTTTCGCGAATGCCTCGATCTGCGCAATGGCCTTGCGACCGACATCGGCCATGATCAGGGTCTGGTCGTCGATCTCGGCGATGGGTTTCTCCTCGACGACCTTGATGAGCGAGGCTGCAGGCAACTGGCCAAGTTGCGGATCGACGGGTCCCAGCACGGAGTGTTCGCACATCACGATCTCGTCGGCAGCGAGTGCGATCA
>NZ_JAGL01000109.1 GCF_000526635.1 Aminobacter sp. J41
AATGAAATCGGAACAGGTGGCCGGCTTCGTTTCGGAATCAATGGCCGGCTTCATCGGAATACGCAAACAGTCGGAGCGATTGGTTCTTTGCCTTCCTCGATGCCTTTCCGACGCCGGCCAGCGTCACGGCGCTGACAAAGGAGGATTTCGTCGAGGCGGCTTGGGATGTCGTCGGCCGTAAGGTCAGCAAGACCCAGCTCCTCATGGACATCTACGAGACAGCGCGGACCTCAATCGGTTTGCCTCTACCCCTTGATGCCCCCGCAATTCGCATGTTCCGTATGGTCGTGGCCGAAGCGCGCAGCCTGATCAGGCAACGCAATGAGATCGAGATGCAGGCTGACGAACTGCTGCGGCACAGTCAGGATTACCAGCTCCTGCGGCAGATCCCCGGCATTGGCCCCATCAATGCGCTGACGATCATTGCGGAGGCTGGCGATCTGCGCCGCTTTCGGCACCATCGTCAGTTTCTGAAGTTCTGCGGGCTGGACCTGTCGACGCAGCAGTCTGGTCAATATCGCGGGCTCACCCGGCTCTCGAAGTTTGGCAATGCCAGGCTGCGACGAACGCTCTGGATCGCCGGGCAAGTCGCCATCCGTCAGCGCGAGAATGGCTTCAGGCACAAGTTCGAACGCTACATCGCACGCGATCGCGACAATCCCGATCTGCGCCGCAAGGCGATGACCGCAATTACCGCCAAGATGGCGCGCGTCGTGCACGCCGTCATCAAGAGCGGTTCCGACTACCGGCCCTTCGTTGAGGGGCGGGTGCCAGGTGGAATAACCTCTGTCAGCTAGGGCCGTGAGGGCATCTTTGCGATGACCCTGTAGATAATGTTCGGGTCTTCCACCTGGATCAGTAGCTCGTGTTGAGGACGGTGAGGGCCGCCGCCAGGCGTACCCTGTGTTTGCTATGGACGAGACCTTTTCCTTCGCCAGTGGAAGCCGCCTGGTTCGATCACCCAGCTTGACGAGCGCCATGCAGCAAGAGCATGCTGGCGCACAGAGAGACTTTGACTGTGCGCTTCAATTCCTTCCGCTCTTAGGACGTTGTCGGAACGGACATGGCCGGGCACACCACGCAGGATGAACAGGTCCGACAGGGCGTCGATGACGTCGGTCGAGTTGAGCTTGCG
>NZ_JAGL01000110.1 GCF_000526635.1 Aminobacter sp. J41
CATGCTGGCCTCCTTCACCAGCACGGATTCTTAATCAGAAATCACGCCCGGCGGGAATCCCCACGCGATTCAAAACGGTCGAAAACCGCTCTAATTCAGGGCCGATGGCGAGGGAGAGCTGCGGCACCCACGGCAACAAGCGAGGTGATGCCATGACCTACCCAATCGATACGCGCACCATCATGGAGCGCTTCCACGACGCATTCGAGAACCATCGCCCGGACGATCTCGATGACCTCATCGGCGAAGACTGCGTGCTCGAGAACACGACACCCGCCCCGGATGGAGCGCGTTATGAAGGGCGTGGGGCATGCCTCGCCTTCTGGAAAGAAGTCGCGTCCTCAGCCAAGCTGGCCTTCACGGCCGAGGAAATCTCGGCCATGGGCGACCGCGGCATCATCCGCTGGCAGCTTCGCTGGAGCGAGCGCGCTGCCGACCACGTCCGGGGTGTCAACATCATGCGCGTCCGCGACGGAAAGATCGTCGAAGCTCTTGGATACGTGAAGGGCGGCTAAAGTACGGACCACAACCATGGCGGCGCCGGCGTTGCTCGGCACCACGGGCGGCGGCCGACAAGCTCGAAGGAGGAACCCAATGATCATTATCGCCGGGTACACCCGCTACGATGCCGGAAAACGGGATGACAGATCGGCGGTGCGACCACCCTCGCGTTTGAGATTGAAGCCCCGCTGGGGGTCGGGCTTCTGTCGATTGTTCTCAAAAGCTCTGTGTCCGGGACCACCACGCTTGGTTACTACAGCACCGCAGACTTGAAGTTCGGATGCACGTCCCGGTGAGGGCTTAGTTCTTGGCCGAAACCCTGAGAAAGCTGCCATTCGGAAGCCGGCCCAATCAAGTCGAAGCACACGGCAGATGAGGGCCAATTCACGTTGCAGTGCCTGCAGCGTGGCCTGAAGCGGCCGCAACTCACGTCGATTTACGCTACTGCGATTCAAATCTCTGGACAGGCGTTGCATTGCCGACGCCGTTGCAGAACGGCGCGCGAATTGCCCTCGCACGCATGTAAGTCAGCGTGAAGCTAGCCGTACGGTTCGTGGACTGGCCCATCGGCCGAAGCATCG
>NZ_JAGL01000111.1 GCF_000526635.1 Aminobacter sp. J41
TATGATGAGGCGGTTCACCAAGCCCTTATAGTGCTGTGGGAAGCTTCCGACCGGATTTGTGGAAAGCGTTTGAAAGCGCTGCTTCCCACGCTGATCGCGTCGATGGAACGGAACGGGTACCTCAGCCTGGATGATAAGGTTCGCTCTCTCTTATTGCAGATGAGTGCAGCTACGATTGATCGTGCGCTTAAGAACATTCGTGAAACAGCAGGTGGACGCCGACGCCGTCGCTCGGTTGCCTCAACGGCTTTGAGGCGGAGCGTTCCCGTCCGGACATTCTCCGACTGGGGAAATCCACCACCGGGTTTTGTTGAAGCGGATCTTGTTGCACACTCTGGCCCCACCGCACGCGGCAGCTTCATTCAAACGCTGGTGCTAACCGATATTGCGACCGGTTGGACTGAATGTGCACCGCTGCTTGTCCGTGAACAAAAGCTTCTAAGTGAAGTATTGAGCGAGCTCCGGCGTCTGATGCCGTTTGCCCTGCTCGGCTTCGACACCGACAATGATAGTGTCTTTATCAACGAGACAATCCGAGATTATTGCCTGAATGCCAATATCGAGTTCACGCGGTGTCGTCCCTACCGCAAGAACGACCAGGCCTTCGTTGAACAGAAAAATGGATCGGTCGTCCGACGCATTGTCGGCTACCATCGCTACGAAGGCGTTGCAGCTGCCGCTGTCCTTGCTGATCTATACCGGTCGGTTCGGCTCTTCGTAAACTTCTTCCAACCTTCATTCAAGCTGCGGGAAAAGCGTCGTGATGGCGCTTTCGTCAAGAAAACCTACTACCCTCCTGCCACACCCTACCAAAGGCTAATCGCAGACGATAGGACACCAGCCGAGGTCCGCGGTCGATTAACGGACATCTGCAGCCAATTGGATCCCGTCAAGCTCCTGCGCGATATCCGGTCAGCCCAGCAGCAGCTCGTCGATGTTGCGGGTGAGGCTTCGCATTCAACGGTTACGCCGGATACTGAAGCCTTCCTGGCGAGCTTACGACACGCATGGACTGAAGGCGAGGTCCGTCCCACGGCCAGAACGAAGCCCAAGTTGCGCCG
>NZ_JAGL01000112.1 GCF_000526635.1 Aminobacter sp. J41
GCTAGAGCATCTTTTATGAACACAGAGTCGGTTTGAGGATTCACGGGATCAGTTTAGTCTGATTCACTGCTCTTGGTGATTTGCCAGGAGGGTGGTGATGACGAGGAGCTTGAGCGGGGACCTTCGCGGTCGAGTTATTGCGGCGATTGAAGATGGGGTTTCGACGCGGGAGGCGGCACGACGCTTCCGTATCGGGATCTCAACGGCCGGGGCCTGGTATCGGCGCTATCGCGAGACAGGCGAAACGGAAGCGCGCAAGCAGGGCCAACCGTCACGATCGAAGCTCGATGCGCACGAGGCCTTCATTCTGGGCCTGATAGAGAAGGCACCGGACATCACGCTTGCTGAGATCGGCGATCGGCTTGTCGACGAGCGCGGCGTGCGTGCGGCCCCCTCGACGGTCTGGCTGTTCCTCGATCGGCGCGGCGTTACGTTCAAAAAAAACGGCACACGCCTCAGAGCAGCAGCGTCCTGATGTCCTGCGCCGCCGCATAGCTTGGTTCGACGGCCAACTCGATCTCGATCCTGAGAGGCTCATCTTCATTGACGAGACCGCGGCATCCACGAAGATGGCGCGGCTGCGAGGGCGAGCGCCATGCGGTGAACGATGCCGGGCACCCGTTCCACACGGACATTGGAAGACGACCACCTTTACCGCAGGCCTGCGGCTATCTGGTATGGCGGCACCGATGTTGCTTGATGGGCCGATGAACGGCCCCGCCTTCCTCGCCTATGCCGAGCAGGTTCTCGCACCCGAGCTTCGGCCAGGCGACATCGTCGTCATGGATAACCTGCCTGCTCACAAGATCAGCGGTGTGCGCGAGGCTATCGAGAAGGTTGGCGCACGGCTCCTGTTCCTCCCGCCATACTCCCCAGACTTCAACCCCATCGAGATGGCTTTCTCGAAGCTGAAGGCCCTGCTTAGAAAAGCCGCCGCCAGAACCATTGACGATCTCTGGTCAGCGGTCGCCGACTGCCTCTCCGCCTTCACCCCGCAGGAATGCCGGCACTACTTCGAGGCGGCGGGATATGACCCGGACTAAATCGAATCTGCTCTA
>NZ_JAGL01000113.1 GCF_000526635.1 Aminobacter sp. J41
CGCGAGGCTCCCGTAGCTGAACGCCGAAGGAAGAACCTCCGAAGATCGCCGGGCAAAACGAAGACCACTGCAATTGACATGGGCTTGTTCAGCATCCCCTTGAGCCGTGTGGCGCCGAACAAGTGCTACGAGGTGTGGCTCAATTGCAAGCGTTCTTGGAAACGAGCAGTCCTTTCGGAAAATGCCTGGATTGCGAAGGGCCATATTCTAGGTCGAGTCGAAGACACCGTTGATGTTCGTATACCCGAGCGAGAGGTGACCGCGACGATCGACTGGCTTGCCAACACGATGGCGAAGCTCCTGGAAGACGAACCTGACGCCGGCGCCAGGCAATACTATATCGATCGCGATGTGCTCGATGGGGTTTATGAACTGCTGGGCGATACCAATTTCGATCATCCGATAGCACAGGAGATTTCGATAGCCCGAGCGATCAGACTGGCCGCTGCGGCGAAGGCGATGCCGTCCGTGCCACATTCGGAAATCGCGGTCTGTTACCGCGTGACTGACGATGCCGGCAATACCATGTTCGACAGCTTTAATCTGGAAGATGCGCTCCTGTACATATGTGGCAACAGAGACGTCTGTCGGAAGGACGTGGGGGTGGTATTTGCCGACGGTTCCGTACGTTACGGACACGAACTGTCCAGGCGACCATGGATAGCAGCTCCAGATGACTTCCCGCCGAGATCATCGGACTAGACAGACTCACTACGCGGACGTTCCCCGCATTGGCTGCGTCCAACCTACGACATGCTCCGATCCAACGAGGCAAAGTTTGCCTAACTGCAGCCCTCGCTGCGCCTTCATCATCCGTGCCGCCATGGGGCTCGCAATGGGTCGGGCGCGAAGATCAACCGCGAGTTTCGTCCCGACGGCTTCGTCTGCAGGATCGAGGCGCCGCTTCATGAGGTGAGCGAGGATGCAGGAGGCGTCCATCAGTCTCGATGACGGCTTGGTCCTCAACGGCGTGCGTGTCCTGGTGGTGGAGGACGACGGAC